>JAEXGR010000081.1 GCA_023450745.1 Synergistota bacterium
CTCGAGATGAAAGGAATTGTTAGTTGTTTCTTATGTCGCTTTGTCAGATTAAACGCAATAACTCCATTCGTCAGATTGAATGCAACACTGATCTTCGAAAGGGACGCTTTTACTTTGAAGATTAACAAGCCGCTAATGCGGCCCAACAATAAAAGCGCGTCTCTTGACGGTAGAGACGCACCACGGTTATAATTCTCTCAGGTAGATTGGTTTACCTACGGCTCTTGAGGGCTAGCTCAAGCAACCGTAAAAGCAGTTCAATCAAAGGGGCGTAGTGGAGCAGGGTGCTCACGAAGTTACGCCCCTTTCGCTTTGCCTTTTTACAGGCTTTACGGTTTTCCTGAGAGGGTTTGTATCTGCCATGCGACACAGCAACACCTCCCTCTAGGGAGTAACTTCTTACCTCAAAGTCCCTTTACCTTGAGAGTCCGTCAAACGTGATTATACCAGAAAAGAAAAGCACCAAAAGCGATTGTAGAGCCGCATGACGCGACTGAATGAAATAAGGTCATGGCCTGTAAAGCCGAAGGCGGTTAAAATGGAATAAAAATGTGAGCGAGTATTTCATACCATTGAAGGCGGCTTTTCCCCCCGCGACCTGCCGCCCGCACCTACAGCCAGCTTGCGGCTGAGGCGGGAAGAAGCAGAAGAGAACAGCCGGACATTACAAGTTCAGATTCAAATAGACATTATCTAAATCGTCTCTTGTGATTCCAATGTAAGACAACGTGATAGCCGGGCTTGAGTGATTGAGTAGCTTTTGTATGATTGTAATGTCCATTCCCATCTTATAAGCATGATAACCGAATGTCTTTCTCATAGTATGAGTGCCTATTGAATCCTTTATGCCGACAGTTTCAGCCGCATTATGAAGGATATTCCATGCCTGAAAGCGCGTGATTGCTTTGTGGCCTTCTCTAGAAGGAAATAGAAAAGCGTCGCGGTCAGCGGTGTTGAGTTCCTTCAGTTGCTCAGCGATAGCTTTGGCCGCTGAATCGCTGATGGGAAAGTCTTTCGTCTTGCCTGTCTTTTGTTCCGTTATAGTAATGCGGCTTTTCAGCCTTCCGTTGTCCTCAGTCACGTCGGAGACTTTCAGATTCAAAAGGTCGGAAATGCGTAGGCCGGAATTAATACCGACGGTGAAGAAGCAATAATTCCGAATGCTCTTGTCTTTAAGATGTTTCTTCATCTTCTCAAGCTTCTTTGTGTCGCGGATAGGTTCTACTAACTCCATAGAAATTCAGTCCCTTCTATTTTTCTTATAATTCAACTAAACAATGCAATAATACATATTATGTTGTACTCAGTCAATAGATAATTTTATCCCTAAAAGTCAAAAACGGGATTAATATAGTCTGACACTGGATAAAACCACATTCAATGAGTTTAACACAATAGTATTGTGTTGAATTAATATAAATTCATTTAGCCCTATAGTAGTCAAGTATATATTCATTTATGTGTCTATATCTGTATTTGTTTTTGATATTTTATGGTACTTGTATTATTGTCTTTTGAGGGTTATTCTATTATCAGGATATGAAACGTTTTGAAGTCAAATTCCTAATCTAAATCTATTTTGCTAGTGAAGGTTAAGGCGAAAAAATAAGGCGGAGACGGCATTTTATGCCGCTTAGTAAATAGGTCCTCCACTCTCCGCCATAGTCTATATAACCTTGCAGACGTTATGTTTGCGGGGTTTTTTTATTTTTAGCCGCTCGTATCCGCTGCCTCGGCACGCGCCGTGATATGCCGAATCGCCATTTTCCGCTATAATAGAGCGACGAGATTTTTAATATGGAGGAAGAGCCGATGAAAAAAATCACGGCGGCGCTGTTGATAATACTTTGCTTTGCCACCGCCTCGTTTGCCGCCTTTAGCAAGAAGGGATACGTTCCGGAGGGGGACCCTGTCTCTTACCGGGGGCTTAGGGTGACGGAGAGCGGCGTGAGTCTGATTTTGAAGAACAGGGGCGACAAAACCGTGGTATTCAACGCCGCGCTTGCCTTTCTTAATAACAGGCGTCAGGAGGTAGGCGACGTCTATATAGAAAAGACGACGATCGAGCCGGGCGGAGAGGCGGTTTTTAAGGACCTTTTCCTCAAGGGGGATTACAAAGTCTGCCGCAAAGCCGAATCCCTGCGCTGGACGATATACGAGCTGGAAACGAAATAAATCTCTTCGCGCCCCGTACGGAACTGCCGGTTTACGCGGGGCGCTTGTCATATCCGCACGCGGCGCCAGGGCTTTCCCTCTCGGATGTTCACCGCGCCTGCGAATCCTCCGAGAAAGTGAAAAGCGCCGCCGTCCGGCATCCCCGGCTGTTTGCCCGAAAATAATTTACCAATTTCTTGACAAGTAAAAAGTTTGGGTGTAATCTTTGCCTCTAACCAAAATTTGGCAGCCGAGAAAGCCGTTAAAGACGGCCATACACTGCATAGGCTGCCTGCGAAGGAGGTTAGAGGGATGAAGACCCTTGCAGTGATTCCAGCCCGATATTCCAGCACCAGGCTTCCCGGCAAGCCGATGATTGATATTGCCGGCGTTCCTCTTGTTATCCGCGTACTTGATAATGTTTCCGCCTGCGCCTCTGTGGACAGGGTCGTCGTCGCTACCGACGACGAACGCATCGCCGAGCTCGTCTCGCGTCATGGCGGAGAGGCGGTCATGACGCCGCCGGAGCTTCCGAGCGGCGGCGACCGCGTCGCCTATGTCGCGCGCCTGGTTCCTTCCGATTATGTCATAAACGTCCAGGTGGACGACCCTTTAGTGGGAGCGGATATGATCGATCCGCTGGTGGCGGCGCTTGACGGAGATTCTTCCGTGATGCTCGCGCTGCTGGTGAAGCGGATCGAGCATCTGGACGAGGTTCGCGCGAATAATATTGTGAAGGCCGTTTTTGACTGCCATGGCCACGCGCTTTATTTCAGCCGTTCGCCGGTTCCCTATCCGCGTAACGAGGGCGGCGTTTGGTATAAACATATCGGACCATACGGCTGGCGGCGCGATTTTCTGCTTGACTTCGCGGCTGCGGAGCAGACGCCGCTGGAGAAGACGGAGAGTCTCGAGATGCTGCGCGTCATCGAGCGCGGCAACGCGATAAAGTGCGTGAAGGCGGCGCGCGACACGATTGAGATAGACACCCCCGAAGACCTTATAAAAATAGAAAAATATTTCTCCGGCCTGTGATTTTCCCTGCGGCGGCGGATATGTAAATAGCGGCGGACGCTTATCGCTTCGCCCCAAAATGGCCTGTTGGTTTTTGTAGTAAGGAGAAATGTTAAAATGATGATGAATATACCTGCTGATATAAAGAGTTTTACGGAGCTTTCGCCCTGGTGGCGCACGCCGGTGCCTACGGAGATCATGCTCTCCGGCGACGGTGTGGACGACCTGCTCTCCCGATTGGAAGAGCGGGGCAAAAGGCCGTTTTTCATCGCGGACGGGGCGCTTAAAGACCAGCCGCGGTTTGCCAAAATATTCGCGCAGGATAAGCTTTTTATCTTCGACGCGACCTTTTCCGAGCCGCGCACCGGCGACGTGGATTCGCTGCGCGCGCGGATAAAGCAGCTGGATGAGGAGCCCGACACCATCGTCGGCGTCGGCGGCGGCGCGACGATGGACCTCGCGAAGGCGGTCGCCATCTGCCTTGCGAATCCAGAACCGGCGCAGTGTTACCAGGGGTATGGCCTTGATATGAACAAGGGGGCGGATATCTGGGTGCTGCCGGCGCTTAATGGCACGGGCGCGGAGATCACCCCGATCGCGGTGCTTCGCGGTCCCGAGAAGAAACTGGGCATCAACAATCCCTACGCGGAATCGGCGGTCGCGGTGATCGACCCTCAGTTATCGGCGGGCGCGCCGCACTTCAATAGGTTTTTTACGATGATGGACTGCTATTTCCACCATTATGAAATAATGATGAGCAGGACGAGCGCGCCGGATGCGATCGAAGACGCGAGGGACGGCCTCGCCCTTTCGCGCGAGGTGTTGGCGCACGACCTCTTAGAGTATCGTCCCGAGCTTGCGATAAAGTCGGCGATGGCCTCCGTGCTTGGCGGCAGCAGCACCATCGGCGGGCGCGTGGGCGCGGCCCACGCCATCTCCTACGGTCTCAGCAACAGCGCGCCGCATTTGCCGCACAGCGTAGCCGTGACGATCTCGATGAGCGTCCTGGAAGACATCTATCCCGACGGTTACGGCGACACCTGCCGTTTTCTTGAGGTCAACGGCCTGGAAATGCCCAGGGCCGCCGGCTATGGGATCAGCGAGAAAGACGTCCCCAAGATGACGCGGACGGCGCTCGGCATGGAGAAGCTTTGGCACAGCTGTTTCGGAAACGGGTGGAAGGATGTTGTCACCCGGGAATACATAGAAAAAATCTACGCAAGAATAATAGGGGAGTGACGAAAAATGGCAGGCGCGGAAATTTTTAACAGCGACGAGATAAAGGCGGTCGCGGATGTCATCGAACGCAAAATGGTACATCGCTACGGCTCGCACGATGCGCGCGGGGGGATTTACCGGGCGGAGGATTTTGAGGAGACGGCAAAGCGGCTGACCGGTTCGCGGTACGCGCTGGCGCTCTCCAGCGGTACGGCGGCGCTGATAACGGCGCTCAAGGGGGTTGGCGTGGGGCCGGGAGACGAGGTGATCACCTCGCCTTTTACCTTCATCGCGACGGTGGAGGCAATAGTCGCCTGCGACGCCGTGCCGGTCTTCGGCGAGCTTGATGAAACGCTGAGCCTTGACGCGGCCTCGGCGGAGAGGCGTATCACGCCGCGGACGAAGGCGGTAATGCCGGTCCACATGTTCGGCGTCGCCGCCGACATGGATAAGTTTGCGGCGCTTGGCGAAAGGCATAAGATCGCGGTCGTTGAGGACGCCTGCGAGGTCGTAGGCGGCACATACAAGGGGCGCGCCCTCGGCAGCCTCGGCACCTGCGGCGCCTGGAGCTTCGACCCGAACAAGACTCTCACCGTCGGCGAGGGCGGCATGGTCTTCACCGACGACCATGATATCTGGTACCGGATGGACTGCTATCACGACCACGGCCACATTCACAGCAAAGAGCACGACCGCGGCGCGGAGGGAAAATTCGGGCTCGGCGTCAACTACCGCATCAGCGAGGTGCAGGGGGCGCTCGGCGTCGTCGCGTTGGAGAAGATGCCGCGGGCGCTAGCGGCGCTGCGCGCCGCCAAGAAAAGGATCGTCGACGCCGGCGTCGCGGCGGGGCTCGCGCCGCGCCCCATGCACGACGCGGCGGGCGACACCGCGACTCACGTGGTCTTTATGCTGCCCACCGCGGAGGCGGCGAAGAAGTTTCAGGCGGCGTCCGGCGGCGCGATAATCGCCGACAACACCTGGCACTACGCCAAACACTGGCGGGCTCTTGAGGAGATGGGCGAGAAGGAATACTTCGGCAACATCACCCCCTCATACGCGCCAAAGACGATGGCGCAGGCCGAGTCGCTTCTCTCCCGCGCCGTGATGTTCGGCCTGAGTACGGGGATGAGCGACGAAGCGGTGGAGAAGACGATCGCTGCGGTAAAGGCGGGGGCGCGGGCCGCTCTGTAAGAAACGCCGCCGGCGTCTCAAATGTAAAGGGACTCAACGCCGGGCGGCCCGCCCGGCGTTTTTACCTATATGCGCCTGATTCTCTATCATTGACGCTGTAAAAAAACATTTTTGTGGTATAGAATGGTGGTGAATGTAATCTTTGTCCTTAAAAGATAGAAAAGGGGTGTCGTGGTGAATAAAGAGCTTTTTACAAGAATCGAATCGCTTGAGCCGCAGATGGTGGAGACCCTCGGCGAGATGATCTCCTACCCGGCGATCAGCCCGCTTGACGGCGGCGAGGGCGAGTTTCACAAGGCGCAGTACCTCCTGAAGAAAATAAAAGAACTTGGCTTTGACGACGTGACGGTCTACGCCTCTGCGGACCCGCACGCCGCGGGCGGCGAGCGTCCGAATATCGTCGTTCGTTTCCCGGGAAAGACGAAGCGCCGCCTCTGGATCGTGGCGCATACCGACGTCGTGCCGGAGGGCGAACGTTCTCTCTGGGAGACGGACCCCTTCAAGGCCGTCGTCAAAGACGGGCGCATCTACGGACGCGGCGTTAATGACAACGGGCAGGAGGTCGCCGCCTCGCTGTACGCGCTCTATGCCGTCAAAGAGCTGGGCCTCACGCCGGAATACGAGGTCTGCCTTGCCTTCGTCGCGGATGAGGAAGTTGGCAGCACCCACGGGATAAAGTATCTGATAAAGAAGGGGCTCTTCTGTCAAGACGACCTCGTCGTCGTTCCCGACGCGGGAACGGAGGCGGCGGATTTTATCGAAATCGCCGAGAAGAGCGCCTGCTGGATAGAGTTCACCGTCGAGGGAAAACAGGTGCACGCGAGCGTGCCGAACCTGGGAATCAACGCCTGCCGCGCGGCCAACGGCTTCTCTGTCTCGCTTGACGAGGCGCTGCACGCCGCCTTCCCTGAGCGCGACGAACTCTTTTCCCCCGCCGAGTCGACCTTTGAGCCGACGAGGCGCTGCGCCAACGTGGCGAACATTAACACCGTGCCGGGCGTCGAGGTCCTCTGCTTCGATTGCCGCGTACTGCCGGCGGTGCCGCTCGAAGAGGTGAAAAAGATTGTCGAGGCCGAGATTAAAAAGGCGCAGGAAAAATATGGCGTGAAGATAAGCTATCGCTTCCCGCAGTACGAGTCCGCGCCGGAGCCGACGAAGAGCGACGCTCCCGCCGTCACGGCGTTGCTTGCTGCGGTGAAGGAGGTCTTCCCGAAGATTACGCCTCGGGTCGGCGGCATCGGCGGCGGCACCTGCGGCGCCTGTTTTAGAAGAGAGGGCATCCCCGCCGTCGTCTGGGGGCAGGAGGCGGACTGCGCCCACATGCCGAACGAATACGCGCAAATCGAACACCTGATCAACGAGGCGAAGGTCTTCGCGCTGATGATGCTCGGAAGATAATTTTTACAGATAAGCATGAAACAGAAGGGGGCCGCAGCATAAGGCGGCCCCTTTTGCGTCTATCTTATAATATTCATGTTCGCGATATTTTCAATGACCCGGCTGCCGTCTCTTCGCGTCATCTCCATATCGGTGACCGCGACGCAATTGAGCGTCCTGACGCCCGTCGTGCCGCCGCCCGACGGCCCGAGCGAATAGGCGGCGTGGATGATGTAGGGTTTGCCTCTTACCGTACCGAGATAAAGCATGATGTGCCCCGGCATTTGCAGCAGGGTTCCCGCGGGGGCGGCGGCGATCAGCCTTTCCTTTTCTTCCGCCGTGAACTTTGAAACGTCGACATGCCTCGCGGGGGTCAGCGCCTGCGGCCGCGAATTGCGCGGCAGCTCGATGCCGAAGGTGAGGTAGATGTCGCGCGTGAAGGAGCTGCAGTCGCGCGCGCCGTAAGTGCCGCCCCAGCCGTAGCGTTCGCCGAGCATCTTGAAGGCCTGTTTGATCACGTTGGCCTGCGTATACGGAAGCCAGCCGCGCGTTACGTCCGCGCCGCGCGGGAGACGCTCGGTGACGACGCGGAGCGCGCCGTCATCGCTGCGATTCGGCACGAGCACGCTGTGGCTGAAGGCGGTGGAGACGCCGCCGACAGCCTCTTCCCCGCCGGCGGCGGGCAGCCTGGTCCCCATGAAGAACTCCCGCCGCCCGGCTGCCGGCTCCGCAGTGCTAAGGTCGGTGGCCGCGCGGCTCCCCGTGACTACATAGAAGTCGCGCGCGGCAAGCTCATTCAGCGTTTTTTTGTCGGTCAGCGCGACCGTCTCTTTTTTTATCCAGCCGGCGCAGCAGGGGCTTTCGACGAAGAAGTATTCCCCGTCGGCCGATTCATGCAGCACCGCCAGCGGTTCCCATATCTTGACGGCGCTCTCCACGTTCATATCGAAGAGGATGTCGTCCGGTTCGCCGTAGAGGGCCTCCCCGCTGGGCAGCGTTCGGATGATGCCGTTCTCCGCGGCGACGCCGAAGCGTATGATCGCCGTCTCCTTTACCGCCTCGCGGTTCGCGTTCTTTTCGACGCGCTGCCAGAAGGATTCATCCGCCTCAGCGGTCCCGACGAAGCGCTTGCCTTTCGGACGCGCGGAGAAATTCGCCATCTTCTCTAAAACTATCCCGCGCGGAAGCATCTCGGGATAGGCCAGGATGTCGGTACAATAGGTTCCGGGAGCCTTTTTTATGATTAACGAAAGGGTTTCTATCTCTTTTGGCGTAAGGATCGTCTGATGGGCTTTTTTTGTTTGCCTGATCCAGTAGTCCGCGTTCAGCATCGTTTCCGTCGTCCCGCAGAAATTCTTCGCCGCTCCCGCGGCGTGCGCTGTCGAAGCGAGCAGGACGAAGATGATGGCGATGATAAATTTTTTCATAACCGTACCTCCGATTTTTGCCCAGTATAGCATCTATTTTCGGCTAAAGGCGCAAAAATCGCCAGACGCGTGTATATAAAAGCAGAATTATATTTTGAGGCGTAAAACCAAAAGGCGTGACGGCTCTTGCAAATATTGGCTTTTTCACACGTCAAGGCGCTTGAAATCACGACGCCAATTGCTCTTGTCCCCTTGCCTGCCGCATAAGCGAAAGCGGGCGCAGCTTGTTTACCTAAACTGTATATGGAAGCGGGGTTCTGCCATTTCTCAAATAGAAAAAGGGTACGCGGTAGAAAACTTTATATAATTGTGCTATGCTGACGCCGTCAAGCGAACTTTCAATTAATAAACGCGGTTTACGCAGTAATGGGGAATATCCATGAACTTTACAATTAAAGACGCAACCGATGAAGATGCCGCCGGGAGAGGATATGTGCATTATGTCTCTTGGCTAGAAACATATTCAAATCTCATGCCGCCGGAATTTTTACAAAAAACATCGTTAGAGCGCAGTATAGCCATTGCGAAAGATCACCCTAACGACGTATTGGTCGCAATAGTAAACGATACTGTGGTGGGGTTTTGCGGCTATAGTAATATATCGCGAGAGCATATCAGCATACAAAACGCCGCAGAAATTCAGGGGTTGTATGTGCTGAAAGCGTATCACAGACAGGGAATAGGCAAAAGTTTGTTAAACGAGGCGCTGGCAAGGCTTTCCGGCAGGCTGGTCGCTCTTTATGTTTTGCTTGGCAATGAAAATGCAATTTGTTTTTATGAAAAAGCAGGATTCCATTTCACAGGACATCGCTATGAGCGGGAGGTGCCTGGTGGAAAATTGACGGAATTAGAGATGTTATTGGAAAACTAGCGCTCGAATACTCGCTGTCCATGACAGTGATATAAAGAGTGCAGGAGGGGATTCCCGATAGGTCACAACCTCTCTTGTCGTTGTAGATGAAAAGAGAGATTTTTCGGAGATGGGTACGGGCTTCTTAAGGCCTTGATTTAGGTCTCTTTAAAACACGTTCGATGAATACTTGTAAAGACTTATAAAAATAATTTTGTCTATAAATTCAATGAAAAAACATATCATAAAAAGACGATAATAGAGTACAATTAGCTGGCGAAGAGAGCGGCGCGCAAAAGACCGGATGACGCCTTTTGTTTGCCGTTGGACTGTGATAGTGAAAGGGGCTGACTGCCATGCAAAGCAACGATAATTACTGGTGGTACATAACGATAAAATCTGCGGCCGGGCAGGAGGACAACCTCTTCTCGCTCGCGGATATCTCAGAGAGCATCGGCACGGAGCTGCAGGAGCTTCCCGACGGAAATACGCGGCTGCGCATGTATTACAGAAGCAACGAGGAGATAGCTGTCTGGAGGGCGAAGCTCCTTGAGGCGATGAAAGAATTCCCCGGAGTCGAAGTCGAGGATTGGGGAAAGATAGAGAACCAGCCGTGGAACGTGGCGGCGGAAGAGGCCTTCCCTCCGCTTCCCGTAGGACGCGGCCTCGTCGTCCTTGCGCCGTGGCACAAGGGCACCGAGCCGGCGGACCGCATGGCGCTGTACATCAACCCCGGAAGCGCCTTCGGCACGGGATATCACGAGAGCACGCAGATAGTGCTCGAACTGCTGGAAAAATATATCCGCCCCGGCGTCACGACCGCCGATATCGGCACCGGTTCCGGGATCTTGACGATCGGCGCTCTTAAAATGGGCGCGGCCCGCGCCTACGCGCGCGACATCGACCCCACGGTCATCGAAGAGGTGCGCAAGAACTTCGAACTCAACGATCTTGATCTGGATAAGATAGACCTCGCGGCGGGGGACCTGCTGAAGGATTTTGGCCATACCGCCGACATCCTGACGGCGAACATCCTGCTCGATCCTTTGACGACGATGGTCGCGGATGTTCCCGCCGTCATTGGCAAAGAGGGGGTGGCGATATTCTCGGGTATGCTGGAGAAGGAGAAGCCGGTGTTTCTCAAAGCGCTTGCCGCGGCGAAGATGTCGCCCGTCGAAGAGCTTGTAAAGGGAGAATGGTGGGGTGTCGCTGCCAAGGCTTAGGCTCGAGCGGTGCGCCTTCGATAACGGACTGTGGCATATAGACGCGGAGGAGGCGCACCATCTCATCCGCGTCCGCCGCTGTTATACCGGCTCGCTGGTTGAGGGGCTGCTGGACGGCGAAAAGATCGCGCTGAAACTTGAATGCCGCGGGGAGTCCGTCTTTGCGCGCGAAATGTCGCGTGTCAGGGAAGACGTATTTTCGCCCCGGATCGAACTGCTGCTTGCCCTGCTGAAAAACGATCAGTTGGACGACGCGCTGCGTTTCTGCGCCGAGACCGGCGTGCGCGAAATACACCTCTTGAGCTGCGAAAGAAGCGTCCCCCGTTACGAGGGGACGAAGCTCGCCGACAAGACGGCGCGCTGGCGCAAAATCCTCGACGAGGCGACGAAACAGGCGGGGGCCGCGACGCCGCCGCTGCTGCACGAACCCGTTGCCTTCGCCGCGATGGACTTTGGAAAGCTGCCGCCGCAGCGTTTGGCCGCGCTGCTGTCGCCGGAGACGAGACAGCTGCGGGAGATAGATATCGCGCCGCGCGTCGCGATCGCCGTCGGCCCCGAGGGCGACTGGGCCCCGCACGAAAGCGAACGGCTGCTCGCGGAGGGCTTCATCCCCATCTCGCTCGGACGGCGCATAATGCGCGCGAGCACCGCGGTCGCCGCCGCCTGCGCCGCCGCCGCCATTCTCTGCCGCGACACTCGATAAAATCTTTTAATACTTTATACATTTAGAGAAATAAGGCCGTCAAATGAAATATGCCAAACAGATATTCATCATCTTTATCGCCGCGACGCTCGGCGAGCTGCTCAACTTTCTGCTGCCCCTGCCAGTCCCCGCGGGCGTCTATGGGCTCTTTATCCTCCTGGCCGCCCTCTGTGCCGGCCTTGTAAAGCTTTCCGACGTCGAGGATGCCGGCGGTTTTCTGCTGGAGGCGATGCCGCTGATGTTCATCCCGCCCGCCGTCGGGCTGCTTGAACTGTCGGGCGAGGTCCGCGCGCTGCTTGCGCCGCTCTCGCTCATCATTTTCGCCTCCACCGTCGTGGTGATGGCGGTGACGGGAAAAGCCGCCGAACTCGTGATGCGGGTGAAAGAGAGGCGCGGCGGGAAATGAGGGAATTTATCTCATCTTCGGCCTATTTCGGCCTCGCGCTCAGCGTGGGGGCGTACCTCGCCGGCCTGGCGGCGCGCCGGCGCTTCCGCTGCGCCCTCCTGAATCCGCTGCTGGTCGCCATCGTCCTTATCATCGCGCTGCTGGCGCTTGGAGGCATTCCCTACCGGAGCTATGAGCGGGGCGCGAAATACCTGAGCTACTTTTTGACGCCCGCGACCGTCTGCCTCGCGCTGCCGCTCTACCGGCAGCTCCGCCTGCTCAGACGTCACGCCGCGGCGATCTTCTGCGGCATCGCGGCGGGGGTCGCGGCCAGCGCCGCGAGCATCTTCGTCATGGCCCGCTGTCTGGGGCTGAGCCGCACCGTCTATGTGACGCTGCTGCCCAAGTCGATAACGACGGCCATCGGCATGGGAGTCAGCGCGGAGGCCGGCGGCATAGTCACCGTCACGGTGGCCGCAATAATCATCACCGGCATCCTCGGCAACATCATTGCCGAGCCGGTGACGGCGCTTTTTCGGATAACCGACCCGGTGGCCAAAGGGCTGGCCATCGGTACCAGCGCTCACGCCATCGGCACCGTAAAGGCCCTTGAAATGGGCGAGGCGGAGGGGGCCATGAGCAGTCTCGCGGTGGCGGTGGCGGGGCTGGCTACGGTGTTTGTCGTGCCGCTGGCCGCGGGACTATATTAAAATAAACAGTTCAAGCCGTTTCGTGCGGGTGCGCGGAACGCAGTCCATAACACAGCCGCCGGGGGATGAAAAAGTTGCCGTCCGCCGCGAAAAAGAAAACAGCGCGCCTTTCTTATGCAGAGGGCGCGCTGTCTGATGTTTTTGTCTGAAGCTACCCCAGCGGTGAGAACATCTTGCCGGGGTTCATTATATTATAAGGGTCGAAGGCCCGCTTTATGCCTTGCATGACCTCAAGTTCGGCGGGTGATTTGCTCTCCATCAGCACCTTCTGCTTAACGTGGCCGACGCCGTGCTCGCCGCTGCCGACGCCGCCCAGCGCGATCGCCTCGCGGATGAGCACGGCAAAAAATTCTTCGGCGTACTGCGCCCAGCGTTCGGGGGTCATCCCCGCCGGCTTGAGCGGGATCGGGTGGATGTTGCCGTCGCCGATGTGGGAGATGATGCCGATCTCGACCTGCCATTTGTCGCTGATCTTTTTGATTCGGCGTATCATCTCGGGCACCGCCGAAAGCGGCACCATCAAGTCGCCCGAGGCACAGGCGTGCGGGTCGCGCGCGCGCATCCCTTCGAGGCCGTTCTGGCGCACGTTCCACATTGCCGCTGAGTCGGTGCGGCTTTCGGCGACGAAGACCTCGAAGGCGCCGCACTCCAGGCAGAGCTTGCCTACCGTTTCGTAGCCGTCTTCAAGCTGCGCCTCCGTGTCGCCCTCGACCTGTATCAGCAGGTAGCCCTCGCTGCGCTCCTGTTCGGGCAGCGCGCAGCCGAGATATTCCGTCGTATATTTGACGAGGTTTTTGTCCATGAACTCGCAGGAGATGATGCGCTTGCCGGAGCCGATCACCTTCGCGACGCTCTCGACGAGCTCTTCCAGCGTCGGATAGCAAGCGAGCAGGTTCACCGTCCTGCCGGGCTTGGGCTCGAGGTTGACGATGAGCTTTGTGACGACGGCGAGGGTCCCCTCGCTGCCCGCGAGCAGGTTCAGCAGGCTGTAGCCCCAGGTGTCCTTGCGGAAACGTCCGCCTAAGTTGATTATCTCGCCCGAGGGCAGTACCGCCTCCGCGCCGAGGACGTGGCGGCGCGTGTTGCCGTAGCGGATGACCTTGCCGCCGCCGGCGTTTGTCGCGAAATTGCCGCCGATGAAGCTGGTCTCGGTGCTCATGGGATAGCCCGCGTAGAGGAAGCCCTCTTCGGCGGCGGCGCGGCAGAGATCGTTGGTGACGACTCCCGGCTCCACGACCGCGACGCGGTTGATTTTGTCGATTTCCAGTATCCGGTTCATACGCTCAAGCGAGAGGACGATGCCGCCCGCGAGCGGCACGGCGCCTCCGTTGAGGCCGCTGCCCGCGCCGCGCGGCGTTACGGGAATCCGTTCGCGGCTCGCTATCTTCATCACCGCCGCGACCTGAGCGGTATCCGCGGGTCTGACGGCCGCCTCCGGCGGATGTCCCCAGATGCGCCCCGCCTGGTCCCAGGCGTAGTTGTCGAGGGCGCAGGCGTCGTTCATTATCACGCCGCCTGCGCCGGTGACGGCCAGCAGCTCTTTATATATCTCTTCCGTTACCGCGCCGTATCGAACCATCAATGGCGTTCCTTATATTTCTTGACCGCTTCGGTGAGGGCGTTCAGTATTTCCATCGCGTCTCCCTGCACGCCGAGGTCCGCGACGCGGAAGATGGGGGCCTCGGGGTCCTGATTGACGGCGATGATCGTCTCCGCGCCGGACATTCCCGCGATGTGCTGGACCGCGCCCGAGATGCCGAAGGCGAGGTAGAGGCGGGGCGTGACTGATTTTCCCGAGAGGCCGACCTGCGCGGAGTAGGGGGCCCAGCCGAGGTCTACGGCCATGCGCGAGGCGCCGACGGAGCCGCCGAGAAGGCGGGCCAGCTCATCCAGGCGCGCGAAGTTTTTCGCGTTTTTCATCCCCTTGCCGCCGGCGACGATGATCTCCGCCTCCTGCAGCGGCAGCCCCACGGCCTGTTCGGGAGTGAATTTTATGAATTTGAGGAGCGACGAGAGAACGTCTTCACGCGGGACGAACTCTATCACTTCGCCGCGGCGCGAGCCGTCCGCGGGGAGCGGGCGTTTGGACTTCGGGCGCACGGTGCACATCTGCGGGTCGCGCCCCTTCGTCTTGATGTCCGCCATGACGTTGCCGCCGATCGCGGGCCGCGTCTGAATGAGGCGTTTGGTGGCGGGGTCGATCGCCATCTCCGTGCAGTCCGCCGTCAGCCCGCAGCCGAGGCGCGCGCTGAGCATCGGCATCACGGTGCGTCCCTGCGTCGTCGCCGAGGCGATGAGGATCGTCGGTTTGTATGTCTCTATGAGGTCGGCGAGCGCCGCCACCTCGATGTCGGCTTTGAAGTTTTCAAACTCGGCGGCGTCGGCGACATATATCTTGTCCGCGCCGTAGGCGGCGAGCGAGGCGGCCTGCGCTTTGACGCCGCTGCCGATTACGACGCTTGCCAGCGGCGCGCCGAGCGCGTCGGCCAGTTCGCGTCCCCAGGCGAGCAGCTCGCGCGAGACGGGGTGTATTTTTCCGCCGCGGACTTCGGCCAAGGTCCAGACCTCTGCTGTCTTTTTCATCTCACGTCGCCTCCCGTCTCTTCCAGGCAGTTCTTTTCCTCAAGTACGTTCATGATTTCCGCGATTGCCGCGTCGGGGCCGTCGGCTGCTATGATCCGGCGTCCCTGGCGCGTGACCTTCGGATATGTCACGTTGACGACCTGCGTCGCCGATCCGGTAAGCCCCGTCTCCGCCGCGTCCATCGAGAGGTCGTCGGCGGTCTCCAGCGGCACCGCCGCCGCTTTGGCGCGGAGCTTGCCTCCGAGGGTGCAGAGGCGCGGGATATTCATCTCTTTCACGGGGATGACGATTGCGGGAAGCGGCGACTCGATCGTCTCATGCCCGCCCTCGACGGCGCGCACGACGCGAATCTTTTCATCGGTGAGCTCCTCGATCGCGCTGACGTATGAGAGGACCGAGACCCCCATCAGCGCGGCGCAGGCCGGCCCCACCTGTCCTGTCTCGCCGTCGGTGGCGCGTTCGCCCGCGAAGAGGAGGTCGAAAGGCCCCGCCTTGAGCAGCGCGCGGGAGAGCGTGCGGGCGGTGGCGAGGGTGTCCGCGCCGCCGAATTTCCGGTCGGATAACAGCAGCCCCCGGTCGCACCCCATCGCGATGGCATATTTGACGGCCTTCTGCGCCGCCGGGGGGCCCATAGTCACCGCCGTTATTTCGACTCCCGGCCGGGATTCCTTGATCCTGACCGCCGCTTCGACGGCGTGCAGGTCGAGCGGGTTGAGCTCCGCCTCCACGCCGTCGCGTATCATCGTGCCCGTCTTTTCGTCTATTTTCACCGTGTCCACAGCGGGCACCTGTTTTACCAGCACTGCAATTTGCAAATTACCTTCCTCCTTTGAGGAATTTTAAATATTTTAAAAAGATATACGCAATACGTTGCCGCGTCAAGGCTTTGCGGCGAGAGTGTTTTCTGCCGCTTTGCGCCGGCCGCGCGGGGCGGCGTCCGCGGCGTTTCTCCGCCGCGTGCCGGCGGAGCGCGGCGGAGAAGGGGGGTCCCGCGTCTTCGCGCGCCAGCCACTCCGCGCAGCGGCGTCTCAGGCAGCCCTTTGCCTCCGCCTCGTCTGCCCACCGTTGATGGCGGAGATTTTCCAGGGTCTTCGCTAAGGTATGCTTGTCGATTATGCTAAGCCAGTTGCCGGGAGCGTCTTTCAGGTATCGGACATTGCCCACGTGTGACGACGCGGTCATGGAAGTCAGCAGGCCGGCGACGAAATCCGGCGCGAACATGCCCAGATTGACGTAGCTGTGGATGGTATTTTCGCTCTTTTTGACGGTGACGCCGAGCTCTTTCATGCGCTCGCCGATGGTCGGCGCCGCCCCGCCGCGGCGGCGTTTATTCGCTTCGCGTCCCGCGTCCGCACAGCCGGCCGACCGAATCAGCTTGCCGATTCCGTAGGGGTTGTAGGCATACGCCTCAAACCCGAAAACGTAGCTTGCCATCGCGGCCAGCGAGCCGCCGAGGCTGTGTCCGGTAAGCACCGCGTCGCTTTCGGCGAGGCCGTATCGCTTGCGCATCTCCGCGACGAATTCCAGCGCGTCGTACATCTGCTGAGGCGCGCCGACGAGCATCATGCGGGCGTCCGTCAAGATCGTATCCTTCACCGGCTCCCTGATGAATTCCGTGCCTCTGAAGGCGAACACATAGCCGCCGTCCGTGTCTTTCAATAAATAACACTGAAAGCCGCTGGCTTTGTGGTCCCGAAATTTTACGACGGCGTATTTTTTGTTAAGGCCGGAGCCGTCATTTAAAAAATTCCTCATGGCGGCCTCCGATTTATAGGAAGCCCTGGATAATTTCGCATATTCTATGATTTTTTCGAGATCCTGCATGGCGGAGCCTCCTTGGCGCCGGCGGCGGGCGGCGCGTCGTTTGCCCAAACGGCGACTGCCGGCTGCGCGAATATTGAAAAATTATACGTTTCCCTGATTTTAACGGTCAAGGTTTATTTTGTTTTGGCCGCGTGGGTTTTTTCGTTAGGAGGCGGCCGGCGGCATCCATAAAAAATGAACCTCCCGCCTCATTGCCGTCAATGGCGTAAAAATTGCCTACCATAACACCATATATAGTGTTATAATCATCTGGTTGAACATATATAGCGGCTGGAGGAATAAATAATGAGATGTCCCGTTTGCGGCGCCCCCGAGACCAGAGTGATAGAGACACGCAGTTCCGACGAGGGGCGCGTCAACCGCAGACGGCGGGAATGTCCCGAATGCCAGAGCCGCTTCACGACGTACGAGCGGCTGGAGGAAAAAAGCTACCTCTGGGTGGTAAAAAAAGACGGCCGGCGGGAGGCCTTTGACAGGGATAAACTTCTCCGCGGCTTTCAGCATGCCTGCGAAAAACTGCCGGTGGCGCTTGAGGCTCTTGAAGCGGCCGCCGCGCGCATCGAGGAGCGGGTCCGCGCCTCGGGGCAGGGAGAGATATCCACGACTGTGCTTGGAGAGATGGCGGCGGATGAGCTGCGCGGAATCAACAAAGTCGCCTATGTGCGATTTGCTTCGGTTTACCGGGAATTTACCGACATATCGAGCTTCACGAGCGAAATAGCGAGGCTTTTGGACGATAAGGAGGCACACCGCAATGGTTGAAGAACTTATGAATAATTTTGGCAGACAGGGACATTTGTTTGAAAATAAAGGGGAGTCGACGGACCTCGCCCTGATGGTTGACGCGCTGGCGCAGGAGGAACGCTCCCCCTGGGACGCGAGCCGGATTCGCGACGCGCTGATCATCGAGGCGGGAACGGACCCCGCCACCGCTGAGGGAATCGCGCTTGAGGTGGAGGACGATCTTCTGAAATACGGACGCGCGAACGTGACGACGTCGATCATCCGCGAGATGGTCAACGTCAAGCTCTTCCAGCGCGGCCTTGACGCCAAGCTGGCGGACCACTCGCGCATCGGCCTTCCCGTCCACGACCTTGAGACGATGATGTTCAATAAGAACAAGGAAAACAGCAACACGAGCCACAACCCCGAGTCGATCAACCTCTCGATCGCGGAGATGGTCCTCAAGGAATACGCGCTGACCAAGGTCTTCACGAAAGACGTCGCCGACGCGCACCTCAAGGGCGACATCCACCTTCATGACCTCGGCATGGTGAACCGTCCCTACTGCTCGGGACAGAGTGTCGCCTATACGGCGCGCTACGGGCTCAACATCCCTTCGATCACGAGCGTCTCCAACCCCGCGAAGCACGCCGACGTCCTGCTCGCGCACATGCTGAAGATGACCTCCGTGCTGCAGAACCACTTTGCGGGCGCCATCGGCTGGGACGCGGTCAACATGTTCTTCGCCCCCTACACGGTCGGCTGGAGCTACGACCAGTACCTGCAGCTCGCGCAGCAGCTGATCTTCGAGTTCAACCAGCTCGCGGGCGGGCGCGGCGGCCAGGTGGCCTTCACCGACGTCAACCTCTACTATGAGATACCGAACCACTTCCGCGACGTCCCCGCGATCGGACCGGGCGGCAAGTTCACCGGCAAGACCTACGCCGAGTATGACAAGGAATCGAAGATGTTCCTCAAGGCGCTCTTCGACGTCTATATGAAAGGCGACAGCCGCGGCCAGCCCTTCTTCTTCCCGAAGCCGCTGCTTCACATCACCGATTACTTCTTCAAAGAAGAGGGCTGGGAGGAGTGCCTTGACCACGCCTGCCGTCTCTCCTCCGAGAAGGGCAGCACCTATTACGTGTTTGACCGCGGCGGCGTGGCGAAGCTCTCCGAGTGCTGCCGCCTCTCCTTCGAGCTGACGCCGGAGGACCTCAACGAGGCGAAGCACCCCTGGAAGATGCGTTACTGCGCTTTGCAGAACATCACGCTCAACCTGCCGCGCGCCGCTTACAAGGCGAACGGCGACGACGAACTGCTCTTTGACATCATCGACGCCGAAATGGAGCTGGCCGCGAAGGCGCACCTCCAGAAACGCGCCTTTATCAAGAACATCTTAGACCTCGGGGTGAAGGGGCCGCTGGCGGCGCTCTGCGTCTCGCACGACGACGAGCCCTACCTGCGGATGCGCAAGGCGAGCCACCTCATCGGCATCCTCGGCCTCAACGAGATGGTGCAGGCGATGACGGGGGCCCAGCTCCACGAAAGCGAAGAGGCGGAGACCCTGGGGCGCGCCGTCATTCAGTATATGGACCTCAAATGCCAGCAGCTCTCGGAGCGCTACGGCCTCAAGATCGTGCTCGAGCAGACGCCCGCCGAGAGCACGGCGCTGCGCTTCGCGAAGCTCGACCTCCGCGCCTATCCCGACGTGGCGAAAAAGTACATCAAGGGAAGCTTTGAGACCGGCGAGATATACTACACGAACAGCACGCACCTCAACTACAAACTCGTGCAGGACCCCATCGACAAGGTGATGCGCGAGGGGGCTCTCCACCCGATGATCAAGGCCGGGGCCATCACGCACGTCTGGATGGGGGAACACAAGCCCGACCCGCGCGCGCTCGCCTCGTTCGTGATGAAGACCTTCAAATACTCGGAGAACGCCCAGGTGGCCTTCAGCCCCGAGTTTACCATCTGCAACGAGTGCAGCCACATGGAGCGCGGCCTCTCGGACCACTGCGAGCTCTGCGGCTCCGAGGACGTCGACGGCATCACGCGCGTTACGGGATACTTCACGCGAACCTCCTCGTGGAACGCCGGAAAGCGCGGCGAACTTAAAGACCGCGCGCGCCGCCCCGTGACGATGCCCGCGTAAGAGATGGAAAAGACAGAAGAGATAAGGGCGGGGGGATATCTCCCCGCCTCCTTTTTAGACTGGGAGGGCCATGTCGCGGCGGTGATCTTTACCTGCGGCTGCAACTTCCGCTGCCCGTGGTGCCATAACGGGGCGCTCGCGCTCTCGCGCGCGGAGGCGCTGCCGCTTGATAAAATAATGGCGGACATCGAGCGCCGCGCCGCCTTCCTCGACGGAGTCGTCATAAGCGGCGGCGAGCCTACGCTGTGGCCCGGCCTCGCGCCGCTGCTGCGCCGAGTCAGGGCGCTGTCTCTTCCCGTGAAGCTCGACACCAACGGTTCGCGCCCGGAGATACTGCGCGCCCTCTTCGCCGAGGGGCTTGTGGACCACGCGGCGATGGACGTCAAAGCGCCCCTTGACTGCGCCGCCTATGGAAGGCTGACCGGTACGGCGGTCGATATCGAAAAAATCCTCTCCTCGGTAGAGATCATCAAATCCCACGCGCCGGCCTACGAATTTCGCACGACCTATATCCCGGCGCTGCTGACGGCGGACGACCTCCGCGTCATCCGCCGCCAGTTGGCCGACGACGCTCATTGGCGTCTCCAACTCTTCAAGCCCAACGGCTGCCTTGACCCGTCCTACCTGAACGCCTCCGCGGCCAGCGCGGAGGTTCTGCGCAAAGCATTTCCGGGAATTGATATCCGCGGCTGAGGATACCAGAATAGCGACGGAGGCGTGTGGGCCGCACATGTACATGCGGCCGCGCGCAGTCACACCGTCCGTCTCCATCCTTGCCGCGGCGGCAGTTCTGCCTAATGAATAAACTTGTTGACACTTAAAGATCGAGACGGTAAAATTGAGTTACTTAGTACATGCGCATAAAAAATAAAATAACGCGGTCCATATAAAAGCTATCAGAAGCCAGTGATTCAACTGTATCAAAGAATAAAGGCCAGCAGCTTAATAGTTGAGCTGTAATAAAGTACCTTCGCAATACGTAAGCGTGTAAACAAGAGTCAAAGGCAAAACCGTCTAAAGACGGCGACGCAAAGCTATAGGGTCTAAGGCCCGTTTTAGCATTATGGGTGAATGACAGCCAGCTGCCTCAAAAATCCATTTCATGTGAAGCACAAACATGTATGGATACCATAGGCGGCGGGGTGTCATTTTTTGTGGCAATGCTCTAACTCAAAGTAAAGTGAAAATCTGAATGATAAACGTATATAAATAAAAAAGGAGTGCCGGAAAATGTTCTTACCCAATAAAAAGCAGAGGCGGTTATTATCGGTAATAATGTTAGCGCTGTGCTTTCTGGCGCTTGGCGGGGCTTTTGCCGCTCCAGCTTTAAGCGTGCCTAAAAGCGTACCGCCTTGGAAATGGGATCAAATTCAATCGCGATGGAGACGCGGGGAAGGCTACGTCCCCGACGAACCTCCCGGCTGGGAGGGGAAGATATCGCAGAGCGATATTAAAAAGATCAGGAGGGCCGGCGTTTCGATAAATAAATTTGCCTTTAAGCTCTATCCGCTGATGGCTGGCGATGCCGAGGGAAATATTTTGTTTTCCCCCTATAACCTCGCCATGACGTTGGTACAAGAATACAGAAGCGCAGATAGAAAGACGAGGCGCGAGCTGAAAAGAGCGCTCTCCATTAACGGAGACTCAATAGACGACTTCGCCCTCCTTGCCCAGATAATAGAGGATACGCCAGAGGACAGGGGGGACTTTTGTTCCGATGGAAAAGATGTGTTTTTTAAATCAGACTGGGAGTTCCCATTTAATAATTATGAGGAAGATTTCAAGACTTCTCTGGAGCGGGCTGACTTTTACAAACCCAACGGCGAAGTACAAAGTATCGACATTATGTTCCAGGATCAACGCTTAAAATATTACGAAAACAGCACTATTAAAAGTTTTGAGTTCCCATTTGTAGACCGATACTACTCCTATATCATCCTCCTGCCTAGAGAAGGATGGGATGAGCGCCGTATGAGAGACACCCTAAACTATAAAAAATATCTTTCGCTGCTTTCGAAACAAACGGACAAAAACCTGATAGTCCGCATTGTAGATACAAAGATCACCTCTCAGTATGATTTTAGCAACTGGCTAAATACGTTAGGAATAAAGGGGGTGAAAAGGGAAAAATTAAAGCAGAAAA
>JAEXGR010000003.1 GCA_023450745.1 Synergistota bacterium
AATCGCCCCTCCAGGCGATATAGGCGCCGCCGAGCAGAGAACCGGCGGTCCAGAAAATTTCATTAGCGGTGAGCCGCCAGACTTCGCCGCCAAAGTTCCTCGCCACCATAAGCGGCGAGAGGAAGGCTGCCGGTGTGATGAGGATGAAGCTGACGGCGCAGCAGATCGTGATGGTCTTCAAAAGCGGGTTGTCCAGCGTGTAGCGGACGCCGCTCTTCAGTTCAGCGATGATGCTTCCATTAGGAGCTGTTTTCCGTGGCTGCGCCTTTACCCTGATCGCCGCTATAATGACGATCGCCAGGAGGGCGGTGCTAACGTCTATGAGAAAGGTCCATTGTATTCCCATCGTACCGAGAATGAAGCCTCCAACGGCGGGGGAGATCAGCAGCAGTATGTTGTTCAGCGTCTGGTTGATGCCATTTATTCTCACCAGCTGATCCGCCGGGACTATTTGTGGGTAGAGGGCGTTGACCGCGGGCGACTGAAAGCCGCCACCGATAGAGCGGAAAAATGAGACCGCGATAAGCAGCGTCAGGCTCTCGAAACCGGCGTGAAAGGCGGCGAAGGCTGCGAGGGTCGCGAGCGCCGTGAATCCGTCCGAAAGCATGATGATCATCTTTCGGCTGTATCTGTCGGCGACAACGCCTGCCCACAGCGAGATAAATATCTGCGGCGTCAGCGCCGCGATCGTCGATATCGTTATCCAGCTGCCGGAGGAGGTCTTGAGCGTTATATACCAGATGATGCTGAAGCCGACCACGGAGGAGCCGAACATGGAGAGGTTCTGGCTGATGAGAAAGAGGAATATCTCCTTTTTCCATCTGTTGTCATTAGCCGTTATCTCATTATTCTTTAAGTCCATCTCGCTTGCACCTCGCAATCCATACGCATCAGGAAACGACGCCGGCCGTCTGGCAGGAAAACGCTCCGCGTTTTCTGTTATGCGGCGGCCTTCACGGATAAGGCATATTTCACAAGATTTATCCGTCTTTGACGGCCTCCGCCTGTGATATTGAGCTTCGTCCACCTAAGAGCATATTGCCGCCATTATATACGAAGCCCGGCTCTTCTTTCATAAAATGAACGGAGATATCACCGTTTCAGATGATATCCCCGTTCTGCTTTGCATTTTGTGAATGGCCGCCCTGATTTTGCCTGCTGCCAAAGTAATTGCAGTTGGCAAAAAGGGCAGTTTCTTTACGGTTTTTTCTACTTGCTGGGCGTTACGATGTCATTATCGGTTACCACTCCGTAATAGTGGAACTTTCCGTCCTTCACTATCTGTATCTGCACCGGCTTGACGACTTCGCCCTCGGGGGTAAAGCCGCTGATCAGTCCGGTGAGGCCGTCGTAGTTTTTCGTCGCCGCGAGAGCTTTGGCTACAGCGGGACCGTTGGTCGTTTTGGCCTGCTTGATGGCGTTCGCAAGCAGCATGAAGGCGTCGTACGCCGAGGCTCCGACCATGTCGGGCTCAATCTTATGGAGCTTGCGGTACGTGGCGAGGAACTCCTGCACCTCTTTGCGTTTGTCGTCGCGGTTGAGGTTGGTCACGATGATGAGTCCCTCGGCCGCCTTGCCGGCTATCTCCGTGGTCTTCGGGGAGTCGGCGCCCTCTTCTCCGATGAACTGTACTTTAATGCCCATCTCCTGCGCCTGTTTCATCGCCGGGCCCACCTGAAAGTAGTAGCCGCTGAAGAATACCACGTCGGGATTGGCCGCCTTCATCTTGGAAAGATAGGGTTTGAAATCCTTCTCGCTCATCGGGTACTTCTGCTGTGACACTATCTTTGCCTCCGGGTGCTTCGCGAGATATTCGTCGAATCCCTGGGCAAGGGTCGTGCCGAAGTCGTTGTCGCTGACGATGAGGGCGATCTTTTTCGCCTTAAGGAGTTTGACAGCCGTGTATGCCGCGCCCTTGCCCTCTACAGTACCGAGGAATCCGTTGCGGAAGGTGTAGTCGCCCTTTGTGATATCGGGGTGCAGGGCGTAGGCCGAGACGAGCGGGATCTCTTCGTCGTTGAATATTGTGGAGACAGCTCTTGTCGGAAGGCTGTACGAGCCTGCGACAAAGGCGACGACTCCGTCCTGGCCGATGAGCTTGTTCGCCAGCGGCACAGACTGTTTCGGGTCGGCCGCGTCGTCGTAGCAGACAAGTTCTACCTTCTTGCCGAGCAGTCCGCCCTCTTTGTTTACTTTGTCAACGGCGATCTTCACGGACTCGTAGACGCTGAATCCGTCAGCCGCAGCAAAACCGGTGAGAGGGGCGAGCATGCCGACCTTGATCGTATCCGCCGCCATCGCGCCGCCGGTAAAGACGACGAGCGCAAGAGCGAGCGCCGCAATTAAAACGCTGAAACTTTTTTTCATGATAACACTACCTCCTGTTTATTTTATGCGCCTAGATACGCCTCTCTCACCCGCCTGTCGGCGAGGAGTTCGGCGCTTGAACCCGATATGTTTATCTGTCCCGTCTCCAGCACATATCCCCTGCCGGAGATGCGCAGGGAGGCGAGGGCGTTCTGTTCCACGAGCAGTATCGTTATATTTTTGTCTCTGTTCAGCGAGCGCAGCACCTCGAATACCTGTTCCGTCAGCTTGGGCATCAGCCCCATGGAGACCTCGTCCACAAGCAGCAGCTTCGGGTCGGATACGAGGGCGCGGGCGATCGCAAGCTGCTGCTGCTCTCCGCCAGAAAGGGTGTTCGCGAGCTGTGTGCCCCGTTCCTTTAGTATGGGAAATAGTTCATAGATCATCGCAAGTTTTCCCGCGAGCTTTGACTGCATCCCGTAGACGCCCATCTTGAGGTTCTCGTAGACGGATAGCTGCGGGAAACAGCGCGCCCTTTCGGGGACGATCTTTATCCCGAGCGCCGATCTTTTGTGCGCCGGCAGGCTGGTGATGTCCCTGCCCTCAAAGATTATTTTGCCGGAGCGCAGCGGCTGGAGCCCCATCAGCGCGCGCAGCGTCGTCGTCTTGCCGGCGCCGTTCGCGCCGATTATCGAAACAAGCTCGCCCTGCGCGACCTCGAAACTTATCCCGTGTACCGCCTCAATATCGCCGTAGGCGACGCGCAGGTCACTGACGCTCAGCAGCATCGGCACAGTCCCCCTTTCCAAGATATGCCTCGATAACGGACGGGTCGGCGCTTATCTCGGCAGGCAGTCCCTCCGCAAGTTTGCGCCCGTGGTCGAGCACCACTATCCGGTCGGAGAGGCCCATCGCCACGCGCATGTTGTGCTCGATGAACAGCACCGAGACGCCGTCCTCACGGATTCTCATTATCAGCTCCTCCGTGGCCTTTATCTCCTCGTAGCGCAGGCCGGAGAAACATTCGTCAAGAAGCAGCAGCTTCGGCTCGAGGGCGAGGGCTCTGGCGATCTCCAGCTTGCGCAGGTTGCCTAATGGCAGCAGCGCGGCCTCAAGCTCAGCCTTGTCTGCCAGTCCGACCCTACGTAATATCTCCATCGCCCGCAGGCGGCTCTCAGCGGTATTCCAGAATCTCCACGAGAGGCGGAAGCTGCCGTATTTCATCATTCCGAGAGCGACGATCACATTGTCCAGAACGGAGAGCCCGCTGAAGGGCTTCACCACCTGGAAGGTCCGTCCAATTCCAAGCATCGCCATCCGGTACGGCGGGAATCCGTTTGTCTTCATGCGGTTTAGTAGTATCTCACCGCCTGTGGGCTTATAAACTCCGGATATCATATTGAAGCAGGTTGTTTTTCCGGCTCCGTTGGGCCCTAAAAGGCCCAGTATTTCGCCGCGTTTTATTTCAAAGCTCACATCATCGACCGCTTTAAGGCCGCCGAAATTTATCGACAGATTTTTGACCTCAAGAATGACCTCACTCAACTTTGGCGCCCCCCTTCGGGCCTTTCCTGCCGGCCGTCAGATTTTTCAGGGACATCATCGTAGAACCGCCGAGGATGCCGCCCGGCATGAAGCGTATCATCAGCAGGAGCAGCATGGCGTAGAGGAACATCCTGTAATTGACGAGAGGTCTGAAAACCTCCGGCAGGACTCCCAAAATGACGGCTCCCACCAACGGTCCCCAGAAGGTGCCGAGCCCGCCGGCGACGACGATCGAAAGCAGCGTCACGGAAAATGGGAAGGTGAAGGAGTCCGCGCTGATGAAACGCATATAGTGCGCGTAGAGTACGCCAGAGAGCCCAGCGAGCGCCGTGCCGAGGACGAAGGCCGTTAGCTTGGCGCGTACGGGAGAGACACCCATGCTTGAGGCCGCCGTCTCCTCCTCGCGCACCGCGAAACAGGAGAGCCCGCTCCATGAACAGGTGAAGAACCGGCAGACGGCCATCGTCAGCACAAGGAAGGCGAGGCAGAGCGCGAAATACCCCGGAGCTTTGAGCGCCGTGCCGAAGAACCTCGCGCGGGGAATGCCGCCGATGCCAAGAGCGCCGCCCAGTGCGGGAGTGTACTGGAATATTGCCACCACGATAAAGTTGATGCCGATCGTTGTGATAGCGAGGAAGTCCTCTCTGACGCGCAGGCTCGGCAGGCCGCATAGCAGGCCGATGGCCGCGACGATGATCACCGATATCGGCAGCGACTGCCAGAAGGTGAATCCGGCTGCGGTGGTCAGCATCGCCGCGGAATAGGCTCCGATGCCGACGAAGGCGGCGTGGCCGAGAGATATCTGACCGGCGTTGCCGACGATGACGTTAAGGCCGTAGGCCGCTATCGCCTGTATTATTATCTGTGTCGCTACGTTCAGTATATAGCTGTCCATGCTGCAGCACCTACCGTTTTCCGAGGAGCCCGGTGGGCTTCCACATGAGGATGATTATCATTGCGATGAATGCCAGCGCGTCGCGCGGCAGCGGTATATTCGCGTAGCCGATGAGGAAGGTCTCGCCAAGGCCTAACAGCAGCGAGGCGAGCACCGCTCCGGGAACCGAGCCCATGCCTCCCACGACGATCAGCGCCAGCGTCTTGTAGGCGGGGACCTCGCCCATCATCGGATAGACCTGATTGTAATAGATGCCCATCAGGATACCGGCGATCGCCGCAATCGCCGAACCGATGACGAAGGTCAGCGCTACCGTACGCTGGGTGTTGACGCCGAGCGAGGCCGCCGTCTCCATATCCTGCGCGACCGCCCTCATGGCAAGTCCGAGCTCGGTCCTCGTCATCAGCAGCCATAACGCGATAAGAATTATCACCGTCAGACAGTAGACGGCCATGAGCGTGGAAGAGATGGTCACACCGCAGACCACCACGGATGGGAAGGGCAGCGCGGCTGGAAAGGTGCGAACCTCGGGTCCCGCGACGAGGCGGC
>JAEXGR010000017.1 GCA_023450745.1 Synergistota bacterium
TCGACGGAGTTCCGAACGTCCGCACCTGCGTCACGCCGCTTGCGGCGGGGATGAAGGTCGAGACCCAGAGGGACAAGGGCCGCGTCCCCATGGAAGCCTGCTAAGGAGGGGTTGAGAAGATGAAAAACGCATATGAGACAGACCTCCTCGTGATCGGCGGCGGCGCGGCGGGGCTATGCGCGGCGGCGGAAGCGGCGGCCGCGGGCGCTAACGTGACCGTGATCGAGAGCGACCTCCACCCCGGCGGCCAGCTCGTCAAGCAGACCCACAAATTCTTCGGCTCCAAGGACGAATACGCGGGCACGCGCGGCTACAAGATCGCCGACATCCTGCTGGACGAAATCAAGGCGCTCGGCGGCAAAGTAGACATCCGCTGCAATTCAACGGTAACGGGCTACTACGTCGAAGACGGGCTTTATACCGTAATGGAGGGCGAGGACGACTATTACCGCGTCCAGGCCAAAAAGACGGTAATCGCGACCGGCGCCCAGGAAAGAATGATCCCCTTCACCAACAACGACCTTCCCGGCGTCTACGGCGCGGGCGCGGTGCAGACCCTGATGAACGTCTACGGCGTCGTACCGGGCAAAAAAGTCGTCATGGTGGGGGCGGGCAACATCGGCCTTATCGTCAGCTATCAGCTCAAACAGGCCGGCGTGGAGATCGCCGCGGTAGTCGAAGCCATGCCCCAGATCGGCGGCTACTGGGTTCACGCGGCGAAGATCAGACGCCTCGGCATCCCCATCCTCCTGAGACACACCGTCACTAAGGCCATCGGCGACAAAGTTCTCGAAGGCGCGGTAATCCAGGAACTCGACGATAAATTCCAGCTCATCGGCGAGCCCATGAAAATAGAATGCGACATCATCTGCATGGCCGTCGGCCTCACGCCAACCACCGAGCTCTTCTGGCAGGCCGGCAGCAAGATGCAGTTCGTGCCGCAGCTCTGCGGCTATGTGCCCTTCAGAGACAAGACCATGCGCACCAGCAACCCCGACATCTGGGTGGCGGGAGACGCCTCCGGCATCGAAGAGGCCTCGGCGGCGATGGTAGAGGGACGCATCGCGGGCCACTCGGCGGCCAAAGCCCTGGGGCTCGCCGTGGACGACAAGAAATTCGACGAATACTGGGAGAGGCTCCACCACCTCCGCGCCGGAGAAGTGGGGCAGAAAATAACGGCGGGCGTCAACCAGGTACTCGTCGACAAGTGGGAGGCGTAAACAATGGCAGATAAAGAGAAACTCTTCAACAGCGGCGTCCTCACCGACCACCGCGAAGGCGCCCTGCTTCCTCCGCAGGACAAATGGGAGGCTAAAAAAGGCGGTTTTGTCGTAATCGAATGCCCGAAACGCATTCCGTGCAACCCTTGCGCGACCAGCTGCCCGACAGGCGCGGTGCTTCCATTTGAAGATATCAACGACACCCCGAAAATTGACTACGATAAATGCACCGGCTGCGGCATCTGCGTATCACGCTGCCCCGGCCTCGCTTGCTTCGTGATCGACCTCACCTACGCCCCCGGCAAAGCCGTGATAAAGCTTCCTTACGAGCTTCTCCCCCTCCCGGAAAAGGGACAGCAGGTCGCCTGCCTCAACAGGACGGGCGAAGAGGTGGCGAAGGGCGAAGTGATCGCGGTGACGGAACCGTCGCGCGACAAGACATACGTCGTTTCGGTCGTCATCCCGAAGGAACTCGCGGACGACATCCGCGCGATCAAAGTTCCCGAAACGCCGGAATTCCACGTCGTCTGCCGCTGTGAAGAGGTCGAGATGGAGACCATTCGCGAGTGGATCGCGCGCGGCTACGACACGTTCGACGAACTCAAGCGCGAACTGCGCATCGGCATGGGCCCCTGCCAGGGACGCGGCTGCCGCGACATAATAATGAAAGAAATCGCCAAAGCGACCGGCAAGACTTTTGAGGAAATCGGCCCCGGCACCATGAGGCCGCCCGTCAAGCCGATCAAGCTCAGTCTTCTCGCCAAAGACTTTGAAGACAATCCCAAATAGGAGGTGCGGAGTATGAGTGATTTTCCGAAAACAGCCGATGTCGTGGTCATCGGAGGCGGAATAGTAGGGACTGCGACCGCCTATTATCTTGCGAAATCAGGGAGAAAGAACGTCCATCTCGTAGAAAAAAACAGCGTCTGCTCCGGCTCGACGGGCCGCTGCGGCGCCGGCATCCGCGCCCAGTGGGGCCTCGAACTGAACTGCCTGATGGCGCTGCGCTGCCTTGAGACCTTTGAACAGCTTGACGAAGAGCTCGGGCTGCCCACCGGCCTCAACCAGGGCGGCTACCTGCTCGTCGCCTATCAGGAACACGAGTGGGAGCAGTTCAAAAAGAACGTCGTGCTCCAGCACAAACTCGGCATCAACTCCGAAATTTTTGAAGACAAGAAACGCGCGCAGGAGATCTGCCCCGGCGTGGCGGTAGACGACGCTCTCGGCTTCACCTTCTATCAGCGCGACGGACACGCCGACCCGTTCCTCACCACCTTTGCGTTCCAGGAGGCCGCCAAACGCTACGGCGCGCAGTTCCATAAGTTCACCGAAGTGACGGGCATCGAGATGAAAGACGGCAAAATCGCCGGAGTAAAGACGAACCGCGGCACCATAGAAACCGAATGCGTGGTCAACTGCGCCGGCTCCTGGTCGGCCGAGATCGGCAAAATGGTCGGCCTTGACGTTCCCGTGCGCCCCGAGCGCCACGAGATCATCATTACAGAGCCGGTAGACCCGGGCGTCTGCCCGCCGATGCTCATGAGCTTCAGCGGCAACTACTACATCCAGCAGCGCCCGCACGGCTCGATCATCGCCGGCGAAAGCCCCGTGCACGACCAGCCCGGCGTAGACTACACCGCGACCGTCACCTCGCCGGCCTCCATCGCCAAAACCATCCTCAAACTGCTGCCGCGCGCGAAGAACATCCGCGTGGTGCGCCAGTGGGCCGGACGTTACGAGATGACTCCGGACGCGGCGCCGGTCCTCGGCCATACCGAGGTCCCGGGCTTCTGGCTCGCGACCGGCTTCTCCGGCCACGGCTTCATGCTCGGCCCGGTAGCCGGACAGATCATGACCGCCCTCTTAAACGGCGACAAACCGCCGTTCGACCCGACGATCATGGACTACAAGCGCTTTGAGCGCGGCGAGAAGATCGTCGAGCCGAACGTCGTTTAAATTCCTCTATCTTCCCGGTTCCCATATATGAAACGGCCGCCCCGGCGGCCGTTTTTTTGTGATAAACCACTACGCCGCCTTCGGTATTTTTATGATATATTTCTCTGCTGTGAGGATTTATATTACCGTAAGCGATTATATAAAGGGGAAATGCCGCGATGTGGTACGTCAATATGGCGCTCTGGCTCGGGACCATCTTCGGTTTCTTCGGCTGGGCGCTTTTCAGGATATACAAGGCGGAAAAGAACAAAAAGCTCAAGGCGAAAAAACTGTCGGCGGAGGCCGCCGAAAACAAATGACCCCACGGGCGCGCATATAAAGGCCGGCGCGGCCTCCTTCGCGAGGCGCCGCGCCGGCCTTTTATATGCGTACACTAGGGCCGTTTGCCAGACCTAAATCCCGCGTTCGATCGTATCCTCGCGCCCGACGCCGACGCCGATGAGGAGGATCGGCGTCTTCACGCGCTCCTCGATAAAACGCACGTAATCCTGCGCCTCGCGCGGAAGTTCCTCGAAGCGGCGGCATTTGGAGATGTCGCACTTCCAGCCGGGCAGCGTCTCATAGACCGGCTTCGCCTTCGCAAGCTCGGCGCAGCTGCTGGGGAAATGATGGCGCCGCTCTCCGGCTATTTCATAGGCCGTGCATATCTTTATCTCGTCAAAGCTGTCGAGGACGTCCAGCTTGGTGAGGGCGATGCCGTCAAGTCCGTTCACCTTCACCGCGTAGTCCACGGCGACTAAGTCGCACCAGCCGCAGCGGCGCGGACGGCCCGTCGTCGCCCCAAATTCCCCGCCCCGGGAGCGCAGCAGTTCGCCGGTCGCTCCCAGCTCTTCCGTCGGAAAAGGCCCCTCGCCGACGCGGGTGCAGTAGGCCTTCGCGACGCCGATCGCGCGGTCGATGCGCGAGGGTCCGATCCCCGCTCCCGTGCACGCCCCGCCCGCGCAGGGGCTGGAGCTGGTGACGAAGGGGTATGTCCCGTAATCGACGTCAAGCAGCGTCGCCTGCGCGCCCTCAAAGAGAATGTTTATCCCCGAGCGGACGGCTTCGTCTATTTCAAGGAACGACTCGCCGAGCATCGGCGCAAGGCGCGCGCCCCACCGGAGGGCCTCTTCATAAATCGCTTCAAAGGCGAGCGGCTCGACGCCGTAGATCTTCGTCAGAATGTCATTCTTGATTTTCAGCGTGCGCGTCAGCTTATCCCGGAGTATCTCCGGATTGACGAGATCCTCGGCGCGGATGCCGATACGTTCGTATTTGTCGGCATAGCAGGGGCCGATGCCGCGTCCGGTGGTGCCGATCTTGGTCCCCTCGGAGCGCGCGCCCTCGGCAAGTTTATCGATGATCTTGTGGTAAGGCATTACAATGTGCGTGCCGTGGCTCACGACAAGCCGCGCGAGCTTCTTGCCGCGCGCCGCCAAGTCGTCAAGCTCCCCGAAAAGCGTCTCCGGGTCCATGACGACGCCGTTTCCTATCACGCAGGTCTTGCCGGGATAGAGTATGCCGGAGGGCAGGAGATGGAAGACATATTTTTCGTTATCGACGACGACGGTATGGCCGGCGTTCGCGCCGCCCTGATAGCGGACGACGACCCCCGCCTGCGCGGCGAGCACGTCGACCACGCGGCCCTTGCCCTCGTCTCCCCACTGTACTCCCAGAACGATATCCGTACGACCTTTCATTGAAAACACCTCTTTAACAGATTGCCAAATGTTTAATTCATTGACATTTACTTCAAAAACTTTATTATTGTATTCCCTGTTCTGGAGATTCGCAAGGGGGTTTATCAGAATTTTTGCGTATTTTTAAGAGCAGCTTGGCGCGCCGCGTCATTCTTTTGATCGAGGCCTCGCGCGACATCGCCTCTTCCTTAGTCTCAAAACACTCGTAATAGAACAGCTCCACAGGAAGGCGCGGACGCGTGTATTTGGCGCCCCGCCCCGTGTTGTGGGCCCGCAGCCGCTTTTTCAGATCGTTTGTCCAGCCCGTGTAGAGAGTGCCGTCGGCGCAGCGCAGGATGTAAGTGTAGGCCCTCATATCGAGAAGGTGCCGGGGGTGTCTCGCTTAAACTTATAGTCCCGCAGCCCGTCGCGGAAGAGGTCGTAGAGAAAATCACCCAGCCCCCCGTCGTCAAATTCCCAGAAGACGTCCAGAGTGTTGGAGAACAGCCAGTAGGCAAGGCCGGTGAAAGCGGAGAAATGCGCCATAAACTCGACGCCGTTCTCCGCGGAGATATAATCCCGTGCCTGTTCGAGCAGCGGAATATCTCTCCCGCCGCGAAGCCCTTCCGCGGCAAAGGGAAGAGCGGCGAAAAGCGCCGCGGCAAGAAGCATGAGGATCACGGTTTTTTTACTTATCATCAATATCAGTCCACCAAAAAGAAGAGCAGGCGAAAATCACTCCGCCTGCCCGCAAAATTTTTCGTTTACTCGACGGTCACGCTCTTGGCAAGGTTTCGCGGCATATCGATGTCGCAGCCGCGCTGCCTCGCTATATAGTAGGCAAAGAGCTGGAGCGGCACTACCGCGATGAAGGGGAAGAGCTCCGGCTCCGTCTCCGGCGTGAAGATGACGTGCTTCGTATAGTGCTCTATCTCTCCGTCGCCCTCCGTGGCGATCGCGATGATCGGCGATTTGCGCGCCATTGATTCTTCGATATTGGAGATCGTCTTTTCCCAGAGGTCGTTCTTCGGGACGAGCGCGACGACCGGCAGCTCCTTATCGAGCAGCGCGATCGGCCCGTGCTTCATCTCCCCGGCGGGATAGGCCTCAGCGTGGAGATACGATATCTCCTTAAGCTTCAGCGCCCCCTCAAGCGCGGGCGGATAGGCGAGGCCGCGCCCGATGAAGAAGAATCCGCGCGCGTCGGCGAAGTCGCGGGCCAGCGCCTCGATCTCCCGTTCCTGCGAGAGCATGGTGGCGAGCTTGCCGGGAACATCCATCAGCGCCGAGGTAAGGCGTTTTTCCGTCTCCGGCTTCAGTTCGCCGCGCAGTTTGGCCAGATACATGGACAGCAGCGTCAGCACCGTTATCTGCGCCGTGAAAGTCTTCGTCGCCGCGACGCCGATCTCCGGGCCGGCGGGAGTGATGAGCGCCTCCCCTACCTCGCGGTGGATCGTCGAACCGCGCACGTTGGTGATCACGAGGCACTTTGCGCCGTGCGCCTTCGCGAGGCGCGCCGCGTGCAGCGTATCCGCGGTCTCTCCCGACTGAGAGACGAAGACGGCGAGCGTCTCCTCGTCGATCGGGATATTCCGGTATCTGTATTCGGAGGCCACCTCGGTCCGGATCTCAAACTTGCCGAGCGTCTCCATGATATGCGCCGCGACGACGGTCGCGTAATGCGAGGTGCCGCAGGCGACGAAATGGATCTTCTTCCATTTCGCGGCCTCCTCCGCCGTCCAGCCGAGCTCCTTGCTCAGATCGACGCTCTCGCCCGCCACGCGTCCAAGCAGCGTGTGCGCCACCACCTCCGGCTGCTCGTGTATCTCTTTGAGCATGAAGTGCGGGTAAGCGCCGCGGTTCGTCATCGCCGCGTCCCAATCAAGGTGCATCGACTCTTTCGCGTGTTCCGCGCCGCTGAAGTCGAAGAATTTACAGCCCTCTTTCGTTATCTGAGCCATTTCGTCGTCGTCCATGAACCAGACGTCGCGCGTATATTCAAGCAGCGCGGTCGGGTCCGAGGCGCAGAACCCCTCGTTCTCCGCGTGTCCCACGACGAGCGGGGAGCCCTTGCGCGCCACCCAGATCTCGTTAGGCTTGTCGTAAAACATAATGACGAGGGCGAAGGCTCCGCGAACGCGCTTCGTCAGTTTGACGATCGCCGCCTTCGGGTCGCCGTCATAGACGAAGCCGAGATACTGCACCGCCGATTCGGTATCCGTCTCGGTGTGGAACTTTATCCCGTGCGCCTCAAGGTCGGCGCGTATCTCGCGCGCGTTCTCAATGATGCCGTTATGCACAAGCACGACGCGGTCGTCGCTCGAAATGTGGGGATGGGCGTTATTCTCCGTCACGCCGCCGTGCGTCGCCCAACGGGTGTGGCCGATACCGAAATCGCCCGTGAAATGCTCCCGTGCAACACGCTCGGCGAGCTGCGAGACCCTGCCGATGGTGCGCAGCTCAGATATTTTATTATCTTTGATAACGGCTATGCCCGCCGAGTCATAACCGCGGTATTCATGCTTTGCGAGACCTTCGAGTATCACCTTCGTCGTATCTCTGTCTCCAATATAGCCCATGATTCCGCACATTTAGCTATCATCCTTTCAGAGCTGTTAAGCATCATCTATTTTACAATATTTTCACCGTAAATATAAAATTAATGGCGGACAAAAATAAAATATCGCGGCGCATTTTCCGAAGTTCCCGCAGCGCCGATAAATCAGGACGAATTGGGGGCAACTTTGATTGGCGAATGCGGTAAATTGGAGTTTAGCGTACTAGTGACAAAAAACAATCTGCTGTCAATTAGGCGGTTTCTGCTTAGATTTTGATCTTGGCTCCCTCCGCGAGGGAGCTGGCCCGCAGGGCCTGAGGGAGTCTTGACCTTGGTTTGATGTTTTTATCTTCTTTAAGTTATGAAAACCTTAAGGTCAACGTCAAAACTCCCTCCGACCCGGCGAAAACCCGTCGCCGGCCCACCTCTGATGTAACTACCAGCCGAGTCGCACAAATCAGAAAAACGCTGATTTAGCTCCCTGGCCGCCTCCCTGAGGGAGGCTTTAAAGGCGTAAACCAAAATCGTTGAATACCAATAAATTATTTTTTGCGATTGAACGCTAAACCCCAATTTACCATTTACCCTGTCGGAGATAAACAAGCGTTTAGGCGCGCCGCCTATATCCAGCGCAAGGCCGAGTAGGAAAAAGACAGATACACCGTTTTTGACGGGCAGAGCGCCAGACGGTTCAGCTCCGCCGCCTCCATGCGCGTTTTGAGCACGTTCTCGCCGACCTCTATCGAGACGATGACGGAGTCGCTGGCGCGCTCCAGCGTCATCTGCACGATACGGCCCGCGACGACGTTCGTCTCCGCCGCGGGGCGCGGCCTTTCGGCGGCGACGCGCACGTCGGCGGAATTCAGCATCGCCGCGTTCGGCCTGCCCGACGGCGCGGGATAGGCGAATACCGCCTGGCCGTCGGTAAATTCGCGGACCATATAGCCTCCCGAGAGGCTCCAGCGCCCCTGAAGGAGGTTCTCCGCGCCGCTGCCGACGATACGGCCGCGATAGAGGCTGACCACGTCGGTGGACATTTCATATAGCCAGGCGAGGTCGTGCGTCGCCACGATGACGGTGGTGCCGTATTCTTTCGTCGCGCTGACGGCGGCCTCCATCACGAGCTGCGCGCTCGCCTCGTCGACGTTCGCCGTCGGTTCGTCGAGCAGCAGCACCCGCGGCCGCAAGGCCAGGCGGGACGCCAGGGCCACGCGCTGCACTTCCCCGCCGGAGAGCTGATACCACGGGCGTTGGGCAAACTTCTCCGGCGCCAGCCCGACCTGTATCAGGCTCTCGCTCACTCTGTTTTTTATGTCGGGAACGTTTCCCCGCAGCTTAAGCCCGTAGGCGATATTTTCATAGACGGAACGGTTCAGCAGGTATGAATCCTGGAGCAGGTAGGTCACTTCGCGGCGGATCGCCTCTTCGCGGCCCTCCGCGGGGCGGCCGTCAAAGATGACGCGGCCGCTGTTATAGGGAATAAGAAAAGAGAGCACTTTAAGCAGCGTCGACTTGCCGCTGCCGTTCGGGCCGACCAGGCCGGTGATCCCCGACCCCCTGATCGCCAGCTCCGCGATGTCCAGGTTCAGCGGTCCCCTGCCGTAGCTTTGTTTCAGGTCATGTATCTCATAAAGCAATGTGCTCATCACAGGCGCTCCTCCATAAAGACGAGGGAGGCGGAGAAATCTTCGCCCCCCTCGCGTTATTTTACTATAAAACTATTTGCCGTGCTTCTTGTTCCATTCGTCGGAGTTCGGGAAGAAGAGCGGCTGGCCGTACTGTTTCACTTTGAAGTCCTTGATGATCGTCTGCGCCTCGTCGCCGCAGAGCCAGTCGACAAATTTCACCACGTCGGCGTTATTCACCTGCGGGAAGCGCTTCGGGCTCACTTCGATCGCCGCGATGAGGTTCAGCAGAATCGGGTCGCCCTCCACCAGCGGGACGATTTTAAGGCCTTTCTGCTTGGTCAGGTAGGTCGCCCTGTCCATAATCGTATAGGCGTTGCGGCGGTTCGTAAAGTCGGTCGTCGGGCCGTTGCCGAGCTTGCCGAGCGAGAAGACGGTGTACCATTCGTCCTTTTCGCCGTCGGGAGTCACTCCCGCCGCCTTCCAGACGTTCATTTCCGCGACGTGCGTGCCGGACATATCGCCGCGGCTGATGAAGGGAGCCTTCGCGGCGGCGATCTTTTTGAGCGCCTCGGGGGCGGATTTCATGCCCTTGACGCCCGCGGGGTCTTCTTTGGGGCCTAAGATGACGAAGTCGTTGTACATGACGTCGCGGCGGTTCTGCCCGTAGCCCTCGGCGATAAATTTGTCCTCAAGGGCGCGCGCGTGGACGACGACCATGTCGAAGTTGCCGGTCTTCGCCTTGTTGAGGGTCGCGCCGGTGCCGGCCTTTTCGATGACGAAATCCGTGCCGGTCTTCGCCTTGTAGGTCTCGGCAAGCAGCGGGATGATGCCAGCGTCGACGGGGCCGATGGTGCTGGAGAGCTTTATCGTCCCCGCGAAGGCGGGCGTACAGACAAGAAGCGCGGCGAGCGCGATGATGAGTTTTTTCATAATTTCATTTGCACCGTCCATTTCCAGTATTTTTTGATTCAGCTTTGCGTCCTGCGGCGCAGGAAGGTCAGAGAGATGTTGAGTATCAGCGAGATCATGATCAGAATCACGCCGAGGGCGATGCCGAGGGCAAAGTCGCCCTTGCCCGTCTCCAGCGTGATCGCCGTGGTGATCGTGCGCGTGTGCCACTTGATGTTGCCGCCGAGCATCATCGCGGAGCCGACTTCGCCGACGATGCGCCCGAAGGCCGTCAGCGCGGCGACGAGAACCAAAAAGCGCGCCTCCCAGAGGCTCGTCAGCGCGAGCTTCGCGCCCGAGGCGCCAAGCGTCATCAGCGTCTGGCGCAGCCGGTCGTCAAGCCCCTCGATCGCCGCCGCCGTATAGGCGACCACGATCGGCGTGCCCAGAATCACCTGACCTACGGCCATGCCCTCGACCGTAAAGAGCAGGTCCCAGCCGCCAAGGGGGCCGCGCCGCGAGATGAAGGCGTAGACGAGCAGGCCGATGACCACTGTCGGCAGCGCAAGCAGCGTGTCCACCACGGTGCGGACGCAGCGCTTGCCCGGAAAATCCAGGTAGCCGAGAAGAAAGCCGAGCGGCAGCCCGATGAGCAGTATCCCGCCCATCGAAAGCGCCGTCAGCCGCAGCGTGGTGAGAAGGATGTTCATAGTCTCCTCATCCAGGGAAAAAATGAGCCTGAAAGCCTGCTTAAATCCTTCAACTATGAAATCCATCGAATCAGTCCTTATCTTGCGCCCCGCATAAAGCGGGCGGGCGCTTTAACGTTTTCGTCCGGCGTCCGCCTGAGGAGCCGCTGATTATTATTCGGCTTATTTTCAATTAATCAGCGGTTCCCTAAAGTGCTTTCGATATTAAACTAAGGAAACACTGATTAATTCGCTTTGTCATATAAAACCTGACGTATCGTCCGCTGATTAGATGCGCCAGCCGCTAGACAGGCAGCCCCTGAGCGGGGCGGAGGCGTATTTGCATACGTTGGAGCCACGGTCGGGGGCTGCTTGTGACGCGGGTGGCGTATATAATCAGCGGTTCCCTAATGTCCCGAGCGAATCTCGGCTTCGGGGAAGAAGAGCTGCTTGCCCTCGAGCTTGAAGTTCGCGATATCCTTCTGCACCTTCGACGAGGTGATCCAGTCGATGTATTTGAGCGCCAGATCGTACTTCACGTTCGGGTGCTTCAGCGGGCTTACCGCCATCACGCTGTATTTGTTGAGAAGCTCGGGGTCGCCCTCGCAGACGATTACCAGTCCCGGCTTGCCTTTGAGCCCCGCCTGGTATTTGATGAAGGTCCCGCGGTCGGTGAGCGCGTAGCCCTTCTGCTCGTCCGCGATGTTGATCGTCTTCAGCATTCCCTGCCCCGTCTGCACATACCACTTCGCCTTGTCAAAATCTTTCACGCCCGCGGCCTTGAGCAGCTTGAGCTCCGCCGTGTGGGTGCCGGATTTGTCGGCGCGGCTGACGAGCGGCTGGCCCTTCGAGGCGATTGAAGCCAGCGCCTGCGTGACGGGCTTGCCCTTGACGCCCGCCGGGTCGCTCGCGGGGCCGATGAGCACGAAGTCGTTGTACATGACCTTGCGGCGGTTGGCGCCGGCGCCTTCGGCCATGAACTTATCCTCCTGTGAGGGCGAGTGCGTGAGCACGACGTCGACGTCGCCGTTGCGGCCGTATTCAAGCGCCTTGCCGGTGCCTACGGAGACCCACTGGATTTCGATGCCGGTATCCTTGAGCAGGATGGGGGCGAGATAATCAAGAAGTCCGGTGTTGTCGGTGCTGGTGGTGGTCGCCATCCGAAGCACAGGGGCCTTGGCCGTCGCGAGCGAGCCGAAGGCCAGCAGGCAGACGACGAGAAGTAACGCGATTATGGAGCCTTTCTTGTTGATACGCATGGGTTAAAACCCTCCTCGTGAGATTTGTGTTGCATTACAACCGATATTCAAAACCCGCGGGGAGGAAGGATATAAAGACAGAAGCGCCAGGCTTCCGGAATCCCTTTTCCACAGCGGGAGACGGCTCCGTTTCCAGGGCCGCCCTAACGACCGCCTCCCGTAGCCACAGGCCGTAGGAAAGACGGTTTCAGGGACGTATGCAGGCAACATACGCATAGCTTTCGGGCAGAAAAATCTGCGCCGCGGCTATTGTACACTATTTCCTGCGGTCATTTCAACAAATAAAACAAAAGGGAAGACAAGGGGTGTTGGGGTCACCCCTTGCTGATGTGGAGATTTTGTGTGTTTTCAAGACATTTGCGATAAAAATAAACGGGCCGTCACCCTTGGATAGAGCACGGCCCGCAATACAATCATCAGCCGTTCTCCTTTCCAAAGGGGAGGCTGTCTCGTTTCCCAGACAACCCTGTCGGCCTGAAAACCTTAGAGCTTTTCCTTAGGTGCGCAGGCTCGGAGAACCATAATTTATTTTACCAACGTGAATATGGTACAATAAAGGAAACAAAAAGACAAGCATTCTGTCCACAATTACTCATAAAAATTTCTGAAACAAAAAGAGGCGATCAGCATGGCGACACTGCACCTACCATCAAATATTCCGAAACCGACGCTCCAGGAGATAAGGGAGTGCCCGATCATCAAACACTTTGACGACCTCGGCATCTGGTTCGGCATCAACCCGCCCTGTATCGACGCCCGCGACATGGTGCTGCACCTCTCGGACACCCCCTACACCATATATCCATACCTGCGTCGGGCGCTCCGGCGGCTGAATCCCGCCTGGGTCGTCCACACGGGAGACTTCGTGGACAACATCAAGCTCGAAAAGCGTCCGGGAATGCTCGACCTCTACCAGAAAAGGGTAAAGGATTTTCTCTCCATCTTCGCGGAGGAGGATTACGGCGCCATCCTCGTCGCGGGAAACCACGACCACGTCCCGACCCTGCTCGATGAGCCGCACAGCCCCTCCGTGCAGGTCTGGACCGGCCCGGGACGTTTTTCGCTGGGACAGTTCAGCTTCCGGGCCGGGCACACCTACGAGGATGTAAACGGCGAACCGGCGCAGTACAACCTCTACGGGCACAATCTCGAACACGCGTCGGGCTGCATGGGCGACGGCAAAATGTACCTCAACGGCCTGCAGGCGATGTATCTGATCCACATCCGCACGGGCGAGGTGACCGCCATCCCCTATCCGCCGGGTACGGACAACGCGCGGCTCCAGCGCAAAAAAATATCACTGTAAATTCATTATGAAGGAGGCAGGATAATAAATGATATCGCTGGCAAGAACAGGTCCCGAAAGTATCGCGATGAAACTTTCCTCGGAGGTCGCCGAGATACGCCACAAGCTCGGCGCGTGGGGCACGCTGATCTCGCTCGACGCCGAGGGAGCGCTCAGAAAATACGGCCCGACGCGGCGGCTCGTATTTCTCACCCTTCCCGCGGAGGAGGGCGCCCCGGCGCAGGAGACCTACGTCTCGGAAAACCCGCTGGAGCTTTTCCTCACGACGCTGATAAACAGCCGCATGACCGGCGGCGTGGAGAGCGTCAGCATGATGCCCGGCTACGTCATGATGCGCCTGATGGGCGACATCGAACGCGGCATCAAAGCCATCCAGGGGGACATCGGCGGCGAGATCATCGACCGCGACCCGATCTTCCGCCCCGACATCCCCGGCACCTCCTCCATCATATACTTCACGCCGAGGTCGCTTGCGAAGACCATTCCCGTCGACGACATTTACGAAAAGGCGCTGCTCATCCACACCCGCTCCAAGGGGGCGATCGTCCAGTATCTCTCCGTTCACGGCATCGAGTACCTCGGCGACGCGCTCGGCACCCCCGACTGGAACGATATCGAAATAAAAATATGCGATTCCGACGGCCTCTTCGACCTGCACCGGCAAAGGCTGCTCACCGTAACGCAGGGGATGCAGGTCGGGATCGTGCTCGAGGAGAAGTGGGAGCGCGAGCAGGCGCTGACGCGGCGCGCCATCCCCGTCTATATGATGAAGCTCTACACGCCGATGGACGTCGGCACGATAAAGAAGCTGGCGATGGGGATGGAATACAACGACCGCGGACAGCGTTTTGTAGACTTCGACGTCTACCACGGGGACCGCAAAATCTCGGCTTTCACGGAACTGGAAAAAAATCCCGGCAAGACGCGCAACGAAATCGGCGTCATCAACCGCAACGAAATCCTGAAAAACATCGACATCGATTCGATTAACGAGCTGCTCGCGCTGGAGGCCGAAATAGACAGACAGCGAAAAAGGCCCGTCGGCGCGAAGAACGTTATTTAATTATCGATAAATTAAATATTTAATACCTATATTTTGATAATTTCCGCCTTTAATTATCGTCCTCCGCGGACCGTTTAAAGGTGGATTTTTGTTTTTTATATTTTTGCTCGACAAAATTATCAACCATTTTGTCCTTACATATCTCTAATAAGAATTTTTATTAAATTTATAAAAGAATATCGCCTTTAAAATCATTTCTGCTCTCTTTATCATAAAAAATATTCTAATTTAACATAAAATTTAATGTCTGATATTTTTATTTTTTTATTATTGCCATGAATTTTAAAATGTGGTAAACTCAAGCTGCTCTGTAATTACTGTATCGAATTATTTAATTTTTAATTATAAAGGGAAGGAGAGGGCGCCTGTACATTGAGGCCAGTTTAGGTATGGGCGCGGAAAATGCCACATTTTATTATCATATTATGGAAAGCGAGGTATACGCATGGCTGAAATCAAAAAAGGCGGCGAACAATTCTCAAGCCGCTGGGGACTTTTATGCACCATACTCGGTATGGCGGTAGGCACCGGCAATATCTGGCGCTTCCCGCGCGAAGTTGCCTCCAATAACGGCGGCGCTTTTATTCTTATCTGCTTCTTTGCGCTGTTTGTCTGGGCGGTGCCGCTGATCTGCGCCGAATCGGTATTCGGCAAAAAAACCCGCATGGCGAACGCCGGCGCCTTCAAGGTGCTGCTGGGAGAGAAATACGCCTGGGTCGGCGCTTTCTGCGCGATGGTCTGCATCATGCTCGGATGCTACTACGTAGTCGTCCTTGGCTGGGTAACGAAATATCTCGTTTTGATCTTCACCGGATTCCTCGACGCCGTAAGGGCCGGGGGAACGGATTTTGCCACGGAATTCTTCAAAGGCTTCGCGACGACGGCCCCCTCCTATGAAGCCTGGGCCTGGTTCGCCTTCGCCGTCGTGCTTTCCGCGATCATCATCTTCCGCGGCATCCAGGGCGGCATCGAGACGGCGAACAAGATCATGATCCCCGCCGTTTTCGTGCTCCTCGCGATCCTCCTCGTGCGCGTCGTGATGCTTCCCGGCGCCTGGAAGGGCTTCGAGTACATGTTCCACGTCGACCCCAAGGACTTCCTCAATCCCCGAATCTGGCTGGCGGCCTTCACGCAGGCGGCCTGGTCCTCCGGCGCCGGCTGGGGCATGTTCCATGTCTATTACGTCTACGCCGCGAAGGATGAGGATATCGAGCTCAACTCCTTCACGGTCACCTTCGGCGATATGGTCGCGGCGATGCTCGCCGGTATGGTCGTCCTGCCCGCCGTTTTCGCCCTTGCCCCGGACCCGCAGGCGGTCATGAAGTCCGGCGCCAACGGCCTGACCTTCGTCCACCTGACGAACCTCTTCGCCCACACCTCAGGCGGCTTCGTCATGGCGGTGCTCTTCTTCCTCGCCCTCTTCTCCGCGGCCCTCTCTTCGGTTATCGCGATGCTGGAGACCGGCACGCGCAACCTCATCGACATGGGTTTTTCGCGCGTCAAGGCAACGATGTGCGTGGCAATATTCTTCCTCTTCGTCGGCTCTTTCTCGGCCCTCGACAACCGGGTCTTTGAAAACCAGGATATGGTCTGGGGCGTCGGCCTGCTCGTCGTCGGGCTCATCTATTCGCTGGCCTCGCTCAAGTACGGCGTGGACAAGCTCTGGGAAGAGGACATCAAACCCTGCTCCGACATCAACGTCAAGTGGATGTGGAGCTGCATCAAGTTCTTCCCCTTTGAGTTCGCCTTCGTCTGGGGCTGGTGGATGTGGGACGCCGCTTCATGGTATCCGGGAGAGTGGTTCAAGTTTTGGCCGATCACGAAGTACCAGTACACGCCGGGCTCGATGGTTGTTGAATGGGCGCTTATCGCCTTGATCTGTTTGCTGCTGAACGGCATCATCTCCAAACGCCTCGTTCACACGAACAAGATCGACTGACGCCGGCAGTAAAGGAGGATTTTTAATGTGGCAGGCTAATATGGTTCTTTGCATCGCTATCGGGTTTGGCTGTTTTATCTGGGCCATTAAGAAAACAATGAACGCTGAGAGCAAAAAAAAGTAAGTAAATTTTTCCCACTCAGGGGCGGACGGACGCGCTTCATGTCCGTCCGCCCTCTTTGACCATATCCTTATTAGACCGTAAATTCCCTTCAAAGACTTGTAAAATCTCCAAACTATCGTAATATACGTATCAGTTTTGATAATAAAGCCCCGAAAGGACGGAGATCCATCGTGCGCATTGTGCTTGTCGGAGCGGGCGAAGTTGGATACAGCGTAGCGAAAAACCTATCGTCGGACGGACATAACATCATCATCATCGAAGAGAGCGAGGAGCGGGCCGACCGGGCCGAGGGCTCGCTTGACGTGATGGTGATCCGGGGAAACGGCGCCCGCCCCAGCGTGCTCGCAAAGGCCGGCATCAAAGAGGGCAGCGCCGACGTCTCGATGCTGATCGCCTGTACCAACAAGGACGAAGTAAACCTCATGGCCTGCTGGATCGCGAAGAGGATGGGCGTGCCGCACGTCATCGCGCGCGCCGTCGGTCTGGAATTCACGGACAACGAGGGCTGGGCCAAGGACCTCGGCATCGACATGCTCATCTCTCCCGAGCGCTCGGTCGCGAAAGAGATCGAGGAGCTGCTTGAGGTGCGCGCCGCCATCCACGCGAACGAAATCGCCGGCGGACGGGCGGGGATATACGTCTTCCGCATCGCGCCGGACTCCCCCCTCAAGGGTTTGCCGCTTTATGAGATACGCAAAGCCAACCCGAAGATGATCATGCTCGTCGTCTGCATCCGGCGCGGGGAACTGTCATTCGTCCCCAAGGCCGCGGACGAGCTCCAGGCGGGGGACCTCTGCTACACCATGTGCTACCGTTCGATGGTCTTCGAGATCGAGCGCCTCTTCCAGCCCTCGCAGTCAAAAAGGCTCAAACGGGTGTTCATCATCGGGGCGGGCAAGGTCGGTTATCAGACCGCCGCAAGGCTCGTCTCGCATATCCGCGGCATCGACGTGCGCCTCGTCGACGAGGACCGCGCAAAATGCGAAAAACTCGCGCGCGAGCTGCCGGAGGCGATGGTGCTCTGCGCCAACGGCTCCGACACGGAGTTTCTGCTCTCCGAAGGCATCGCGGAGGCCGACGGCTATGTCGCGGCGACCGAGCATGACGAGACCAACCTCATGCTTTCGGTGCTCGCGAAGACCCTCGGCGTCTCCAAGAGCATCGCGGTGGTGCGCCGGCCGAACTATCTTGAAATGACGAACCATATACCGGTCGACGCCATCGTAAACCGCAACCAGACGCTTGCCGACGTCATCACGCGCAGCGTCCGCTATCCCGGCTCCTCAAGGGTGCTGACGGTGCTCGAGGAGATCAGCGCCGAGGCCGTCGAGATAACGCTTTCCCCGGACTCGCCGGCGATCGGCAAAAGCCTCGTCGCGCTGAAGATGCCGCCGGGCTCTCTGATCGGGCTTTTGGAGCGCGGAAGCGAGATGCTGATCCCCACCGGCGGGACGATTCTCAAGGCCGGCGACAAGGTCGTCGTCTTCGGGACGGCGGCGGTGATGGATACGGCGATGCTTCCCTTCGGAGAGGATAAATCTTGAATTACCGGATCGTCGCGCGCTTTCTCTCCATCCTCATATTGACGATCACCGTCTCGATGGGCTTTCCGCTGCTGTGGGCGCTGAAGGACGGCACGAGCGACGTGCACGCCTTTTTGCTCTCGGCGCTGGCCGGCCTTATGATGGCGGGCGTGCTGCACCTGGCGGGACGCGGCGCCCCCAAAGACGAGCTCGGAACGCGTGAAGCGATCGCCGGCGTCGCCTTTGCCTGGGTAGCCGCCTCATTGCAGGGCTGTATGCCTTACGTGTTCGGCGGCTACATACCGTCGTTCACCGACGCCTACTTTGAGGCGATGTCCGGCTTCACGACGACGGGAGCGACGATCCTGCGGGACGTCGAGGCCGTGCCGCGCGGCATCCTTATGTGGCGCGCGCAGACGCAATGGCTCGGCGGCATGGGAATCGTCGTGCTCGTGATCGCGATGCTGCCGCTGTTTGGCGTCAACATGACCCAGCTCTTTAAGGCGGAAAGCCCGGGGCCGAACCTTGAAAAAACGAGCCCGCGAATCACCGATATGGCGATGATGCTCTGGAAGGTCTACATGGGGCTGACCGTCGCAGGCATCGTACTGCTGGTTTTCGGCGGCATGTCGGTCTACAACGCCATCGCCCATATCTTCGCCGCCGTCTCCACCGGCGGATTTTCCACACACAACGCAAGCGTCGCCTTTTACGACTCGGCGTATATCGAATATGTCCTCACGGCGATCATGTTTCTCTCGGGCGCCAACTTCAACCTGCACCTTACGGCCATCCGCGGCAGGACTCTGCGTCCCTACCGCGATTCGGAATTTTGTTTTTACTCGGTGGTCGTGGGCGGCTCTATCCTGCTGATCTGCGCCGTGCTGATGCGCGAGGGGATTCACAGCGGCTTTTTCGACGCGCTGCGCTACGCCTCTTTCCAGGTGGTCAGCGTCATCACGACGACCGGCTTCGTCACCGCGAACTACGCGCTCTGGCCGGTGTTCCCCCAGCTTCTGTTGCTCGCCCTCATGCTTGTGGGCGGCTGCGCGGGCTCGACGGCGGGCGCGATCAAATGCGTGCGTTTTCAGGTCGTTTTGAAGGAGGCCGGCGCCGAACTCCGGCGGATGGTCCACCCGAACGCGGTCATCGCGATCTTTCAGGGCAAAAGAACGGCGGCCCCCTCGATGGTCACCTCGGCGGGCTGCTTCATCGCCGTGTACATCATCATCTGGGGCGTTTCGGCGCTGGCCGTAAGCTTCAGCGGCCACGACATCGTGACCTCGATCAGCGCGGTGGCGGCCACGCTGAGCAACGTCGGCCCCGGACTGGCCGACGTCGGCCCCGTCTGCAACTTCGCCGACCAGACCGCCTTCGCGAAATGGGTCTACGTCTTCGATATGCTCTGCGGACGCCTTGAGCTCTACACGGTGCTCGTCCTCTTCACAAAAGACCTCTGGCGGAAGTAGCGCCGGCGGCTCCTGTGGCCTTCTCGTTTATCCACATAGTTAATCACACTATCGCTAGTGTGATGTGAATAAGATGTTAATATATATAGCGTATTCTACCTTCTCAAACGGCGGTTTTATGATATTATAGGTAAAGGCTGCGTAACACTACGCGAACTTATAAAAATTACGCCCTTTATTTTGGAGGTCTGTCATAATGATCATAAAACCAGCTTTCAGCCCGGCGGCGAAAGATATTTTGCGTGACCGCTATCTGTGGCGCGACGAGAATAGAAACCCTGTGGAGAAGCCCGAGGAGATGCTCGAGCGGGTCGCAAAATATGTCTCGGGCGCGGAATCGAGCCTTGCCCTGCAGTATAAATGGGCGGACGAGTTCTATGACGTGATGGCAAGACTGCTTTTTCTGCCCAACAGCCCGACCCTGATGAACGCGGGACGCCCCGAGCCGCACGGACAGCTCGCGGCCTGCTTCGTCATCGGCGTCGAGGATTCGATGGAGAGCATCTGCGAGGCGCTGCGCAAGCAGATGCTGATACACAAGAGCGGCGGCGGCACGGGGTTCAACTTCTCAAAACTCCGCAGCGAAGGCGCTAAGGTCAATAGCACCAACGGACGCGCTTCGGGGCCGGTGTCGTTCATGGGCCTCTTCGACAAGGCCACGGAGACGGTACAGCAGGGCGGCATGCGCCGCGGCGCCAACATGGGCATCCTCAATATCGACCACCCCGACATCAGAAAATTTATCCACTGCAAGGATAAAGACGGCACGATCACGAACTTCAACATCTCGGTCGGCATCTTCGACGACTTCATGGAGCGGGCCCAGAACGCCCCCCAGGGCGAAGAGGCGGCGCTGCTTTCGGAGATCGCGGACTCGGCCTGGCGCACGGGAGACCCGGGAATAATCTTCCTTGACGCGATCAACCGCGGCAACACGACGCCCAACTTGGGAGAACTTTCGAGCACGAACCCCTGCGGCGAGTCGCCGCTTTATCCGAACGAGGCCTGCAACCTCGGCTCGATAAACATCGCCCAAATGGTAAAGGAGGGGGCCTTCGACTACGAAGCCCTGCGCGAGGTCACCGCGGTAGCGACGCGCTTCCTTGACGACGTCATTGACGTCAACCACTACCCGCTGCCGGAGATCGCCGCGGCCGTAAAGCTGACGCGCAAGATCGGGCTCGGCGTCATGGGCTGGGCGGACCTGCTCTTCCAGCTCCGCATCCCCTATGACAGCGTCGAGGCCCGCGCGCTGGCGGAAAATATCATGAAGGAGATCCAGCGGACGGCGCACGAAACCTCCGCAGCGCTCGGCGAAGAGAAGGGCGTGCCGGAGACGCTCGCCCACCTCGGACGCCGCAACGCGACGCTCACCTGCATCGCGCCGACGGGCACGATCGCGCTGCTCGCCAACTGCTCATCGGGCATCGAGCCGCTCTTCGCGCTGGAGCACACGCGCGTGCGTACACAGACGGACGGCTCCAAGGTAATCATGAAACAGGTAAACCGCTATTATGAGAGGGCCCAAAAAGAGGGACTGCCCGAAGAGGTCATGAAAAAGGTCTTCGTCACCTCCCACGACGTCTCGCCCGCGGCCCACGTCCGCATGCAGGGGGTATTTCAGCGATACACCGACCTCGCCGTCTCCAAGACGATCAACCTCCGTCACGAGTGCGGCGTCCGGGACGTGATCGACGCCTACACGCTCGCCTGGAAAGAGGGCTGCAAGGGGATCACGGTCTACCGCGACGGCTCCAAGTCAAGCCAGGTGCTCTACAGAAAAGAGGACGAAAAAAAGGCGGAGCGGGACAGCGCGGACAAGGCGCAGCCCAGGCGCGAGCCCGTACCGGCGGCCGCCGCGCCCCGGCAGCGTTTCGTGCTCAAAAGGCCGCAATAAGCGGCCGCGGCCTGCGGCGCAATTTTAAGAAAATAAAAAACGATCCCCGAAGTTTGAAACGCGGGGATCGTTTTTTATACCTTCGCTAGACGGCCAGCTCCCGGCTTTCGCCTTTCATGTTGGAGAGGACGGCCTTCGCCCCGTCCAGATAGAAAATCTCAAAGAGGCCGTCGCCCACGGCATACATATTCTTGAGCACCGGCATGACCGCCAGCGCCCTGGCCTGAGCCGCCTCCGTCGTGGCGAAGACCGCCCTGCCGCGGATGCGGAGCGTGTTTCCTTCGCTGTCGCAGCCGCATATTTCCACCTTAGGGTTGGCTATCATCTGTTTGTACATCTCTTTCCTGTTGCTGGTACAAAAAGTCAGCCTGCCCTCCCATTCCATGACAAAACCGAGGGGGCGCACACGGGGCTGGTCCCCGTCCTCCGTCGCCAGATAATACACTCCCACCTTGTTGAGAAAATCTAATACCTCTTTCATGGTCAACACGCTCCCTTTCAAAAAATTTGTCTTTCCTGACGCCTTTATGATATAACTTTATATATAAAATGAGGATAATACAATAACGCAGATATTTTTTACTTGGGGAACCGCTGATTAATTGAAAATAAGCCGAATAATAACCAACGTATGTCCGCTGATTAGATGTGCCAGGCGCTAAACGCAGCAGGCCCCAAGCGGCGCGGAGGCGTATATTGATACGTGGGAGCGACGGCCGGGGCCCGCTGCGTGACGCAAGGGGCGCATATAATCAGCGGTTCCTTAGTATTAAAAAACTTACTTACGAAAGCTGAGGCTGGTAAAATGCACGCCGCAAATACAGAAAGAACGCAAGCGGCCCCCCGGAAGCCGATGCGCGCCATTCGCTGCGTCCCCGGCCTCCCCGAAGGCAGACGGAAGCCGGCGGCTTCGTCATGAATTATACCGAAATCTGCCGGGCGGAAGAATTTGCCCCTTACGTCGAGGCGATAAGAGGCCAACGGGCGGTCGCCGTAAAAACGGCAGACGCCGGCGGCGAGCCGCGCGCCGTCTGGCTAGCGTGGGAGGGCGCGCGGCTTAAGGTCGGCAGCCAGGTTTTTTCGCCGCGCGGAACGGCGCTTCTCAAAGAAGCGCTCGAGGCTTCGCCGGTAAAGGTGTTCTACGACGCGAAAAGGGAATTGCGGTTCCTTATGGGCCTCGGCATCCGGCCGTCCGTGATATTCGACGTCATGCTCGCGGGGCAGCTGCTCTCGGAGAACGGGCATCAGCTTTTCTCACCGGCGGAACTGGCGCGGCGCTATCTGGGCGCAGACGCCGGGCAGAAAGAGACGGCGGATTTGCTGCGCCTGCGCCGGGCGATGATCGGCAGGCTGAAAGAAGAGGGGCTGATCGGCATCGCGAAGATTGAATTCGACTGCGCGCTCAGCGTAGCCCAGATGGAGTATCACGGAATCATGCTGGATACCGCGGCCTGGCGGAAGCTGACCGTAAAGGCGGAGGAAGAAAAAGAGCGCGCCCTGAAAGAGCTTCGCCTCTTTACCGGCGCGCGCCCGGTCCAGACGACGCTGTGGGGAGAGGCCGCCGCGGAGGAGAACTTCGACAGCAGCGCCTATATACTGTCGCTGCTGCGCGAGCATGGCCTCGAAGTGAAAAACACCTCCAAGGCGGCGCTCGCCGCCCACCGCTCCCACCCGCTGGTCGCCGCCGTCTCCCGCTACCGGTCGGCCGCCAAGCTGCTCTCATCCTATCTGCTGCCGATCCCGAAAATGCTCCACCCCGACACGGGACGGCTGCACCCGCAGTACGCCCAGATCGCCGCCTGGACCGGCCGCATGAGCTGTTACGCGCCCAACATCCAGCAGATACCGCGCGATGAGGCGTTCAGAAGCTGCTTCGCCGCCCCCGGGGGGCGCAGGCTGCTTATCGCGGACTATCCGCAGATCGAGCTGCGCGTGGCCGCTCAGATCACGCGGGACCGGCGGATGCTGGAGGCCTACAGGCGGGGGCTGGACCTGCACGGACTGACGGCATCGCTGATACTCGGCAAACCGCCGGAATCCATCAGCCCGCAGGAACGTCAATACGCGAAAGCCGTCAACTTCGGCCTCATCTACGCGATGGGCGCCGACGGGCTGCGGCTTTCCGCGCGGCAATCTTACGGGGTGGAGATGACGCGCGAACAGGCCGAACGTTTCCGCAGACTGTTTTTTGAAGCGTACCCCGCGGTCAAGAGATGGCACGCCATGCTCGACAGCCGGCGGCAGCCGCAGGGAAGGACGCTCGCGGGCAGAAAATACGCCTTCCCCGCGTGGTACGGGCTGCCGGCCCACAGCAACGCGCCGGTGCAGGGGACGGCGGCGGACATTCTTAAAAAGGCGCTCGGAACTCTGGCGCTTTCGCTGTCGGGAAGCGACGCCTTCCCGGTGGCGGCGATCCACGACGAAGTGATCGTGGAATGTCCCAAGGAGCGCGCCGGATATTACGGCGCAATCCTGAAAAACGCGATGGAACAGGCCGCCGCCACCATCCTGCCCGACGTGCCGACCGCCGTGGAGGTCCGCGCCGCCCGGCGCTGGTCGGAGAAGTGACCGCGGGGGCCGTACCCGCCTTTAGTTCCGTCAGGCCGCCTGCCGTGCCTTCCCCGATAACGCGAAGACACAAAAAAACCGGCGTCCGCGCCGGCTCTCTCTTTTTTATTTCTTTATCGCCCGCGGCGGTCCTAGTTCAAACAGTTGCCCCATTTTTCCATAATAATATCGCGGAAGTCGCCCTCTCCCAGGGCCAGGTCGCCGCGCAGCACGTCGGCATAATGGCAGATATAGTCGTCCAGCTCGCGCGCGGTACAGGTATACCCCAGAGCCCGGATCGCGGCGCAGCGTTCCGCTGCGGGCAAGCGGGATATCTTAAAGAGCCTCTCGGGGCCTCTTATGAGTTCATACACAAAATCCTCCGCGTTCAGTGCGCGCATGTAAATACCTCGTTGGCAAATCTTTCGAGTGATACCATTATGGTATGGGAAAAAATGCCTACGGCGCGCTCTGTCTTCTTTCTCTGGCGCCGCCGCCGCAATCCTATACCCTAATAGATATTATCGGTTCTATCATGGGAATTCAATGAGCTTAGCGGCCCAACATTCCACTTAGGAATGTTTTAAAGTTCCGAATAGTTCTTTGCCTTATAAGTACCATTCTGGAATAATCGAACTATGGAAATATTTAACGAGCGGCTGAAAACCGCACGAAAACGTAAGAATATATCGCGCCCCCGGCTGGCCGAGATGCTTTGCGTCACGCCCGCGACGGTGACCCGCTGGGAAAACGGCGACCGTGAACCGGACTTTGCCACGACGAAGCGGATCGCCTGCGCGCTGGAGACCACCATCTCGTTCCTGCTCGGGGAGATAGACAAACCCGCGCCCTTCATCATCGTTCCCACTTACCTCCTCCCCGAGGACCAGTTTCACACGAAGGTGGCGGTCCCCTCGCAGGACGAGGCGCTGCTGGAGCTCTTTCACACCCTCGAGCAGCGGGAGCGTGAAGAGGTGCTTCAATTTATCCGGTTTAAAAAATATCTCGCCGCCAAAAAAGGGGAGAAGCCATAAAAAAGCGCCCGCCGCAAGGAATATCGCTCGCGCGGGCGCTTTTATTCGCTCAAACCGCGAAGAGGCTCAGTCCGCCTCTTTCTCCCGTTCGTCGTCCCTTCTGAGCGCGGTGGCCGGAAGCTCCACGATCTCGCAGGCCTCCTCGATCTCTTCCTCGTCGGCCGCCACATTGACGGCGTCGGAATGTCTGGGCCGCCCGTGACTCACGACTTCGGGCTCCTCCTCGGTATAGACCATCCGGCGTCCGCCCGTCCGCTCTTCCTCTCCCGGAGGCGAGAAGTCGCGCGAGGTATAGACGCGGAACGCAGGCCCTCCGGTGAGAAATTTATAGAGGATCAGCGCGCAGATCAGCAAGCCGATAAAGCCGATGATGAAGATCATCGCCGGAAAGGCAAAGCCGAAAATCAGCGTTCCGATCAGCAGAAATAAGAGAAATCTCATCTAAATCCCCCGTAATCTATGATTTTTTGCTCCGTTTGGACTTTCCCGAGGCGCCGTAAAACTTGCTGAAGGCTCCCTGCTGCGCGTCGGCTTTTTTATTTGCGGTCCGTTTTTTGCCGGCTGCGCCCTTACCCGCGGGTCCGCGAAGCTCTTTTTTATCCCCGCGGCGTTTTCCGTCGGCGGCTTTTTTCGGAAAGGCGTCGGTCTTCGGCGGGAGCTCCCGCGCGGGACGGTTATCGCGCCGCTCGGGACGCGGCGTCTCTTCATCGCCGCCCTGGCCCCGGTAGCTGGGACGGGCCTCCTTCATCTTACCGCTGCGGTAGCGTTCCTGCGTATCCTGACCGCCACGGCCGCGCTTGCCGCGGCTGGCGATAAAGCCGCCGGAAGGCTGCGCGGCGGTTTTCGCCGCCGTCTCCCTTCGCGGAGTCTTCGCTCTTCCGGAGGCGGCGGGCTTTTCCGCCCTTTCGGGTCTTTTTGCCGGCTTTCTTTCAGCGCTCATATCGGCCTTTGTCAGGGAATATGAGGGGGCTTCCAGCGGCGCGGCGGCGCCGCCAAGCGTCTTGCGGCGAAGCTGCCCGCAGGCCGCGTCGATATCCGCGCCCTGTTCCGAGCGGATCTCCGTCTCAAAACCGGCGGTCTGAAGAATGCTGCGGAAACGCAGAACGTCCTCAGCCTTCGGCCTCTCATAGCGTCCATCGACGGCGTTGAAGGGGATAAGGTTGACAAAGACGTGTATCCCTTTGAGGAAGCGCACCAGCTCGCGCGCCCGCTCCACACTGTCGTTGACCCCGCCGAAAAGCGCGTATTCTATCGTCACGCGGTCGCCGGTGGCCTCCTGGTATTCCTGCATCGCGCGCCGCAGCTCGGCAATCGGATAGGTCTGGTTCTCGGGCATCAAGAAACTGCGCAGCTCGTCGTCGGCGGCGTGGAGCGAGACCGCGAGCCGCACGCCGAGGCCGGAGGCCGCAAGCTCCTTTATCCCCGAAATCACGCCGGAGGTCGAGATCGTGATATGGCGGATGCCGAGGCTGCGCAGCTTCGGGTCGTTCAGCATCCGCACCGACTTGAGGACGGCGTCCGTGTTAAGAAAGGGTTCGCCCATACCCATATAGACAATATTGTTCACCTCGCGCCCGATGTGCTTCTCGATCGCGAGAACCTGCCCGGCGATCTCTCCCGCGCTTAGGTTGCGTACAAAGCCCGAGAGCCCCGTGGCGCAGAAGGTGCATTGCAGCGGACAGCCGACCTGGGTCGAAATACAGGCCGTGAGCCGTTCGCCATATTTCATCAGTACCGATTCGACGGATTCGCCGTCCCGCAGCTGCCAGAGAAACTTCCGCGTCCCGTCCTGCGAGCGCTGCTCGCGCGCCAGCGTCGGATAGGCAAAGTCCATCTTTTCCGTGAGCTTTTCGCGCAGCGGCTTCGAGAGGTTCGTCATCTCCTCCGCGTCGTCCGTATGTTTCTGCCAAAGCCACTGGCATATCTGGTCGGCGCGGAACTTCGGCTCCGCCAGCCCCTTTTCGATATATTCCTGCCATTCGCCGTAATCCAGCTCTAACGCGTATCTCTTTTCTGCCATCTCTTTACCCTCGTTTTTTCGTCGAATTTACTCTGACCCTTTGATTTTATTCAATAGTTTAACAGCCTTTGGGGAATATTAGCAACGGGCAAAGCGTTCTTTGCGCAAAAATTCTATTGGCGCACGCCGGCGCCCGGCTCGAACATAAGTATAGCATAGGGAATGGGGCGCTCCCGGTCGCTTGCGTTGCTCGGCAGCGTGAAGGTCATCCCGCGCCACCAGAGCGAGCTTGAGCCGCCGCCGTCAAGGTTGAGCGCCGTCTTCAGCGAAAGCCAGCCGCAGAGGCGGCGCAGCTCCTCGATCGTCATCCCCACGCTGTGCATGTTGTCGCGCCCGTCGACGACGCCCCAGAGCACCCGTCTGCCGTCCGTGCCGACAAAGGTGCGCGGGTGGCGGAAATCGAGCACGTTGGGCTGGATCTTTTCCGTATTCGCCGACGGCGTTCCGTTCTTCACGAGCAGCGGCCCCGCCTGGAGCACCTCCGTGAATTTATCGAAACGGCGATCCGAAGCGATGCTTTCCGTCTCCTTGCCGTCGATAAAGACATACTCGCCGCTCTCGTTCCAGCCGAAAGCCGAGCGGTTCGGCCAGAACTTCGCGTTATCGGTGTAGCCCTGACGGCGCAGCACGCCGATCGGCTTCGCTCCCGCAAAATAGCCGCCGTTGATGCCGCCGACGACGCCGTAATTCTCCCCCGCGATCGTCGCCAGCGGCGCCTTGTTCGCCCCCACCATCACCGCGGTGGCGATTTGACAGGGAATGTTTTTCATATCGACGGCGAGCACCGCGGCAAACAACGGCTCGCCCGCGCCCTTCTTCAGATCTCCGTTCGCGGGGCCCGTCGGGTTGCCGACGCCGTGTTTGATCATGATCAGTTCCGTACCCTCCCAGGCAAAGGAGACCTTCCAGCGCGCCTCTTTCCGGCACTCGCCGAGCCACGCCGCGATCTGCGCGACATCCCCAGAAGTCACGGGGGCGGCGAGGTCGGCCCGCACCGCCTCCGGCGGCAGCGGCTCCATCGTCGAGGCGATATAGGAGACGCCCTCCACCTCAGGCCATTCGGGGAGGATGCCGACCTGATCCACCGCCTTGATGACGAAGCCCCAGCCCATCGCCTCAAGACAGAGGCGCAGCGCGTCGGCGCGCGTCAGCTCTCCGGCAAAGGACGAAAGGTACTTCTGCGGAACCTCATGCCCCAGCGCCTTGAAGAGCTCGGGCTTGACCTCCGCCGCCGTAAGCGCAGAGGCCGGCGCGGGCGCAAAGATCAAAAGCGGCAAGGCAAAAAGCGTTACCAGGCTCTGCGCGCCCCATTTTTTTATTTTTTCGCGTATCATTTTTTCTATCATTTTATCCGTTACGTCCCCATTTCTCCATTTATCGCGCCGCGGTCCGTTTTTTTCGCGGGCATCCGTATATTTTATACCACTTGCGCGCGAATGTCTCAGCGGCATTTTGCCTGCCGGTCTGCCGGGTATCTTTGTAACAGAAAGATATGGGGATTTTATGGCGGCGGATAATATTCTCACCGCCGCCGGCAATACCGCCTTGCGCGATTTGCCCCTCTGTGATATAAATCTGAAAACAGATTGCAATTTAAGAGGTGAGATGAAATGACCCTGCGCGGCAGATACAGGACAAAGCACCACGACTCGGTGTTGGCGCTTCTTAGGGAGAACCCCGCACGCTGCTTCACGGTCGACGACCTCTGCCGTCTCCTCCATGAAGAGGGACGCCCAATCGGGCGAACGACAGTCTACCGTCAGCTCGAAAAGATGGCGGCGGACGGCAGCGCGCTGAAATACATCTCCGAGAAGGGCGAATCCGCCTCCTACCGCCTCTGCGGCGAGAGCTGCCGCCGGCACCTGCACCTGAAATGTCTCGACTGCGGCGGCCTGACCCATCTGGACTGCTCGGTGGCGGAGGACTTTTCAAGACATCTGCTGGCGAATCATTCATTCCAGCTGGACCCGTCAAAGACGGTCATCTACGGGCACTGCGGCTGCGAAGGCGGCGCGGAGAAAGTATGACCGCCTTCCGCAAGCGGCGGGGCGCTCCGCGCCTCACGGCGCTGCTGCTGCTTTTGACGACGCTCGCCCTCTTTGCGGAGCTGCCGCTGCACCGCGCCCTCCATCCGTGCGCCGATGGGAGCTGCCCCGTGTGTCTCTCGCTGGGCAGGTGGCAGGAAGACGGCTCCGCGCCCGTTCCGCCGCGCGATCTCCCGGCGGCGGCGTCCACAGCCGATTTTCGCCTCCCCCCGCTGCCGCGGCAGCATTTTTCCCTCCGGACGCCCGCCTCGCTAAAGACGGAGATGAACAATTAAAGCCCCTCCGTATCCCGCAGAAATTAATAAAATTACGGAGGTAACCAAATAATTATGAAAAAATATCTACTCGCGGGCGCGGCAATCGCGGCTCTGGCCGCCGCCCTTATATACGCGTTCTGGGGAGCGCGGCCGGAGGCGGCGTCCTCCGACGGCCGCCCCAAGGTGATAGCGACGATATTCCCGCCGTATGACTTTGCGCGCGCGATCGGCGGCGACTTGGCGAATCTTTCCATGCTCCTCAAGCCGGGCATGGAGAGCCACTCCTATTCGCCCTCGCCGCAGGACATCATCGACATCCAAAACTGCGACCTCTTCATCTATATCGGAGGGGAAAACGACCGGTGGGCCGACAGGATCATCGAGTCCTTCGACGGCGAAAAACGGCCGCGGGTGCTGAAGCTCATCGGCTGCGTCTCCCCCGTGGAGGAGGAGCGCGTGGAGGGAATGCAGGAAGAAGACGGGCACGACGCGGGCGCGGAAGAAGACCACGCGCATGAAGGCGAATACGACGAGCATATCTGGACTTCGCCGCGAAACGCCGCAAAGATGGCGGCCGCGGTCAGAGACGGGCTCATCCTCATCGACCGCAAAAACTGCCCCGTCTATGAAAAGAACGCCAAAATGTATATCGAAGAGCTGGAAAAACTCGACGGGGATTTCCGCGGCACGGCCGGCGGCGGCAGCCGTCGCCGCCTCGTCTTCGGCGACCGTTTCCCCTTCCGTTATCTGGCCGACGAATACGGCCTCGCCTACTCGGCGGCCTTCCCGGGATGCGCGGCGGAGAGCGAGGCCAACGCGGCGACCGTCGCCTATCTCATCGACAAAGTGAAAAAAGAAAAGATCCCCGTCGTCTTCCATATCGAGATGTCCAACGAGAAGACCGCCGACGCGATCTGTCAGGAGACGGGAGCGCGCAAGCGGCTCCTGCACTCCTGCCACAACCTTTCGCGCGCCGAGTTTGAGGCGGGGGCCACCTATATCAGCCTGATGAGAAAAAATCTGGAAAACCTCAAAGAGGCGCTGAACTGAGATGGCGGCCCTTGTGTGCAGCGGGCTGAGCGTCGCCTACGGCGGCCGGGAAGCGCTCTCCGGCATCGACTTCGCGCTGCCGCGGGGGGCGTTTTTGGCCGTGGTCGGAGCAAACGGCTCGGGAAAAAGCACCCTGATACAGACGCTCCTCGGCCTGATAAAGCCGTCGGCGGGGACGGCGCGCCTGGGCGACGGCCTCAGAAGGCGCGATATCGGCTACCTGCCGCAGCAGCGACAGAGGCGCGGCGACTTCCCCGCCACCGTTTACGAGATCGCCCTCTCGGGACGGCTCAGCCGGCTCGGCCTGCGCCCCTTCTACGGCGTGCGGGACCGGCGGGAGGCCGAAAAAAACCTCCGGCTGATGGGACTCTGGGAGCTGCGCACAAGGGCCTTTCGCGAACTATCCGGCGGCCAGCAGCAGCGGACGCTGCTGGCGCGCGCCCTCTGCGCGGAAGGCGGCCTGCTGCTGCTCGACGAACCGGCGACGGGACTTGACGCGGAGGCGGCGGAGCAGATGTATTCCCTGCTGCGCCGCCTCCACGAAGAGGAACAGCTCACCATCGTCATGGTCACCCACGACCTGACGCGCGCCGCGGCCGCCGCCAGCCACATACTGGAGCTGGACGGCGGACAGCGGTACTTTGGCAAAAGCGGCTCCTGGTCCGCGCGCGGCGCGGGGGAGGAACGCGAATGATCGACCTCGCCGCGGAAATGCTCTCCTATAAATTCCTCGTGCGCGCCGCGTCCGTCGGGCTCATGGTCTCCCTCTGCGCCGCGCTTCTGGGCGTCAGCCTCGTCCTTAAACGTTACTCGATGATCGGCGACGGCCTCTCGCACGTCGGTTTCGGAGCCCTCGCGGCGGCGGTGGCGATGGGGGCCTCGCCGCTCGGGCTCTCGATCCCGGTGGTCGTCGCGGCGGCGGTACTGCTCCTGCGGCTGACGGACGACGGCGGCATCAAGGGGGACGCCGCGATCGGCCTCATCTCGGTAAGCTCGCTCGCGGCGGGCGTGACGGCGATCTCGCTCTCAAACGGCATCAACACCGACGTCTGCAACTACATGTTCGGCAGCATCTTAGCCATGAGCAAGAACGACGTCCGGCTCAGCATGGCGACCTCTGCGGCGGTGCTGCTGCTCTTCCTGCTCTGCTACAACAGGATATTCGCCGTCACCTTCGACGAAAATTTCGCCAAAGCCACGGGAACGGACACGGGGCTCTACAACATGGTGATCGCCGCGCTCACGGGAGTGACGATCGCCGTCGGCATGCGCCTGATGGGCGCGCTGCTCATCTCCGGGCTGATAATATTCCCCGCCGTGACCTCGATGCGGGTGTTCAAGAGCTTCCGCGGCGTGGTCCTCTCCGCCGCCGCCGTCTCGCTCTCCTCCTTCCTCGCGGGACTTATGCTCTCATACGCCGCGGGGGTGCCGGCGGGCGCGAGCATCGTGCTCGTGAACCTCGCCTTTTTCCTCCTCTTCACCGCCGCGGGCAGGATGAGATGACGCGAAAAAAGCTTCCGGCGGCGCTCTGCGTGCTGCTTTTAACCGCCGCGCCGCTCTTTGCCGCCGAAAAGACGATCGAGATCAAAGAGCGGGTCTTCGTCTCGCTGATCAACGAAATATACCTCAACGCCGAGGACTATATCGGCAAAAAAATACGGCTGCAGGGAGTATTTGAAAAATTCACCGACGACGAGACGAAAGAGACCTTCTACTCCGTGACGCGCCAGGGGCCGGGCTGCTGCGGCGCGGACCTCAACCCCGGCTTCGAGGTCGTCTGGGACAAAAAATACCCCGCATCCGGCCTCTGGGTTGACGCGACGGGCATCCTCGAAGTCTATGAAAAGGAATATCTCCGCCTGCGCCTCACGGAGCTGAAGATGCTTCCGCCCAACGTAAAACCGAAGCTCTACGTGCAGTAAAGGCCCCGCCGGCGGCGAATTGTTTTTTAAGGCGGCGCCGGATAACGCTGGCGTCTTTTTTGTTTTAATAAGCCGGGGCTCTCAGCAGCGGCGAACGGCCCCGGGAAGGACGCCGGCGGGATCTCATTACGACAGAACGCATGGAACCGGAGGCCACGCGGAAGGCCGAAAAAGCCGCCTCCCGCGTTTTCGTTTTATCATTATTTAAAAAAAGCAGGTCGGCCGCGCGGGCCGGGAGGTCACGATTTTTTCAAACGGGGCGCGGCGCGGGAGGCGAGATATTTTTTCATCGTCCCAAACGGCACGAGATAAAGTTCGTCAAAATATTCCTCTTTGCCCTCCCATCCCCAATGCACATATTTTGAAAAATCAAAGAGGGCTCGCGGGTCTTCGTTTTTGATAATCCCGATCATCTGTTTATGCTCGTTCCAAAAAACTTTTTCCCATTTTACATGTATGTTCGTATCCTTCGCGGGAAAGTCGAGGATCAGATCCCGGTACTTCAACGCGGCGGCCTTGAGCGCCTGATTGGGGCATTCGTCGATCATCAGCATGTGGAAGGCGATATTTTTTGCGTAGCACAGAGAGGTATCGTCTTCATCGAGCCTCGCCGACACCTCATCCGCGATCGACGACATTTTTTCCAGCGCGTTCTTCCTTATGTTGTAAAAGGCGGCCTCCAGCGCCGTCGCTTCCAGAGCCCCGGCGATCTCGTTCAATTCGATCAGCTCTTCAAAGGGCCGGTCGCGCACGACGACGCCTTTGCTGGGAATGATGCTGACGATGCCCTCGTTTTCCAATTGCAGCATACAGTCGCGAAAGGGCGTTTTGCTGATCGCCAGCGTCTCCAGAATCTCTTTCTGGTTTATCGTGTCTCCCCGCCTGATCTCGCCCGAGTTCAGCTTTTCTTTTATGTACGCGTACAGCTGCTTGCGTATGCTTTCATTACGAATGACTTCCAAATAAAACACCCCTTTGCCGCTTGCAAAAATATCGTCAATAGTATAACATACAAAATGCAATACGCGGCGTGCGGAGTATCGCATATCACATATTGCACTACATAAATTATTATAAGCTGCTAAAAATAAAATGAGGAGGTATTTTGTATGGCCGCATCTTTGAACATCTCCAAAATTACGGACGCGAAAAGGATCAAACGGGTATACCTGGGCGCGTCGCCAATGACGATCGAAGAGTTCGTCGCGATCGCGCGTTACGGCGCCAGGGTAAGCTTTTCCGACGAATATGTGGAGCGCGTCACGCATTCACGGCAGCTGGCGGAAAAATTCCTGGCGGAAAACCGCAAGGTCTACGGCCTGACGACCGGATTCGGGGATAATGTGCGGAAGATCATCCCGCAGGAACAGGCGGCAGAGCTCCAGGTCAACATTCTGCGCTCACATTCCGTCTCCGTTGGAGACCCCTTGAAAAAAGAGTGTGTACGGGCAATTTGGCTGATGCAGCTTTTGAGCCTGGGCAGAGGTTATTCCGGGATCAGGCCGGAGACGCTTTCACTGATCGCCGAATGCCTGAACAACGACGTAACGCCCTATGTCCCGCAGGACGGCTCCGTACAATATCTGGCGATAGAGGGCCAGATCAACCTGGTCCTCATGGGCGAGGGAAGGGCGTGGCATAACGGACGCCTGATGAGCGGCGCCGAAGCGCTGGCGGAGATCGGACAGAAGCCGTGGACCCCCGCTCCCAAGGAGGGGCTGTGCCTGACGAACGGCGCAAACGCCGCTACAGGGGCCAGCGCGCTGGCGCTTTATGACAACCTGATCGCGGCGCAGACGGCGGACGTCGCCGCCGCGATGGCCTACGAAGCTTTCCGCGGCACGATCCTCGCCTGCGACAGCCGCCTGCACTCGCTGAAACTGCACCCGGAACAGGCTAACTGCGCGGCGAATATCCGTATAATGCTTGCGGACAGCGCGATCATGAAAAAATATATCCACGCCAAAGTTCAGGACCCCTATATCCTGCGCTGCATCCCGCAGATGCACGGAGCCTCCAAACGCTTTATCAAAGACTGCGCGGCGAACATCCTCGAAGAGATGGGCTCGTGCAGCGATAACCCGGTGCTGTTCCCGGAGAACGGCGACGGCACCGCTTTGATGGGGGCAAACTTTGATTCTACCTTTGCCAGCGGCAGCGCGGATATCCTCTGTATGGCGGCGGCAAACCTCGCGAAATTCTCGGAGCGCAGGACGGACCGCCTTACCAACAGGTACCTGAACCAGTCCTATCCCGCGTTTCTCGCGGAAAGGCCGGGGGTGGACAACGGCTACATGATCGTCCAGTATACGGCCGCCGCGCTGGTAGGCGAGATGCGTTCCCTCTGCAATCCGGCGACCGCCGACAGCGTTCCTACCTGCGCGAACTGGGAGGACCCGGTCAGCATGGGCTGGTGGGCGGCGAGAAAATCGCTGATGGTCGCCAAAAAGCTGCATTATGTTTTGGGCATAGAATTGATGACGTTGGCGCGCGCCTTCGACCTGCTTCAGAAAGAGGAGAGCGGCTTTGCGAGCGCGACAAAGGCGGTGCATGATAAGATCCGGGAAGTCGTGCCGCCGGTAAAGGGCGACCGGCACTTCGGCCCCGATATTGAAAGCGCGGCCATGCTGGTATCCGACGGCACGATCATCGAAACGGCGGAAAAGATCGCGGGAACCTTGGCGCTTTAGTAAGAAACTGAAAGGGAGAGGCTCGACATGTCAACGAAAGAAACTTTCAGCAACAGATTGTCCTTCATTTTCTCCGCCCTCGGCTGCGCCGTGGGCTGCGGCAACATCTGGAGATTTCCTTATCTGGCCGGAAAATACGGCGGCGGCATCTTTCTGCTCATGTACCTGATCATCATCTTCGCCATCGCCTGTCCTCTGCTCACAATGGAATTTTCGCTCGGAAGGCTTACGCGCAAAGAACCGATCTCGGCATACCAGGAGGTCGCGCAAACTAAGGTCTGGGGGATCACCGGTTTTCTGGGAATAGCCGTCTCCTTCTGCTGGCTGGCCTACCTGACGCCGATATTCGGCATTTTAGTCGGCTATCTTTTTAAGTTCATGACAGGCGCCTTCGACGGCATGTCTCCCGTGGAGATCGCAAACAGCTACGAGGCCTACAGAGCGCAGGGCGGCCTGATCGCGATACAGTCGCTGAGCCTGCTCGCGGTCATCTCCGTGGTCTTGCTCAAGGGGGTCAGAAACGGGTTGGAGAAGCTTAATAATATCTGTATGCCCGCGCTGATCTTCATTCTGGCCCTCCTTTGCGTGCGGTCGCTGACATTGCCGGGAGTCTGGGCGGGACTTGATTTTTATCTGAGACCCGACTTTTCAAAATTTACGGCGGAGGGGATGATCGCCGCCCTGGGACAGGCGCTCTTTTCCGTCGGCGTAGGCGTCGGCTGCGGAATCGTCTTCGGCAGCTACCTGCCGGAGGATAAGACAAATATGATTAAAAACAGCATCACCGTCTGCCTTGGCGACACCGCCGTGGCCTTCTGCGCCGGGCTGATGATCTTCCCGAGCATCTTCTCCTTCGGGCTCGAGCCCAGCGCGGGGTCGGGACTGCTCTTCATCACGCTTCCCAACGTTTTCGTGCAGCTTCCGTGGGGAAACCTGATCGCCGTTCTGACCGTCCTGCTCTTCATGCTCGCCATGCTGACCTCACAGATCGCCTGTCTGGAAACACTGATTTGCTTTGCCACCGAACGGTTTAAAATCTCCCGTCCGCGCTCCATCGTGATCATCGCCCCCATAATGGCGGCCCTTATCTGCCTGAACGCCGTCTCGACGGCCTCGTTCGACTGGTTTGACTGGGTCACGTCCTACATTTTCTTAAACGGCGGCGCGCTGATAAGCGCCATCTTCTTCGGGTGGATATGGGGACCAAAGAAGGCTCTTGACGCCGCCGGAATCACAAAACACCGGGAGCTCTGGGCCTTTGCCTTAAAATATGTCGTACCGGCGGCGCTGCTGGCGATCAATATCACCAGTTTCTACGCCCTGTAAAGAAAAACACGGCTGTCCGCGCCACGCCGGTCAAATTTTCCGGCGGAACGGACAGCCTTTATCCGTTATATCTCACCATGCCAGAACCAAATTATATCAACCTACGAAAGACGAGGGATCTGATATGAGTAAATTTGATTTTGTCGGGGAATCCTTCTGCATAAACGACGCGGCCGCAAAGGCGACCGGCGCGATGAAGTTCGCCTCGGACATGAACCTGTACAAAGAACTCCATTTGAAATTAATTTTGAGCGACGTTGGGCACGCTCTGATAAAAAATATCGACGTCTCCCGCGCCGAAGAGGTCGAAGGCTACCGGGCACTGCTCTGCCGCAGGGATTACCAGGGCAAAAAGTTCAACAGCTACAGGACATTCCCGGAACAGCCGGACTGCCCTCTGGACAGATATATCTTCGCCGATAAAGTTCGTTTTGTCGGCGACGTCGTCGCGGTCGTCGCCTGTGAGACGAAGGCGGCGGCCGAGAGGGCGGCGGCGCTGGTGAGGGTCGAATATGAAGAGCTGCCGGTCATGGCCACCCCCGCCGAAAGCCTGGGAGAGGACGCCTGCCCGATACATGAAGGAGGCAATTTGATCGAGGAATTTGAAAGAGTCCGGGAGGGAAAGCAGTTTGCCCTGGATACAGAGGAAGCCTTCCGGGTCTCCACCGGCATCAGGACGCAAAAAATGAACCACCTCGCGATGGAGACGCATTCCTATCTGGCGGAGTGGAACGCTCAGGACGGCATCACGATCTGGACCCCCTCGCAGGGCATCTACGGAATCCGCACGGTGGTCGCCGAGATGCTGGAGCTGCCCTATTCCAAGGTCCGCGTGGTCAAAGTCCCCATGGGAGGCTCTTTCGGGGGAAAGCAGGAATTTGTCTATGAGCCGCTCGTCGCTTTCGCGGCCAGAAAGCTTTCGCGCCCCGTCAAACTCCACCTGACGCGGCGCGAAAGCATGATCGCGACGATAAACAGAACGGACTGCGCCACCAGGATAACGACCTCCTTCGACGCTTCGGGGCGGATACGCTCCTGCTGTGTGGACAGCCTTGTCGACGCGGGAGCCTATTGCAGCTCCGGCCTTGACTTCGCGCACGCGATGAGCGGCAAGATCCCGCGGCTTTACCGCTGCCCCGTTTACAAGCACCACGGCAAAGTCTGTTATACCAACTCCCCGATCGCCGGCGGCATGCGCGGCTGGGGCAGCCCGGAGATCATGACGGCGCTGGAACTCCATATGGACGACGCCGCGCGAAAAATGGGGCTGGACCCTGTCGAACTGCGGCTGAAAAACCTTGTGGAAGCCGGCGACGCCGACATTTGCAGCGGCATTTCGCTGGGCAACGCCCAAATCAAAAGGTGCCTGCAAGAGGGCGCGGCGGCCTTTTCGTGGAAGGAGCGCTTTGCCGCCCCCCATGGGCGGGGCCGTTTCCGCCGCGGCGCGGGCGTCGCCTGCGGCGCGCATAAAAACGGCATCTTCGCCGGCTCTCCCGACCTCAGCGGCATGACGCTGAGCATGAACGAGGACGGCACCTTCAACCTGCGGACCTCCATTCACGACGTCGGCTGCGGGACGGTGCGCTCGATGCAGATCATCCTCGCGGAGATCCTGCGCGTGGAGCCTGACGTCATCTTCGTCACGGAGGGCGACACGAAATTCACGCCCTATGACTGCGGGACTTACGGCAGCAGGACCACTTACGTCGCCGGCGCGTGCGCGAAGCAGACCGCGGAAAAATTTAAAGAGGCGCTTCTTGAAACCGCGGCAAAATTACTTGACGTTCCGGCCGCCGGCCTGACGCTTGAAAACGGCCGCGTCGCCGGCACGGCAAACGGCGCGCGCGGCATCAGCTACAAAGAACTCGCGGTAAGGGCGATCAACGAGCTGAGCACGGAGCTGATCGTTACCAACTCCTACAAAAGCGATTCCAACCCCGGGTCCTACGCGGTGAATTTCGCCGCGGTCGAGGTGGACACCCTCACCGGCCTCGTGCGGATCACCGATTTTCTCTCCGTCAACGACATCGGGCAGGCGATCAACCGGCAGATGGTGCACAACCAAATTCAGGGAGGCGTGCAGATGGCGGCCGGCTTCGCCCTTTGCGAGGACCTGGGGATAAACCAAAAGGGCGTTCCCACAAAAGATTCCCTCAAAAAATATAACACCATAAACGCCGTCGATATGCCGCGGGTCAAAGCCATTCTGATAGAAGAGGGCGGGGACAAAGGCCCCTTTGGAGCGAAAAGCATCGGCGAAATCGCCACCGTGCCGGGCGCGGCCGCCGTCGTAAACGCGGTCAACAACGCGCTCGGCACGGAAATCAGGGAGCTTCCGCTCACCCCGGAACGCATCGTGGAAGCCTTCGGACGGTTAAAGGAGAGATGATCGATGTTCATAGAGTTTGAGTTAAACGGCGTAAAACATAAAGTAGACGCCGACCCCTCGACAAGACTGCTGGACTTTCTCCGCGAAGAGATGAACCTCACCGGCGCGAAAGAGGGCTGCGGCGAGGGCGAATGCGGAACATGCACCGTGATCGTGGACAGAAAAGCCGTCCACTCATGTCTGATGCTCACCGGGCAGATAGACGGCAGGTCTGTGCTCACCGTGGAAGGGCTCGCCGGAAACGACGGCCAGCTTTCGCCATTGCAGGCGGCCTTTATCAAGCATGGCGCGATACAGTGCGGCTACTGCACCCCCGGCATGCTGATGTCCGCCGCCGCGCTGTTATACGAAAACCCCGACCCGACTGAGGAAGAGATACGGGCCGCGCTCGCGGGAAACCTCTGCCGCTGCGGCGATTACAGCGCGATCACGGACGCCGTGAAAGAGGCGGCCTCTATTCTTCGGGCCGCGAAAGAAGAGGAGGCGGTCCGTGATGAATAATATCACGATGTATATCCCGCGATCTTTAGACGAACTGGCCGCGTCATTATCCAAAGCGAGCGAACACAGCCGGATAATCGCCGGCGGCACGGACCTCACGATCGCCATGCGCGAGGGGACGGTTTGCCCGGACCTCCTCATCGACGTCAGCCGGACGGCGGAGATGCGCCATATCACAAGCGGCGGCGGAAAAATCACGATCGGCGCGGCCGTAACGTTTACCGAAGCGGAGAACGATCCGGTCATAAAAAAATATTTCCCCTCAATAAGCGCGGCGGCCTCCGGCGTGGGGTCAAAGCAGATACGCAACCGCGGGACGATCGGAGGCAACCTGGCCAACGCTTCGCCGGCGGGCGACATGCTGCCGCCGATGACGGCGCTTGGCGCCGCGGTCGTGACCATCAATTCCCAAAACGAAATCAAGCGCCGGACCGTAAGCGATATCACAGCGCCCGCAAGCCCCAACAAACTTAGCTTCGACGAGGCCATCATCCAAATAGAACTCCCCGTGCCGCCGGCAGGAAACGTAAACCTGTTCGCCAAAGTCGGTTCGCGCCGGGCCGTCTCCATCGCCCGTTTAAGCGCCGCGATCAGCGCCGGCTTCCACGAAGGCCGGCTCACAAACCCGACAGTGATACTGGGCGCGCTGGGTACGGCCCCCATCACAGCGGCGCGCGCCGCCGCCGTCCTTGACGGAGCCCGGCTCACAGAAGCAACCGCCGGACGTTTCGCCGAAGCGATGGCGGAAGAGGTCGACCTGGCCATCCCGGGACGTTACTCGCAGCCGTACAAGCGGGAGGCGATAAAGGGGCTGGCCATGGACCTGCTCTCGCCGCTGGCGGGCTGCCGCGGGGATTGAGACAGGCGCCGCGCGCCGCGGCGATTTCCGATCTCGGCCGCGGCGCGCGGGAATATTGCTCTTTTGCGACATGACGCCGGGACGGCCGCCTGTCCCCAACGCCGTTCCTGAATCGACACCGGCCTCCGCCGTCAGGCACATCAGGGTGAAGAGAATCCTCCGCTTGGGATTCCTTCGCCTTTACTGCCGCGGGGCGGGCCTTGCGCGGAAAAATATTCACAAATGTCAGATAAAAGAAAAATATTGACGAATGCCCCCGGGTGAGCGTATTATAAATACAAAATAAATAACGATGCAGATGCTCGGGAATCAGGTGAAAATCCTGAACGGCCCCGCCACTGTAACCGCGACGAAAGGCACAAGCCACTGAAAATCAATTTTTCGGGAAGGCGCCCAGTAGGATGAACGGAAGCCAGGAGACCGGTCTGCATAGAAGTTGCGGCAATCTCTGCGCGGGCGGAGGTTGTCAGGTGCGTTTAGAAGCCATACCTATCCGTCGACAACTTTTGCAAGACCGCCCGCGCGCGGTCTTTTTTTATTGCCCGCGTAATCTTTAATTCAGAAGGGAAGCTGCGATATGAACGAAACAGAGGTGAAAATGAGCGAATTTTCGCCGGTCTCCTTTGAAGAGTTTGACGTTCCCACGCGTGAAAAGTGGTATGACGAAGCGGTGGCGGCCCTCAAGGGAGCCCCGTTCGACAAACGGATGTTCACGCCGACCTACGAAGGAATCACCCTTGAACCGGTCTACACGCTTGCCGATAACGAAGAGCTGCTCAACCTCGGCGGCATGCCGGGAGAGGCGCCCTTCCTGCGCGGGACAAAAAGCTCCGGCTACCTGGCCGGGCCGTGGAAGATCGCCCAGAGCGCCTCGGACGTGCTGCCCAAAGAGGCGAACGAGGTCGTGAAAAATGAACTCGCCAAAGGCGCGACCATCCTGCACTTCGAGCTCGACGAATGCACCAAGCTGGGGCGCGACCCCGACCCGGAACTATTTAAAGAGGATTACCGCGGACTTTCGCTGGCGACGCTCCACGACGCGGATGAAATGCTCAAAGACCTTGACTTTACCAAGGTGCCGCTTCACATCTACGCCGGCGCCTCGGCCGTTGCGGTGCTGGGGCTCATCGCGGCGCGGGCCAGAGCCGCCGGCGCCAAAGAGTCCTTGAAAGAGGCCAAAGGCTGCGTCGGCGCCGACCCGCTGGGAGAGCTGGCCGAACGCGGAAGCCTGCCGCTGCCGCTTGACGAGCTTTACGACGAAATGGCGCTCGCCATAAAATGGGCGGAAAAAAACGCGCCCAAGCTCAAGACGATCCTGGTGCGCGGCGACGTCTACCACAACGGCGGCGCAAGCGCCACGCAGGAGACCGCTTACGCGATGAGCGCGGCGATCGCCTACATCAGGGCGATGCGTCACCGCGGCGTCGAGCCGGAGACGACGATATCGCACATAAAATTCAGCTTCTCCCTCGGCACCAACTTTTTCATGGAAATCGCCCGCCTCCGGGCCGCCCGCACCATCTGGGCGCAAATAACCGAGGCCTTCGGCGTCGACGCTTGCGAACACGGAAAAGTTGACATCATCGCGCGCACCTCACACTTCACCTCCACCGTCTACGACCCCTACGTCAACATTCTCCGGGCGACGACGCAGGCCTTCTCGGGAGCGGTGGGCGGCGTCGACGCGATGCAGGTCAGCTGCTTTGACGACGCCATCCGCCCCAGCGGCGAGATCGCGAAGCGCATCGCGCGCAACATTCAGATCATGCTGCAGACCGAATTCGACATGCTGCAGCCCGTCGACCCGGCGGGCGGCTCATGGTATGTCGAGCGCCTCACCGCGCAGTGCGCGGCGAACGTCTGGGCTGCCCTCCAGAATGTGGACGCCGAGGGCGGGATGTACTGCGCGCTGAAAAAAGGCGTCGTCCAGAGCGAAATAGAAAAAATCTTGAAGAGCCGCCTCAAAAACCTCGCCTTCCGCAAAGACCGGGCGGTAGGGACGAACATGTACCCCAACACCCTTGAAAAGCCGCTCGAAAACATGTTCCCCCGCGGAGAAAAGCTCTACCGCGCGAGAAAAGAGTCCGTCGGCAAATTCCGCGAGCTCATCGACGAAAAGCACGCCGCCGAATGCCTGGGAAAGATCATGAACACGATTCACGCGGCGGACGCCGGATTCATGGACGCCGTCGTCGAGGCCTTCCTCGCCGGCGCGACCATAGGCGAAGTGAGGCAGGTGCTCAACGACAGCTTCGAGGGACAAGAGAGCGTGAAGGCCATCGGCGTCCACCGCTGGACCGAACAGCTTGAGGCGCTGAGAAAGGCGACCGAAGATTTCACCGGGCGCACCGGCAAAAGCATCCGCGTCTTCCTCGCCAACATGGGGCCGATACCGCAGCACAAAGCGCGCGCCGACTTCAGCGCCGGCTTTATGGAGGTCGCGCACTTTGAGGTCCTGAGAAACAACGGCTTCGCGACGCCCGAAGAGGCCGTCAAAGCCGCCGTCGAATCGGGGGCCGACGTGGCCGTCATCTGCTCCACCGACGACACCTATCCGGAGCTCGTACCGCCGGTGGCGCGCGGCATCAAAGCCGCCAAGCCGCAGATGGGCGTATTCCTCGCGGGAGCGCCGGCGGCGGAATACAAAGACGCCTACGTCGAGGCCGGCGTGGACGACTTTATCCACGTCAGGGCAAACTGCTGCGAAATACTGAAAGCGATACAGGAAAAGGCGATCAACGCCGCCGCCTGCCCGGCGGAAGAAAATCCTCGTAAAGGGGAGGGGCTCTAGATGCCATCTCTAAATCCCGATTTTACAAAAATCCCGCTGAACATGGAGCCCAAAAGGCCCGTGAGCTTTGAGGAATGGAAGAAAAAGGTCGAAAAAGAGACCGGTAAATCATTTGAAAGCCTGATGCACCGCACGATGGAACAGATCTCAGTCGCGCCGCTCTACACCAAAGCCGACTACGAGGGCATGAACCATCTGAACTACGCCGCGGGGCTGCCGCCCTTCCTGCGCGGGCCGTACCCCACCATGTACGTCACGCGCCCCTGGACCGTGCGCCAGTACGCCGGCTTCTCCACCGCCGAAGAAAGCAACGCCTTCTACCGCCGCAACCTCGCCGCGGGTCAGAAAGGGCTCTCCATCGCCTTCGACCTCGCGACGCACCGCGGCTATGACTCCGACCACCCGCGCGTCGTCGGAGACGTGGGCAAGGCCGGCGTCGCCGTCGATTCCATCCTCGACATGGAGATACTCTTCTCCGGCATCCCGCTCGGGCAGATGTCCGTCTCCATGACGATGAACGGCGCGGTGCTGCCGGTGCTGGCCTTCTACATCGTCGCGGCCGAAGAGCAGGGCGTCGACAAATCCGTCCTCTCCGGCACCATCCAGAACGACATCCTAAAAGAATTCATGGTCCGCAACACCTACATCTACCCGCCGGCGCCCTCGATGAGAATCATCGGCGACATCTTCGCCTACACCTCGCACAACATGCCTAAGTTCAACAGCATCAGCATCTCCGGCTACCACATGCAGGAGGCGGGGGCCACGGCGGACATCGAGCTCGGCTACACGTTGGCCGACGGCCTCGAATACATCCGCACCGGACAGGCGGCGGGGCTCGGCGTCGACGACTTCGCGCCGCGGCTCTCCTTCTTCTGGGCGATCGGCAAAAACTACTTCATGGAAGTGGCGAAAATGCGCGCCGGACGTATGCTCTGGGCCAAGATCGTCAAACAGTTCGGCCCCAAAAAGGCCAAATCCATGGCGCTGCGCACCCACTCGCAGACCTCGGGCTGGAGCCTCACCGCGCAAGACCCCTTCAACAACGTCGCGCGCACCTGCGTCGAGGCGATGGCGGCGGCGCTCGGACACACCCAGTCGCTCCACACCAACGCCCTCGACGAAGCCATCGCGCTGCCCACCGACTTCTCGGCCCGCATCGCGCGCAACACCCAGCTCTACATCCAGGACGAGACCAGCGTCTGCAAAGTCATCGACCCCTGGGGCGGCTCCTACTACGTGGAGGCGCTCACCGACGAGCTCATCCGCCGTGCCTGGGGCCACATCCAGGAAGTCGAATCCCTCGGCGGCATGTCCAAAGCCATCGAGACCGGGCTGCCGAAGATGCGCATCGAAGAGGCGGCGGCGCGCCGTCAGGCCCGCATCGACTCCGGCAGCGAAAAAATCATCGGCGTCAACGCCCTGCAGCTTGAGCAGGAAGACCCCATCGACATCCTTGAAGTCGACAACAGCGCCGTCCGCGACGCGCAGATAGCGCGCCTCGCGAAACTGCGCGCCAACCGCAGCCAGGAAGACGTCGAAAAGTGGCTTGCGGCGATCACCCGCTCCGTCGAAACCGGCGAAGGCAACCTGCTCGAACTGGCCGTCGAAGCCGCGCGCGCCAGGGCAAGCCTCGGCGAAATATCAGACGCCGTCGAAAAAGCGGCCGGGAGGCACAAGGCCATCATCCGTTCAATATCGGGAATATACAGCAGTGAATTCGCGGAAGAAGAGATCATCGAAGAGGTCCGCAAAATGACCGACGAATTCGCAGAACACGAGGGCCGCCGTCCGCGTATCATGATTGCCAAAATGGGTCAGGACGGACACGACCGCGGCGCGAAGGTGGTCGCCACCGCCTACGCCGACATGGGCTTCGACGTGGACATCGGACCGCTCTTCCAGACGCCGGAAGAGACCGCGCAGGACGCGGTCGACAACGACG
>JAEXGR010000074.1 GCA_023450745.1 Synergistota bacterium
CTCGAGATGAAAGGAATTGTTAGTTGTTTCTTATGTCGCTTTGTCAGATTAAACGCAATAACTCCATTCGTCAGATTGAATGCAACACTGATCTTCGAAAGGGACGCTTTTACTTTGAAGATTAACAGGCTGCCTGCGGCGATAATAAATTTTCACAGGCGTATTGACGGAATCATAAAAAATGGTATAATACCTTCTGTTGGCCGGGGTGGCGGAAAGGTAGACGCACGGGACTTAAAATCCTGCGAACGCAAGTTCGTGCGGGTTCAAATCCCGCTCTCGGCACCACAACTTTAGCGTCGCGGGGTGGAGCAGTACGGAAGCTCGTCGGGCTCATAACCCGAAGGTCACAGGTTCAAATCCTGTCCCCGCAACCATTTTTTTTGGCGCTGTAGCTCAGTTGGCTAGAGCATTCGGTTCATACCCGACAGGTCACTGGTTCAAGTCCAGTTAGCGCCACCAGCAATTATCAGCCTCTCAGAGATGAGAGGCTTTTATATCAAAGGTTTTCGGGGCGTAGCGCAGTCTGGTTAGCGCGCTTGGTTCGGGACCAAGAGGTCGGAAGTTCAAATCTTCTCGCCCCGACCAGAAATAGCAGCGGTTCAGCTCATCCGAGCTGGGCCGTTTTTATATTTTATGTGCTGTATGTGTGCTTTAAGGACAAGCTCAGCGGCGAAGAGGCCCAGGAGGGCGGTGGCCCGGAATGGTTGTATCTTTTCGATGTTGCGGACTATATATTGAAATTCAAAAAGGATTCATTTAAAATAATAGACGATGCCGAAAGGCAAAATGTTTTTACAAGGTTATCGTGATGAAAAAGTTAGGTATCGTCAATAATAATCTGTTATCAACATTGATATTCTGTATCGCTATGATGCTTATCTCTTTGGCGGCGATTCTGTTTATCAATAGGGTTACCAGTGACTCTTGTTTTCAGACCTTAACCAATACTGTGGAGCAGGTTGCTACGGATATACGGATTACGCTGGAATGTGAAGAAAAACAGATGCGTATCATCGCAAATATGCTGGCTGACCATACCGCCTTGAGTGATGAGACCTGTCAAAAATATTTAACTTCCTTGCCGCCCGGAAAATTGATTTCTTTATTTTCTGTTCTATTGCCTAATAATCAAATGATTTACGCAAATGAAAAATATGTGCATTTAGCCGAGGCGCTGGACTATAAAGCAGAATTAGGAAAAACCTATTGCCTGTCGGACGTCTTTGAAGATACCGCGGGTAAAAAGTACGTGGCCTACAGATTTCCCATAAAAAAAGCGGAGGATATCATCGGATTTCTTTACGGGTATATTAAACTAAAAGACCTGCCTGAATTGCTTGAATTGCACGCTTTTGAAGGCGAGGCTTACATGTATCTGGTAGATGGGGATACCGGGAATTTCCTTATGGATACATGGCATGATACGCTTGGCAATATGTATGACGCCAATCTGCTGAAACGCAAGAGTAAAAAAGGCCGCAGTTTCGCACAGATGAAGCAAGACGTGGTTGACGGCAGGGCCGGATATCTGGTATTTGAATCGCAGACAACAGGAAAAGATTTCTACTCCTGCTATCAGCCGGTAGGAATCCATAATCTTTCTTTTCAGATTACCTTGTCGGAAGAGGTTGTTTTCGCGGTCACCGCCCATATCAGAAAAATTCTTTTCATTCTCTACGTGGGGCAGATTGTATGTTGCATGACATATTTTGCAATGCTTTTTCGTCAGATGTATATCAAAAACAGACAGCAGCAGAACAAACTTGAGGCCAGCATGGAAATGCTTGAGGTTCAAAAGACTCTCTTTGACGCCTACCGGAATCCGCAGCTTATTACGGAGGCGCTCAGGCGCACCGCCGAGGTTATCTCCGCAGAACAGATAGTTTTTATCGTCCTCGATAAAAATGTTGTAAAAACACTCTATTGCTGGCCAGAGGTAACGCAGAAATTGAAGAATCTGTTAATGGGGAAAAATATTCAGACGGATATTCCGGAAATGTATGACGCAATGATCAGTGGAAAGCGCATTTTGCTTAATAGGACGGACAAGGAAAAGCTTGGCGAGGGATGGAAGATGTCCGCGCTATTTGGATGCGAGGTAAATTCTTTCATGTCTGTACCGGTGGCAGACTCCAATCAACATATAATCGGGGCTTTGAATGCGGTCAATATCGGCCGCTTAGACGACGACAAGGATACATTAGAGATGGTAGCGAACAGTTTCCTGATGTCGATTAATAATATGAACTCCCACCGCCAGCTTCATCATCTGGGAACGAATGACGCTTTGACCGGCTTGAAAAACCGCAACGCTTATCAAAGCGAACTGAGCGGATATGAAAAATTTATGGAGAATAAGCTGTGCTGTATTTACATTGACGCCAATGGGCTGCACGAACTGAATAATTTAGAAGGGCACAATTCCGGCGATGCGATGCTGAAATTTCTAGGCGTTTTACTAAAAGAACTGTTTGGCCGCGAATATTCTTATCGTATTGGCGGCGATGAATTCGTCGTTTTTTGTATAGAAATGGAAGCTTCCGCAATTTTTGAAAAGCTGCAATATTTAAAGTCGCAGCTTGACGCGCAACAGTATCATATATCAGTCGGCTGTTCTTTCGGGGAGAGCGGACAACAGCTTCAGCAGATGATCCTGGAGGCGGAAGGGAAGATGTATCAGGAAAAAGAGCGGTATTATACCCGGATTGGCAACGATAGAAGAAAAAGATAGAAGCTCAATCAAGAATGCGGCCGCCGCGCGTTGTGTCAATGGATGCCTGTATTGAGAGCCAGACAATAAAACAACGGTGAGGCGTTTACGCCTCACCGTTGTTTGCGGGGCTGTTCTAGCGTTGTTTTTTTAACAACAGCGGCAGCAGCAGTAAAAGCGTCAGCGCGGCGGCTCCTGCGTTGCAGCCGCCGGAGGAAGAGCCGCCGTCCAGCGAGTCCCACAGCATGTGTGATTGACTCTGCGGATCACTCTGCTCCGCGGTGAAGAGGAATGGCGAGAAGGCTCTTACGGCGACGCCGTTGGCATTATTACAGGTTTCGGGGTCGTAGACGAAACTGAAGGTATGGCTGTCGCCCGCTTTTATTACCGGCAGTTCGGAGGCGCCAAGGATCGCTTGCTTGTCGCCGCGCTTTCCGGCAAAGAGGGCGCAGCGGAGTGCCGGCAGGTAGGATATCTCCCGTTTTTCCCCGCCTTTTAAGATGTTTCCGCCATTGAATTCCACGGTGGCGTCAACCCGCAGTTTTTTGCCGCGCGATTTTTCGTCAATCGTCGTCTCCTCGTAACTCTCGTTGCCGTTGGCGTCGCGCTTTATTTCGTAAACCTTGACCTCCGTAATTTTAATATCGGGGCGCTCCGCGGCGGCCAGCTGTACGCCGGTCCTCTGCAATTTGGCGGATTGCGCGCCGCTCGCGTAAAGGTTGAAGGCGCTCGGGTCGTACGCGCCGATCAGAACCCAGCCGTGGTTGTTATCGCGGCTCAGCTCCTGCCCGTCATACTCGACGACGGCGTGGAGCCAGCCTAACCCCTGCCTATCCGGGGCTGTAAACTCAAACTTGGCCTCGCCCCAGTTGTCTTCGGGGATGACTTTATCCGAGCGTCCGAAGATTTTGGGCAGCGTCGTCTCACTCAGCAGCGTGCAATCGCCGGAAGCGGCTGCGGGGTCCTCTAGCGGATAGTTTTTGTCGCCGTCCTTCCACTGCTGGTAGTATAGCTTTACCTTGACGCTCTTCGTGTCGATGAAGCTATAATTGACGACTCTCAGCGAGAGAGTGTAGCGCTCGCCGATTTCCAGCAGCTTGGTTGAGAGCCCGGTGTAGTCGCCGTAGACCGCCGTGCCGCCGCCCGCTGATTTTGTAAAGTCGGCGCCGCGCATTTGATGCGAGGTAAAACGGTCGCTGTTCTTGGTCAAATAGTAGAGCATGCTTTCGATGCCTTCGCCAACTTGGTTGTTTTTGATGTCGTTGCCCCAGCGGAAGGGCAGAAGCAGTCCGGGGTCGGGATGTGTGTTGTAGGGGCTTGGCGTGCCCCATATTTTGCTGTTGCTCCGCCTCAGCGAGGGCACGGCGTAGCCGACGCAGAGCGCGCCGTCATCCTGCGTAAAGTAGGCGATGTCGGAGGTAAACTGCATATCCTGCGCGTTCCAGTCTTCCGTGTACATCGTGTAGTTTGCCGCGCCCGGCCACCCCATCGTCACGCTGAGCATCTTTGAGGCGTCGGTGGTATTGGTGCTGTCGGTGCCCCACGAGTTGTCGGAATTCACGTCGATGGCAAGGTGCTGCCGGTCGTCTTTGCCAAATGTCGGATGGAAATAGATGTGTCCCGCGAGCGTGTTGCGGATGGAGTCATAATCCTCGCTGCCGCTTGAGGTGCTGGCAGTCATCACGAAGGAGCTGGCGTCGAGGTTGCCGATGACGTTGTTCGTGCCGGAGACGAATTCTTTGCCGTTAATATCCGCCCACGGATCGTATGGGTAAATCTCTTTTTTCTTGCCGGCACCCTGGGGATAGCCCTTGATATCGGCGAGCCGCTTGGGGTAAGTAAAGAGATTATAGTTGTCGTGCAGCGGTTCATACCAGGAAATGTTGCGCCCCGGCGTCGGCGTGAAGGTCGAGCTGCTCGTCGTCGGCACTACGAACTGCACGTAGTTCTGGAAAGAGACCATCTCCCCCGTATTGTCGTCCGAAGTTACGGAATAGCGCTTCGACTCCGGCAGCAATATCGGATAGCGGCAAATGTTGTAGTTGCTGGCCTTATAGTAAAGCTGGTCGTCGCGATTTGCCCTGTAGCTGAAGTTGTAAGCCAATTGCGAGGCATAGTTTTCGGTGTTGTTATGCACCCATTCCCGCGCGTAGCCCAAACCTACGTCCAGGATGGGGTCGTCGTCATCTTTGTTGTTGAAGAAGATTTTATCAAGCAGTTTTTTCCTGCTTTCCAGCGCGTAGGAGCCATCCACGCCGAAGCTGCCCTCAGAGACGGTGGTTTTGGAGCTTACGGAGCCGTAGCTCTTATTCAGCTCCATCCCCGTGTAGTATTCGTCTGTGTCAAAGACGGCGAAGGCGTCAACCGTAACGTTGCCGTCCTCGCCGGCGAGCGCTTCGAGCTCGCTGCCCGCCGCCGACACGGCGTCCCAATGTTTGGGCGGCGCCTGCGTCACCTGCATGAGCTCTATATTGTCCTCCACCTTAAATACGCTGGGGCTGCCCAGTACGAGGCTCTCGCCGTAGAGGTCGACGGCGGCGACGCTGCCCCCCATATTGCCGTCCATCATCACGCCCATATAGGTATAGCTGCCCTCTACGCTAAGTCCCTCCGCCTTTGACCAGGAGAGGATGGCAAAATCGAGGTTTGCCGTACCGGCAACGCCGCTGCTGTTGTTGCCCATGTGAGCCACGCCGATTTGATGACGTACCGGCCCTCCTCCGGCGGGGCTTTTGAAGATGCCCGTCGTGATGCTGTGGTGCTTGTAAAACTGATTGAACCACCATGTGCCGTTGGTTGTGTCGTACTCGTATTTAGTTCCGGTATTTGTGATATTGTCTCCCGCCGCGGAGAGCTCCCAGTCGTGCACCCATAGCTTGAGGTGATTGCCCTCGTCGGCGGCGCCGGTGCCCCAGATAAGCTCTTTAAATCCGTCGCCGTCGAAGTCGGCGATCTTCACCTCGATTGGCGGCACCGAACTCCACGCGGTCGTGGAGGTGATGGCGAAGGTCTGCATCCCGAGAGAGCCGCGGTCGACGTGGCGGACGAGAGAATCGCCGTTCAGCGAGCAGACGCTCATGTAGACGTTGGCCCCTTTGCTGCTGACGCTCTCGGAATCGGTGTGGATGTAGACCAGCTCGTCAACGCCGTCGTTGTTTATGTCTCCGGCGGCGAGCCCGACGCTGTTATGCTGAAGGAAGCTGCTGCCGTCGGCCATGTTCAGCGTATTATATACGCCCCGCCCGCGATAGCCGCCTTCGGGGGAATACTCTACGCGGTAGATCTCAAGCTGGTTTGCGCGGCTTTCATTGGCGCCGCTGCCGTGGATGAGCGTGTAGTAGAGGGCGATTTCGTCGCGTCCGTCGCCGTCGAAGTCGCCCTTGGTCATACGGATGCTGTTTGCGGGTATTACTCCCGAAAGGCCGCCAACGACGCAGCTGCCGGTGACGAGGATGCTGCTGACGTCGTCGTTGCCGTTGACATGGGTCATGACGACTTCGCCGCTGCCGTTTTTCATCCGCTCATAAAGGGATTTGCCGTCGATGAGCAGCATTTTTACCAGCGTTTTGCCGTTGTCTTTTACGTATGTAAGGACATAGTCCGAATAACCGTCGCCGTTCCAGTCCGAAGCAACTAAGTCGTGCGCGGTGTTCTGGTCGAGCGCCGGCGCGTCTATCCACGAACCGTCCGCGTTGTATTTGAAACGATACGCGGGAACATATTCCGCCGGCAGTTGATATAGCCCTAGCGACTTCTTTTGGTTATCGCCGTCCATTGCCCACATGTCGAGCCAGATGCAGTTCTTATCGACGTCGTGGCGCGTCAGGTATGAGGTGACGAGCACGTTTTGCGGTACGCCCTCAAATGTTTTCACGCCGTAAAAGTCCTCGGAGAGCGTCACCGTCCTCTGCGGTATGACGCCCTCGGCGACTGCGGAGGCAAAGATGTAGTTGCTGCCGCCGCCCGCGCCATATTCATAACTGAACCTCGTATGTTCGTAACCCTTCACCGCGTTCACTTTGTCGCCATTTGCCTCGGAGGCGACGAAGGCTCCAATGTTATAATCTTTGTCGCGGAACGAAACCAATAACCGCTGCTGCGGCAGAACCCGCGACTTCCAGGCGCCATTCAGGGGGTCAACCTTAAGTGTCTCCGGCATATCGGTGAAGCTTGCGGTGGCCGAGACGCCGGCGGTGACCAGGGCTAAAAGCAGTATGGCCACGGCGATAGCCGCAAGCCCCCTCTTTCCCCGCAATAAGAGCTTTTCGTTAGAAAAACGCGACATCTTACAAAACACCCCTTTACAGCTTTGATTTTATGATGATAATTTTACGGTAGACATCTTGCGTCCGCAATCTTAAAATTGACGCTTCAAGCCTTAATGGCAATGCCATTTTTTGCCTTACTAATGCCATCGCGTAAGGAATTGTTCGTAATATAGCGCGCAGGCGGTTTATGTGGGGTTAAGGACGGGATTTTTCTGTAATACGGAATGCTGCCTGAACGGCCTGAAAAAGGTGCATTGCGAGATATTTGGTATAGAGAAGGAGCTCACGCGCGATTTTTGCCGGATATGGGGTGGGCGCAGGGCAATATCTATAATCATTTCCTTCCCCGGTGAAAAGGCGTCGACGCCCTTTCTTGTATATTGCCTGACGTCTCCGTTGGACGCTTAGAAGCGGTTTTCTCATTGGCTGGTTTTTCTGGTCACCAGAAGCCTGTCGATAGACCGGCATGGAAAGTCGCTCGGTATGGCTCTGCTTGAAATGGAATTGTAATTTTGAAATTCTATGCGGTCATAATAGCATAGACCTGGCCGCCGGCAGCCGGCGGCCAGGTTCTATTCTGAAGCGGGCGCGGCGGAAAGTCCGGCGCTTTCTGTCCCTGCGCGGGCCTTATGGCTTCGGCGCGGTCAGCTTCCCCCGGTTGTCTTCGAAGGTCTTTTTGCATTCTTGGTTCCGGCAGAGCCAGAAGAAGCCGCGTTTGCCCTTTATGCGCACGCATAGATGGCCGCAGAGGGGACATGCCGCCGTTTTTTGCGGTTTGCCCCGCTCGTTGGAAAGAATCAGGCCGCAGTCGCTGCAGGCCCAGAATTTGTTTTTTTTATCTCTGCCGACGCGCAGCAGCATTCGGTTTCCCTGGCATCCGGGGCACTTGGCCCCCTGCGGCTCTGCCTCCTGCGGCCTGGCGGGGAAGTATTCCCGGGCGGTTTTTTTGCGCTGCGCGGTTATTTCTCTTACGGTATCGGCGATTTCACCAATGAATAAATCCGGATCTCTCCGCCCCTCCTGGATGTCGCGCAGGGCCGCCTCCCAAAGCGCCGTCATGTCGGGCCTGCGCAGCATGTCGTCGACCTCCTCGATGAGCTTGCGTCCCTTCGGCGTCGAGACAAGCGCCTTTTTGTCTTTGACGATAAACTGGCGCTGCTGAAGCGTCTCGATGATCTTTGCCTGGGTGGCGGCCGTCCCGATGCCGGAAGTCTCTTTGAGGATTTTCTTTATGCCTGGGTCTTCGACGTAAAGGTGGATGTGGTTCATCGCGTCAAGCAGCGTCGATTCCGTAAAGCGTTTGGGCGGCGCGGTCTTTTTTTCCGAGATCGCAAGTTCCCTGACGCCCACCGGCTCGCCGATTTCAGCGTCGGGGATTTTTGCCTCCGGCTCACGTTCGCCGTCATCCGTATCCTTGTCCTTGGCGTACAGCAGGTGCCAGCCCTCTTTTATACACTGGCGGCTTGCGGCTTTGAAAAATTCCCCTTCGATATCGTATTCAATCGAGACGGCCGCGAACTCCTGCGCGGGAAGGAAGAGGGCGGCGTAGCGCCGCGACACGAGGCCGAAGATGATACGCTCCTCTTCGTTTAAATTTTGCGGCATTTCCCCCGTGGGAATGATCGCGAAATGTTCCGCGATCTTCTCCGTATCCCATGCCGCTGCCTTGATGTCTGTATCGAAGGGATAGGCCTCGTATTCGGGGTTGGCGCGCTTGATGACGTCAAGGACGAGCGCTCTTTTTTCGTAGAGGGATTCGGGGAGATATGAGCAGTCGGAGCGCGGGTAGGTGGTGTATTTCAACTCATAAAGACGCTGCGCGATCTTCAGGGTGTCGGCGGGCGAGATGTCAAATTTTTTCGCCGCCTCGCTTTGCAGCGTGGGCAGGGAATGCGGCAGCGGGGGGTTGGCCAGCGCCCTCTTTTTCTCGAAGCCAGAGACGCGTCCTATTTTGCCGGCGAGCTTTTTTTCGAGCCGGACGGCGACGCCTCTGTCGATGAGGCGCCCCTCTTCATCGAGCCCTTCCTGGCCTTCCTGCGGTCTCCACGAGGCGATAAATTCCCCGTTCTTGACGACGCTGCGCGCCTTGACGTCGTAGTACGGCTTGGAGATGAAATTTTCTATCAACAGGTCGCGGTTTACCACGAGCGCGAGCGTGGGGGTCTGAACCCTGCCGACCGATACGATTTCCCCCCTGTTTCTTTCGGTGGTGCAGGTGAACAGTCTCGTAAGGTTGAAGCCGAAGAGCCAGTCGGCCCGGTGGCGCGACTCCGCCGAACTCGAAAGGCTTTGGTAATCAAGGTTAGGGCGCATCTCGCCCATTGCCTTTCGGATCGCGGAGGCGTTAAGGTCGGTGATGAGCAGACGCTTTACCTCACCCTTGAATTTGAAATAATGGAGTATTTCGTCTACGAGCAGCTGGCCCTCTCTGTCGGCGTCGCCGGCGTGGACGACGGTTTCGGCTTCTTTGAGCAGTCTGCCGATATTTGCCAGCAGATCTTTTTTCTCCTGGTCCGGAAACTTCGGCCATTCCCGCGGGATTATCGGCAGCGGCGCGACGCGCCATTTTTTGTATTCGGCGTCGATCATATCCGGCGTCTGCATGGTTAAAATGTGTCCGGCCGACCAGCAGATAACATCCCCGTTATCCATCGTGACCGACAATCTGTCGCGTGATTTTATCTTACCCGGATGAGCCTCGGCAATAGCCTTTGCCAAGGATGCTTTTTCTGCGATGAAGAGTCTCATGTTCTGCCTCCGTTCTTTTGTCTTTATTTTATATGAGAAGCGAGGCAAATGACATGTATGAGGGGCGCGGTATGGGAAAATTTTTATGACGGCAGAATATGTGGGGATTACGGCCTGTTTTTTGACGAGAACGCGCCCCTTTGCCGCGCCGTCCAGATATTTTGACCGGGCGGCGCCGCCGTGCTACATTAAATACAGGCCGCGCCGCGGCCGCCGGGCAATTGTCGTCATGTGGAGGGAAACGGGATGAAGGTATTATGTTTTGGCTCTCTGAATATTGATTATACCTACAAGGTAAAGCATTTTGTAAGAAAGGGCGAGACCTTATCCGCCGATTCGCTTCACATCTTCAGCGGCGGAAAAGGGCTGAACCAGGCAATCGCCCTGTCAAAGGCGGGAGCGGCGGCCTATATGGCCGGCTGTGTCGGCGAGGACGGCGTTTTTCTGTTGAAAGAGCTGAACGCGGCCGGCGTGGATACAAGATATGTCCGTGTCCTGCATGAGGAGCGGACGGGAAACGCGGTCATCCAGAATGACAGCGAGGGGGATAACTGCATCATCCTGTACGGCGGCGCCAACCGGGCCGTCACCAGGGCGCAGGCGGACGAAGTCTTGAGCGGTTTTCAAAGGGGAGACTGGCTTTTGCTGCAAAATGAGATAAACGAGCTTCCCTATATCATTGAACAGGCGCACGCAAGGGGAATGCGGGTCGTCCTGAACCCTTCCCCGATGGAGGAGGCCGTTTTGAACTTTCCTCTCGAAGATGTTGATTGTTTTATGTTGAATGAAGTGGAGGCGTCGCAGCTTCTGGGCCTGTCGGAGGACTATCCGGCGGAGGCGCTTGCGCGGTCGGTGCGGGAGAAATTTCCGCGGGCGGAGATCGTTCTGACCGTGGGCGAAAGGGGCTCCGTTTACAACGGCGGCGGCGAGGGCTTCCATCAGCGCGCTTATCCGGCGGAAGCGGTCGACACGACCGCCGCGGGAGATACGTTCACCGGGTTTTTCATCGGCGGCCGCCTCCGCGGACTCTCGGCGCGCGAGGCGATGGCGCACGCCGCCAAGGCGGCGGCGATCGCGGTCGCCAGGCCGGGAGCCGCGCCCGCGATTCCCACGCTGGCTGAGGTTATGGCCTGTTTTCCCTAATAGAGGGTGCGGCAGTTTTAATTAAAATGTTTCCAAGAACGCTAATCGTATGTTATGCTAGTCTGGATAGAGGTGAAATGGAGATATAATGCCATTTAAACAGACGCTGCTTTTAGAGGAGGAGATAGAATGGAAGGACTGGCGGATCTGATAACGGCGAATCCGGTGATTTTCTGGCTCATCGTGGCGATCGCGGCCGGGGTGCTTGAGGCGGCGACGGTGGGCCTTGTCTCGATTTGGTTTTCGCTCGGCGCGCTGGGCGCGATGCTGCCCGCCGCCTTTGACGTGTCCTTTAATTACCAGATCGTCGTTTTTATCGCGGCAAGCGTCGCGGCGATGATCTTCACGCGGCCGTTTTTGAAAAACATCCTGCGCGTCGAAAAGACGGCGACGAACGCCGACTCGGTGATCGGCCAGAAGGGGGTCGTGGTATCGCCGGTAGACAATATCCTCGAAAAGGGGCGCGTTCTGGCGGGCGGCCTTGAATGGGAGGCCCGCACGCTGGACGGAGCGGGTCTTGAAAAGGGAACGGTCGTCATCGTGAGGGAATTGCGCGGGGTGACGCTGATGGTGGAAAAAATATCCGGTATACGGGAGGAAAGATAAAATGCTGTCGACAATGCTGCTGACTTTTATTGTACTGATATTGGTGATGGTCGTCGCCGCGAACGTGCGCATCGTGCCGCAGGGAAGCGTCTACGTCCTGGAGCGTTTGGGAACGTACTTCTCGACCTGGGGGCCGGGGCTGCACGTCAAGCTTCCCTTCATCGACAGGATCGCGAACAAGGTTTCCGTGAAGGAGCAGGTTGTGGATTTCATGCCGCAATCTGTGATCACCAAGGATAACGTTACGATGCAGATAGACACCGTCGTCTTTTTCCAGGTGACGGACGCCAAGATGCTCACCTATGGCGTGGAGCACCCGCTCGCCGCCATTGAGAATCTCACCGCGACGACGCTGAGAAACATCATCGGCTCGATGGAACTGGACCATACGCTGACTTCGCGGGACCATATTAATTCGAGCATTACGGAGACTCTCGACAAGGCCACCGACAAGTGGGGCATCAAGGTCAACCGCGTTGAAGTCAAGAATATCGTTCCGCCGCAGGAGATCATGGCGGCGATGGAGCGCCAGATGAAAGCCGAACGGGAAAAGCGCGAATCGATACTGCTCGCCGAGGGTGAAAAACAGAGCAAAATTCTCATCGCGGAGGGTGAGAAGGAGTCCGCCATCCTGCGCGCCGATGCCGTGAAGGAGCAGAAAATCCGCGAGGCGGCGGGCGAGGCGGAGGCTATCCGCGTGGTGCAGAGCGCGGTCGCCGACAGTATCAGGATGCTCAACGAGGCTGCGCCGACGAAGGAGATCGTCGCGCTCAAAAGCCTCGAAGCTTTTGGCAAGGCCGCCGACGGCAAGGCGACGAAGATCATCATCCCCTCGGAGATACAGGGGCTCGCGGGGCTTGCCGCGTCGTTTAAAGAGCTGATGAAGGACGGACCTGAGGCGGAAGACCGGTCCGCCCGCGATACAGGACGCCGTCCCTGATTAACCTATAGTTGATAGAGCCGGCGGAATGCTTAGGCATTTCCGCCGGCTTCGTCTTGCTTAACCTTTGCCGAGTTCCCTCTCTATCAGGTCGCCGGCGACGTTGACGATATCCTTCGGCGTGCCGAATGGCGGGGCGTAGCAGAGCTCGACGCGCGTAAGGTCGCGGGCCGTCGCGCCCATGCGAATCGCCGTTGCCATCACGTCGCAGCGTTTATCGACTCCTTGGCCGCCGGTGAGCTGAGCGCCGAGTATCCGCCCCGTACCTCTTTCAAAGACCGCTTTCATGAAGATGTCCTCCGCGCCGGGATAGTAGCCCGCGTGCGAGGGATATTCCAGGCGAACGCTGCCGCAGTCGATGTTGTGGCGGCGCGCCTTTTCCTCGTTGATGCCGGTGCAGGCCGCCGTCATGCCGAATACTTTGACGATCCCGCTGTCCTGCGCGCCGTCGTAACGGCTGTCGCCGCCCATGATGTTTTCCGCCGCCACGCGGCCCTGCCTGCTCGCGGGCCCCGCGAGGGGGACGAAGTCAGGCTCCCGCGTGACAAAGTTCGTCACCTGCACCGCGTCGCCCACGGCGTAGATGTCGGGGTCCGAGGTGCGCATGCGGTCGTCGGTGATCAGCGAGCCCTTTTTGTTCATCGCCAGCCCCGCCGCCTGCGCGAGCCCGGTGTCTGGGCGCACGCCCGCGGCAAGAATCACCATGTCGGCTTTCTTCCTGCCGGGACATAGCTGGACGGCGAGGCCGTCCGTGTCGTCAATCTGTTTCACCTGACAGCCGGTCTGCACGCCGACGCCGTTTTTCTCAAGGCACCGTTCTATGCGCTCCGCCACCTCGCGGTCGAAGGGCGTCATCAGCCTGGTTCCCATCTCGACGATAAAGGCGGAGACGCCCCGTTTGCTGAGGTTTTCCGCGCATTCGACGCCGATATAACCGCCGCCGATGACGATGGCGTGTTTTACGCCGCGCGTCTTTATCCACTGTTTGATCGCCTGCGCGTCTCCGAGGCTTCTCAGCGTGAAGACTCCCGGCAGCGCCGCGCCGGGGAAGGGCGCGCGGTAGGGCTCCGCGCCGGTGGCGATCAGCAGCTTGTCGTAGCTTTCCGTATAACGCCTGCCCCCCGCCTCGACCGTCACCGTTTTCTTGCCTCTGTCGATCGCGGTTACACGGCTGTTCACCCGCGCGTCAGCGCCGTATTTTTCTTTGAACTCTTCCGGGGTGAAGGGAGTCAGCGAAGATGCGTCCGTTATTTCATCACCGATGAAATAGGGAAGCCCTCAGGTGGCCAGCGAGATGAAGGGGCCCTTCTCAAACATCACCACCCGCGCCTCTTTAGAGAGTTTGCCGATGCGCGCCGCGGCGGTCGCGCCGCCAGCCACGCCTCCAATGATCACAACTTTCATATATAACCGCCTCCGCCGCCGCGCTTTTGGTGCGCGACGCAAAATAAGATGACAAGATCGTCTGCCAAGTCCATTTTAGAGCCCGCGCCCCGTCCCGCAAGCGAAAAAGGTGTGATGAATACCGGTAAAAACACGTAGCGGAGGGGCTCTCCGCCGCGTGTGGGCGCCGGGGCGAAATATTGAGATCGCGGGGCCGGGGCCGGGCCGTCTCGCGCCAAACCGCATAGAAGGGCCTTTTTAGATGTTTTTGATTTTTGCAAAAATAGATTATATGTCGATAATAAGGTTAACAAAAATAGAATTTAAAGCTATAATGTCTATGTTATATAGAAAGAGCCGCGGTTTCTGACGGGTAATTGTGGAGCACCACAGTGGAGCCGCGGCGATAATGAGCCGACCGTCTGGGCAGCATTCCTCAGGAGCTGCCCTTTTTTGTGCTTTGTCACAGGAAAGGGCGCGCGGGGAATGTTTATTTTTAACAGGAGGCTGGTATGATGCGAGAGGAATGGCGGGGTTTTAAAGAGGGTAAGTGGCAGGAGCGAATAGACGTCAGGGATTTTATTCAGTCGAATTACAGGCCTTACGAGGGGGCCGCGGATTTTCTTTGCGGGCCGACGGAGCGTACCGGCGCTCTTATGAAGAGGCTTGAGCGCCTTTGCGATCTTGAGCGTGAGTTTGGCGGCGTGCTTGATATCGACGCGCAGACGGTGACCTCGCTCACCAATTACCGCGCCGGATATCTTGATAAAGAACGGGAGATCATTGTCGGGCTCCAGACAGACAGGCCTCTGCGGCGCGGCGTCAACCCCTTCGGCGGCATCGCGATGACGCGCAAAGCCTGCGAGGCCTACGGTTACGCGCTCTCAGACAAGGTGGAGAGGGAGTTTCAATACCGCACGACGCATAACGACGGTGTCTTTCGCGTCTATTCCGACGAGATTAAAACGGCGCGCCACTGCGGCATCATTACGGGACTGCCGGATTCTTACGGGCGCGGGCGCATCATCGGCGATTACCGCCGCGCCGCGCTTTACGGGGTAGACTGTCTTATCGAAGAAAAACAAAAAGACAAGGCGCGCGCCGCCGCCGCGGGGGCGATGCTGCAAGACGACATACGGCTGTTGGAAGAGCTCTATCAGCAGATAAATTTTCTCGGCAAACTCAAGGAGATGGCCGCGCTCTACGGTTATGACATTTCGCGCCCCGCCGCGAACGCGCGCGAGGCGGTGCAGTGGCTTTATTTCGCCTACCTCGGCGCGATCAAAGAGCAGAACGGCGCGGCAATGTCCATCGGCAGAGTATCCACCTTCCTTGACATATATTTTGAACGCGATATTGCAGGCGGGCTGCTTGACGAGAGCGGCGCGCAGGAGATCGTCGACGATTTCGTGATGAAGCTGCGCATGGCGCGCCACCTGCGCACGCCGGAGTATAACGAGCTCTTCGCGGGTGACCCGATGTGGATTACGGAAGCCCTGGGCGGCATGGGCGAGGATGGGCGCACGCTGGTGACAAAGACCGCCTACCGGATGCTCAACACGCTCTATAATCTCGGCCCCTCCGCGGAGCCGAATCTCACGGTGCTCTGGGCCGGGGCGCTGCCAGAGCCTTTCAAACTTTTCGCGGCGAAGGTCTCCTGCGATACGGATGCGATTCAGTATGAGAACGACGACTTGATGCGTCCGCTCTACGGAGACGATTACGCGATCGCCTGCTGCGTTTCCGCGATGCGTGTCGGTAAAGAGATGCAGTTCTTCGGCGCGCGCGCCAATCTTGTGAAGCTGTTGCTGATGAGCCTCAACGGCGGGCGCGACGAAAAGAGCGGCGTTCAGGTGGGGCCGCGCCGCGCTCCCTATGAGGGCGACACGCTGGAATACGGCAAAGTGCTGGCGCTGATGGATTTCTATCGTCCGTGGCTTGCGAAGACGTATGTTTCGGCAATGAACATGATCCACTATATGCACGATAAATACGCCTATGAGAAGACGCAGATGGCGCTGCACGACACCGGCGTCCACCGCTACATGGCCTTTGGCGCGGCGGGGCTGTCGGTGCTCGCCGACTCGCTTTCGGCGATAAAATACGCGAAGGTGCGGCCCGTGCGCGGTGAGTCGGGGCTGATCACCGACTTCGTCACCGAGGGCGATTATCCGGCCTTCGGCAACGACGACGATCGGGTGGACGATATTGCGCGCGAGCAGATAGAGCTCTTTTATAACGAGCTGAAAAAGAATCCCACCTACCGCGGCGCGGAACACACCCTCTCGATACTGACGATAACCTCGAATGTCGTCTACGGAAAAAAGACCGGTTCCACGCCTGACGGACGCAAGGCGGGAGAACCCTTCGCGCCGGGGGCGAATCCAATGCACAACCGAGACCGGAACGGGGCGCTTGCCTCGCTCAATTCGGTCGCCAAGCTCTCCTACGCCGCCTGCCGCGACGGCATCTCCAACACCTTCTCCATCGTTCCCGAGGCCCTGGGGCACAGCGACGGCGAGCGCCTGGATAATATGGTCGCCATCCTTGACGGTTATTTCGCGCAGGGGGCGCACCATCTCAACGTCAACGTGCTGAACCGCGAGACCCTGCAAGAGGCGATGGAATGTCCCGAGAAATATCCGAATCTCACGATACGCGTCTCCGGCTACGCGGTGAACTTCCACAAACTGTCCCGCGCGCAGCAGCGGGAAGTGATCTCGCGTACTTTCCACAGCGGGATGTAGCGTGAAGGGGCGCATAAGCGGCTTTCAGAGCTTAGGGGCGGTGGACGGGCCGGGTGTGCGCTGCGTAATCTTCGCGCAGGGCTGTCCGCTGCGCTGCGCCTATTGCCATAATCCCGAAACCTGGGCGGCGGACGGCGGCGCGGAGGTCTCCGTGGATGAGCTTGTACGCAGAACCGAACGGCTGCGCCCCTATATAATCAAAAAAGGGGGCGTCACCCTCTCCGGCGGCGAACCGCTGGCGCAGCCGGACTTCGCGGCGGCGCTTTTGCGCGCGCTCCAGGAACGCGGCTTCCACACGGCGCTTGATACCTCGGGAATCTGCGGCGCGCGCGGCGCGGCGGCGGTGCTGCGATACGCCGATCTCGTGATCTGCGATATGAAATTCACCACGGAAGAGGATTACGCGAGATACTGCGGCGGTTCGCTCGCGCCGGTGATGGAATTTCTCGCGCTGGCGGCGGAGATGAGAAAACCGCTGTGGCTGCGGCAGGTGATCATACCGGGAATAAACGACGGCGTAGAAGACGCGGCGCGCCTCGGAGCGATGGCCCGGCGGTTCGCCAATCTGGAAAGGCTCGAACTGCTGCCCTTCAGAAAACTATGCGCCGCGAAGTACGAGGCGCTGGGAATCGACTTTCCGCTGAGAGACTATCCCGAATGCCCGGCGGAACGCCTTGCGGAGCTGCGGCGGGCCGCGGAGCGGCACTGATTTTTGCTATGGATGGGGCGCGCCTGTTTTCGCGGGGGCGTCCTCGTTGCCTCTATTCTTGCGAGACTCTTTCTGATATTTTCAGATATTGCTTTTCGGTTTTTCCGAAGTTCTCTGCGATACTTTCGCCGCGCAGGCAGGATAACGAGGCGGTGATGTCGGCGGCGAAATCATCCGGCAGGTAAATATTTTTCTCTTTTACGAGCCGCGCGAGGGCTCCTTTTTCGTTGAGCATATACATGCGGTTGAATGCGTAAAGAACCTGTATCAGCGCGACGGCGCAGCGAAAAAGCGAGCCGGAGGCGTAGACGACGTCGCCTTTGCCGATGGACTTTCTGCCGCACATGAGCGAAAACCGGCACTCCCACAAAAATTTGTCCATCACGGCGCGGCGATACTTCTCGGGAAAGGGGATAAGGCGGGCTTTTTCCTCTTGCAGGCGGCCGTTGGTGCCGATTAGCTCGCGGCAAAGGGACACCTCGCCTGCGTAAATCGAATTGACGAAGCCGAAAGGGTGGCCGCACTGGTAATCTACTGTGACCTCACCCGCAAGGCACCGTCCGATGACCTCATGGACCTTCGCGATGTCGCGGAAGAGAATGTCTACCGGCATGCCCTCCACGGTGAGCCAGCCGCCGCCGTTTATCCACGGCCCCCACTCGCCGGGAGCGGTCACGGCCTCTCGCCTGCCCTCGTCGTCAATGAGCGCGGCGCGCTTGCGGAAATCCTCCAGATCAAAAGAAGCCGCGTCATAGTATATGCCGATGTCGATATCGGAACCTTCGCCCGCCGTGGCGGTGGCGCGCGAGCCGCCGAGCACGACGGAATCTATCCCTCGCACGCCGCGGAACGCCGCCGCCACCTTGCCTATTATCCTATCCGCGCTCTCACACATAAAAAATCTCCTTCGCCCGGGATGTAGCTGTCGTAACGGTATTAGAGTATCATAATCCGTTCACAAAGTCAGCGCCGCTGATTTTGCGGAGCAGACAGCCAGCCGCGCTAGGTAGAATTACGATTTGACTAAATTTGTTCAAACAGGTATAATGCGTGCCGAGGTGAGAAAAGTGCCCGAGGATAAGACAGTTGCCCAGAATCGAAAGGCAAGGCATGAGTATTTCATCATAGATTCTTTTGAGGTCGGCATCGTTTTATCCGGGACGGAGATCAAATCCATCAGGGAGGGAAGAGCCAACCTTAAAGACGGCTTTGCCTCGGTGGAGGGTGGAGAGCTGTGGCTCTACAACGTCCATATCTCGCCTTATGAAAAGGGCACCATCTACAACAAAGACCCGCTGCGCCCGCGCAAGCTGCTCGTCCATAAGACGGAAATCCGCCGGCTGCTCGAGAAGACGCGCGAAAAGGGCTTCACCCTCGTGCCTTTAAAGATATACCTCAAAGAGGGCAGATGGGCCAAAGTAGAGCTTGCCGTCGCCAAGGGCAAGCAGCTCCATGACAAACGCGACAGCGCCGCCGAACGCGACGCCGCCCGCGAAATAGAGAGAGCGGTACGCCGCAAAGGCCGCGGCGAAGACTACTGAAACTGAGCACCACCGCACCATCCATTACTGGGGACGACAGGTTTCGACAGCAGATGGAGGGTCGGGGGGAGCGTGCCGAGGATGGGGAAGCCTCGTAAATCCGGCTCCAAAACAATAATTGTCGAAGACAATTACGCACTCGCTGCTTAGTTAAGCAGCGCGCTCTTCGAGACTTCCGCCGTTGGGTCCCGAAAGAGCGTCACAAAGACGGCTGGGATTGCGGCAGAGCTTTTCGGCTGACGTCCGAGATTCAGGAAAGGCTAGGGAACGAGTATCCTGTCTGTGGGAGCCTCCGCCCCGAAATTTAAAGCATAGACTACGCACGTAGCGCCCTCCAGATCGGCCTCTGTTGGACCGGGGTTCGATTCCCCGCGTCTCCACCAGAACGCTTTATCAAGCCCCCGCAAGGGGGCTTGTTTCGTTTTTCAAGCCTTCTCAAAGTATTATTAAATACTGTATAATACGTAAGCGTCAAACCTCCGATACCTATCCATTTTCATAACCTTCCCGTACCATTCGGTCAGGTCCGGTGACCTAGTCGCCCCTAGGCCTCCACTTCCGCGGCGGACTCTTCGGCCTTACCGCCGTCACTGCCGCCTGGCTCTTTGAGCCGGCAGAAGTCGGGCAGCTCTTTGCTCCAGGGCAGCAGCGTGGGGTACTGTTCCATGGCGATGTCGGGCATGGTCTCCAGGATG
>JAEXGR010000084.1 GCA_023450745.1 Synergistota bacterium
AACTCCCTCCGACCCGGCGAAAACCCGTCGCCGGCCCACCTCTGATGTAACTACCAGCCGAGTCGCACAAATCAGAAAAACGCTGATTTGGCTCCCTGGCCGCCTCCCTGAGGGAGGCTTTAAAGGCGCAAACCAAAATCGCGGAATACCGGCAAATTGTTTTTTGTCACTAGCACGCTAAACCCCAATTTATCTTTTCCTCGCCCGAAGATAAATCGGCGTTTAGCAAAGGTTTTGGGCTCCCTTCGCGAGGGAGCTGGCCCGCAGGGCCTGAGGGAGTTTTGACCTTGGTTTGGTGTTTTTATCTTCTTTAAATTACGAAAACCTTAAGGTCAAAACCTACACTCCCTCCGACCCGGCGAAAACCCGTCGCCGGCCCACCTCCCTCGTGAGGGAGGCTTTAAAGGCGTAAATCAAAATCTAAGCGGAAGCCGCCTAATTGGCAGCAGATTGTTTTTTGTAACTATCGTGCCAACCCCCAATTCATCGCCCCCGCCGAGCGGGCGATAAATTATCATTATCCTCTCCTGCAAAAAAGCAGGTCGGACTTTTAGGCGTTTGCCCGGACCTCGCTCTTTTCAATTGTTTTTTTACATTTTTTGGCGTACAATCAATTTGCATTTAATTAAGATATTTTTTACCGACCGTATATATCAAGCATAAGGGATGGTCAAATGATCTCGTTTCTGGATAGAAGGCGCAAAACGGCTTATCTTCTTCTCGCCGTCTTTTTCTGTCTTACGCTCGCCGCTATTTTCTTCTGGTATCAGCACGCGCTGGAAGAGGCGATGGAAAGGGCCGCCATCCTCAACTTAAACGATTACGCCAAACGTTCATCCTCCGAGATAAACCAGCGGCTTTCAGATACGCTCTCCGCCCTCAACGGCGTCGCGGACCTGATCGCGCGCGAGGAGAATATCCAGGACCCCCAGGTCATGAGAATCTTAAGAAGAAACGCCGCGCGCATGCCCTTCGACAGCTTGGCGGTCGCCTTGCCGAACGGTTATTCCCTCGCAAGCGATTCCCACACGGCGAATGTTCAGGACCGCGAGTATTTCCAGAATGCGCTGAACGGCGCGCCGAATATCTCCGAGGTCTTGGCCTCGCGCCGCACGGGCGGCGACGTGATCATCTTCGCGACGCCGATAATCAACTATAACGACGTCCGCGGCGTACTGTGCGCAAGCTTCAGCCGCCTGAATTTCCCCGCCATTTTCTATTCTCCGCTCTTTGGGGGCAACGGATTGTCGTATGTCGTCGACGGCAAGGGCAGCGTGATCCTCGCGCCGGACAGCCGTAAGGATGCGGCGTTCAAAGGCGCGGTCAATATTTTTGACGGCCGCGGCAAGATCGCCCCGCAGTATGACCGACTCCGCGATACCATGGCAAAAAACATGGCGAATTATAAGAGCAGCGCTTTCAAGTACGACGCCGGCGGGGAAATCCGCTATCTCAATTACTCGCCGCTCGGCGTCAACGACTGGTATTTGATCTCCGTCATCCCCGGCCATGCGCTGCTTGAGCGCTTCGGAGGTTTCGTAAACATCACGTTTTTATTTGGCATGATGATTTTCGCGCTCTTCGCAATGATCGGAGGCTTCACCTACTTCGTCCTGCGCCGCCAGATGCAGGAGACGGATGAGGCGCGGGAATCGCTGGAGACACTCACCTCCAACATTCCCGGCGGAGTGTCGCGCTGCCTGCCCGGCGACGACCTCGCCATCGCGGATATAAGCGACGGATACCTGAAGATTCTCGACTGCCGGCGGGGGGATTTCTGTCAGTACTACCAGAACAGCTTCGTGAAAACGGTGCACCCCGAGGACCGCGAGCGCGTCTTGAAGACGATCGCCGAACAGATGTCTGACGGCAGCGTCCTGTCGCTTGAATACCGGATCATCACGGCCAGCGGCGCGGTCAGGTGGGTATTGGACCGCGGGCGCCGCGTCAGAGAACGCAGCGGGAAATACTCATATTACCACGTCGTCCTTGACAACACCGAGGCGAAGAGCAACGCCGACGCGCTCGCACTCTCCGAGGAACGCTACCGCATCGTCACGGAGAATGCCGACGAGTGCCTCTTTGACTGGAACCTAGCGGACGGCGGCGTCTATTTTTCCCCCGCCTATCAAAAACGCTTCGGCGACAAAAATCTCCGCGACACCGTCAACGACGACGACCGGGGTTCATTCGACGCTTTCTTTGAGTCGGTGCTTTCCGGCCACGAGGGACTGCACCAGGCGGAGTTGCGCCTGCGGACCCTCAGCGGCGATTATATCTGGTGCCGGATTCAGGGCACTCCCATCGTCGATATCAACGGCAGCGTGGCGCGTGTCGTGGGGATCGTAAAGGATGTCAGCGACCAGGTCCGTGAACGGGAGGAGCTGATGGCGCAGGCGCAGACGGACAGCTTGACGGGCTTGTACGACAAGGGCACCACGCAGTCTTTGATCGCCGACTTCCTCGCCCTCTCTTCTCCGGACCGGGCGCATGCGGTGTTTATCTGCGATATCGATAATTTCAAGACGGTGAACGACACCTTCGGCCACCTCTACGGAGATACGGTCCTTGGAGACCTCGCGCGCAAGCTGCGTTCTACCTTCCGCGGCACGGACGTCGTCGGGCGCATCGGCGGCGACGAGTTCATGATCCTGATGAAGGACGTCCCCTCGCCCGCGCTCATCCACAGCAAGGCGCTGGAGATACGCGCCGCCTTCCAGCAGAATTACGAAAAGTTCTCTTCGTCGGGCAGCATCGGGATCGCGGTGTTTCCTCAGGACGGCACGACTTTCAGCGAGCTCTATCAGAGGGCCGATACGGCGCTCTATAACGCCAAACAGAGCGGAAAGGACCGTTATGTGCTCTATCAGGAGATCGACGCCCCCCAAGACGTACTGAAGAAGGCGGAGACCCGCAACGTGAAGACGATTCCCGACCAGCCTCAGGGGCAGAAGGCCTACAGCGAGAATATCACCGAGTACGTTTTCAAGATACTCTACACGATAAACGAATTCGAGGAAGCGGTAAACCTCGCGCTTTCCGTCGCCTGCCGCTACCTCGACATGAGCCGCGGCTATATCTTTGAATATGACGCGAAGCGGACCAGGGTCGGCTGCACCTTTGAGTACTGCCAAAACGGCGTCCGTTCCGTCATCGGCAGCTACCCGATGCGGCCCCTTGCGGAATATCCGCTCTTCCTCAAGCATTTCGACGAATCCGACATCTATTTTCTGAATTCACCTGACGAGGTGGACGACCCCGCCTACCGCGAGCAGCTCCTCGGCGAGGGCGTCGTCAATATGCTGCAGTGCGCTTTCAATGACAAGGGAATCCGGCGCGGCGTGCTGGGGTTCGACGACTGCCAGCACGAGGGCCGCCGCCCGACGTCCAGGGAGATCGAGACGCTGAGCCTGCTGGCGGACATCATCGGCAGCTACATATTAAAAGAGCGCTCGCAGAAGATGCTCGCCGCCAACTTTCAGATACAGGAGACCATCCTCAACAGCCTGCGCCAATGGGTGTTCGTCGTGGATTCAAATTGGGAGGTCGCCTATTTCAACGAGGAGTTAAGACGCTGTTTTCCCAATATCGCCCCCGGCAAAAAGTGCTTCCGCGTGCTGCATGAGACGGATTTCCCCTGCAAGGACTGCCCGCTGGAGGAGATGAGGCTGACGGGAAGCGATACCTGTACGATGAGAAGCTGTTTTTCAAAGGCGGGATTTTCCGCGACGATCAATGTGACGGCGATAAGAAACGGCGAAGAGGAGATTTACACCTTCTGCGCTTTCGACATTCAAAAAGATAACTGAACGGCGCCTCGCAGCCTTGAGGACCGGCGATACGGAGGCCGCCGTCATCGCGCGGCGGCCTCCGACAGGTTGTTTTTTATCAGCCGTTCAGGCGCCTGGGCCCCTCCCGTTCTTCGCGGGGGATGTCCTCCGGTATGCCGGCTTTTCCGGCCTCCGCCTCAGCTGCTTCGCGCAGGAAGGTGCGCAACAGGTTTGCGGCCATTTTTTTTCTCCAGGCGGCGCTCTTTCGCGGCGTGAGTTCCGCCGCGATCACCGAACAGGCGTTCTCTATAAGCTCTTCGTCAAGCCGCCGGCCCTCGAGCGCGCCCTCCGTCCGCGGCAGACGTATCGGCACGGGGCTCATGCTGCCCGCGCCGGCGCGGAAGGATTTTATTACGCCCCTGTCAGCCTCCAGACAAAAACCGAGCGAGATACGCGAAAGCGTCAGCGCCCGGCGCGAGCCCCGCTTGAAAAATTTTTGATAGACGCCGGCAGCCGGCACGGGCACGACGATTTCCGCGATAAGCTCGTCCGCGCGGCGCTCCGTCCGGCGGTAACCGGTGATGAAGCGCTCCAGCGGCAGCTCGCGCGTCCCCTGAACGCTTTCAAGGACGACGCGCGCCGCAAGCGGCAGCAGGATTGTCGGCAGGTCCGCCGCCCCCGAGGCGGTGGCGATGTTTCCGGCGACGGTCGCGCGGTTCTGCACGGCGGGAGCGCCGCTCCGGCGCGAAGCCTCCCACAGCGCCGGAAGGTATCTTTTAATGATCGCACTGCGGATGATATCACCGTTAGTCGCGCAGGCGCCGATGTGTATCTCTTCGCCGGCCCTGTAGACGCCCTTGATCTCCTTGAGGCGGCTGACGTCCAGCAGCCTGTCGGCGCTGAATTTGCCGTTTTTGATGTCGGGGACTATATCCGTGGTTCCCGCAAGGATGACGGCCCCGGGATTTTCCGCGAGCAGCGCAAGGGCCTCTTTCAGCGTCTCCGGGAGCAGGTATTTTTTATCCTCGCCGCCGGTCGGCTGCGGCAGCTGGCCGGAGCAAAGGTTTTCCCGTTTTTTGAAGGTATCGCAGTAGCCTTCGGCGACCGCGCGGCGCACGGCGTTATAGATACGCTCATAGCCCGTGCAGCGGCAGATGTTGCCGGAAAGAGCCTCTTTGATCTCCTCCGTCGTGGGGCAGGGATTCTCTTCCAGCAGCGCCCGCGCCGCGAGGATCATCCCCGGCGTGCAAAAGCCGCACTGGACGCCGCCCTCAAGGACGAAGGCGCGCTGAAGGGCGTCCATCTCCCGCGAGCTTCCCAGCCCCTCGATCGTCAGTATCTCGCTGCCCGAGGCCTGCACCGCGGGGACGAGGCAGGCGTTCGTGAGCCTGCCGTCCATGATGACGGAACAGGCTCCGCACTCGCCCTCGCCGCAGCCCTCTTTCGTCCCGCCAAGTCCGAAATCCTCACGCAGCACCGCGATAAGGAGCTTCATCGGGGGCACTTCGGCGTGGCGCAGTCTGCCGTTTACTGTCAACTCGATCCTCATCTTCTATTCACCCCCGTTGTCTCTCTTCTCAAGCGCTTCAAAGATCTTTTCGCCGGTCATCGGAGCGCAGGGAGAGAATATCTGCGCGGCGTGGTCTATCGCCGCAACGAAGGCCGCCGCCCCCGCGTCGCAGGGCAGCTCGCCGAGCCCCTTCGCCCCGTAACAGCCGGCGGGACAGGGATCTTCAAGCAGCTCCACCTTCCATTCCGGCGTATCGAGCGTCGTCGGCACCAGGTAGGCGTTCATATGCGCCGCCGTGTAGCGCCCCTTCGCGTCCACCTTCAAATCCTCGATGTGCGCCCAGCCGAAGGCCTGCAGCACGCCTCCCGTGAGCTGGGCCTTCGCCTGCATCGGGTTTATCGCGCGCCCCACCTCCGCGGCGACAACGGCGGAGACCGGCGTCGCCTCGTAGATGTCCATATCAAGCTCCACCTCGACGGCGTTCGCGATCCAGGCATAGCCGTGATAGGCGTCGCCGGCGAACTTCTCTTCGTCCCAGCTCTGCCCGTCGGTGAAGACGTTATAGCCGAGCGCCTCGGCGCGGCCCTTGTCCCGCAAATATTTTTTCGCGGCCTCGATCAGCGCCCGTCCCGCAAGCGGCGCGCCGCCTGCTTCGACCATCTTTTTAAGATTCTCGCAGGCGTCCTGCACCGCCTTGCCCGCATACATCGTCGTACGCGAGGCGACGGTCGGGCCGGTGTTGGGCGTGTATTTCGTATCCGGCTCCATATATAAGACGTCCTCAAGCTCCACGCCGAGCGCTTCGGCGGCGACCATCGGCAGCACCGTCGAGGCTCCCTGCCCCATCTCCGTACTGCTCGTGTAGATACGGAACTTGTCCCCGTCGAAGGTCGTCTTCGCCGTCGTTCCCATATTGGCCTCACCGGCGCCGGTGAAGCCGCCTCCGTGCAGGCCGAGGGCGATGCCGATCCCCCGGCGGAAACGCCCTTCGCGCCGCTGCGAGAGAATCTCGCGGCGACGCCGGTAGTCTGAGAGCGCCGCCGCCTTCCGCAGCACGGCCGCCGCGTTGTCGCCCTCGCGCAGCACCTGCCCATAGGGAAAGCGGTCGCCCGTCTTGATCGCGTTTATCAGGCGGATGTCGAGCGGGTCGATCTCCAGCCGCTTTGCGGCAAGATCCATCGTGCGCTCGATCGCGAAGATCGCCTGCGGCGCGCCGAAGCCGCGGAAAGCGCCGTTGGGCGGCGTGTTAGTCGCCCAGGCGCTGCTTTTGATGCGGACGTTGGGGACATGGTAACAGCCCGCCGCGTGCAGGTGCGTGCGCTGGAGGACGACGCGCGAAAGCGTCGTGAAGGCCCCGGCGTCAAGCTTTATCTCCGCGTCAAGCGCCGTTATCCTGCCGTCCTTCGTGAGCCCCATGCGGTAACGGCTTTTGGAGGGATGGCGCTTCGGCGAGACCAGAATGTCCTCCGAGCGGTCGAAAACTATCTTGACCTTCTGCCCCGACTTCCAGGCCAGCAGCGCCGCGTAGACGCCGAGGATCGAGGGATAGTCCTCCTTGCCGCCAAAAGCCCCGCCCGTCGCGCTCTGGCGGACCGTCACCATCTCGTGCGGCAGCCCAAGCGCCGCCGCGACGGCGTTCACGACGTAAAAGGGACATTGCAGCGAGCCGAGCAGCTCGATGCCCGAACCGGCGCGCCAGGCCGCCATGCCCTGCGTCTCCAGATACATCTGCTCCTGCAGCCCCGTCTCCCATTCGCCCTCTACCACCACGTCGGCCTCCGCGAAACCTTTCCGCAGGTCGCCGCGTTCGGTGTAATAATGGTCGATGCGGTTATCATCGCCCCAGATCAATTCCTTGCGGGCCTCGGATTCCTCTATCGTAAATATGGGCGGCAGCGGCTCTATCGTCACGGCGACCGCCGCCATCGCCCGTCTGAGTCTTTCCTCATCCGGCGCGGCGACGAGCGCCACCGCCTGCGTCGCGTAATTCACCGCGGACGCCGCGAGCGCCGGATAGTCTTTGCGCACAATCGCGACATAGTTCTCGCCGGGGATATCCGCCGCCGTGACCAGCACCGCGCCCGTATCCGCAAAGGCGGGCAGCGTTTTTATCTCCTTCACCACGCCGCGCGGCACCTCAGAGCGGACGACGCCGCCCGCCCAGCAGCCGGGGATATCGATATCCGCAAGAAACTTGACTTCTCCCGCGGCCTTGACCGGCCCGTCAAAGCGCGGCAGAGACCTCCCAATGATCCTGAACTCTTCACCCATAGGCTGCCCCTCCCAACTGGAATTTCTCTGTTGATATTGTCTTTTAAATGTCAATATTATACTCTTTAAGAATAATTGCAAACAGGTATTGTGCCTGATTACATATCCCCGCGCCGGCAATTGGCATATAATGATAAACAGGATGGACGCTAAGCGAAGCGCCTGACGCGTAAAGAAAAGCGGGAGGCTCAGTGAACGGGCTTGCCGCCTTTTGCTCCGCAGCGCGGCGTAATACAGGTGCATTTTTTCAAAAAATGGTGTAAAATATAGTCGTGCAATCAGAAAAATTTTTAGGTCACCAAACTAAATTGAAGGGAGAAAATAAAATGTCAAAAGAAATCGTAAGCACCCCCAACGCGCCGGCGGCGATCGGCCCCTACTCACAGGCGGTAAAGGCCGGAGGTTTTCTTTATCTGTCCGGACAGATCCCCCTCGACCCACAGACAATGGCGGTAGTCCCCGGATGCGTCGCCTGCCAGGCGGAACAGGCGCTCAAGAATATGAAAGCGGTGCTTGAGAGCCAGGGACTAACGACCGACGACGTCGTCAAGACGACGGTCTTCATCAAGGACATGAACGACTTCGCAAAGGTCAACGAAGTCTACGCGAAGTATTTCGCGAAGGACGCTCCCGCGCGCTCATGCGTCGAAGTGGCCCGGCTGCCGAAAGACGTTCTTGTCGAGGTAGAGGCTGTCGCCCTCTGCAAATAAACGCAGTCAATTAGGGAACCGCTGATTATATGCGCCACTTGCGTCACGCAGCAGACCACGCCCGTCGCGCGGGCGATCAATATACGCCGCCGCGCCGCTTGGGGCCTGCTGCGTTTAGCGCTTGGCACATCTAATCAGCGGACATACGTTGGTTATTATTCGGCTTATTTTCAATTAATCAGCGGTTCCTTAGAAATACCGATACGCCGTATGCGTCTAAGAGGCCGCTTTCGCCCGGCCGCTGGCGTGCAGCAGCGCGTTGGCGCCGTTTGAAAGCGCCCTTTTGGCCGCAAGCGTATCCATTCCAGCTTCAGCCGAATAAAAAAATTCTATAAATCAGGAGGGTACCGCTATGCTGTTAGTTGGCAACGGGGCATTGATAACACGTGACCGGGAGAACCCCTTCATACCCGACGGCTGCGTCGCGATCAACGGCGCTTCGATAAATTCGGTCGGCGACACCGTTGAAATGCGCGCAAAGTATCCGGCCGCCAAATTCATCGACGCCAAGGGCGGCCTTATCATGCCGGGATTCATCAACAGCCACATGCACTTTTACAGCACCTTCTCACGCGGCATGAACGTCCCCGGAGAGCCGGCGCAAGATTTCTCCGGCGTGCTGGAAAAGCTCTGGTGGCGGCTCGACAAGGCGCTCACGCTGCGCGACTGCTATTACAGCGCCCTCACGGCGCTCGTCGACGCCATAAAATGCGGCTGTACCACCATCATCGACCACCACGCCAGTCCGCGCGCGGTGAGCGGCAGCCTCTGCGAGGTGGCGAAGGCGGCGCGCGAGGCGGGAATCCGCACCTCCACCTGCTACGAGGTCTCCGACCGCGACGGGCAGAAGACAGCCTACGAGGGCATCAAGGAAAATATCGCCTTCATAGACTGGGCCGAACGCGAGAACGACCCGATGATCTCCGGTAAGTTCGGCCTGCACGCCTCCTTCACGCTGAGCGACCAGACGCTGGAAAAATGCCGCGAGGCCATGGCGGAGCGTAAAAGCGGCTGGCATGTCCATGTGGCGGAGGGGCCGGCGGACGAAGCGGCTTGCGAGCGCGAACACCGCCAGCGCATCGTGCAACGGTTCCACGACTTCGGCATCACCGGCAAAAACTCGCTCTTCGTCCACTGCATCCACATCGACGAAGCGGAGCGCGAGCTGTTGAAGGAAACGGGCACGCCGGTGGTTCACAACCCGGAATCGAACATGGGCAACGCCGTCGGCGCGGCAAAGATTACCGAGCTCGCGGCGGCGGGAATCACGCTGGGTCTCGGCACGGACGGTTATGTCTGCGACATGCTCCAGTCTTACAAGATGGGCAACGCGCTCTGCAAGCACGCGTCGCAGCACCCAAATAGTGGCTGGGGCGAGCTTCCCGCGATGCTCTTTGAGAACAACGCGGCGATCGCGGAACGCGCTTTCCCCGTGCGCCTCGGCAAACTCAAAGAGGGCTACGCCGCCGACGTGATCGTCCTCGATTACAACGCGCCGACGGAGCTCTCCGACAAGAATATCAACGGGCACCTGCTCTTTGGGGCCTCGGCGCGCAGCGTCGTCACGACGATCGCGGGCGGCAAGGTTCTCATGAAGGACCGCAAGCTCACCGAGCTCGACGCGGAGGAGGTCTTCGCCAGAGCGCGCGAGTGCGCGAAAGAAGTCTGGAAACGGGTATAAAGAAAGCGAAAATGAAGAGAGGGGCGGCTGCCTCGGAAGCCGTCCCTCTCTTCATGCCGGAAACGTCAAGCGTTTGTTATCTATCTCCCAGCTTCCGCCGCACCAGGCGGCCATGCGGCGCCTCATCGGTAAGCAGGCCGGCTTTGAGCAGCCGTCTGCCGCGCAGCCAGAGGTCGGTCACGCAGCCGTTGACGGTCATCCCCTCATAGGGAGTATAGTCGACCCGCTGGTGGAGGGAGGCGGCGGAAAGTTTTCTGCTCTGCGCGGGGTCAATGAGAATCAGGTCCGCGTCGGCGCCCGCCTCTATCCGGCCTTTATCTTTCAGGCCGAGGATCGCCGCGGGGTTTGTCGCGGTAACGGCGACAAAACGCTCGAGCGAGAGGCGGTTTTTCATCACGCCTTCGGAGAAGAGCAGCTCCATGCGCGTCTCAATACCCGGTATGCCGCCGGGGCTTTTAAAGATATTCTCCGCCCCCAGCCGCTCCTTGTCGGCGCGGCTGAAAGAACAATGGTCGGTGCCGACCGTGTCGATGTCGCCCTGCGCTAAGGCGCGCCAGAGGCGGCTGCAGTCCCCCTGCCCGCGCAGCGGCGGGGCCATCACGTAATCGAGCCCGTTTTCCTTTTGATAACAACTCTCGGTGAGCGTCAGGTACTGCGGGCAAGTCTCGACAAAGACGCGCTGCCCGGCGCGGCGCGCGCGGATCGCCTCTTCAAGCGCCTCCTTCGTCGAGAGATGGACGATGTAGACGGGCGATTCGGCGGCCCGCGCAAGGGCGAGAACGCGCCGCACAGCCTCCGCCTCGCAATAGCCGGGGCGGCTGCGCGGCCAGCAGCGATAGTCCGTCGGCAGCTTTTCCTGATATGCCTCCGCGAGGCCGTTCACAACCGCGTTGTTCTCGCAGTGATAGAAAAGCAGCCCCCCCGCCTCATTCATCGCCCGCATCAGCGGGAAGATCTCCTCGTCGGTCAGCCGCCCCGCATAGGTGGTATAAACCTTGCCGGTCGGAAAACCCTGCGCAACCGCCGCCGGCAGCTCACGCGCGACCTCCCCGTCGTAACGCTGAAAGACAAGGTGGACGCCGAAGTCCGTGTAGGAGGCCCCCTCGCCCGCCGCAACGGTCAGCCCGACGGCCTCTGAAAGCGGCGCGCCGGCGGCGGTAAAGCCAGGGTGCTCGACGATGGCGGTCGTACCGCCGAAGACAGCGGCGCGCGTCGCCGCCGGAAAGCCGTCGGAGACCCTGTTGTCCCCGGACTGTAAAATAACGTGCGTATGCGGGTCGACGCCGCCGGGAAGCAGGTAACGGCCCGCGGCGTCCACCACCTCGGCGCCGCCGCAGTAAAGCGAACCGCCGACGGCGGCAATCTTTTCACCCTCGATCAGCAGGTCGCCGCGGAAGGAGCGCTCCGCCGTCCCAATAATCCCATTCTTTATCAGTATCGTCATCAGATCAGCCTCCGATCCTCTCCATCCGGTCCCGCATAAGTTCGGCGGCCGTCTGGGTTACGGCAAGCCCGCCCTGCGAGGTCTCGCGCAGCGCGGGAGCCATCATCCGGCCAATCTGCCCCATCGAGTCGATCACCTCGTCAAGCGGAATCACCGACTCTATCCCCGCGAGCGCCATATCGGCGCAGAGCGTGCCGTTCGCCACGAGAATGCCGTTGCGCTTTATACAGGGACACTCCACAAGGCCGCCGACGGGGTCGCAGGTCAGGCCGAGCACAGATTTAAAGGTCATCGCCGCGGCGTGGGCGCACATCGCGGGCGTGCCCCCCTGCAAAAAGGCGAGCGCCGCCGCGCCCATCGCGGCGGCCGCGCCGCACTCGGCCTGACAGCCGCCGTCCGCGCCCGCAAGGGTCGCGCGGAAAGCCGTCACTTCGCCCACTGCGCCCGCCGTTATCAGCGCGTCAACCAGCAGCGCCTCCGTATCCTGGCCCTCGCCGCGGAAAAATTCCCAGGCAAAGAGCATCCCCGGAATTATGCCGCAGCTGCCGGCGGTCGGGGCCGCGACGATGCGTCCCATCGCCGCGTTATAGGAGGCCACCTCCATCGCCGTCGCGGAGGCGGCGAGGATAAAGTCCCCCGACATCCCGCCGCGGTAGGCGCGCAGCTTGGGGCCCATCGGCGGCTCGATGCGGCAGGGCGCCGTGTTCGCGCAGGCCTCGCGGACGCTGCGGCGCATATCGGCGAGGCGCTCCGCCATTTTTGCCCGAATCTCCGCCGCGGGAACGCCGGTCTCCGCCGCGTCAAGGATGAGGACCGCCTCGGGAAAGCTGATCTTTTTATCGCCCGCGAGTTTTACAATCTTCTCCACAGCCTTCAGCATTTAGTCTTCCCCCTCGATCCCGATCACCCGGACTATCCCCGGATGGAGATTTTTTATAACTTCCGTATCGACGTGCCCTTCGGCGGAGTCAAGCTCGATGACCATCGTCGCGAGGCCGCCGCGCGTGTCGCGATGGAGCTTCATCGTCGCGATATTCACATTGTGCGCCGAAAGGTACGACGTGACCGCGCTCACGACGCCCTGCACGTCCCGGTTCATTATTATTACCGCGGGCAGGGTGCAGGAGATATCCACCTGAAAACCGTCCAGCTTGTGGAGGATGACCGCGCCGCCGCCGACGGAATAACCGACCGCCTCCAGCGTGCGGCCGCCGTCGCCGCCGACGACGACCCGCACAGAGTTGGGATGCGCGCCCGCCACCTCTTCCGTATAAAAATGAAAATCCAGCCCCGCGGCGCGCGCCAACTCCAGCGCGTCCCTGATGGCGGGGTCGTCCTGCGACATCCCCATGAGCCCCGCGATCAACGCCTTATCCGTCCCGTGCCCCGCGCCGGTGCTCGCAAAGCTGCCGCGCATATATAGATCCGCCCTCTTTACGTCTCCGCCCCAGCACATGCGGACGATACGGCCGATATGGGCCGCGCCGGCCGTGTGGCTCGAAGAGGGGCCGGTCATCACCGGTCCGATTATTTCCCAAACGGGCATCTCATCACCTCAGTTTTTATCATCTTGCTACCTCAGCTTATCTTATATTATGGCGGGCCAATTGACAAACGGCGGAGTAAACGGCGCGGGGCGGGCACGCCTTACGCTGTACTTTTATTCACGAACTTGCTATTCGATAAATTTTCGCTATTTTGTATCTTCTGAAAAAATTTACATACTGTCGCCGGAGCCAAACTTAGTGTATAGTCTTGCCCATTATCACAAGGGAGATGGAGAGATGCTTTTAAATCATCTGATCAATGTAAAGCGCTGGGTAATAAGGAGTATCGCGGGGGCGTACCTGCGCAGCAGAGAGATGCCGGGCGGCAGTTACGTACAGGACAGCGACTTCCGGCAAAGCGTCAAGAGACTGCCCTTCGTGCACATTCCGCCGGGTTCCCCGGCCAAATACCGCTGCTGCGTCTATAAAGAGCGCGCGATCGTCCGCCTGCGCGTCTTAGCCGGACTTGGCTTCAGCGTGGAAGCCGACGATGAAATGACCTCTCTGCTCGAATATGCCGACCGGGCGCTGAAAAGAAATCAGATCGAAGGGCCGGCGCTGACAATCATCGATATCGCCTGCAAAGGCTGCGTCAACGCCCGCTATTACGTCACCGAACTCTGCCAGGGCTGCCTTGCGCGCCCCTGCGAAAGCGTCTGCCCCTTCGGAGCCATCCACGTAGTGGACGGGCATTCGACAATAGACAAGACAAAGTGCCGGAACTGCGGCCGCTGCAAAGAGGTCTGCCCATATCACGCGATCGCCAAGATCGCCGTCCCCTGCGAAGAGAGCTGCCCGACAAACGCGATACAGAAGGACGAAAACGGCGTCGCCTCCGTCGACCACGCCAAGTGCATCAGCTGCGGCTGCTGCGTCGCCGCCTGCCCCTTCGGAGCGGTCCTGGAGCGCAGTCAGATTGTGGATATCGTGCGCGCGCTCGACAGCCGCAAACAGATATACGCGCTCGTGGCCCCCGCGATCGCGGGGCAATTCGAGGCCAGCTTCGGACAGCTCGTCACCGCGATAAGAGAGCTCGGCTTCTCCGACGTCGTCGAGGTGGCGCTGGGAGCGGACAAGACGGCCGTGAACGAGGCGGAGGAGCTGCGCGAGCGCATGGAGCAAAATCGCCCCTTCATGACCACTTCCTGCTGCCCCGCCTATATCCAGGCCGCGCGCCGCCACATGCCGGAGCTCACGCCGCACATCTCCGACACGCCGACGCCGATGCATTTCACCGCCGAGATGATGAAGACAAAGAACCCCCGCAACGTTAACGTCTTCATCGGCCCCTGCGTCGCAAAGCGCAAAGAGGCAATGGAAGATTCCTGCGTCGATTACGTCATGACCTTTGAGGAACTCGCGGCGCTCTTTGAGGCGGCGGGGATCGACCCCTCAAAATGCGAAGCGGCGGAGCTCAAAAAGAACGCCTCCGCCCAGGGACGCGGTTTCGCGATCAGCGGCGGCGTCGCCGCGGCGGTCAAATGCGCGCTCGGCGAAGAGACCGAAGTCCGCACCACCTGCATAAACGGCCTCAGCAGAGCCGCGATGGCGCAGCTGAAAGCCTACGCGAAAAACGGCGCGCCCTTTGACCTCATCGAGGTGATGACCTGCCCCGGCGGCTGCATCAGCGGCGCGGGCGTGGCAATGCGCGACAAAAAGGCTAAAGAGGGCGTGGAAAAATTCGTCAAGGAGAGCGCGCCATTATAACTCAAACAGAAAATTATTAAATAGACGCCTTAAAATTCATGATACCGCCGAAAGAAACTCTTAAAAAATAAGTGTGCTTTCGGCGTATTTTTATGTGTGCCAAGATAGCGGCATACCGTTGTATATTTTATGTTATGTATATTCAATCAAAATCAAAGTTATTTTTCTCCGATCTTTTACCTAGATCTCAATAATTTGGGAAAAAGATAAACGCTCTTGACAATTTAAGTACTTGTATGTATTTTATTAAGTACACAATTTTGCATAACACTTTAAGGAGGCTGTAGTTTAAACCTTAACACAACGGTACGTGGCAATATTTCAATTAAAGAAAATGAGGTGTAATTAATGAGTGATTATGGATTAATTTCTGTTGTACCTCCACTTCTTGCGATTTTTTTAGCATTCAAAACGAAAGACACGGTAGTATCGTTATTTACGAGTATCTTTGTCGGTGTCTTAATTTTTACAAAAGGTAATTTATATTCCGCGCTTGTAGAAATGTGGCAAACTTTTATTTTTAAGCAGGTTTCCGCACCTTGGAATGCGGAGCTCTTGGTACTGATAACTGCTATTGGAGTATTCATTTCTTTGATTGAAGAATCTGGGAGTATAGAATCGCTCGCAAAAAATGTTTCCCATTTTATAGGGAGCCGGGTCAAAGTACAGATTAGCGCTTGGGTTACCGGGCTTATTCTATTTTTTTCTGATTCCGCCAATTGCCTGATTTTGGGTCCGGTATTTCGCCCGTTAGCAGACCGTTTTGGCGTATCGCGCGAAAAGCTCGCATATATTGTTGACAGCACCGCCTCTCCGGTATGTATGCTGGTTCCTATCTCTACATGGGCAATACTTATTGGGGGGATAATAGAGGCGTCGTTAAAAGATAACGGCATTGAAATGGACATTTTGACATCATATGCGAAATGTTTACCGTATCAATATTATACGATACTTGCGGTTTTCCTCGTCCCTCTTGTTGCGCTCTCCCGTAAAGACTTCGGGCCAATGGCTGATGCCGAGCGCCTCGCAATAGAAGGAAAATCAAAGTACCTGCTGAAAAACGAAGATGATTCCCCAAAGGCCAATTCTCACAAAAAGGAGAGTCCCGCGTTTATCGCCTTGGTTTCCATGCTTATTCTGCTATTTGTCATTTTCTCCATGCTGATCAGCTTTGGCTTCCCGGGTGAAGTGAAAAGCGGCAATGTCAGAATCTCTCTTGTCACTGCCTATTCAATCGGTTCCCTCGGATGCATGGCAATGCTCGTGTGGAAAAAAATCATGACTCTGCCGGAGGCTATTGATTGCGCGATAAAAGGCGCAAAAAATATGTCATATATCATCATTATCTTTATCGCGGCGCTAACCTTGGGAAATATTTGCAGCGTACTTGGAACCGGCAAGTTTCTCGCCCGTGTGACCGTCCCATATATCCATTCCGTACTTGTACCTGCGCTTGTATTTATCCTTGGTATGCTAATAAGTTTTTCCACCGGTACCGCCAACGGTACGCAGGCCATTTTGATACCGCTTGCCATACCGCTGGCGATAAGCAGCGGAGCGCCGCTTTTCGTGACTATAGGAGCGGCGGCGGCCGGCGGCCTCTTCGGAGATCACTGTTCCCCAATATCGGATACTACCATATTGTCGTCAATGGGCAGCGGATGCGAGCCGCTAGACCATGTCAGGACACAGATTCCATATACGCTGATAGCCGCAATCGTTTCCACACTGGCTTATCTGGTCAGCAGCTTCACGGAGTACAACGTTGTTGTTATCATCGGCTCTTTTATATTGATGTACTTACTGTTCAACATAGGATGGAAATTATCCCTTTCATGGGATAAAAAGCGCGGCAAAATAGCATAAATAACAGGAGGAACTGAAGATGAGCAAGTTTATTGAAGTTGAGTTTCCAGAGGCCGGCATCACAGTAACGGCGCTGCTGAACGAGGCCGAAGAGCCTGAAATGTGTGAGCGTTTTTGGGAACTATTGAAAGAACCGCTTAAGACCATGAATTGTCACACACTTTCTACCGGCTGCCTTTTTGACGCCCGTCCACGCCCGCCAAAGCATCCCGTAAAAATAGGTTTTCAAGCATCTAACCTAGCTAAGGTAAAAAGGCTGTATTCGGAACTTACCCCGGGGATGCTCCTTTATTCCGGATATGAGATCACAACGTGCTACGGCACACATGTTACGGAACCGCTATCGACATCGGGGTCATATATTGCCCAGGTAATAGATGAAGATCTGGATAAATATTATGCGGCGGGAAAGTATGTTTGGGACGCGCAGTCTTATGAACACAAACCAACAATGACGATATTCCGCAGAAAAGAGGCATTCTAATATGAGCAATAACTGGATAGACGTAAAAGAAATGATAGAGGCAGAGATCGATAAAAATTGGTGGGAGGAGCCAATCGAAGTCAAGATGAGCCGGGAAGGAGTATTTCCCAGTGGAGCAGGGGCACACGGGCAATATATGGGGAACTTGTTTTTCCTTGTGAGCGATACGCAGGCTATGGGGTGGTGGACGGCGGCCCCCGCGATACAGCAGGCCTTAAGAGATGATTCTTTTTCTTTGGATCACTGCAAAAAGATGTGGATATATATCAACAAACACATGTGCCATCTTATGGGCGACGCAACAGGCGCCGGAACAAATTGCCCTGCGCCCTGGCTTAACTTGCCAAAATTCAGCGAATTCTGCGACGCCATCATAGACAGTTTCGACAGTATCAATACAAAAGACGAATTTTGGGACCTCATATGGAGCTGGCAAAATTATGTAAACTGTATGAATCGTTGGTTCCAGATGATTTTCCCCATGGAATTTGGCTTGGCGCTGAAGAGAAATACAAGGGAACGGGTCAAAGAATTAGAAGAATACAACAAAGTTTGGGATTAAGACCAGAGCTTTATATTGTAAGAGGAGAAAACTGGGGGCTCTCGCAAGCCTCCAGTTTTTTTAATGCCATTTTCTCTGCACTAGAAGCTCATAGGTCGCCGTGATATGCTCCCGCATCACCAGTTCCGCATAAACAGGATCTTTGCTTTGAATGGCTTCAAAGAGCACTTCGTGCTCGTCACAGCTTTTAAAACTGCCGTCAGGCGACTGTTCGTTATTTGCCGGCGCGCTTCCCATATAAAAACTATCAAAGAAAAACAGGTACAGCTGGCTGCGCCATATCAGCTGTTTTACAGGCTTTACAAAATATTCGTTCTGCGAAGCGGCGACTATCGCCAGATGTATCTTTTCATTTACGAGGTAAATCTCTTCTTTCCTGTCATTGAAGATGGCTTTTTCTTCTTCCAGAAGAGATTTCATCCGCTTTATATCTATAGCGTTACAACGGGCGGCCGCCTTTTTTGCACAGTCACATTCTACAAGCATACGAAAGCTATAAAGGTTATCCAAGTCGCGCCTTGAAAGCATGGGGACAAAACACCCCCTGTTATTGCTGCTGTCAAGCAATCCATCGGAAACAAGCCGCTTCATGGCATTCCTGACCGGAGTTCTGCTTAGGCCAAGCTCTTCCGCCACTTGTTTTTCCACAACAGGCGATCCAGGAGGACACTGATGAAACACGATCATGTTGATTACCGAGCGATATGCTCTTTCTTCTGCAGATTCCATTGTCACGGTATCCCTCCCGCGCTTACCGGTATTTATACAGTATAATAGCATATCATGAATTTAAGGAATGTGTTTCCTTTTCTTAGCCAATGATTGCCCCATCCGCACAAAAAATTAGATTCTATTTCCGGTCTTTTTATAACCATCCGATATACGGCGGTTTCATCTAGACCAAGTAGAATGGGTTCAAGTCTCGTGTCACGCCGCCAGAATAAACGAAGGAGCGCCGCCCAAAGGCAAAATACGCCGCCGGCGGTTTTGTTATTCAGTTACTCGGTTATTCGGCAGCCGGAGTGGCGAACGCTTTTATGCAGACGTTGGCCGTCTCATCCAGATCATACAGGTCGGTCCAGTACTTCCCGGTGGCCGATATCCAGCTTTCCCCGGGAGCGGCGGACGATTTATCATAAGCGGGGTCTCCCTCCAGCTTTCTTTCAACGGCGATGGGAAACTCGTCGCGGGGGGATTTCAGCCTGACAACCACGGAAAAACGTTCGCCACTCTTGACGGCGACGCTCTGCGGCAAGTCGACGGTATGGTAGCCCGGCGCCTCCGCGGCAAGTTTCAGCGAAGCGGCGAGCGTTCCTCCCACAGGCGAGCCGGAGGGGCATCCCTGATATATCATCACCTCGCACTCCGTGCCGCCCTCCGTGGTGTAGAAGGCCACGGAATTTATCCGCTCCGCCCGCACGGCGGTAAATATGTTGGCGCACCACGCCTCTGTCCCTCTTTGTTTGTCGGCCACCGGCACAAAATCGCCGTTGATATGATAGGACATGCCGAGCACGTCATATTGATATATATTTTCGTCGGGAACGGCCGGAACGGCTTCATAAAAGATTCCGTTCATCATTGTGCCCTCTTCGTAAGATACGTAAAAGTATCCTTTGTCTCCCCATTTTCCGCCCCAGCTGTTGCGCACAATCCACGCGCCGTCCTTTTCAGGCTTCAGCGCGGGGTTATAAACGCCGCCAAACCTGTCGCGGCTGAAGCCGTCATCCCAGCCGACGATCATGACGTCATGGTTAGGTTCTCTGAACCGCCCGTCTTTGCGATGCTCCTCCGCCGAAAGAAAACCGCTGTAGTAGCCCCAGGATGATGAAAGAAGGTCCTCCATGTCCATCCGTTCTCCCTCATCCCGGTCCGGGCAGTAGAGCACGGCGCTCGCCGCTCCATAGCGCAGGATAGCCTCTTTTACCGTCCTTATCCTCTCACCGCGCAGCGGTACGTTGCAGTTGTTCTCGTCAGGCAGATAGAGCACGCTCCTCAACTTGAACTTACGCGGGAGCACCGGCGGCCTGACCGCCTGTGATTTTTTCTTCGGGTAGGGGGACTCCCTCTCATATACCGGGCCGGTTCCTCTTGCCAGTATCGCCGCAGACTTCCAGTCGGTCGCCTCCGTGTCAAAACCGGTATCCTTTGCGGAACGGAAAGAATAGAGCCGTTTCGATTCGTCGTTGAACGTATAGTAGGCCAGGTAATATTCAGAGAGGTTGATATCTTTTGAGACGACGCCCTTTTGTATCAGGTTCGACTCCATCGAGCCGATTATCGCAAACGACCAGCACGTGCCGAAGTCTCCCTGATCGCGCACGGCGGGCAGACGCGGGCGAAGGTCGTACTTCGCGGGCAGCGGTTCCGGCGCTCCCAGCATTGGGGAGACAAACAGAAAGAGTGACATGAAAAGAGATAAAAGTATTTTTTCAAAGCGCTTCTTGTCCAGCATCATATATCCCTCCGTGCCCCGTCTTTACTTTCCAAGGCGTTTCAGCGCCTTGGCCGCGAATTCGCTGCCCTCTTTTGCCGCCTCGCCGTACCATTTCCGGGCCGCGGACATATCTCTTGCCACTCCGTCGCCACCCTCGTAGATGATCCCCAGCGCCTCCATAGCCGTCACGTTTCCCATTTCCGCCGCCAGCTTGAAATAACGCAGCGCCTCCTTCATGTTCAGAGGAAGCCCGAGGCCGTTGCTATAGATATACCCCATGTTGCACAGGGCGTCCGCGTCGCCGGCGTCCGCGCCCATCTTAAAGAAGCGCGCCGCCTTCCCCAGGTCCTTTTTCACCGCCGTCCCCTCTAAATAGATTATACCGATGCTGTTATAAGCCGCCGCCCAGTCGTTTTCGGCGGCAAGGGCATACCAGCGCAGAGCCTCCTGGATATCCTGAGGCACGCCGTCGCCCGTCTCATATTTTTCGGCGATCGCGGACATCGCCTCGCCGCCGCCAAGGTGAGCCGCCTTCTTGTAATATTTCAGCGCCAGAGACTTGTTTTTAGGAAGGCCGCCGCCACTGTCGCTGGCGTAGCCAAGATAACACCACGCGTCCGGCAGGCCTCTGACCGCGGCCTCGCGCATCATCTTTATCCCCTTCGCGGGGTCGCGGGCAACGCCCCTGCCGTCAATGTAAAAAAGCGCCGCGTTGTAGGCTGCGATGTCTTCGCCGGCTTTCGCCCCCCGCTCATACCATTCGAGGGCGTCCCGGTAACTCTGCGGCACGCCCCAACCGCGCTCGCAGAGGACGCCAACGCGCAGCATCGCCCAGCTGCTGCCGGCGGCGGCCGCCTCCCTGTAAAGCTTCGCCGCCGCCGCGTAATCTCTCTTGTCATAAAAAGCGTCCGCTTTTTCCACAAGCTCATCGCCGCCGGCAAGGGCCAGCGAGGAAGATAATAAAACCAACGCGCATAAAAAAGGAGCAACGGCAATTCTCATAAAATCATCCCGCTTTCTAAAATCGACAGCCTCTATCGCCGCGTCGGTCATCGCCGCAACGCCAAGCCTGACGAGAATTATAATGCCTTTGGCCGCATTATGGACGAAATCAAATAAGACGCGCCATAACCAAGGCAGGCGCATGAAGGGACGTCCCTCCGTCGTCCGCGCCGCCGGGCGGCGGCACTGGCTGCCCGGCGTTTCCATTAAAAAAACGCCAGCGCGTTTTCCCCGACAACGTTAACTTTCCACTTGACAAATGAGAACTTAGGAGTATTATACCTCTCCAGGATAAATAAACTTTTTATTATTTATTCATTTGAAATAGTTAAATCTCGTGCTTTTTATAAACTTACGTACTATAAATGAGCAAACACTAAGCGATCGAGATAAAATTATCAGAGAATTTAATGATAAAAAGTTTAGTAATATTAATTTAAAAATAAAAATATAAAATGGAGGTAATTTTTATCATGACTGCAACTTGTATCGTGTGTGAGGCAAACGTATCCGTTCCCCAGGATTGCTGCGAGGGCGAACTGCTTATCTGTCCGGACTGCGGCACGGAGCTTGAGGTTATTTCGCTCGATCCCCTGACGGTCGAAGAGGCGCCGCAGGTACAGGAAGACTGGGGAGAGTAATGGCGACGCTGCGCATTCTCTTTACGAGGCTCCGCGCGGAGGAGAAGCTGCTGAAAGAGGCGGCGGAACGCCTGGGCATCCCCTGCGCGCTCCAGAATGTCAGCGACACGGTCTTCGGCGGCGAGCCTTTCTGCGCCGCGGACGACGTGGTGCTCGCACGCTGCGTCTCGCATAATCAGAACGAGGGCGTAGCCCAGATGCTGGAGCCGCAGGGGATCACGGTGGTAAATTCTTCGCGCGTGATGGGCCTTTGCGGTAATAAGCTCACCACCTCGGCGGTGTTAGCGCAGGCGGGCGTCCCGCAGCCGAAGTTCCTCGTCGCCTTTACCCCTGAGGGGGCGCTGGAGGCGGTGGAATCCCTCGGGTATCCCGCGGTCTGCAAACCGGTAAGCGGAAGCTGGGGGCGTCTGCTCGCGAAGCTCAACGACCGCGAGAGCGCCGAGGCCGTCTTCGAGCACAAGTCGATGCTCGGAGCCATCCATAATACCTTCTATATCCAGGAGTATGTCGACAAGGGCAGCTTTGACGTCCGCGCCTTCGTCGTCGGCGGCGAACCGCTCTGCGCGATCGCCCGCACGAGCGAGCACTGGATTACGAACACGGCGCGCGGCGGTGCGGCTTCGAATCTTCCGCTAGACGACGAGACGACGGCGATCCTTCGCGCGGTACATGCGGCGATCGGCGGCGAATTCCTCGCGGTGGACCTTTTCAAGACCGGCGGACGCTGGGTCGTTAATGAAGTCAACGACGGCGGCGAGTTCCGCAACTCGATCGCCCCCACCGGCAGGGATATTCCCGGCGCGGTGGTAGAGGCCGCCTGGAAGAGAAGAAGAGGTTGATTTTCATGATTCACGGCATCGCGGCTTACGAATCAGCCATAAAGTTTGAGGAAAAATGCAAGCGCGGCATAAAGCGGTTGCCCCATGGGTCGTGGATTTTTGCAGCGCCGGTTTAAATCTGCCGGCCGCCCAGGCAAAGACACGGCCCGCCTCCGAAAGGACGCGGGCCTTTTTTATGGGGCTGGCGCGCAATACTGCGGCCTCATGACCAGGAAGAAGTTTTAATAATTTTAAGGAGTGTGCAGAAATGACAGACAGGATTCCGGTAACGATATGGGGCGCCACGGGTTTCGCCGGCGCGGAACTGCTGCGGATATTCGCCCGCCATCCCCGCTTTGAGGTCGCGGGCGCGGTCTCGCGCTCAAAAGCCGGCGTTGCGGTAGGCGCGGTCCATCCGCATCTTCGCCATGTGTATAACGATCTGACCTTTATCTCCCCCGAAGACGCCGGCTCGCGCGCCGCGGCCGTAGCCTTCCTCGCCCTCCCCCACCGCGCCTCCGCGCAGGAGGCGGTGCGCCGCCTGGAGGCGGGAGAGCGCGTCGTCGATCTCTCGGCCGACTTCCGGTTGCGCAGCGCGGAGGAATATAAGAATTGGTACGGCGTGGAGCACCCCGCGCCGCAGCTTCTTTCTGAGGCCGTTTACGGACTGCCGGAGCTCCACCGGGCGGAGGTGGCCTCCGCGCGCCTCGTCTCCGGCGTCGGCTGCAACGCCACTTCGGTGATCACGGCGCTGCTGCCGCTTGCCAGAGCGGGGCTGATCGAAGAGGCGCGCATCGAGTGCCGCGTCGGCTCCTCAGAGGCGGGGGCCAATGCCGACGAGGGCTCGGCGCACGCAATGCGCAGCCGCGTGCTGCGCGTCGTCAACCCCTTCGTCCACCGCCACATGGCGGAGGTGGTGCAGGAGCTGGCGCTGCCGCAAAACGCCTTTACCATGGGCGTTACCGCGGTCGAGCTGGTACGCGGCATCCAGTGTCTGGCCCACGTGACGCTGAACCGGCAGGTGCGCGAGGCCGAACTCTGGAAGCTCTACCGCGCGACGTGGGGCGGCGAACCTTTCGTTTCCTTCACGCCCGCAAAACCCGCGCACTTCCGCATACCCGACCCGCGTTTCGTAATCGGCAGCAACCGCGTCCTGACGGGATTCATGCTCGCGGAGGACGGACGCCGGATGATCGCCGCCTCAGCGATAGACAACCTGATGAAGGGCGCGGCCGGCTCCGCGGTGCAGTGCGCGAACCTGATGTTCGGCCTCCCAGAAACCGAGGGCCTCGACATGATGCCCGTCTACCCCGCCTAAAGAAAGGAAGAATGAAATTATGATCGGAATCGTAAAGATCGGCGGCGCCGCGGGCAACAGGCTGGAGCCGCTTATAGATGAGATAGCGAAAAGAAACCGCGCGGGCGAGCGCTGGATCGTCGTCCACGGCGCAAGCGGCGTGATGAACGACCTCTGCGCCGAGCGCGGCGTGGATATCCGCATGGTGACGAGCCCCTCCGGCTACCGCAGCCGCTTCGTCGGCGAGAGGGAGCGGGAGCTGTTCCGCGAGGCGGCCCTCTCCTACGGCGCGCGTATCGCGGCGATGCTCGCGGAGCGCGGCGTGCAGGCCCTCCAGGCCGACCCCGAGGCGGCCCCCTACGCCGTGGCGAAGCGCAAGGATTTCCTGCGTGAGAGCTTAAACGGCCGGATGAGGATACTGCGCGGCAATTACAGCGGCACCGTGGCAAAAATCGAACCCGCGCCGCTGCTTACGGCGCTGGAGGCCGGCTCCGTGCCGGTGGTGCCGCCGCTTGCGCTTGACGGCGAACTTAATATCTCGCTGAATATCGACGGCGACCGCCTCGCGGCGCAGATCGCCGGCGCGGTGAAGGCCGACCTGCTCATCATCCTCTCCAATGTCCCCGGGCTTTTGAAAGACATAGACGACCCGCAGTCGCTCATCGCCAAAGGCAGCCTCGCGGGCTGGGATATCATCGAGCACTACGCGCAGGGCAATATGAAGCGCAAGGTGGTCGCCTGCAAAGAGGCGCTGGAGCTTTCGATTCCCAACGTTTATCTCGCCGACGGCAGGGAAGAAGACCCCATCGCCCGCGCGACGGAGGGACATTCGACATGGCTGGTTCGTTAAGCAGGCTCTACGGCGGGCGCGGCATCGCGCTCACACACGGCGAGGGAGCCTATGTCTGGGACAGTAACGGACGCCGCTACATAGACTTTTTCAACGGCCACGGCGCGGCGCTCTTCGGCCACGCGAATCCGGTGCTGATGGAGGCGCTGCGCGAGGCGGCAAATGGCGTATGGAGCTGCGGCGCCGGCTATGATTCGCCGGCGCGCGACGAGCTGGCCGCCATTTTAGGCGGCGAGCTCGGCTGCGGCCGGGTCTTCCTCTGCAACAGCGGCACCGAGGCAATCGAGGGAGCGCTTAAACTCGCGGCGGCGCTCGGCGGCAAACGCCGTGAGATCATCGCCTGCCGCCGGGGCTTCCACGGCCGGAGCTGCGGCGCGCTCGGCCTCACCTTCAACCCCAAATACCGCGCCCCCTTCGCCTCGCTTATCCCCGCGGCAAAGCATTACGCCCCCGAAGATATTCCCGCAAAGGTCACCAACGAAACGCTCGCCGTCTTTATCGAGCCGGTACAGGGCGAGGGCGGCGTCTACCCCATCCCCGAAGAGGTGGGGCGCGCCATCACCGAGAGCTGCCACGCGCACGGCGTACTGTTGGCGGCGGACGAGGTGCAGAGCGGCCTGGGACGCTGCGGCTCCTTCTTCGCCTCGCCGGCAAGGGGGCTTACCCCCGACATCGTCTGCCTCGCGAAAGGGCTGGCGGGAGGGATGCCGGCGGGAGCCGTCATCTGGCGCGGCGAACTCGGTGATTTCCCGCCGCACTCGCACGGCTCGACCTACGGCGGCAACGAGCTCACCGCGCGAGTCTCGCTCGCGGCGCTCAAATATATAAAAGAGCACGACCTCTGCGCCTACGCGGCGGAGACCGGCGCCTTTATACGGGAGGAGCTCCGGCAGCGGAATATTCCCCTCGTCGGCGAAGTGCGCGGCGCGGGTCTGCTGATCGGCGTCGAGACGGAAGTCCCCTCGCAGGACGTCGTCAAAGCGCTTCAGGACAACGGGCTGCTCTCGCTCGCGGCGGGCCCGCGCGTGGTGCGCTTCCTGCCCTCTTTCGCGGTCACGAAAGAGATCGCGCGCGAGGCCACAGGCATCTTCGCCAAGACGATGGACGACATCAGCCGTGCGCGCAAAGGAGGGACGGCGCAGTGAGATTACCGGAATCTGTCGGGCTTCTTGTAGACATCGTCGCCGTGCCGAGCCCCACCGGGCATGAGGAGGACGCGGCGCGCATGCTCGCCGACCGCCTCCCGCGCTTCGGCTGGGAGACCTCGCACCTCGACGGCGCGGGTTCGGTGATCGCGACGCGCGGCAACGGCGACAAGGAGCTCGTGCTGCTGAGCCATATCGATACCGTCCCCGGCGGCCCGAAGCTTTTTGTCAACGAGGAGCGAATCGAGGGGCGCGGCTCGGTCGACGCCAAAAGCCCCTGCTGCGCGCTCGCGGTAGGCGGCGGCGCCGTCGCAATCCCCGACGACTGGCGCGTGACCTTTGTCGCCGCCGTCGGCGAGGAGATCGATTCGCGCGGCGCGCGCTTCCGTATGCCGCTGCATGAGCCGGCGGCGCTGGTCGTCGGCGAGCCTACCGGCAGCAACGGCGTCGCGCTCTCCTACCGCGGCCGCATCCTCTTCTCTTTTGTCGCCGAGGACAGCGGCGCGCACCGCTCCGGCAGCCCGGGACCGATGACGGATACCGTGCTCGCCGCCGCCTCGATGATGCAGATAACGGAGAATATGGGGAAGGGCTACTCCATCGCGATCATGGAGATGGAGGGCCATGAGGCCGGCAAACGCTCCGCCTCGATCACAATGGACCTGCGCACCCCCATCGGCGCGCGGCAGGACGAACTGGAGCTGGTGCTCAACGAGACCGCCGCCGCCTTTGGGGTCGGCCTGCAGGTGATCGAGTATGTGCCGCCGCACGAGGTCCACAAATCGGACCCCGTGATCCGCGCCTTCCGCACGGCGATACGCGAAGTCACCGGCGAACCGCCCCGCGTGCTCGCCAAGCAAGGCACCTGCGATTTCAACGTGCTCTCCACCTGGGGCTGCCCTATGGGCGCCTTCGGCCCCGGAGACTCCAAATATGACCACAGCTCGAACGAACAGATCGAAATCAAAGAGTTCCTGCGCGGCGTCGAGGTGGTGAAAGAGGCCCTGCCAAGGATTATGGCGGCGATCGGCTGACCGGCGCTTCCTCTTTGCGGAAGAAGATAAATACGGCTTTTTGCCTCTCACAGTTTCCCCACAATTATGCTGTATAATAGCAGTTACAGAATAAGACGAAGGGGGCGTTTCAAATGACATTGAAAAGAGGTTTGGCTGCGCTGTTCGCCGCTTTGACAGTGATGGCGGCCGCCGCCGCTTTCGCCCAACCGCCGACAGACGTCAGCGCAAGCTGGAACAAGAGCGACGGAACTTTGACCGTTACGGCGGCGCATCCGGTGAATGACAGGACGAAACACTATGTCATGGCGCTTGTCGTAAGAGAGGGCGGCAATCAGATCCTGATGAAAAAATACACGGAACAGCAGTCCAACGACGGCTTTTCCGATAAGATTCCTCTCAGCGGGATAAAGCCGGGAACAAAGCTGACCGTCGAACTTACCTGCAATATCATGGGCACGGCGGAAAAGACGATCACCGTTCAGTAACGTTCCGAGCCTGATCGCGGCATCAGAAAACATCAGAGGAGGCCCGCGGGCCTCCTCTTAATTTTTATCGGTGATCTTTCCGTCGTACCAGTAATATTTTGTAACCGGTTTCGCGTTCGGTCCCACAAGGGCCTCCGGCGCGCCGAACCAGGAGACGGCGGTCTTCGCCGGGTTTCCATACCGCGCGCGCAGCGGGACGTCGGCCTTCGGGCTGTATTCGCGCGTATCTCCGGGCTTTAGCAGCCCCTCGAAGAGGACCTCGTTCCCGACGCTGAACTTTACCCAGACGACGCCCTGCGGATTTACCTTTATCACCGGCACCGCCGCTGTCGGGGCGGGCTGCGCTAAAGCGTCCGCCGGCGGCTGGTCAGGCGAAAGCGGCTGTTTTGCCGCCGGAGCCTTGCCGTCCATCCAGCCCAGATCGACCGAAGAAGGGGCCGGCTGGCTTTGGCTCGCGACCGGAGCCGGGGCCGAAACGTCGGCGCTCACCGGCGGCAGCGGCTCCTTTTGCTCCACCATTACGGCGGTGCCGCCCTCAAGCGGCGTCGTGGCCTCGTTTGTTATCTCGCCCCGATACTGCCAGGTTATCCAGGCCGCCGCCCCGAGCGAGAGGAGCACGACGAGATAGACCCAGAGGCACGACCGATGCCGGAACACCTTCGGGTTGCTGGTGTAGCTTGCCTCGGCGTCCTCCTGTTTATAAGCCTTCAGCGCCTCGTTCTCCTTTTTTGTGAGACTGTCATACCGCTCCCAGAGATCGCCGGCGTTGAGATACTCACAGTATTGCCGCAGGAAACTGCGGCAGAAGGGGCCTTTGGGAAGCCTTTCAAGCTGTCCGGCCTCTATCGCCGCGAGATGTTTTTTCTGTATCTTCGTCGCGTTCCAGGCGTCGTCGAACGTGAGTCCCTGCGCCTCGCGCAGCTCGCGCAGCTTTCTTCCCAGCTCCAACGATACCTCTGCCGCTTTTTTGTTTTCGTCTTCTTTTTGCGAGGAATTCGCCCCCATTGCCATGCAGGTTACCTCCTTTGCACTAAACTGCGCATCTCCTTTATGACCGCGGCGGGATCGGGCCGTCCGAAGACCGCGCTGCCCGCGACCACGGCGTCGCAGCCCGCCGACGCTATCTCGGCGACATTTTTCGGCCCCACGCCGCCGTCCACCTCGATCAGATACCCCCAGCCGCGCGCGCGGCGCGTGTCGGCAAGCCAGCGAACCTTGTCCAGCGTCTCCGCAATAAAGGACTGTCCGCCGTAGCCGGGGTTAACGGACATCACAAGCACAAGGTCCGCCATGTGAAGCACGGGCGCAAGCGGCTCCGCGGCGGTGCCGGGGTTTATCGAGACCCCGGCGAGCACTCCGGCGTCCGTTATCCTCTGGAGCACGCGGTGTATATGTTTCGCGGCCTCCAGATGCACCGTAAGCAGCGAAGGGCCGGCCGACAGGAACATATCCAGAAAGTCCTCCGCCGGCTCGACCATGATGTGCACGTCAAGGAAAGCCTCGGGATATCTTTTGCGCAGCGCGCTGACGAGCGCGGGGCCGTAGGAAAGGTTCGGCACAAAATGCCCGTCCATGATATCCACATGGAGCCAGTCCGCCTCTCCCGCAAGCGCGCCGATATGGCGCTCCATGTTGAGGACGTCCGCCGCCAGCAGCGAGGGCGCGATCAGAATCTCCCGGTCTTTTTTCAGCTCTTTTAATTGTAACGGTCCTGCCATACAAAATCCCCTCCAAGGAAAATCGTGATGCGCGCCTCGCCTGTGTAGGGGACGTTCATCGATATATATTCGCCGCTTTTCGCCATCCCGTCCTTCAGGACCCGCGTGCCGGAATCATCGGCCATTTCGATCTTCAGGGAGAGAGGCTTGGTGAGCGGCGGCACCTGATAGCGCACCTTGGCGCTTTTGGTCGGCGCCGCGGGCTCCACCGGAGCCGGTTTCGGCGTTGGTGTCGGCGTGGAAGCCGGCGTCTCCGTCTTCGGCGTCACCGCTTTTACCGGTTCCGTTTTGGCGGGCTCGGGCTTCTTCGCTTCCGGCTCTTTCGTGACCGGCAGCTTCGACGGGATCGTCGTCGGCGTCGTCTCCTTTATAACGACCTTCCTCACCGCCTCCGCGCGCTCCTTATCCTGATCGTTCGGCGGGGGCACGTCGTTCGTCATCTCCGAAGGCAGCGGTTCTCTCGCAAAGGTAAGGTTTACCAGCGAACCGGCGGGAACCTTCGCCCCGCCCTTCGGGCGCGACATCAGCACGCTGCCGACGGGCATCGAGGTCGAGGGAGCGTCGGCGGTCTGTCCCAACCGCAATCCAAGCTGTTCGATCATCGTCACCGCCGACTCCTGGTCCTGTCCGCGAAGGTCAGGCACCGTCACAAAGGAACGCTCGCCGCTTGTGCCGCTGCTGACCAGCAGGCTCACCATGCAGTTGGCCGCGACCTGCTGCGGCGAAGCGGGGTTTTGCGCGATGATCGTGCCGGACGGCTTCAATTTGTCCGTCACCCGCGTAATCTTATCGACCTTGAAGCCGGCTTCGCTGAGTTTTTTGACCCCTTCCTCGAATTTCAGGCCGCGGACGTCCGGGATCGGCTGTATCGCGCCCCCCTTGCTGACGCGCAGCAGAACCACCTTTCCCTTCGAGACCTTTTCTCCGGCGGAGAGGTTCTGCGAGACCACCGTATCCGCGGGCATCGGCGAATCGACCTTGTCCACTTTGGCCAGCAGCCCTTTCTCCTGCAGCGCGTCAACGGCGTCGACGAGCTGCATCCCCGTAACGGCCGGGACCTCGGAATCCTTATCCTCGATGAAGACCATCTTGATCCCGATATATGCGCAGCCTACTATCACAAGAAAAGCGAATATCATTCCCCAACGGTGAATTTTTCCCATTGAACCGACCTCCGTTTACTTCCTTTTCGCAAGAAGAGCCATATAGAATCCATCCACCCATGGCAGCGCCGGCATAATCGTCGTGCCGTAGGGTTTGCCTTTTACCATAAACTTGGCCGTGCGCTCCGCCGGCAGCTCTATGAGCTCGGGGTGGCGGGACATCACATCGGCTACGACCTTTTCGTTTTCATCGCGGAAGAGGCTGCATGTGCTGTAGGCCACGATACCGCCGGGCTCCACCAGCGAGACGGCGCGCTCCAGCAGGCGTTTTTGCAGGATGCCGTTTTGCAGCACCTGTTCGGGCGAGCAGCGCCACTTGCTCTCCGGGTGACGGCCCCAGGTGCCGCTGCCCGTGCAGGGCGCGTCAAGAAGCACCGCAGACGGCGCTTCGTCAGGCTCCAGCGCGAGAGAGTCGCCGTTTTTAAAGGTCACGCGGCCTTCGGCGTGCATACGCATCATCTCGAATTCGGCGGATTTTATCTTGCCCTCTGACAGGTCCCAGGCCTCGATGGACGCCTCGGGGAGGATGTCGGCCAGCTGCCCCGTCTTCACGCCGCGGCCGCAGCACATGTCGAGAATCCGGCCGCTCTTCCAGCGTTTGGCGATCAGCTCGGCGACCAGCATCGACGATTCGCTCTGCGGCATTATCTTGCCCTCGCCAAAGCCGGGAAGATCGACGGGATAGGGGTTAGCGGCGGTGCGGACGGAATATTCAAGGAAGGGCGAGGCCCAGCCCTTGCGCCCGGAGGCATTGTACTCCTCAATATACAGCTCGCGGTCCACCCCGCGCGAAAGCCGCAGGGAGAGATAAGTCTTCATCCCGCTCGCGCGCACGAGCCGCTTGGCCTCCGGAATCGACAGCTCCTTTGACCACTGCGCGGCGGCCCAGCCGGGAATGCCCCAGTAAAGCGCCTGATCGCGCAGGGCGCTGCTCTTTTTCAGCCCGTCAATGAATTTCTGCGAATCGTCGGCGACGGTGTGCAGCACGGCGTTGACAAGACCGATGTCCCTCGTTTCGCCGCTGTTTTTTATCGCCTGCACAAGCCCGTTGATCAGGACCGGAAGCGCGAAATATCTCAGCTCCGCGATTCCCGCAATTCCGATCATCAGCGCGTTCGTCGTAAGCGGCGGCAGCTCGCGCGGGCTGCGCTTGCAATACTTGAGCAGCACCGCCTTCCAAAGGTTCTGCCGGCGCAGCGTACAATAGACGAGCGTCGCCGCGAGCTTCCGGTCCCCCGGCGCGATATTGTTATATATCTTTCTCAGCGCCTCTGAGGCAAACGCGCCGTTTTGCACCTCTCCATATATCGTAAGAGCGGCTTCTAATCCCCTCATAAAAATCAACCCCTTATTACGTGAGAAAGGACGTCACGCAATTTATCTCAACGATCTCTATTATACTATACCAAAAATATAAAAACTCCGGTTACGCGCCATTGCGGCTACAAGGCAACTGCTCCCCCTAGGGGGAGCAGCCTTAAATCTTGTCTTTTTCGCCGCCGGCGGCGAAAAGCACGCCAAGACGGCAGAAGCCGGTTCGGGAAAAACCAGCCGGGCGGCGGCAAAAGGAACAAGACGCGGTCATTTTCATCGATACCGCTCCGCCGGGTAAAGGCGCGCGCAGACGCTTTTAATCGCGGCGCATATTACGCAGCGCGAGCAGGCGCACGAGCTGCAGCACGGTCATCACAAGCGCCGCCACGTAAGTCAGGGCCGCCGCGTCAAGCACCGACTTAGCCCCGCCGAGCTCGCTTCCCGAAAGGGTGCTGGTCTCGCTGAGCAGCTTCAGCGCTCTCGCGCTCGCGTCGAACTCCAGCGGGAGAGTCACAAGATGGAAAACAAGCACGCCGCAGAAGAGCAGGATGCCCGCGTTCAGCAGGTTCAGCGATCCGAAGATGAGGCCGATCAAAAAGAGCGGCATCGAAAGCGTGGAGCAAAACTGCACTCCCGGCGCGATCGCGTTGCGGAAACGCAGAAAACCGTAGCCCTCCTTATCCTGTATGGCATGTCCCACCTCGTGCGCGGCAACGCCGATCGCGGCGATGCTGCGGCTGGAATTTACGCTGTCCGAGAGACGCAGCACCTTCGAGCGCGGGTCGTAATGGTCCGTCAGCTCTCCGGGAACGCGCTCTATTCTTACGTTCGCCAGTCCGCGGCGGTCAAGCAGCATGCGGGAGACCTGCTCCGCCGTCACGCCGCTCGCGGCGCGGATCTCGCTGTATTTTGCAAAAGCACCCTTGACCTTGAACTGAGCCCACATCGAAAAAATCAACGCTGGAATCAGCACGATGATCGTGGGGTCGAAAAACGGATAGAACATCCGCGGCACCTCCTAATCTTATTTATCTATATTATAGTCTAATTTGGTCAATTTTTACTTGCCGACGCCGTAAAAATCAGCAATTTCATTGACCACCCGCTCTTGTTCCTCGGGCAGCAGCTCGGGGAACATCGGAAGCGCCAGCACTTCGTCCGCAAGCATCTCGGAAACGGGGAAATCCCCTCTGCCATAGCCAAGATACGCAAAACAGTGCTGCAAATGCAGCGGCAGCGGGTAATAGACGCGCGTCGTCACGCCGCGCTCATCCAGGAATTTCTGGAGTTCGTCGCGCCGCTGCGCGCGAATGACATACTGGTGGTAGACGTGGCGGCCGCCCGCGAGTTCGGCCGGCGGCGTAATCAGCTCAAGCAGTCCCTTTTCCGCGAAGAGCGTGATATAGCGTTCGGCGACGATACGGCGCTCCTCATTCCATCCCTCGAGGTGGCGCAGGCGCACGCGCAGAATCGCCGCCTGCAGGGCGTCGAGGCGGCTGTTGATGCCGATCTCCTCATGAAAATATGTTTTGCCGGCTCCGTGGACGCGCAGGCTCTTCACGCGCTGCGCAAGTTCCTGGTTATCGGCCACGGAGACCATCCCGCCGTCCCCGTAGCAGCCGAGGTTTTTCGTCGGGAAAAACGAGAAGCAGCCCATATCGCCGACGGAGCCGCTGCGCGCCACGCGTCCGCCGATCATCCGGTGGGCGCCGATAGCCTGCGCGCAGTCTTCGACGAGGGCGATACCGCGGCTCTTTAACTCGTCCTTTATCTCTTCAAGCGGGCACATCTGTCCGAAAAGATGAACGGGAAGGACCGCCTTCGTTCGCGGCGTGATCTTGGCTAAGATATCCTCGCTCTTTATATTGTAGGTAACGGGATCAACGTCGGCGAAGACCGGCGTCGCTCCGTTGCGCGTAATACAGCTTGCGGTGGCGAAAAAGGTAAATGGCGTCGTGATCACTTCGTCGCCCGGCTTCAGGTCGAGCGCCATCAGCGCCAGGACGAGAGCGTCCGTACCGGAAGCGCAGCCCACGGTATTCTTTACCTCCAGATAGGCGGCGATCTCCTTCTCCAGAGCGTCCACCTCCGGCCCCAGAATGAAGTGCTGCGTGTCAAGCACTCTGAGAACGGCGACATTTATCTCTTCTTTGACGCGGGCGTAATTTCTCGTAAGGTCAAATGACGGTATCGTTGTATTTTCTGTCATAATATTACCTCCGTTTAGTTTTTGTTTCTGAAATCGGGAATCTCAAGCGCACGGTGCGAATGGTGCAGATGCTCCCTCATCTGCTCCTGCGCCCTGTCTTTATCGCGCTGAGCAATCGCCCGGAGGATCGCCCGGTGCTCCCGCGACGAGTAATTGTCCTTCTCGTCGAACTGGTCATAAAAGAAAATATATACGTTGGTGCGGAGCATGATGTTTTCGATATATTCACACAGCACCGAGTTCCTCCCCGCCTCCGCGATGAGGCGGTGAAAGGTATTGTTGGCCTCAAGGAAAGAATCGATATTTTTGTTCTCAAAAGCGCCCTCTTCGGAACGCAGCACCTCTTCAAGGCGGTCAAGCACGCGGCGGTCCAAACCGTTGCGGCAGGCAAGCTCCACACTGAGATTTTCGAGGTACTCGCGCACGTTGTAGGCGTTTTCCATCTCATTCGCCGTCGGAGCGGCCACTCTCGCGCCGCTGTTGGGCACGATCTTCACCAGCCCCTCATTGGCAAGGCGCCGCAGCGCCTCGCGCACGGGAGTCCTGCTTACTCCCATTTCCGTCGCAATCTTCACCTCAAGCAGTCTCTGCGCCGGCTTCAGCTCTTTACTGACGATCTTGCCCCGCAGGTCGAGGTAGACAAAATCCGAAGACGTGTTATATATCCTGGAACGCTGCATCATTACTAAATAATCCCCCTAGATACTGCCTTACTGCGATATGCTCTCTTCTTCTGAACTTACCCTGTATAAAATTTTCAGCTCCCCGCAAAATTTGCGAAGATGACGCTGTAAGAGCCCTTAATTCTTACAGTGTAGTACAAGAACAATTAATCTTAGCATAAAATCCCGTATTAGCAACATCTTTTCTTCCCCTCTGCAAATCGGCGTTTATACGCGCCGTCTGCGTCATAAAACGGGGACTCCGAATCCTCGCCGTATGCAGATACGGCTCCGGTATCGGACCCCCCATTTTATTTAGCAACTCGCACTTCTAAACGCCGATTTCCTTCGGGCTGGGAAAAGATAAATTGGGATTTGGCGTGCTAGTGACAAAAACAATCTGCCGATGTTCCGCGATTTTGGTTTGCGCCTTAAAAGCCTCCCTCAGGGAGGCGGCCAGGGAGCCAAATCAGCGTTTTTCTGATTTGTGCGACTCGGCTGGTAGTTACATCAGAGGTGGGCCGGCGACGGGTTTTCGCCGGGTCGGAGGGAGTTTTGACGTTGACCTTAAAGTTTTCGTAACTTCTTAAAAAAGAAGAGAAAAGCATAAAACCAAGGTCAAATCTCCCTCACCCCGCTTCGCGGGGAGCTCCCTCAGCGAGGGAGCCAAGGTCAAAATCTAAACCGAAGCCGCCGCATTGACAGCAGATTGTTTTTGTAACTAGCATGCCAAACTCCAATTTACCATTTAGTCAATCGAAGATAAATCGGCGTTTAGACGTGCCGGATGCTAAATAACATTGGGGTCTGCGCCCGGAGCCGTATATTAATACGGCGAGGACAGCAGACCCCAATGTTATGACGCAGACGGCGCGTATAAACGCCGATTTACCGTCGATTTACGTTGAGATACTAGGGTTTAACCAGCGGCAGGTCGGGATTCCCGGCCCAGGCTTGGAAGCCCTCGTCGTAGCTCTGGCTCTTCACGAAACCGCTGTAGCGAAGGAGCATCGTTACGAAGGCCGAGCGGACGCCTGCCGTGTCGTAGACGACGATCTCGCTGTCGGGAGTGACGCCGTGCTGCGCGAGCAGCGCCTGTACCTCTTCGGCCGGTTTAAAGCGGCTTTCGGGCGTAAGGAATGATTCCCGCGGAACGTTGATCGCTCCGGGGAGATGTCCCGCGCGCTTCTCTTGGAAGGGACGGATTTTCCCGAGGTATTCGGGTTCGGTGCGAACGTCGAGGAGCACGAGCCCCGGCTTGCCGATGTTGTTGTTTATCCACTCCGTGGTGGCGGTGTAGTTCGGTACGTACTGCTTGATGGTGAAGGCCACGGCCTTGTTGGTATGTTTTGTCTTCGACACCTGTCCGCCGGCGGCTTTCCAAGCGCCGATGCCTCCTTCAAGGATCTTCGCGTTTTTGATTCCCGCCTGACGCAATATCCAGAGGGTCCAGCCGCTCTGGCCCCAGCCGCCAGCGTCGCAATAGGCGACGACCATTTTTTTGCCGTTGATGCCGAGCGCGCCGATGCGTTTCGCCATCGTCGCCGCGGGCCAGATGACGCCCCATTTCTCGGTCCCCTGCTTCGCGTTCATGTTGGCGAAATATGTCCACGGCGCGTTGACCGCTCCGGGGATGTGTCCGCCGCTGTAAAGGCTCTCGGGGCGTGAGTCGACGAGTATCACGTTGCCGCGATTGGCTTTGAGCCATTCCGCGGAGACGATGAGGCTGTCTCTTGTCTCGGCAGCTCCCGGCTGCATTGCCGACGGCTTCAGCGGCCGGCCGGCGGGTATCTCCGCCGCTCCAGCTGCGGGCGCCGCTGGCTGAACGGCGGGCGCGGGCTGTGCCGCCTGGGCCGGTTCTGTCTTAGGCTGTTCGGGAGCCGTCTTCGCCGGCTGGGCGGGCTTCACGGCGGGAGCCGGTTCGGTCTTGGCGGGGGCTGCCGGATTGGTCTTCGCGGCGGCTTCCTCTTTTTTGACGTCCGCCGGCGAGGCGGTCACGACGCCGCGGTTGTTCGGCGACGCTTCCTGTTCCTTCGCCGCCTTTTCCGCCGCCTCTTTGACGATCTGGTCCATTGTGGAGGAGGCTTCACTTTTTTTAGGGGTCTGCGCGGGAGCGGCAGCCTTTTCCGCCGCGGGCTTTTTCTCCTCCGGCTGTTTTTTTTCGGTTTTTTTCGCTTCTGTCTTCTTAGGCGCCGTTTCCTCTTTTTGGCCTCCGGCCTTTACTTTGTTGGCCTCTTTATTGGCCTGTACCTGCGCTAAAATGGAATCGGCCGCTGAACCGCCCTCTTTGGCATCCGTGTCAGCCGCGCCGGCAACGGTCGCGCTGGCAAAAAATACCGTCATGATCATCATTGTGAGAAACTTCTTCATTGTACCAGTCCTTCCTTTGTTTCACTTGCCTGCCATATCGGAAGCCGCCGCGGCAGTCTCCGTATATAGCGGAAATTATAGCACGGTTCGGTCCGCACTAGTCATTATCTCTTAAAATGTTACTTCCAGTTGTCGTATATCCACTGCGCGGCGCGCTTCGCCTCGTTGAATTCCTCCCAGGTCTCTTCTTCGGACTGAAGCGGGATATTTTCCCGGCGCACGCGCAGCCAGTCTCTATACTCTATCAGAGAATCGTTTCTCGCGAAATGGTCAAATACGAGGTCGAATTTCGGGATACCCCAGAGCATGTTCGGAGAGACGGCTCCCGCGTTTACCAGCGAGGCCGTCGCCCGCTGGAGCAGGCTTTTCAGCCCCCCTCGGCGGCCGACGCGCAGCAGCACCGCGCGGTGTCCGCCGGTGATCGTCTCGGAGACCATGTTCACCGAATCTTCCGTGCAGAATACCTCTTTGGAGAAGCCCAGCATCGCGGGGATCGGATTGAAGTCGTCCTCAGAAGCGACGAGCAGGTATTTGACGGCGGGAGAGTGCGCCGCGAGTGTCTTTACGGTCTTCGCCGCCGCGGGGCTCGTGCGCCGCGAGGTGGTGATGTAGACATCCGCGTCCGCGTGCTGCGCGAGGTTCAATATTTGTCCCAGCTGCTTTTTGACCCATTCCGGCGTGATGACGTAGTTCGCGTCATCGCCGCCGATGAGCACGGACCATATTTCACCGGCGGTGGAGGGGTGCTCGGCGAGCAGCTCTTTCGCCTCTTTCGCCAGATTCTCTTTTATCACATAGTTCGGAGAGCCGAGCGTCACGAAGATGTTGGGCTTCCTTTCCGGATAGTCGTGCTCCGGTACGATCGCAAAATCGAAGGGGTCCGTGCCGATCGTACCGGGGGTCATGATGGTTGCGCAGGCGCAGCGCCAGATGTAGCCCAGCGCGATGTTGTAGGGGGCCGGGGCGCTGCCGGCCGAGATTATCAGCACAGCTCCCGACCCTTCCTGGATGTTGCGCTCCGCAAACCATTGGCCGACGCGGCGGATCAGCGCGTCGCCGTCGGCCGCGGCGAGCCAGTCGCGCGCGTCGCGCCGCGTGCCGCCGGCAAGCGCGCGCGACGCGGTCTTTGCGCGGGCTTTAGCCGTTCCCGCAAGCGCGGGGACCTCGCTTTCCAAGATCTCCGCCCCCGTCAGCCGCGAGAGCCAGTGGGCGACGCCGCGGCTTTGGTTTATGTGGCCGCGGATGCCGTCGCTGAGGATGAGGATCGTCTTTAAGGAGCCGCCGGCGTTCATTTTTCTTCGTTTTTCTTCTGGGCGAAGATCCGCCGCACCTCTTCAAGGTCCTCAAGGGTGTTGACGTTGGGTCCCTCGGAGGGGTACTTTGTCGGAATGACCGCCATGGAATAGCCATGCTCCAGTATCCGCAGCTGCTCGAGGCTCTCCGTTTGCATCAGCGGCGTGGGCGGCAGCGCCACAAACTTGAGCAGGAATTGTTTGGTGAAGGCGTAGATGCCAAGATGTTCCCAGACGGCGGCGCCGGTGCTGTTGCGCGGATAGGGAATCGGCGAACGGCTGAAGTAGAGCGCGCGGCCGTTCTGCGCGCGAACCACCTTGACGATGTTCGGGTTATGAAAGTCTGCTTCGTTGACGATCGGTACGCAGATGGTGGCGGAGTCGGCTTCGGTGTCGGCGGTGAATCCCGCCGCGAGCTCGCGCAGCATGCGCGGGTCGAGCATCGGCTCGTCTCCCTGAATGTTTATCACGTAATCGGTGTCTATCTTCGCGGCGATTTCCGCGACGCGGCTCGAGCCGTCGGGGTGGTCCGCCCTCGTCATCAGAACGTCGGCCCCGATCTTTTCCGCGGCGTCGTAGATGCGGTGGTCGTCGGTGGCGATCACCACCCGGAAGAATACGCCGGAGGCCAGGGCGCGGCGGTAGACATGTTCAAGCATCGTCTTGCCGCCGATTTCCAGCAACGGTTTGCCGGGAAGGCGCGACGAGGCGTAGCGCGCCGGTATCACTCCGAGGAATTTTGGTTGTGTCATCTATTCTCCGCCTGCCATTCTCTGAATTTTTTCAGCATTTTCGCGCGGTCGAGCGGCCTGACGTTTGCGACGATCCATTCGCGCATCGCCTTGCCCTCTTCCGTCTCCTGCTTGTAGCTCATGAATTCCAGGGTGATGCCGAGGGCGTCGGCGATCTTCAGCGCGAAGACCGGCCAGATCATGCCGATGTCGCCGATTACGGGGAGGCTTCCCTCATGGCGGGCGAAGGCCGACATTTCCATACGGAAGGGTATTTTCGATATCTTTGTCTTCGGCAGCCCCTTGTCGATCGCCTCCTGAATCATCGCGCTCGATTTTTGCAGGTCCTGCGCGCGGCGGAGGTTCTCGTCAAGGTCGAAACGGATCAGGGCCTTGTCTTTGAGGCTGTAGACGGGCTGCCCCTGCCACCATGACCAGATGCCGTGGCCGGTGTAGGTCTCGAAGGGGCCGTCGTGTATCTCCTGGGTCAGCGCGACCGCCGACTCGATTATCACATCGGCGGAGCCGAGCATCGCGGCGATGCGGCGTGAACGCTCTGCCACCGGGATGCTGTCGCCGACCGCGAGGCCGACATGCCCGCCGCCCACGAGCTGCGGTATCGTCACCAGCACGGGCACGCCTCTGGCGGCGCCGCTGCCGAGCATCGTGCGCCGGTCGCAGCCCCAGCCGGCGACGGTCTCAAAGGGCAGGCCGGACTGACGGCAGAGCGAGTGTATCTCCTCCGCGAGCTTTTCCGTGCGCAGCCCCATCGGGTAAGCCATGTTCGCCGCGGCCTTTATCACCATGTGTCCCTCGGCGTCGCGGCGTTTCGCGAGCAGCTCTTTGTCAAGGATCATCTCTTTTGAGAGTTCCTCAAGCTCCCCGTCGCTCATATCGGTGAATTCAAAGACGTTGCCGCGCGGCATTTTCGCCTCGTCGAGTCCTAACTGCGCGGCGCCGCACATTTTCACGCGGTCGAGCGCGCCGCCCATCTCGTGGTTGACGACGGCGGAGCTCGTCGTGACCCCGTCGACGATTCCCTTTTCGATGAGCTCCGCAATGAGCGTCGTGACGCCCTCGTGCAGGTTGGGTCCGCTTCCGGTGACGACGGCGACCTTGCCGCCGCGTTTTTTGGCGGCGACTACCCTGCCGACAGCGGCGTCGAGAGCCTCTTTTGAGCGTTCGTCCAGCTCGCCGTAGAATTTCTCTATTAGTTCACGGTTGATCTTCATTGCCACTCTTCCTCCCGCGTTACAGATATTTTTTTATCATTTTCCATGTGCGCAGCGAAGCGCCGCATGATTTTTCAAAGTAAGCACGGCTAAGCCTCTGCCATTTTTCTCCGGCGCCGCTCTCCGCGGCGAGACGGCTCCACACTCCGGCAAGCTCCCTTTCGTCGGCAACCTGCGCCGCCGCGCCCATCGCGATGAAGGCCCGCGAGGCCTGCGCAAAGTCTTCCATGTGCGGCCCATACTGTACAGGGACGCCCCAGGAGAAGGGTTCGAGGATGTTCTGCCCGCCCTTGTCGGCGAAGCTGCCGCCGACGAAGGCCGAATAGGCGGCGCCGTAAAGGTCGAAGAGCACCCCTATTTTGTCTATGATAAGGACATCCCAGCCATCCGCAAGCGCCGACAGCCTCATTGTAATATATTTTTCCGGGACTAGCGCGGCGACCGCGTCCGCCCTTTCCGGGTGCCGGGGCGCGATTATAAGCCGCGCTTCGGGGTTATTTTCCCTCAGAAGGTCAAAAGCGGAGAGAACCTTTTCATCCTCCCCGGTATGCGTGCTGCCCGCGATGAAGATCGGGCGATTCGGCGCGCCGAATCTCTCGCGCCAGCCGTCGCGGGCGGCGATGTTTTTTCTCGCCAGCAGCGCGTCGATTTTGCTGTCGCCAAGGACGTGGAGTTTTTTTTCTTCCACGCCGATCGCGGACAGCCGCCGCGCGTCTTCTTCGTCGCGCAGGTAAAGCTCCGTGAAGAGCGAATAGACGCCGGCCGCCGCGTATTTTGTCAGGCCGCCGCCGATACGCCCCCAGGTGCGGTCGGATATGCGGCCGTTGATGAGAAAAGCCGGGATTGCGCGCTTACGGCACTCCCAGAGCATATTCGGCCAAAGCTCGGTCTCCGCCGTGATAAAGAGGGCGGGGCGCAGAGAGTCGAGCGACCTGGCGACAAATTTTCGCTTGTCCCAGGGGTAATAGACGTGAAGGTCGAAAAGTCCGCCGCCAAGCCGCTCGGCCATCGCCTTCCCCGTCTGCGTCGTCGTCGAGAGCACAAAGGGGCCCCGATAGCCGTCGGCGCGCGCCGCCTTGATGAAGGGCACCGCCGCCTGCACTTCGCCGACGGAGACGGCGTGCACCCACACGGGGCGCGCGCCGGAGAGCCGCGCGAGTTTTTCAGGGGGTATCTCCCCCTGGCGTTCGTCGTTGCCCTCGGTGTACTTCGCCTTCAGCCTTTGTCCTGCGAGGGCGAAGAAGGCGTTTATCGGAAGCTGGTAGAGACCGCGCAGCAGCGACAGCTAGGCCACCCCCGCCTTGAGTATCTCGTGGATGTGGACCATGCCGATCGGTTTATCGTCCTGTACCACGATGAGGGCGGAGACCTCCCACTGCTCGACGATGCGCACCGCCTCGACGGCGAGCCGTTCCGGGCCGATAACGCGCGGGTTTTTCGTCATGGCGCGGGAGACGGGCAGCTCAAGTCCCTCAAGTCCCTCTTTTTCGATGAAGCGGCGCAGGTCTCCGTCGGTGAAGACGCCTACGAGTTTTCCCTCGTCGTCGACGACCGCCGTCGCGCCGTAACCTTTGCTGGTGATGTCGAAGAGGGCGTCGCGCACCCGCGCCTCCTGTTTCGTTATCGGCATCCGCTCTCCGCTGCCCATCAGGTCGCTGACGCGCAGCAGCAGCCGCTTGCCAAGCGAACCGCCCGGGTGGAAGAGGGCGAAGTCCTCTTTCTGGAGGCCGAGCAGCAGCGTAGACATGCCGGCCACCGCGTCGCCGAGCGCCATTTGCAGCGTCGTGCTGCTGGTCGGCGCGAGCTTCAGCGGGTCAGCCTCTGATTTGACGTGACAGTTAAGGACGATGTCCGCCTCGCGCGCGAGCGTCGATTCCGGATTGCCGGTGACGGCGATGATCGGGGCGCCGAGCCTCTTGAAATAGGGGATGAGCGCGATCAGCTCCTGGGTCTCGCCGCTGTTGCTGAGGAAATATCCCACATCCTCGCGGCAGACCATGCCGAGGTCGCCGTGCGCCCCCTCCGTGGCGTGGAGGAAGAAGGCCGGCACGCCGAGCGAGGCGAAAGTCGCCGCCGTCTTGCGCCCCACATGCCCCGATTTGCCGAGCCCGGTCACGACGATGCGTCCGCGGCAGCGGCTCACGAGGTGGGCGGCGGCGGCCATCTCCCCGCCCATTCTTTCGGTGGCGATTCTGAGGGCCTCCGCCTCTTTGAGCATGATGTCTCTTCCGGTGGCGAGCAGCTCCTCTGCGGGGAGTTTCTTTTCTTCGCGTTCATAGGGCAGGTTCATTTTTTATTCCTCCGACCAGTCAAGCACCGCAAAACCAGTTTTTTCGCGGACGATTTTATCTATCTCATATGTCTGACGCAGAACTTCGCGCACCTTCGCAAGCGCGATCGAGTTGGGGCCGTCGCACTTCGCCAGGTCCGGGTTCGGGTGCACCTCCATGAAGAGCGCGTCGATGCCGATGGCGGCGGCGGCGCGGATCAGCGGCAGCACGAACGAGCGGTCGCCGCCGCTGCAGGTGCCCTTTCCGCCTGGCTTCTGCACGCTGTGCGTCGCGTCGAACATCACAGGACAGCCGAGGGCGCGCATGACGGGCAGCGAGCGGAAGTCCACCGACAGCTCGTGATAGCCGAAGGCCGTGCCGCGCTCGCAGAGGATGACGTCGTCACAGCCGCTTTCGCGGCATTTGCCGATCACGGAGGCCATATCCTCGGGCGCCATAAACTGCGCCTTTTTGATGTTGAGCGGCTTGCCGGTGCGGCTCGCCGCCGCGAGCAGGTCGGTCTGGCGGCAGAGGAAGGCCGGGATTTGCAGCAGATCCACATGACGCGCGGCGACCTCCGCCTGGCGCGGTTCGTGGATGTCCGTCACCACGGGGACGTCGGCGGCGCGTCCGATCTCCGACAGCCATTCGAGCCCCGTTTCTATTCCCGGGCCGCGAAAGCTCGTGATCGAGGTCCGGTTGGCCTTGTCAAAGGAGGCCTTGAAAATGTAATTAAAACCGAACTCCGCGCAGAATCCCTTCATCGTGCGGGCGATCGTCAGCGCCTCGTCAAAAGTGTCGAGCACGCAGGGGCCGGCGGCGACCGTCAGCCGCGCGCCTCCGACCGTGACGTCCCTCACTCTTACCTCTCTTACGCTCTTCTCAGCGGGCATCTATATCAGCTCCTTGTCTATTTCTCCAGCGAATCAAGATAATCTCTGTATTTTTCATACGCGCGGCAGCGCATGTCCCAGCCAAGCTCTTCCGCGCAGTATTCTACTACCTTCTCCAACGCTCCGGTACGTCCGAGGTTTTTCATCCCCGCCTCCTGCATGGAGCGCCGCAGCTCGCTGTCGGAGAGTATCCGTTCGGCAGCCTCCGCGAGCGCCGCCGGCTCCGGCGGGACGAGTATCTCCGCCTCGCGCAGCAGTTTTTTCTGGCGCAGCTTTCCGCGCTCTATGATCGAGACGACCGGTATCCCCAGGCCGGCGCAAAGCTGATTTGCCGTTCCTCCGAGCCCGATCAGCAGCTCCGCGCCGTAGGCCACGGCGGCGACCGGCTCGTAGCAGACCGTCACGGCGACCTTTTCGGAGGCGAGAGTGCCGCCGTCCGCCGAGAGCTCCCAGCCCTCAAGGTTATCCGTCATCGTCTTTATATCTATCGTCGGCGCGGGGACCATCACAAAGTTGCACTCCATCCGCGCGGCAAGCAGCGAGGCGGTATCTAAGATCAGCTTAATGTCGTCATAGGCGCGCGGACGGCTTCCCGGGAGCAGCAATATCTTCGCGCCGCGGTCGCTCCAGGCGAAGGCGGGACTCTTCACCTCGTCGAGCAGGTCCATTACCGGATTACCGTAAAAGACGGCGGGCACACCGCCGCGGGCGAGCTCGTGGGCGGTCTCCTCGTCACGCGTCCAGACGAGGACGCAGCGTTTGCGCAGCAGCCATTTTTCGATCCAGAGGTGGCCGCTCAGATGCACCGTCTTCGCCGTGGCGATCAAAATCGGCTTCATCCCCTGCCCCCAGAGGACGCTCGAGAGCAGATAGACGTCGCCGACACAGAGCGGCGTGCGGTACCTTCCCAGAAGGGAGCGCATCCGGTCGCGCTGTTTTCTGATCGAGCGGCCAAGTCCGTGGCGCAGGTCCCGGAACAGGTCGGCGAGGTGATATTTGACGACGCCGCCGCTCGGCATCTCCGCCGGCGGCGAGACGACGCGGATGCCGTTCATCGCATACGGCTTGCCGGAGCCGACAAAGGCGAAGGCGTCTATCCGCGCGCACTTGAAGCGCTCGATCAGCTTCTTCGCCAGCACCAGCCCGATGGCGTCCTCGCCGTGTCCGTTGGAGGTGACGAGGAAGGAGGGGCGCAGCCGTTCCATTATCTTCCGGCGGAAGGCGAGACTGTCGTGAATCGACACCGCGATCGACGGGACGTAAAGCGGGCGGCTGAGGGAAAGTTTCCGCGGCATGTTCATCAGGTCCTTTTCCGTGCAGATGAAGCCGTCCGCGCCGCTTTCATCCGCAAGCGCGTCAAGCTCCGCGAGGTCCTCCTCCGTCAGCAGGTGATGGTCTCTGTAGGTGCGGCGCAGCGCGACGCCGACGCCCATCTCTTCAAGGAATTTATAAAAACCGCCGGGGTTGCCGATCGCCGAAAGGGCGATATACCGTCCCTGCGGCAAAAAGCCGTCGGGAAGTTTTTTCTCACCCTCCGGCGTGATCTCCATCCATCTTTCCAGCTTGATGTCGGCGGTGAAGATCTTATCCGGTTCCACGTAGGGCGCGAGCTTTTCTTTGATCGACTTAACGTCTCCGGGCGCGGCCTGGTTGGCCTTTGTGAGCACCACGATATCCGCGCGGCGGAACGCCGACATCGGTTCGCGCATCGAACCCGCGGGGATCACCTGCCCGTTGCCGAAGGGACAGGTAGAGTCCACGAGGACGATGTCGACGTCCCGCCCCATCTTGCGGTGCTGGAAGGTGTCGTCGGTGACCGCCACCTCCGCCCCGAGCGCGGCGAGCAGCTTCACGCCCTCTATACGGTTGCGCGAGACGACCACCTTGGCCTCGGGCAGCCTTTTCGCGAGCATCAATGGCTCGTCGCCCGCGAAATCGCGGCGCGTGCTCTTTCCGTCCTGCCCAATCCACAGCGGCGGATGCTCCTTCGCGCGATATCCGCGGCTTACGAGCCCCGCCTTAATGCCCGCCTCGGCGAACTGGCGTACGATATATTCCGCCATCGGCGTCTTATTCGTGCCGCCGAAGCTGTTGTTGCCAATGCTGACGGTCGGCAGTATCGGGTCGGTAACGGCAAAGATGCCGCGGCTGAAGAGGCCGATGCGCAGCTTCATCCAGGCCCGCGTGATAAACTGGCAGGGATATAAGAGGCTCCACGGCGAAAATCCGCCCTCGCCGCGCGCGTATTTTAGATAGCTGCGCAAAATCTTCGACATCTTAACTCACTTCCGTGTTACGAGTCCCCTCCGCGAAAGCGGATTCAGGATTACCACCGGGGGCGACGTATGCGGACGCGTCCGCCGCGTGCTCCCCGTTGCTTGCCGCGAACAGGCGGTAATAGTGTCCACCCGCCGCGACGAGTTCGTCGTGCGTGCCCGTTTCAGCGATCAGCCCGTCCCTCAGCACCAGTATCCGGTCGGCGTCGCGGATCGTAGAGAGCCGGTGCGCGATCACAATGGCGGTCCGTCCCTCCATGGCGTTGCGCATCGCCTCCTGTACCTGCTGTTCGACGAGCGCGTCAAGCGAGGAGGTCGCCTCGTCCATGATCAGTATCCGCGGGTCGCGCACCACGGCGCGCGCGATCGCCACGCGCTGGCGCTGGCCGCCCGAGAGCGTCACGCCGCGCTCGCCGACCTCGGTATCGAAGCCGCGCGGCAGCGTCATGATGAAATCGTAGATACCGGCCATCTTCGCCGCCCGCTCAAGATCTTTCTTCGTCATATTCCGGCAGCCGTAGCCGATGTTGTAGGCAAGCGTGCCCTTCATGAGGACGGGGTCCTGCGGGACGACGCCGATCTGGCGGCGGTAGGACTTCAGCTCAAGGTCGCGGAGATCGATGCCGTCGACCTTGACGGCGCCGCTCTGCGGGTCGTAAAAACGCATCACAAGGTCGGCGATGGTGGATTTACCGGCGCCTGTCGGCCCGACGATCGCGATCTTTTCGCCGGGTTTTATATCAAAAGAGATGCCGTTCAGGACATGCTTGGTATCGTTATAGCTGAAATGGACGTTTTCAAAGCGCACGCGCCCCTCCATCGGCGAGTGGACGACGGGGCGCTCCGCGATCGGCACTTCGTTGGCCTCGTCAAGAATCTCAAAGACGCGGTCGGCAGAGGCCGCCCCCTGCTGTATCGTGCTGACGACGCGGCTCAGCACGCGCACCGGCTGCACGAGAAGGCCGATATAGGTGAGGAAGGCGATCAGGCCGCCCGCGGTGAGCTTGCCGTCGATCACGTTCTGTCCGCCGATCCAAAGGATGACGGCAAGCGCCATGATGAGGATGACCTCGACGATGCCCTCGAGAGCGCCGCGGACCTGCGTTCCCTTCATCAGCGCCTTGAAGTGGAGGTTGCTCTCCTCCTTGAAGCGCTCATACTCCTCTTCCTCCGTGGCGAAGGAGCGGACGATCTTGATTGACGACACCGCCTCCTGCGCGATGGCGGCGACCATCGCCAGCCGCTCCTGGATCACCGTGCCGACCCGGCGCAGCTTCGAAGAGGCCCGGTCGATGGCAAAAACCGCGACCGGGATTATCAAAAACGTCGCCAGCGTCAGCCGCCAGTTGAGAAAGAGCAGCAGCCCGATGATCCCGACGAAGGTCACGCCCTGCACGACGAAATCGACGACCACCGAAGCCAGAATATTTTGCAGCGTCGACACGTCGTTCGTGATGCGCGAGAGGAACTCGCCGGAACGCCTGCTGTAAAGCGTCAGCAGCGAGAGCCGCTGCGTATGGTCGTAAAGCTCGAGGCGAATGTCGATGACCACCTTCTGTCCGACCCAGGTCATGAGGTACAGGTTCGCGTAGGCGAAGGCGGCCTTCAGAATATAAAGAAAGATGACGCTGAAACAGAGAAGGTTCAGCATATAGGTCTCTTTGCGGATGAGCACGTCGTCAACGACGTTCTTTATGAGCCACGGCGGCGTAATCGCGGCGAGCGCCGACAGCACCATGCAGACGACGGCGTAGATGAGCCGCTTTTTGTACGGCATGCAGTACCTCAGGACTCTGAGATAAGACGACCATTCGTCTTTATTAGTGAGCTTAAACATCAGGCGGACACCTCCATTATGCGCCGGCTCCAAAAATCATATACGCCCTCTTCGCCGAGCGTGAGCCGCGCGCGCGCCATCGTCTTTTCGGCCTCCTCGCGAAAGCCGCCGCCGTCCTCCAGCCACGCCAGCGTGCGGTCAAGAATATTTTTCACGGTGGCCTTTTCCTGCAAAAGCTCAGGGAACATCTCCCCGCCCGCAAGAATGTTGGCCATCGCGTAATGGGGCGTTTTGATGATGCAGCGGGCGACGAGCGCCGACAGCGGGTTTAATTTATAGGTGACGACCATATAGCAGCCAAGGAGCAGCGACTCCACCGTGATCGTGCCGCTTGCGCCAACGGCGCAGCGCGCGGCGGCCATCAGGTCGTGTCCCGGCCCGTCGTAGAAGGGGATGCCGTCGCGGGTAAACTCCGCCATCATGCTGTCGCGCACCGCCGGGTTGAGCCCCGGCGCGACGGAAAAGACGGGCTGCCAGCCTCTTGCCGCAAGAGCGGCCGCAGCTTCGCGCATCATCGGCAGCAGCGCCCTTATCTCGCTCCGCCGGCTTCCGGGGAGAAAGGCCACCATGCGTTCACGGTCGAACAGCCCCTCCGCCGGCGAAGGCTCGGAGGCGAGCTTTCTGAACTCCTCGACCAGCGGGTGGCCGCGCCAGTTGCTTACGCAGCCCCGTGAGAGCAGATATTCGTGTTCAAACTTAAACAGCGGGAGGCATTCGTCGACGTCGCGGCGCAGGTCGTTCGCGCGGCCGCTGCGCCAGGCCCAGACGGAGGGCGGCGAAATGTAAAAAACGCGCCCCCGATAGCCGCGGGAGCGCAGCTTCGATATCAGGTGCATGTGGTAGTCGGGACTGTCGCAGACGATTACGGCCTCGGGTGAAGAATCAAGGATACGCGCCACCATCTCGCGCCGCAGCGCGAATATCGAGGGGATCGCGGAGACAACCTCCGTCAGGCCAAGGAGCTGGAGCCGTTCGCCGGGCCACTCTACACGTATCCCCGCCGCGCGCGACTCGACGCCGCCCATCCCCCAGATGTCGCCGTCGTAGCCGCCGGCGCGGAGGCTCATGGCGAGATGCGCCGTGTAGTGGTCCCCCGAGGCCTCGCCGGAGCTTATAAAGATCGACAAACTTCGACACCTATCACGGAGATATTTTCCTGCCGGGCGACGGCCTCAAACTCGTCCGGCTCCAGGATCAGCGTCCATCCCGCATGCAGCGCGAGGCAGGTGAGTTTCGCCTGCGCCATGTGGCGCAGAGTGTCGGGGCCGACGGTGGGGATGTCGTAGCGCTCGTCCTGGTCGAGACGCATCATCTTCGCGACCGTGCCGCCCTTGCAGAGAGAGCCCGCCCGCAGCAGCGTCGCGTCCGTGCCCTCCATCGCCTCCACGGCCACGACGGACCGCTTGTTGACGATGACCGTCTGCCCGAAAGAAAGCGGTACGACGGCCTTGCAGATCGAAAAACCGTAATCGGCGTCGTCAAGCTCTTCCTTGGAAGGAGCGCGTCCGGCGATCTGACCGCTCTTCGCGAGCAGGTCGGGGACGATGTCGCGGTAACTGAGCACCTTAAAGCCCTCTTTTTCAAGAAAATCGACGATCGCCCCCAAGATCGAATGATCGTCGCGGAAGAGCAGACCGGCGAGAAAACGCTGCGTCGTAAGGTCGAAGAGCGAAGGTTTGAAGACGAGCGTCTTTGACACCGTACCCGCCATGATTATGCTTTTTACGCCGCGCTTCTTCATATCCTTGATCGTAAAACCGAAATCGGGCTTCGTAATATTTATGACGTCAAGCGCGTACTTAGACAGCTCGCCGATACTCTCCCTGATAGAATAGACGACCGGCGGATTGCCGTTATCCGTCAGCCTGCTTGCTATCGCTACGGGAAGCGATCCCTCGCCGGCGATAAGAGCTATCTGGTTATCCAAGACGATTCCTCCTAAAGATACCGGCGCGAATGCCGGTGAAAACTGCGTCTATAAATAATTCTCACACAAAACCACCATTAGAGGCATTTTTACAAAAAATGCCACAAGACATTATGTAAGTATAGCATAAAGCGCGGGCTTTTTTGCTGGGGTGGCTGCTATGAAACATGGCGGTAAATCGGGGTTTATCGTGCTAGTGACAAAAAACAATCTGCTGTCAATGCGGCGGCTTCGGTTTAGATTTTGACCTTGGCTCCCTCGCTGAGGGAGCTCCCCGCGAAGCGGGGTGAGGGAGAGTTGACCTTGGTTTTATGCTTTTCTCTTCTTTTTTAAGAAGTTACGAAAACCTTAAGGTCAAAGTCAAAACTCCCTCCGACCCGGCGAAAACCCGCCGCCGGCCCACCTCTGATGTAACTACCAGCCGAGTCGCACAAATCAGAAAAACGCTGATTTGGCTCCCTGGCCGCCTCCCTGAGGGAGGCTTTAAAGGCGCAAACCAAAATCGTTGAATACCGACAGATTGTTTTTTTGTAAGTAGCACGCCAAACCCTAATTTATCCTTCACCCTATCGAAGATAAATCGGCGTTTATAAGCAGAGAACCAAAACGCCGGTTTTGCGTTTTGTGTGATAAGTGAGATAGAAATCTTTGATTTTCGTAATCGAACTTAATTTGTTCATCAATCGCTTAGGGGGTTCATCAGGCGTACCGGATGCTAAATTACTTTGCCTTCGGAAGGCCGGGGCGACGGAAGAGTGTGGTATAAAACCACCGGTTTCACATTTTATTTGTTCACCAGAAATGCGGCAGAGGCAAAGAAAACGATCCGGGCCGTTGAAAAACAGCGGCCCGGATCGTTGGATAATTAATTTTTGCTTACAGAACTACCTCTTTTGTTTCCCGTAAAACACCGGCGCGAGCGCGAGCCCAAGGAGCGCCAGCGCGCCGAAGCCGCCGTTGCATCCGCTGCTCGAACTGCCGCTCGGAGCCGGCGCCGCCGCTTCATTCATGGCTATAGCCACGGGGTCGATGACGCTGCCTTCCGTTTTGTCATAGTCGAACTTTTCATTGTCCTTGACGAAGAGTACCAGCGTGTAGGTCGCGGCGGGGTCGATCTTGTCGGTAAGCTCGAGATTGTTCCCGTCCGCGTTCTTGAGCGTGAAGCTCTGGTCGTCGTAGAGAGCCGGGTCCGCCGTATACTCGAACTTCGCGCCCGTCTCGTCTTTAAGTATCTTGATGAGCGTGATGTCGCTGACGACGTTGTTTTTAACGGCGCCGAGCTACGCGCCGGTCGCTTTCACCGCAAGGGCAGCGACTCTGCTGCTCTCGACTGTCGCAGTAATGACGGGCAGAATTACTATCATCTTGGGGGTCACCGTTGCGTCGTCGGATATCACGTATTTAACGGCGTTCTTTGCGATCACGGGGTCGACGGTGATGCTGCCGTCAGCCGTCGCAGCGAAGAACTCTTCTTTAACGTCCGCGCTCTTCGCAAGAGCCGTGGTATTCTCGGCCGTAGCCTGTGTAATGACGGGGGTCGCCGGCTTTACAGTTTCGGGAACGTCCTTGTCTTTCGTCACCGGGTTGTCCTCTTTCGTTACAACTGTCGGCGTCACAGGAGCCGGAGCTGGCACAGGGTCCGGAGCCGCCGGGTCTTCGACGGTAACGGTGCAGCCCGCGGCCGTCTTTGAGGCGGAGCCGGTGGCGGAGATCACGGCGATGCCGGCCTTGACCGCCGTCACCTTGCCGGCGGAATCAACGGTCGCTACCGCGGTGTCGCTGGACTTCCATGAAACGCTTTCGCCGGCGGCATAGGTCGCCGCCTTCACGGTATCGCTCTTCCCAGGTTCAAGCTTCAAAGTGGCCGGAGTTACTGCGATGGGAGTGTTCTTGCAGGAAACGATGAGCTCCGTCTTCGCCTCGTTGAATGCGGCGGAGGTTATGCCCGTTGCTTCGCTGAAGTCCACCGGCACGTTGACGGCGCTCTTGAAAGCAAGGACGGCAGGCGTGCCGAAATTCGTCCAGTTACCCGTCAGTTTGATCGTTCCTGCGTCAAACTTCGCGGGGTCGATGCCGGTAACCTTGGTGCCCGGAGTTGCCTCAATCACGTCGAAACTAACGACGGAGCCGTTGAAAACCCCCTGAACGTTATCGAAGACGAGAGTTGTCGTGCCGAGAACAGATTTCTGTGTCGAACCATCGGCAACGGGGCCATAGGCATTTTGCATAAGGTAACCTTGCCCAGAAAGTATCCCTTCCAACGGCGAAAGATCGGAAATATTCTTCAAAATGATCTTTCCCGTACCACTTGTTTTGCTCTGATCCATATCTATACAGTTCATGGTTCCACGATAGAGAGAGCCCGCGAAGAGTCCGCTTTTTCCGATGACAGTTGTCCTGTCACCTGAGCAAACATCTCCCGATATTGCGTTGATTCCGGCATCACCTAATATAAGTATTTCTACATTCCCTGTATGTTTCGCTATGCTTGCCTGGAGAGAGGGATTAGTAGAGCCTCCGATATATGCGCCTCCGCACGTAAGGCCGGGTACGCTTCCTCCGCTGATCGTGATTTTAACATCGCCTGTCAGTTCTGAGGTTCCCGACGTCCAATGTATCCCACGTCCGGCGATACCCACCAAAGGACGTTTCTGTGTGTTGATCTTGCCTCCGGTGACATTTATGACAATGTCGCCGGAAATCTTTGATGTACCTGTCAATCTGTCGTTGCCGATGGAAGAGCCCGAATTGAGCCACGAACCGCCCGTCAGCCATGACACAAAATCACCGCCGCTGACATTGACGTTGACCCCTCTATTGATTTGGGCGGTTCCCTCTTTATTCCAGACACCAGAAGCGGCATAAGCCTGTCCAATGTTTCCGCCTGTAATTGTAAGATTCACGGAGCCCTCGGTCGTATGTGTTTTTGCTACGCTTATCCCTGAGCCTCCATACACTTGGTCCATTGTTCCACCGGATATTGTCAGGTTTGTATTGCCTGGGATAGTAATATTGTCAGCGACTGAGTGGATAAAGTCCCCTCCAAAAATATGACTGGTTTCAGAGGTGTTATATTGTCCGCCTTCAATCGTTAGACTGGTATCATTATGCGGCCGCTCATTCTCTGGGGCATCCCAAAAGCCTCCGACGACGTCTTTAGAGACATATACTGCGTCGCCGAGTGTGACATGATACCCGCTTGCTATAAGATTATCTGACGTGCTTTCGCTGTCAATTCTCCCATCTTCAGTTACGACAATATTTCCCACAGCCCACGCTGCTCCGAATAATGCTAAAATAGTTGCGAGTACCAAAAACAATCCGAATTTTTTAATTTTCTTCATCGTGTTCTCTCCTTCTCCTTCAAAAAAACAGGAAACTCCCTGATGCACGCGAAAATTGACGCTTTACGGTGCTTTTGAAGAGCTCAACATCGCAGATTGAAGGCCACGTCGCAGCCGTCCCGGGTTTTTGGGTTGCATGACGGTATATAAGAGCGGCGGGCGTGCCGCTGTCTGATGAAATGACTAACGGATGTGTTTAAATATATACATATAGACAGGCAGACAGGCAGACAGGCAGACAGGCAGACATATAGTAATGCTATTTGTGATATTTATCGCAAAATCTGCCAGCACCACTTCGCCCCCTCTTTTTGATAAAGAAAACGCCGCCGGCACATACAGCCGGCGACGTCCTGAATGGACCTTTGAAGGTAACTGGCTGTCATCCCTGACGGGATAAGACCCTATAGCTTTGCGTACTCCGTCTTTCGGCGGGTTTGCCTTTTACTTTTTCGTGTGCTCATAATTAAATATTGTCTGCTAAAAAATATTGTCTGTTAAAACCTTTTATACATACTAGTACCATTTTAATCTATGGTCAATTATCCAGTAAATGAAAAAATTAGCGTTATTTATCTCGCTTTGTTAAAAAATCTGATTTTAAGCGAAAAAACACAATATTTACGACAGAGTTTACCCGCCGCTGCGCTATACGGGGAAATCATTTCTTTCACTGTCTGTTATTTATCAATAACGTTCTTGTATGTATGAGCTTTTTTGTATTTGAGTATCTGCCGCTATCCTTATTTTTGTCTATCCCAGCGCGACGTCAAGCACCATCATCACCGCGAAGCCGAGAAGAAATCCTGTCGTCGCGAGGTCGCCGTGGCCCGAGGCCTGCGACTCGGGGACCGTTTCTTCAACGACGACAAAGATCATCGCTCCCGCGGCGAAGGCCAGCGCGTAGGGCAAAAGCGGGCGCGCGACATAGACGAGCAGCGCGCCTGCGAAGGCGAACACCGGCTCAACGATCGCCGAGAGCTGTCCGTAGAAAAAGGCCTTCGAACGCGAAAGTCCTTCGCGGCGCAGCGGCATCGAGACGGCGAGCCCCTCGGGGAAATTTTGCAGCCCCATGCCCAGCGCCAGCGCCGCCGCCCCCGCGGCCGTCGCCTGCGGCAGCACCCCGATCGCGCCGAAGGCGACGCCGACGGCGAGTCCCTCCGGAATATTGTGCAGCGTTATCGCAAGCACCAGCAGCGTCGTGCGGCGCAGCGTCGAGGGAGGACCGTCGGGGTGCGTCTCCGCCATCGCGGGATGAAGGTGCGGCATCGCCATGTCCAGCAGGCGCAGCGTCCCCCCTCCCGCGAGAAATCCGATCAGCGGCGGCAGCCATCCGGGGTAGCCCAGCTCCTCCGAGATCTCGATCGCGGGGGCGAGCAGCGACCAATAGCTCGCCGCGATCATCACGCCGCCGGCAAAGCCGAGCATGACGTCAAGCAATTTCTGACTCGGGCGCTTCGCGAAAAAGACGCCGGACGCGCCGAGCGCCGTAACTCCCCAGGTAAAGATCCCCGCCATCAACGCCTGTAAAGGCGCGGGCTGCGCAGCGAACCATTCCATCTATATACCTCCTAAAATAAAACTATTTCATTTTTACCGTTCAATTATACACCCAAATATTCAGCCGCGGGAGCGCCTTTGAGCGGAGCCGGCGACACGCCGCCGCGGCTCTTGCGATGCGGCCGGAGCCGGCTATTGCCGGCCGCGGTCCCAGGCGCGCCGCAGCGCCGCAACCGCGCCGCCGATATCTTCCTCGGCGATGCCGGCGAAGGACAGCAGAATATCGTTTCCCTCAAGGTCGACCTTAACGCCCTCGCGAAGAGCAGCCTCCCGCATTCGCTCCGCGCCGCCGCCAGCCGCCAGCGCGAAGCAGGTCGACGTCTCAAGCAGCCGCCGCGCGGGAAAATCCCCGAACGCGCGGTCCAGCGCCTCCGCAAACAGGCGACTTTTGCGCAGATACGCCTTTCGGCAGCGCCGCAAATGGCGTTCAAGATGCCCGTCGCGGATATATCCGGCCAGTGAAAGCTGTTCGATCTTGCTCGACGTCGGGTCGTAAAAACGGGCCGCCGCCGCGCAGCTCTCCGCGAGCCGCGCGGGCAGCGCCATGTAAGCGACGCGCACGGAGGGCAGCAGCAACTGGGAAAAGCTGCCGATGTAGACGATATTATCGGGCGCGAGCGGCTGCATCGCGGGGATGGGCCGCGCAAGGTAACGCAGCTCGCCGTTGTAGTCGTCCTCAATGATGAAGCGTCCCTTTTCCCGCGCCCACTCCGCCAACGCGCCTCTGCGCCTGGTGCGCTGGGCGAAGGAGCGCCGCGGGCGCTTTGAGGCGATCTCCATAAAGACGTCCGCGTCGTCTAGCCTCGCTGCCGTTTCCGCGGATTCCTCGACGATCGAAACGTCCCAGCCGTAATCGCGCAGCACCCGTTCCCCCTGCTCAAAGCCGGGGCTCTCAAGCACCGCGCGCCCCTTTTTTCCCAGGGCGCGGCAGAGCAGCGAGAGCAGCTGCTGCGTGCCGGAGGCGGTGACGATATCCTCCGCGCGGCACTTCACGCCGCGCGCGCGATAGGCATAAGCCGCGAGCTGGCGGCGCAGCTCCGCCTCGCCGCGGGGATCGCCGCGCGAAGCGATCTCGTCCTCGCGCTTCAGCGCGGCGCGCAGACAGCGGCGCCACGCCGAGATATCCGCGCACTTCGCCTCTATTCTGCCGGCGCTGAGGTCGTACCTTGCCGGAGCGGCGTCGCGCGGCCGCGCGCCGCTTTTTGCGCCGCTTCCGGCCCTGCGCGGCGCGATAAAATAGCCGCTCTTCGGACGGCTTACGATATAGCCGTCGAGCTGGAGCCGCGCATAGGCGTTCTCAACGGGCGAACGGCTCACAGAAAGCCCCTCCGCGAGTTCGCGTATCGAGGGAAGCCTCGTGAGCGGCGCGATCATCCCGCCGTCGGCCGCCGCCGCGAGCTGTTCATATATTTGCCGCCAGAGCGCCCCGCCGCCCCTGCCGACGCGTATAAAATCAAAAATCATCGTTCCACCTCATCTGTCATTAAAAAATAAATAAAATTTATCCATTGAAACAATGACAATTATAAACTATAAATTCTCTTGCACAGCTGTGAAATTACCGCAAATGACTCAGGAGGAAGAAAGAATGGAAGATAGAGAGCAGATAAAGCTGAACCGCGACCTTGCGAAGATGCTCAAGGGCGGCGTGATTATGGACGTGACGACGCCGGAACAGGCGAAGATCGCCGAGGCGGCGGGGGCCTGCGCGGTCATGGCGCTGGAGCGCATCCCCGCCGACATCCGCGCGGCGGGCGGCGTCTCGCGCATGAGCGACCCGAAGATGATCAAGGGCATCCAGGAGGCCGTCAGCATCCCGGTGATGGCTAAGTGCCGCATCGGCCACATCGCCGAGGCGCGCATCCTCGAGGCGATAGAGATCGACTACATCGACGAAAGCGAGGTCCTAAGCCCCGCCGACGACGTCTATCATATCGACAAGACCGCCTTCCGCGTCCCCTTCGTCTGCGGCGCGCGGAACCTTTCCGAGGCGCTGCGCCGCATCGAAGAGGGCGCGACGATGATCCGCACTAAGGGCGAGCCGGGGACCGGCGACGTGGTGCAGGCTGTACGCCACATGCGCGCGATGCAGGCGGAGATTGCGCGCACCGTCGCCATGCGCGGCGACGAACTCTTCGAGGCGGCGAAGGAGCTGCAGGTCCCCTATGCGCTGCTGCGCGAGGTGCATGAGGGCGGCCGGCTGCCGGTGGTCAACTTCGCGGCGGGCGGCGTGGCCACTCCCGCCGACGCGGCGCTGATGATGCTGCTCGGCGCGGAGGGCGTCTTCGTCGGCAGCGGCATCTTCAAGTCGGGCAATCCCGAGAAGCGGGCCGCGGCGATCGTCCGCGCCGTCACCAACTATAACGACCCCAGGATACTCGCCGAAATATCCGAGGACCTCGGCGGCGCGATGGTCGGCATCAACGAAAGCGAAATCGCCGTGCTGATGGCCGAGCGCGGAAAATGATGAAAAGGATTCCCCGGGTCGGAGTCTGCGCGGTGCAGGGAGCCTTCGCCGAGCACTGCGCGATGCTCGCGCGCATCGGCGCGGAGCCCGTTGAGATCCGCGAGCGCGCCCACCTCGAAGGGCTGGACGCGCTGGTATTGCCGGGAGGCGAAAGTACGGCGCAGGGCAGGCTGCTGCGCGAACTCGGCCTCTTCGCGCCGATGAAAGAGATAATCGCGGACGGACTGCCCGTCTACGGCACCTGCGCGGGGATGATCCTGCTCGCGAAGGAGATCGAGAACGACGAACGCCGCCATTTCGCGGCCATGGATATCGCCGTGCGCCGCAACGGCTACGGCCGCCAGCTCTCCAGCTTCGTCGCGCGCGGCGAATTCGCGGGCCTGCAGGATATTGAAATGCCCTTCATCCGCGCGCCGTATATCTCGGCCGCGGGCGGCGGCGTAAAGGCGCTCGCGCGCCGCGGCGGGCAGATAACGGCGGCGCGGGAGAAAAACATGCTCGCCACGGCCTTCCACCCGGAGATCACGAATGACGAGCGCGTCCACCGGTATTTCCTTTCGATGATATAGCCGCAAGCCGGAACGCCCGCCTCCGCGCGCCGCGCGTAAATTGCCGGACGGCCGTGGAAGCGGGCGCGTCCGGCGATTGCGGCAGCAGAAAGTTATCCGCAGAGCGGCCGCGCCGCGCGCAAATAATGCCATAAAACATTATATAAAGTATAATGTTTGCGAGGTGATCGGCGATGGATTTCCAGCGGCTCTCTATCGGGCAGATGGCGAAGCTCAACCATATCTCGGAGCAAACGCTGCGGCTTTACGCGCGCGAGGGGCTGCTGACGCCGCACATGACCGACGGGCAAAGCGGCTACCGTTATTACCATATCATGCAGTCGGCGCGGCTCGACATGATTCAATATATGAAGTCCTACGGGATGACGCTCAAAGAGGTCAAAGCGTGCTTGGACCGCGGCGATACGGCGGCCATTCTGGAGATGCTCGCCAGACAAAGCGAGGCCATCGACGGGCAGATAGCGGCGCTTGCGCGCAGCAAACGGGCGATCGCGCGCACGCTGGACAACTACAGGCGCTATGAGGCGCTGCCCAAAAACGACGTCATCTTCATCGAGTATATTCCCGAGCGCCGCATCTACTCTTACTCTTCACAGCGAAATTTTTTTGAAACGGACGGCGCGGGCTATGAATTCATGCTTCGCGAGCTCAAAGAAGACCTGATTTCAAGCGACCTGCCGATAACCTACTTCTGCAACGTGGGAACGGTCATGCGGCGCGAACGGCTGCTGTCCGGCAATTTCTACGCGAACGAGGTCTTTCTCTTCGTAGACGGGGAAATAGACAAAAAATGCGAGCCGCTGCCGGGCGGCCTCTACTGCTGTCTCTGTTCTGACGACTGCCTCGACGAGGCGAAGAACGCGCGCCGCCTGCTGGCGGAGATCGAGGAGCGCGGCTTCCGGCTCGCCGGCGATTATATCTGCGAAGTGATCGTCGATTTTCCGGTCTTTGACACCGTGAGCCGCAAGATGTTTTATAAAATACAGATACCTATACAGGTGAAATAATACGCAATCAAGGCTTGACTTTATAGTTGATATAAACTCTATCATCTAAGCTGCCAAGTTCCAAATACTTTTTGACGGAGGTAATTATCAATGGAGCGTAAAGTCAGAGTCGCGCAATATGGGTGCGGCAAAATGAGCAAATATCTCATGCGTTATGTGCTGGCAAAGGGCGGCGAGCTGGTTGCGGCATTCGATATGAACCCGGCCGTCATCGGCAAAGACGTCTGCGAAATCATCGGCGGCGAGCCTCTGGGCGTAAAGATATCCCCCGCGTCGGAGGCCGGCGCGGTGCTCGGGGAGACGAAGCCCGACGTCTGCATCATCGCCACGCGCAGCACGATGACGGAACTGCAAGAGGCTTTCTCCATCTGCGCCCGCAGCGGAGTCAACGCGATATCCACCTGTGAAGAGGCCCTCTATCCGTGGAATTCGTCGCCTGACATCACCAAAGAACTTGACGCGCTGGCCAAGGAACATGGCTGCACGCTCTGCGGCAGCGGCTACCCCGATCTTTATTGGGGCACGCTGGTGACGAATCTCGCCGGGTCGTCCGCGAAGATTGCCAAGATACGCGGATACAGCAGCTACAATGTGGAAGATTACGGCATCGCGCTGGCCAAAGGCCACGGCGCGGGGCTGACGCCGGCGGAATTTGAAAAAGAGATCGGCAATTACAACAGCCTCTCCTCGGATGAGATCAAAGCCCTGGTCGAAAAAGGCGATTACATTCCCTCGTACATGTGGAATCAGAACGGTTGGCTCTGCGACAGGCTCGGCCTCACCGTCGTCTCGCAGACGCAGCGCTGCGTCCCCTGCACGCACAAAGAGGACCTGCACTCACAGACGCTGGGGATGACGGTCAAAGCCGGCGACGCCACCGGCATGTCGGCGATCGTGACCACGGAAACGGCGGAGGGGATCACGCTGGAGACGGAGTGCGTCGGCAAGGTCTACGCGCCCGACGAGTTCGACAAAAACGAATGGACGCTTTACGGCGAGCCGGAGACAACCGTCGTCGTCAACCGCCCGGCGACGGTCGAACTGACCTGCGCCACGATCGTCAACCGCCTGCCGCACCTGATAGACGCCGAAGCTGGCTACGTGACCACCAACAATATGCCAGACAACGCCTACATGGTAAAGCCGATCAATTTCTACGTTAAAAGCAAGTAAATAAGGAGCGGGACGCTAAAAAACGGGATCGCAGCTAAGAAAAAGTCCGCGTCACGGCGATCTGCATAGCGGAAGCGAGACGCAAACCGCCTTTTTTACGGCTCGCGTAAGGCGTGAAGCTCTGAGAGAGCGACATTCCTGCCTCGCCGCATAGCGAGGAAGAGATTACCGAAAGGGAGCGACGGCCGCGCCTCGCCCCCTTTTTCGCTGTCCTCTTCTGGCGACGCAAAAGACAGCCGTACATCATATTATATCGCTGAAATTTCCCGCAGCGAACCGCGGCGCCGCAAAATCATGACAATTCAATATCTGGCATTTTGGTATAGATGTCAGCGTGGATTATTTGTTTTCTGATTTAAACGGTTCGACTGCCAGTCACATCGGAACTAGCCAGCGATGCCTTTCCATCTAGGCTGAATAAGTTCTGAGCTATTGCTATTGACAGCTGTTTACCTTGGGAGATAGCGGTATTCCTCTAAATATCGACATAAAAAATTTCCCCTTAATATAATAATTCTTTATATTTTAATAAAAAATCATTAATTTTACTTTTATATTTTCCCTTGCTATGATTCCGCACAGAGAGAAGTTAATGCGACGGGCGGAAGCGTTTACACGCATGATGCCCGCTCCGACAAAAACTCGGCGAGCGTTTGCCGCGTGCTGCTCAAACGGGAAGGGACGGTATCTCCATGGCAAAGAGAATTCTGATCAAGGGCAACGAGGCTATCGGCGAGGCCGCGCTGCGCTCCGGCTGCAGATATTATTTTGGTTATCCGATCACGCCGCAGAGCGAACTGCTGGAGTATATGGCGGTAAATCTGCCGAAGAGGGGCGGCGTCTTCGTCCAAAGCGAGAGCGAGCTGGCCGGCGTGAGCATGCTCTATGGCGCGTCAGCGGTCGGCAGACGTGCTATGACCTCGTCATCAAGTCCAGGCATCAGCCTGATGCAGGAATGTATCTCCTATCTTGCCTCAGCGGAGCTGCCGGCGGTGATCGTCAACATCAGCCGCGGCGGTCCGGGACTGGGACGCATCACCCCGGCTCAGTCCGACTACTTTCAGGCCGTAAAAGGCGGCGGGCATGGGGATTACAATATGATCGTCCTGACGCCGGCCTCAGTACAGGAAATGGCCGAGTGCACCTCGCTTGCCTTTACGCTGGCCGACCGCTACCGCACGCCGGTGATGATACTGGGAGACGCCTTCGTGGGGCAGATGATGGAGGCCATCGACCCGGCGGCGCTCGAGCCCTTGGAAGAAGAGAAAGAAAAACCCTGGGCCGCCAGAGGGGCCGCTAGAGGCAAACAGAACCTCATTCTCTCCGCGCCGTTTACTAACGAAGAGCTTGTCGTTCTCAACAGAAAACTTCAGGACAAGTACCGCCTGATTGAGGAGAAGGAGAGCCGCTGGGAACCCTACCGCGCGGACGACGCGGAAATCGTTCTTGTGGCTTTCGGAATCGTCAGCCGTTTCTGCAAGGCTGCAGTCGATATGCTGCGCAGAGATGGATTAAAGGTCGGATTACTGCGCCCGATCACAGTCTTTCCCTTCCCCAGCGGCGCCATCCGCAAGCTTGCCGGACGGGCACGCGCCTTCTTGGATATCGAGATGAACGAGGGACAGATGCTGCAGGACGTAAAGCTCGCGGTCAACGGCGCCGTACCGGTGGACTTTTTCGGAGGCGGGGGAGGAGTATATACGACGCCGCGCGAGATCGCGGCGGAAATAAAAAGACGCTATGGAGGCGAGATGTAATGTATCCGGCTGACGGGAAAAACGCAAAATTCAAGAGAAGCCACTGCATATTGGAGGAACCATTTACATACTGCCCCGGCTGTTCGCACGGCATCGCACATAGGCTGCTCGCTGAGGTGATAGACGAGCTCGGCATCGGTGAAAAAAGCGTCGGAATCTCCTCTATCGGCTGTTCTGTGCGTATCTGGAAGTTCCTCAACTTTGATTTCGTGCAGGGAGCGCACGGCAGAGGCATGGCGGTCGCTACCGGCGTTAAGCGGGCGCAGCCGGAAAAGATCGTCTTTACCTACCAGGGCGACGGAGATCTGGCAGCGATCGGCATGGCGGAGACGGTGCACGCCATCGCCCGCGGGGAGAAGATCACCACGCTTTTCATCAACAACAGCGTCTTTGGAGCCACCGGCGGTCAATTGGCACCGACTACCCTCCTGGGGCAGAAGACAGCGACCTACCCTGAGGGACGCAGCAAAGAGGCGATCGGTAAACCGATCCGTTTCTCAGAACTACTCTCGACGCTCGACGCGGACGGCTACCTAGCAAGAGCGGCGCTTGACGGACCTGCAAACATACACGCGGCCAAACAAGCGATACGTAAAGCCTTCGAAGCCCAGATATCAGGCAAAGGCTACGGAATGGTCGAGATACTCGCTTGCTGCCCTTCAAATCTGAAACTGTCGCCAGTCGATTCCATGAAATGGATCGGCGACAAAATGATCCCTTATTACCCACTCGGCGAGTTCAAGACGGTATAAAACGAGGAGAAATATAAGATGAAGACAACAGAGATAATCATCGCCGGATTCGGTGGGCAGGGAATACTTTACATGGGACAGATGCTGGCGCACGCCGCCGTCGAACTTGGCAAAAAGGTGAGCTGGCTGCCCTCCTACGGCCCTGAAATGCGCGGAGGAACGGCAAACTGTATGGTCTGTATTTCGGGCGATGAGATCAATTCGCCCCTCGTCCTCGAACCGGACGTATTGGTGGCGATGAACAAACCGTCGCTCGTTCGCTTTGAGAAAACTGTGAAGCCAAGCGGGATGCTGATTCTCAACCGCGACTTGATAGACATCGAACCAACACGCGGCGATATAGCAGTCAACTGGCTCTCAGCCGATGGAATAGCCGCCGAACTTGGCAATCCGAAGGTCGCCAACATGGCCGCTTTGGGGGCGCTGCTCCGCGCGTTGGGGTTTATTTCGCTGGAAAAGGCCGAGGAGACCGTGCGCAATAACACCCCTGCCGGAAAAGCCCAAATGCTGGATATCAATTTAGCGGCGCTGCGCCGCGGCTACGTGGCGTCAACACCGGCCGTTTCCACCATCTGAGGAGGGAAAGATCATGATTCGGTTTGACGAGATAAGGTGCAAATCCTGCGGGTTATGCGTGGAGTTTTGTCCTAAAAAGTGCCTCAAAATAACAGACAGAATCAACGAAAAAGGACACAGAGTGGCCGGTATCACAGATCAGTCGCTTTGCGTCTCCTGCGGCGTCTGCTATACGGTCTGCCCCGACGTCGCGATTATCGTCGCATAAAAGGCGCGAGGAGAGAGGAGAGAAAGGGAATGTATGAGAAAAATTTGGGAAAATACAGGGAAAGGCTCTTTGGGCTGATCGACGAAGAACGGATCGTCTGTACGGAAATCCCCCGGCCGTCGAAGAAAATCGTTGATGATTTGCAGGCAGTAAAGGGGCTTTCGTCGGCGGTTTCCGATGCGCTCGACGCAATGGGCGTCAACGGGGCGATCGCAGCCAGCGTATTGCGGCCTTTGCAGCGCGGTGTAACTGTTGTGGGGCCTGTGGTGACGCTCCGATATCTCTTTGAGCGATTGACGCCGTCGCGAGGCTTTGCGGAAGGAAGAAAAGGGCGCATGGCGGACAGAGACGCCTATGCGCTCGCCGCTCCGGGCGACGTCGTCGTCTTCGATATGGGAGGCAAAATCATCTCCGGGCAAGGCGGCATGTCGACCGCCGTCGCGCTGAAGAGCGGTATTGCGGCGACAATCTGCGACGGAGGCATCCGCGACGTGGAAGAGATTCGCGAACAGGGGCTGCCCGTATGGGCCAGAGGCGTTACGCCAGTCTCCGGTAAGTTCCGCATCGAAGCCGCGGCGATCAACGGCCCCGTTCTCATAGATGGAATACAGGTCTGCCCCGGAGATCTCTGCGTCGCAGACGATACCGGCATCTGCTTTGTGCCTGTCGACAAAATCGAGGAAACACACAGGCGGGTGATGGAGATCGTCAAACGCGAGGAACGGGTCATGAACGCCTTCCAAGCAGGCGGAAATCTGAAAGAGGTTCTTGAAATATTGCCCGCTTCGCAATGGTAATCAATCGCCGGGTTCTGGCCATATACCGCGTCGCCAGGAAATAAGCGCCTCTGCTTTTATGATAACCCTTGAGCGGAGGCGCTATTCTATTTTCTTAATTATTTGCCGGCAGCAAGCCCGGCAGTCTTCTTAGGCGCAGGCCATATGCGCGCTCCACGATACAGGGTCATGGGCGGTAACGCCGCCGCGGCACTCCGTATCCGCATTTCTCCCGCAACCGCCTTGATATACGAATCTTTTTCATTTATATAATTCTTACCGGTTCATACTCACCGAAAACTTCGCGCAGCGCGCCGCATATTTCTCCGAGCGTCGCGTATAACCTGACCGCTGTGATGATATAGGGATAAAGGTTCTCCGTCCCCGCCGCCGCTTCTTTCAATTTTTTCAGAGCGGCCTTTACTGCGGCATTATCCCTGCTTTTCCTGAGTCCGGCGATTTTCTGTCTCTGCCTTTCCGCCACGGAGGGGTCTACTGTCGCGACGTTGACTTCCGTCGCCTCTCCGCCTGTGAATCTATTGACTCCGACGATGATTTTCTCAGATTTTTCGACCGCACGCTGATATTCGCAAGCGCTCTCGAGTATCCGGCTCTGCGTCCACCCTTCCTCGATCGCGGCCACAGCACCGCCCATATTCTCGATCTGTTCGATGAGATATTCCGCTTCTTGTTCGATTTTGTCAGTCATCGCCTCAACAAAGTATGATCCGGCCAACGGGTCGATAACCTCGGCGGCGCCGCTTTCGTAAGCGATAATCTGCTGCGTCCTAACGGCAAGCACCGCAGATTCTTCTGTAGGAATCGACAACGCTTCGTCGTAGGCGCAGGCGGCCATCGAATTCGTTCCGCCGAGGACGGCGCCGAAAGCTTGGAGGCTCACTCGCACAACATTGTTGAGCGGCTGCTGGGCCGTAAGGATCGAACCGGAGGTGTGGGTATGGACGCGGAGCATCCATGACGAAGGTTTTCGCGCTCCGAATCGCTCTTTGAGTATCCTTGCCCACAGTCGCCGCGCCGCGCGGAATTTTGCCGCTTCCTCAAGGACGTTAATGTCGGCGGTGAATATCCAGGAAATCCGGGCCGCAAAGTCGTCGATGTCAAGCCCCACATCGATGGCTGACTGGATATAGGCGATTGCGTTGGCGAAGGCGAAGGCTATCTCCTCGGTGAGCGTCGCACCCGCCTCTCTGATGTGATAACCGCCGAGACTGATCGTGTTCCACTTGGGCATCTTCTTACCGCAATAGGCGAAAAGGTCCGCGGTCAGGCGCATCGACGGACGCGGCGGGTAAATATACGTACCGCGTGCGAGATACTCCTTGAGTACGTCGTTCTGAACCGTACCGCGCAGGAGCTCTGGCGACACGCCCTGTTTTTCGCCTACGGCCTGATACATGGAGAGAATAACGGCGGCCGGCGCGTTTATGGTCAAGGAAGTGCTCACCTTGTCGAGGGGAATGCCGTCGAAAAGTTCCTCCATATCTTTCAGAGAATCTATAGCTACGCCGACCCTGCCCACTTCTCCCTCGCTGCGGCGGTCGTCGGAGTCATAACCGATTTGCGTCGGCAGGTCAAAAGCCACCGAAAGGCCAGTAACCCCCTGTGCGAGCAGGAATTTGAAACGCTCGTTGCTCTCCTTTGCCGTGGCGAAGCCCGCGTAGCTGCGCATCGTCCATAACCGCCCTCGGTACATAGACGCCTGACCTCCGCGCGTCATCGGGTATTGTCCCGGGAAACCGATTCTTTCAAGATATCGCGCATCGGACGTCTTAACGTCAAGCGGCGTATAGATACGTTTTTCGGCGATATGTTCTCTTTCCGGAGCCTTGGCAAACGTCTCTTTCAAAGTGCCCTCTTCCCACTCTCTCATGGCCTGTGAAATATCTTTATTATCTTCGCTCATAATTTCTCCTCCAATGCTCCAGCTGGCACCAGCTCCGCACCTTATGGTGTGCGCGCTTTCATCTCCAACGTATAAGCTGTGTTTTTCACAATTGTGATATTTTTTATATATTGACCGCTTTTTTCGCACCGTCGTTCAGTTTTGTCAACTCCCTTGTCAACGCCAGAGTATCGCGCGCGATCATCAGTTCTTCGTTCGTCGGTACGACCATTACCTTCACCTTTGAACCATCTTCGCTGATGACAGCCTCTTTTCCGCAAGTCGCTTCGTTCTTTCGCGCATCGACTCTAACGCCCAGAAAATCCAGATTTTCGAGCGAATCACGGCGCACAGCCGCGCTGTTTTCGCCAATTCCCGCCGTGAAGACGACGGCGTCTATTCCACCCATTAAGGCGGCGAAACTTCCAACGCACTTTTTTATTCCCGTACTGAGCATCTCGCAGGCCAGCCGCGCGCGGAAATTGCCTTTTTCCGCCTCGGCCTGCACGTCGCGCAAATCACTGGAGACTCCCGAGATGCCCAAAAGCCCGCTCTGCTTGTGCAGGATGTCACTCACCGCCGCTGCGCCCCCCTCTTTTTCTATCAGATAGAGCACGACTGAGGCATCGATATCGCCGCATCTCGTGCCCATTATCAGCCCTTTGGTCGTACCCATGCCGAGGCTACAGTCAACGCTTTTTCCGCCGTCGACCGCGGTTACGGAACTCCCGTTCCCTAAGTGACAGGTTACAAGCTTCAGCGACGTAAGCGGACGTTCAAGGATTTCGGCGGCTCTTCGCGCAACATAGGCATGGCTGACGCCGTGGAAGCAGTAGCTCCTGATGCCATCTTCCTCATAGTAGCGATAGGGAATGCCGTACATATAGGCTTTCGGCGGCATCGTCTGATGAAAGGACGTGTCGAAGACCGCCACATTGGGAATCTCCGGCAAAATCCCTCGTATCGCCCTGATCCCCAGCAAGCTAGCGCGGTTATGCAAGGGCGCCAGCCGGGCGCAGGCTTCGATTTCGCACATTACCTTCTCGTCCGCCAAGGCGGGTCCATTGATATTTTCGCCGCCGTGAACGACTCTGTGTCCTACCGCCGCAAGCTCCTCAAGGCCGTTCAGTACGCCCGCGTCGGAATCGAGCAGCATATCCAGCACGAGACGGACCGCCGAGGCATGGTCGGCGATCTCGGATATGAGAACGGCGGATCCTCCTCCCCGACCGCGCTGCACGAGCCGCGAGCCGGAGATACCGATACGCTCGACCAGCCCTTTGCAAAGGACGTGTTCGTCAGTCATATCGAACAGCTGATACTTCAAAGAAGAACTGCCGTAGTTTAAAACCAGGATTTTCATGTGCCATACGCCTCCAGAAAGAAAAATTCTCCAACCGCCTTAACCGGCCAAAGGCAATATCCCATCAGCCCCGGACGGAGAAACCACAAATTCTCGCGCCCGACGATTCTCTTTGGATATTTTTTTATCGTAAATGAAGCTTTATGCAGAATATCATCAATAGAGATAGAGGGCAAATGATCATCTTTAATAAAAGATATAAAAAATTATTATATTAAAAAAACCGCCGACATATTTCAAATTTTACCTCGTATAAATCGCTATGAATAAATTTATGATAAGATATATAAAATTTTTATATTTTGAGCGGAGATGTTAAACGATGAACGTCGAGGCTATCGAAGCGTTCTTAACTGTCGTGGAGACAAGAAGTATTTCAAAGGCGGCCGATAAGCTTTTTCTTTCGCAGCCGACGGTCAGCCACCGTCTGAAAGCGCTGGAAAACGACCTCAACGTGCGGCTCATCCTGCGGCAAAAGGGTGCGCGCGCCATCGAACTGACCTATCAGGGCGAAATGTTCATTCCGATCGCGGAGCAGTGGATGTCGCTCTATACCGACACGCAAGACCTGCAAAACGCCGATCCCCGCATGCACTTGAGCATCGGCTGCCCAGACACGCTCATAACCTATTTGCTGCCGCCGCTTTTCATGCGCCTCCTCAACATGGAAAAGACAATGCAGATGAAAATCCTCGCCTATCATTCCGACGAACTCTATAAAGCTATAGAGGCCAGGACCGTCGACGTCGCGCTGGGGTTTTACCAGATGCACTATAAGAATATCATCTCCGCCCCCGTCTTTAAAGAGCCGTTTTTTTTAGTCAGGCGCAAACAAGGGACGCCTAAAGAGAGCAAAATTCACCCGTCCGCGCTGGAACGAAAGAACGAAATATTTTTCTACTGGTGCCCGGAATTACAGCAATGGCATGATCAATGGTGGGATCCGGCGGAAAAACCGCACGTTGAGATCGATACCGCCTCGCTTATCTATCGGCTGATGGATAAAGACGAACTGTGGATGATCGCCCCCTACTGCGTCCTTAACGCGCTCAGAGACGACGAACGCCTGGAGATACGCGCGCTTGACGCCGATCCGCCGCAGCGAAACTGCTATCTTCTGACACACCGTTACCCCAAGCCGCACCACGCGCAAAGCATCGCGCTCTTTAAGAAAAAGCTGTCGGAGTTCTGCGCGGAACATACGTGGGAACTTCTCTAATGGCCACCGGCCAATAATGACGACCGTCAAATATATAGAAAAAATGGGCGGCGTCCTTGTCGTTCAAAATCATAGGCGCGCGGACAGACGCCTTTTTCGCCGCGCAGAGGCCGGTAAAATTCCACGCGAAAATTAAAAAAAATCTCGCTCTTTCGCGCCGCCCGCGATAAAATCGTGCGATAATAGAGATGCCGCAGGCTGTTTTATATCAAGGCCGCGAGGAGGACTCACACGTGAAATTACGCTACAGGCCACTTACAAAAGAAGATTATCCCCAAGTGGCGGCTCTGACTTCCAAATATGTCAACGCCGAGCGGGCCTATCAGGATTATATGAAATCCGTCTGCGATTCTCTTGGCGTAACGTCGGCGGGGATAGCCGCCCTCGGCGAGGATGGCATCCTTGTCGGGGCCGCGATCGCGGAAAAGGGAATGCATCTTACAGGCGGCAGGGAAGATTTTTTCACGCAGATAAGAGCCGATATCGGCGCGGAGGAGATATGGAGCGGCGGGATCATCATCGTCGAAGAAAAGTATCAGAACAAGAAGGTCGGCGCCGCGCTGCTTATCCATCTTTTATCATACTTTGAGGAGGCAGGCGTGAGGCATCTGCTGTTGGAAATATGGGTGCGCCCGGACGGCTGCGCGCCCTCGGAATCGCAGCTCTATCTCGCGCGCTCTTTCACGGACTACGGCACGGTGGATAACTTTTACGCCGAGGCCCCGGGGCTGGAGGATCACGTCTGCGAGGTCTGCGGACACCCCTGCAAATGCAAGGCGAAGATCGCCGTCATTCACGTCTAGAGGAACCCATGAAATTATCATACCGCCTCGCCGAAAAAAGCGATTACCAAAAGATTCTGCCGTTGGCGGAACAAGAGCTGAATTCAGGCCAGGGCTACGAAGAATATATGCGCGCGATCTTTGACGAGTTAGGAAAAAACGCCTTCGGCATCGTCGCCTGCCGCGAAGAGGAAATCATCGGCTTCGCCTTTCTCGAAAAAGGCCTGGCGCTTACCGGAGGACGCGAGGATTTCTTCCCCGAGATCAAAAAGGATATCGGCGGCGAGGAAATCTGGACCGGCGCGGCCTATGCCGTCACCGACGAATACTTGAACTGCAAAGTCGGTTCCGCCCTTTATATCTACGCGCTCTCCCATCTCGAGGATATCGGCGCCAAGCATCTGCTGCTGGAAATATGGGTGCGCCCGGACGGCTACGCGCCATCAAACGCCAATCTGGCGACGGCGGGACGCTACACTGAATACGGCGTCGTGGAAAATTTTTACGCGCACGCCACAGGCTACATCTGCCCCGTCTGCGGCGCGCGCTGCAAATGTTCGGCGAAGATCGCCGTCGTGCATATATAAAAGACGCCGCCTCGGATTGACGGGCGGCGTCTTTCATGTTTTTTAAAGGACGCGCCGTTAGCCGCGCGGCTGTACGCGCGCGGCGCTTAGGATAGGAGCGAATGCCCTTCCAGCGTCTGCCCCGTTTCCGTCTCCTGCGGAAGCAGCAGGCTCAGGAACATGGAAGTGACAAAGACGCCCGCCACCGCGTTGCCGTTAAAAATATCCCCCACTACCTTGGGAAAAGCCGCGAGGAAGTTCCCGGAAGTCTGCATCAAACCGATGCCGATACAGAAAGAAATTGAGACGATGATCATCGTCCGGTCGTTAAACTCGCAGTCCTTCAGCATCTTAATGCCCTCATATATGATCGAGCCGAACATCATCACGGTGCAGCCGCCCAACACCGCCTGCGGCAGCGAGTTGAAAAACGCGCCCAACGGAGGAAACAGCGACGCCAGAATCAGGATCAGCGCGCCCATCAGGATGGTGAAGCGGTTGATGACTTTGGTCATCGTAACAAGCCCCACATTCTGGCTGAAGGAGGTCAGAGGAAGACAGCCGAAGCAGCCGGAGACGGCGCTGGAGAATCCGTCCACCCCCAGAGAGCCTTGCAGTTCTTCAATTTTGATATCACGGTTTAGAACGCCTCGGCATACCGCGGTGGTGGCGCCCGTCGTCTCGGCCGCCGAAACCAGATAGACGATGGCGATCGTGAAGAAAGCCCCCGCATCAAAAACAGGCATGTGCCCTGTAAAAAATACGAGGCGCGGCAAGCTGAGAAAGCCAACTTCGCCAATAGTCTTGGTGATGCCGGAGAAGTCCACCATTGGGGCGACGCCGGCCACCGTGAAGGCGACAGCCGCCAGATAACCCGCGGCCAGGCCCACTAGAATGTTCATATTCTTATATACGCCTTTCAGGCGGTACCGGGAAACCAGACATACGATCAATGTGAACATACCTACCAACAAATGGTACCATGCGCCAAAGTCTGCGGCTCCGTGTCCGCCACCCCAGGAGTTCATGCCTACCGCCAAGAGGGAGAGCCCGATCGCGATCACCACGCAGGCGGAGACGACCGGCGTCAAAAAACGCTTCCAATATTTCGCGCTCAAGCCCACCAGCCCCTCGAAGACGCCGCCGAGGATGACGGCGCCGATCATGCCCTCATATCCCAAAGCGGGATTCGTACCGATCATCAATAAGCTGCCTAAAAAAGTGAAGCTTACCCCCATAACGATCGGAAGTTTCGAGCCTATCTTCCAAATCGGGTATAGCTGCATACAGGTCCCCACGCCGGCGGCAAACATCGCGCACTGCAAAAGCCGCGTGACTTCCGCCGGGCTCAGACGGTTTTCGCCGCCTCTCAGCACGGCCGCGCCGCAGACGATGAGCACCGGCGCCAAGTTTGCGACAAACATCGCCAGCACGTGCTGCAGGCCGAACGGGATGGCCTTTTCCAAGGGCACCCGCCCGTTCAGCCTGTAGATGTTCTCAGCGCTTATGGTTGTTACCTGCTCCTCTTTTTCCATTGCATGTACCTCCCCTATTGTTTTTATGCCCGCGGCATTTAAACCGCATCCGCCTCAGCGTCTTTGCCCAGCCGGCGGAGCATGGTCTTCTTAACGGCGCGAAAGATGTTCTCATATCCCGTGCAGCGGCAGAGATGCCCCGACATCAGCTTGCGCAGCTCGTCGTCGGAGTATTCCCGCCCCGCCGCCAGAATCTCCATCGCGCTCATGATAAAGCCCGGAGTGCAAAAGCCGCACTGTACGGCGGCCTCGTCAATGAAGGCCTGCTGGATGTCGGATATTTCGCCATGAGGGCCGGCCAGCCCCTCCAGCGTGAGAATATCCTTTCCGTCAGCCCATACCGCCAGATAGATGCAGGAGTTGAAGCACTCCCCGTCTATCAGTACGTTGCACGCCCCGCACTCGCCCACCTCGCAGCCTTTTTTGACGCTGATGAGGCGAAAATCGTCCCGGAGCATATCGGTAAGTGACGCCCGCACGTCGATCATCTTCTCCGTTTTTTTGCCGTTGATGGTGCAGCGAATCAATTTATACTGCCGCTCACTCATGAATTTCCCCTCCCGCCAAACGAATAGCTTCCGACAGCGCCCGTTCCGCCAGCATCACCGCGATGTGCTGGCGAAAATCTTTAGCCGCCCGCCAGCTGTCCCTGGGGTTGATATCTTCCAGCACCGTTTTTGCGAAGGCTTTGATCTCATCGCGGGAGACCGGACGGCCCTTGGCCCGCTTTTCCGCCGACCGCGCCCGCATGGGAACCGGCCCCGCGACGCCGTAGGCGATCCGCACATCCTCCATGCGGGCTTTGTCCGCGGACAGCTTTACATTGACGGAACAGCCGGTGGTGGCGATATCCATGGCGTTTCTCATCGCGTATTTGATGTAGCGCCCGTAATATCCCTCATAAGCGGGCGCGGGGATAATGATCGCCGTCTGTAATTCTCCGGGCCTTAAATCTACCGTTCCCGCTTTGAGATAAAAATCCTCGATGGAAACGCGGCGTACTCCCTCCGGCCCCGTGATCTCAACGACGGCGTCCCAGGCGAAGAGGGTCGAGGCCGAATCGGCGGAAGTCACCCCGTTGCAGGTATTCCCGCCGATGGTTCCGATGTTGCGGATCTGCGGCCCACCGACCATATCCACCGCCTCACCCAGCACGTTGATGCGGGACTGAATGACGGGGTCCCTGGTGATATGAGAAAAACTGGTGAGAGAGCCTATGCGAATGCCGCCGTCTTTCTCAAGCAAGACGCCTCGCATCTCGTCCAGCTTGTAGATGCTGACAAGCTCCTTGCCGGCCAGCCGCCCTTCCCGCATCTGCACAAGCACGTCGCTCCCGCCGGCGATGACCCGCGCCTGCGGATGCTCGGCCAACAGCCGGATGGCGTCTGCGATACTAGCCGCTTCATAGAGCGCTTTTATGTCATACATAGCCCGAAGCCTCCTTATATCATTTTCTCTTCTTTAAAACGGCGGAAGAGGTTGTGGGGATTGATAGGCGCGCTGTTGACAAAAACGCCCGTCGCCTGGTACACGGCGTTGCGAATCGCCGGCGCCACGGAACATGCCGGCGGCTCTCCCAGAGCCTTCGTCCCGAAGGCGCTGGTGGGTTCAGGATTTTCTACGAAGAAGGCTCTCAGCCGGGGATGGTCCATAAAGGTGGAGAGCTTGTAATCCAGCAGATTATTGTTCAGCGGCCGTCCCGTTTGGGGGTCGAAGAGCAGCTTTTCAGAGAGTCCGAAACCAACACCCATGCTCATGCCTCCGTGCACCTGAGCCTCGGCCAAAGCCGGATTGATGAGGGAACCGGCGTCATGCACGTTGACGAGATCCAGCAGCTTCACCCGGCAAGCCGGGATATCCACTTCCACCTCGGCGAAGGTGCAGCCGAAGGAATAGGCGTTGGATTTGATCTGCGCCGTGCTCTCCGCGCAGAGGTGCTGGCTGTGCGCCGTACTGTAGAGCGCCTCGGCGGCCAACTGCCCAAGGCTCGTCAATTCCCGTTTATCGGTGACGCGGATGATTTTTCCCTCCGCGATATCCAGGTTGTACGCCGGCATCCTGGTCAATTCGTGCGCGCGGCTCAAAATCCGCTCTTTCAGCAGCAGCCCCGTCTGGCGAATGGCAAACCCCGCCGTATAGGTCTGGCGGGAAGCGTAAGCGCCGGTGCCGAAAGGAGTGACGTCGGTATCCTGGCAGGAGACGACATGGACATGGCCCAGCGGGACGCCGACGGTATCCGCCGCCATCTGCGCAAACGCGGTGTCCGCCCCCTGCCCGATCTCAGTCTCGCCCAACTGCACCTGCAAAGAGCCGTCTTGATTCAGCACCATCCGGCAGGAAGAGGTCTCGAGCGCAATGGGCCATACGGCCGTGTTGTACCAAAAGACGGCCATGCCGACCCCCTTGCGCACCTCTCCCGTCTGACGCCGGTATGCCTCATATTTGCGCCGGTAGTCTATCTCCTGCATGCCCTTGTCGATGCACTGATTGAAGGTGTCCGAATATAATTCATTTTTGGAGAACGGGTCCGTGAAGCCGACGGGCATCAGATTCCCGCGTCTGAATTCGATGGGGTCGGCCGCAAGCCGCGCCGCCGCTTCCTCGGTATGGCACTCCACGGCCCACATGGCCTGCGGGATGCCGTAGCCGCGCATCGCGCCGGACACGGATTTATTGGTAAAGACGGTGTAGCCGTCGCACTCGACATTTTCGCACGGATAGAGCTGCGGGAACGCCCCCACGCCTTTGGCGCAGATGCTGTGCCCGTGCGAGGCATAAGCGCCCTGATCTGAAAACGCCTCCAGCTTGCGGGCAGCGTAAGTACCGTCCGGGCGGAGCCAGGAGACGATGTGGCTGCGGACGGAGTGCCTCACCCGGTTGGAGACGAAGGTATCCTCTCTGGGAACGTCCAATTTGACCAGATGCCCGCCCAGCCGCATAGAGAGCCAGGCGCAGAGCGGTTCATAAAGAACGTCCTGCTTGTTGCCGAAGCCGCCGCCGATATAGGGCTTTATCACCTGAATCTTTCCCCATTCAATCCCCAGCGCCTGCCCCACCACGCGGCGCACGATGTGGGGAATCTGTGTCGAGGTGACGACCTTGACGCGGTCGCCGGTCATCTCCGCGAAGCGAGAGTGTAAAATAAAGTGTGTAAGGCCTCAAAGAGTAGGCCGATCTGGAACCAATCCAGAGGCCATTATAAAACCATAAAACAGTTGGAGGTCTTGTACATGAGCAAAGAGGAAAAAGTAAACAAT
>JAEXGR010000085.1 GCA_023450745.1 Synergistota bacterium
AACTCCCTCCGACCCGGCGAAAACCCGTCGCCGGCCCACCTCTGATGTAACTACCAGCCGAGTCGCACAAATCAGAAAAACGCTGATTTGGCTCCCTGGCCGCCTCCCTGAGGGAGGCTTTAAAGGCACAAACCAAAATCGTTGAATCCCGGCAGATTATTTTTTGTCACTAGTACGCTAAACCCTAATTTATCCTTCACTCTATCGAAGATAAATCGGCGTTACGCTTTAGCCTGATGGCAGAAAAATCGGCGCGAAGAAGTGCCGTAGGCTAAATAAGTCGGTCCCTGAGTACCGGAGCCGTATTTTTCATACGGCGATCGCGAGGCAATGTTCCCCGCCGTTAAGCGGGGGACATTTTCAAATTATCAATATTGCCGCGGCATGCGGACGCGGCTGCCGCAGGACGCCCGGGGGCCGGCTTATGACGCATACGGTGCTTATTCGCGCCGATTTTTATAAACGCCGATTTACAAATCGGCTTATATTAATATTGACGTCCCCCCATCTTGTGTTAGAATTCTAACTGCGGAGGCAATCTCCGTGATCTTGCCCCAAAAAATTAAATACCTGTTTCTGCCGCAGGGAATCCGGTTAAACGCCGGAACGGCCCCTGCCACCGTAATCGGCGGGCGGACGGACAAATCGGGACTTTTTTCGAATTTGCGCCGGACGCCTGCGCGGAGCGAGAACTTCGCTCCGCAGACGAAGCCGCATCATGCCACTGTCGAAAGATGGGAAGGCGCGGCCGAGGATGAACGAAAGTCGGGATACCTGCCGCGGAGACGCACTGGCTTCAAACGCGCAGAGGGCGCGTGGCAGCGGCTGACCGACGTAGCGGTTGATATACGCGGGAGACGGTGTCCTACACCCTCCCGCGTATATTTTATCCAAACACGGAGGTCGTCATCTTGCGAGGCAAATCGTATGTTGTCCCATTGTTTCTATTTGTGTTCACATTACTAACAGTACCCCCCCCCCTAATATGTAGCCTTATTGTCAGCACCTGCGCCGCCGCCGATTCTCCGGTAAAGCTGCCGGAGGAGAGGATCACCGCCGACGCGGAAGATGAGGACAGGCTGCTGCTCTCGCCCGGCACCGTCACCGTCATCCGCCCGCAGGAGATGAAGGGCGAGCAGAAGAACCTTCCCGAACTTCTCAAACAGGTCCCCGGCCTGCATATCATCGAACTTAAGGGGCGCGGCGCCTACACCACCGCCTCCGTGCGCGGCAGCACCGCCTCGCAGGTCGCCGTCTACGTCGACGGCGTGCTGATGAACCTCGGCAGCGAGGCCGCCGTCGACTTATCTACCATCCCCGTGGAAAATGTCGAAAGAATAGAGGTCTACCGCGGCTATATCCCGGCGCGCTTCGGCGGCGCCTCCATGGGCGGCGTCATCAACATTATCACGAAGAAGCCCGACGGCAAGGGCGAGGGCTCTCTGCTGCTCGGCACCGGCTCCTACGGCAAGTTCCGCGCCAACGCCTCCTACAGCACGAAGCTCGGCGGCGGCAATCTTTTCGTCGGCGTGACGCGCGACCAGGCCAACGGCGAATTTTCCTATCTCAACACCCGCAACGAATACAACCCCAACGACGATTATTGGGCCAAACGCAAAAACAATTCCTACCAAAACACCGACGCCCTGGTCAAATGGCAGAACGACGGCTGGACGCTCGAGGGCGCGTGGAAGAGGAACGACCGCGATCTGCCGCTGCCGATTCAGGGCATCGAAAGCGACCGCTCATGGGAAAAAGGCCCCCGGCAGGTCACCGACCAGACGAGTTTCGCCGCCTCCCACCGCCGCAAGTTCGGCGACCTCGATCTCGGCCTGCGTCTTGAATATCTCCATCAGGAAAAGAAATACGACGACCCCAGGGACGGCGACAGTCAGTTCGGCCTGCCGGGCTATAAAAATAAACATAACCGCTATGTCACCGACCGCTACGGCGCGGCGCTCGACGGCTCGCTGCCCATCGGAGAGAGTCATCTCGTGGAATTCCTCTGGAACTACTACGACGAAACGCTGCACACCAAGGGCGACATCGTGGAAAACTATCCCGCGCTCAACGCCACGGAAAAGCACACCCGCTACGCCTGGAACGCCCAGATACAGGATACCGTCAGCCTCAACAAGAAAGACAACCTCTGGCTCACGCCCATCATCCGCTGGAACAGCGCCGACGGGCGCACGGAGTTCTCCGGCGGCGCGGCGCTCAGCTATAAATTTGACGACCACTGGAGCGCGAAGGCCAGCTTCGGCAGCTACAACCGCGCGCCGAACATGTATGAGCTTTACGGAGACGGCGCCTTCGTCGCCCCCAACACGCTCCTGGAATGGGAGGACGGCACTCAGTGGGACATCGGCGTCACCTGGAAGGGCGAAATCCTCAAGGGCAAAAGCGAAGCGACCCTCACCTATTTCGGCAGCCATGTCAACAATCTCATCGAATATTTCGTCATCAATCCGCAGTACGCGCGTTATGACAACGTCGGCAAGGCCCATATACGCGGCCTCGAGCTCGAGGGCTCCGTCAAATGGGAGGACTGGGAGGTTTACGGCTCCGCCACCTGGATGGACGCGATCAATAAATCAGACGACAGCGCCTACAAGGATATGCGCATCCCCAACCGTCCCGAATACGAGGGCTTTCTGCGCGTCGCGCGCAACAATCTGCTTAAGAGCAAACGTCTCTCGGCCTTCGCCGAGGCGCGCTATATCGGCAACAACTTTTACGACCGCAATCAGGAGATCAAGCAGGACGACCTTTTCACCCTCGGCCTTGGATTCAAATACGCGATCAGGGATGACCTCAAGCTCGTCGTCGGCGTGGACGACATTTTCGACGCCGCGCCGGAGGTGCTTTTCCTCGCCGAGGAGTACGGGCCGGACCGCACTATGTGGTATCCGCTGCAGGGGCGCACCTTCTACGCGACGCTGCTGTGGACTTTCTAAGAGAGCCGGATATCAGGGACCTGTAAAGAAAAGAGGTATTGCATAATGACGATTGGGACAAAATTGACACGAAAATGTATTCCCCTGCTCGCGCTGCTGCTGCTCGTCTTTACCGCCGCCGCCGCGCGCGCGGACATGCTCTTCACGCGCCAGACTACCTACAGCGACCCCGTTTCGCTGGGCATCATCTCGGGCTCGGAGGCCCCCTTTTCGCCGCTGCAGTCCAATATGGGCGGCAATCAGGGCAACGGCATCCGCCCTTTCCTTGACGCGAGCGGCAAGCTGCGCGTCGCGCTCACCTTTTACACCGGCGTCGGCACTTCCACGGCGGATACCGTCAACGTCTTCGACCCCGGCGGCAAGGCGAGTTGGGCCGTGCCCTCCAACTGGAATACGCCGCTCAAGCAGTTTACCTGCTCCGTGAAAAACATCCGCGCCATGTCTACGATAGGCAATTACCTCTACGCCACCGGCTATGACCGCGCCGTCATTTCGCGTATCGTCATGACGAACGACGCCTATGTGGAAAATAAAACATGGACGCACCCGGACGGCAGGGGCAAGCACGGCGAGGGGCTTTTCACCTACGCGGGGCATCTTTACGCGATTTTCACCGACACGCAGGGAGACCCCATGCAGCCGGACGTCGCCTACAGCCCCAACCAGATCTGGAAGTTTGACAAGGACCTCAACGTCATCGCCTCCGCCGACATGACAGGCCGCAATATGGACGGCCAGCAGCCCGGCATCTACGCGCGCGTCGGCGGCAAGCTCTATGTCTGTTCCTTCGGCGGCTATCAGGAGACCGGCGGCGGCTACAACGGCAACACCACGATAGAGGTCTGCGACCTCAGCACGCTCAAGTGCACCCAGCTCGCCAAAGGCAAAGACGTGCAGGCGCAAGTGCCGGAATGGCGCTATATGTTCAGCGGCCTGGCCTTCATCGACGGCAAGGTCTATCTCCACGGCACCACCTGGACGGCCCCCGCGGGCGTGCAGGGCAGCCATGAGATGGTCGTCTATGAGACGACGGCGGATAAGCTCGCCTCGGGCGATATCGGCACGCGCATCGGCAGCTTTGTGGGCGATTACGGCGTGCAGATGGGGCTCAACTACGACCCGACGACGAAGTATCTCTGGGCCCACGCGGGGGACGGCATCGCGCGCTATGACGGCGGCACGAGCTGGACGTTGTTTGACGCCGCGGCGCTGAAGGGCTCGCTGTCCGCCTCCGCGCCTATCGCCGTCTCTTCGGCCGGCGGCTCGGGCGCCGTCATTCCCACCGCCATTCCCATAGAATCCGCCGACGTCACCGTCGCGGGCGGCACGATCACGGCGATAACGACGAACGCGGACGCCCCTGCCGCGCTCGCGCAGGCGGTGAGCGACGGGGATTACGCGAACGCCGTCGCCGGCGGCGACGGCTTCGCGAGCCTCCAGCCGCTCAGCTCGTTCGCGATAGACCTTGACCATCCCGCCTCCGGCTCCGCGGCGTTTACGATAAAGAACTTCGGCTACACGCCGCAGGCCGGCGGCACGCTGTGGGCGCTGGCGCGCAAAAAGGCGGGCATGGGCGGGAAATACGACCTCTTCCACGCGACGCTGGCAAACGGCACGCTGACCTTCACGATTACAAACCTCGACGATTATTTCACGGAGAACACGATCGTGATCGCCGAGACGACGGCGGTGGAGATCCCCGACGAGCCGGAGCCGTGGACGGGCGACGGCGCGGGCACCGGCGGCTGCAACGCGGGCGCGGCGCTGGCCCTGCTGGCTTTGATCCCCTTTGCGGTGCGCCGCAAGGGGAGGGAAGAATAAAGAGTGAGAACAGAGGAAAGGGGCGGTGAGGAAAAGATAAAAACATACCCGTCGCCGATGGCGCGCCGCGGCTTTTAAAGAGCGGCACAGGAAAACGGATTATTCAACCGAAGACTGACTATATAAAGTCAAGTCGGAAGAGAAGAAAAACAGGCAAGAAAGTATCACCAAGAAAGTATCACCAAGGAAACAGAACCAGGCACCTTGACAATGACATGCTAACGCGAGCCTCTTTCA
>JAEXGR010000015.1 GCA_023450745.1 Synergistota bacterium
GTGAGCGTCACGAGGCAGTCCATTGACTCGAGCGTGCCGGCCTGGGATGTCTTCATCTTTTCGTTCCCCCTGTTCTTATCCGAAACACGGCCCGCCTGTCGATTTTTCAACGGTAGGCAGGCCGCGCTATTATGCTTTGTCCGTTATTGATTTGCCGGAGATATTAGTCGGCGAATCCGATGAGCGACTTCTCGTCCCAAGCGCACATCTTGTGGACCTTTTCTTTGGCGGCTTCGAGTTTCGCGCCCTTGAATTCGGGATTGATCTTCTGCGCGATCGCCGTGGCCATCTCTATCGTGGAGGCCGCGTTCTTCTCCCAGTCGGGGTCGCCGCGGAAGTCGCGCAGGACGTCGTATGTAAGCGTTCCGGGCTTGCTCTCTACGAGGACTTCGCCGAGCGCCTTTTCGATCTTCTTCGCGTCTTCGTCGAGGCCGAGATATTCGAGCATCATCTTCGCGGTGAGGATCATCGCGCTCGGGTTGACGCGGTACTTATGGGCGTACTTCGGCACGGAACCGCTTGACGGCTCAAAAATCGCCGCGTCGACGCCGATGTTTCCCGACGGGGCGAAGCCCAGGCCGCCGGTGAGCTGCGAGGCTTCGTCGGAGAGGATGTCTCCGAATACGTTGGAGGCCACGACCACGCTGTAGTCCTGCGGGTTCTTGATGAGCCACATCGCCGTCGCGTCGGCGTTCTCTTCATAGGCCTTGATGCCGTACTGCTCGTATTCCTTCGCGATCTCAAGGAACTTTCTCTTCATCATGCCGTCTGTCTGGCGGATGACGTTGGCCTTGTTGCCGCAGTGTACCGTCTTGCGGCCGGTCGCCTTCGCATATTCAAACGCGGCGCGGATTATGCGCTCGCAGCCCTGCTCGGAGAATACGCGCCATGAAACGGCGACGTCGCCCTTGCCTTCCTTGAAGCGCTCCATGCCGGGATGGAGGTCGAACATCTCTTTCGGGAGCGGGAAGAATTCCACCGCCGCGTAGAGGTCTTCGGTGTTCTCACGGAACATGACGATGTCGATGTTGGGGTCCTTCGCGAGCGGGGTGCCGATTCCGGGGAGCTTCTTCGCTGGACGGATATTGATGTAGAGGTCAAAGAGCTGACGCATCTGAAGGATGGCGGACTTGAAGCCCTTCACGCCGGCCTTGGAGGTGATGGCCGCCATAAGCGTGGCGTCCGTGTCGCGGATCGATTTGATCGTTTCGGGCGGAACGGTGTTGCAGCGGGGGTCGCCCTCGCCAAATTTCTTGTTTGACTTCTCCCACATGCACCAGCCGAGGTCGGCGCGGTGCCAGTTGATGGGCAGGTCCATGGCTTCGAGGACGAGAAGGGCGCCCTCCATCATATCAAAGCCGGAGTCGTCTCCCGCCATGTAGGTTACGTCGTAGCGATCCTTTGTCTCTTTTACCTTCATTATGTTGCGTGCCATTGTTGTAGTTCCTCCTCTTAATTTTTATTGCTTCTAAGTTCTCTTTATTTGCCGCTTGCCCATATTTCCGCTGATCAGGCGTGCCAGGCGCTAAGCGGCCGGAGACCGGCGGACGCGGAGGCGTATATCAATACGTGGGGGCGTCCGGCGGGCTCTGACCGCGGCGCGCACGGCGCGTATAATCAGCGGCGCCCTATAAACCGAGCTCTTTCTTGACGTGGGGGATAAGCCCGCCGTCTTTGATCAGTCCCTGGACGAACTCCGGATAGGGGGGGAAGGGATATTCTTTGCCGCCGGCGATGATGACGCCGCGGTCGAAGTCTATCTCCACTTCGTCGCCCGCGTTTATCGCCTCAACGGCGTCGGCGCAGATGATGATCGGCAGTCCTTCGTTGAAGCAGTTGCGGTAGTAGATGCGCGCGAAGCTTTTGGCGATGATGGCCGCGATGCCGCGCTCTTTGAGGCAGGAGACGGCCTGTTCACGGCTGGAGCCGCAGCCCCAGTTTTTACCGCCGACGATGATGTCGCCCGGCTTGGCGTTCTTCGTGAACTCGGGGTCAAGGTCTTCGCAGGCGACCTTCGCCATGTCCGCGCGTTCTTTGATAGTATAGGTATATTTACCCGGGAAGATGACGTCCGTGTTGACGTCGTCGCCGTATTTCCAAACTTTACCTTTTACCGACATAATTATAACGCCTCCCTGGGATCAGATATTTCGCCCTTGATCGCAGATGCTGCCACCGTCATCGGGCTTGCGAGATAGATGAAGCTCTCTTTGTCGCCCATGCGTCCCTTGAAGTTTCTGTTGGCGGTGCTGATCGCCGCTTCGCCGGGAGCGAGGATGCCTTCGTGGTTGCCCATGCAGGGGCCGCAGCCGGGGTTGCAGATGACGCAGCCCGCGTCAAGGAAGATGTCGAGAAGTCCTTCCCTCATCGCCTGGCGGTAGACGATCCAAGAGGCGGGGATGACGACGGTGCGGACGGCGACCTTTTTGCCCTTGAGGATTCCGGCGGCGAGGCGCAGGTCTTCGATGCGCCCGTTGGTGCAGGAGCCCAGGAAAGCCTCGTGAATCGTGGTGCCCTTTACTTCGCCGATGGGGGCGTAGTTGTCGACCTTGTGCGGTTTCGCGACGCCCGGCTCGATGTCGCCGAGGTCATAGCGGTATTCGGCGGCGTAGACCGCGTCCTCGTCGGCCCAGAGGGGCTCCCACTTGTCGCTCTTCGCGTTGCCGCGTTCTTTGATAAGGTCGAGGACCTTCTGGTCGGGTTTGCAGACGGCGTTCTTCGCGCCGAATTCGATCCCCATGTTGCAAAGGGTCATGCGCTCGGCAATGCTCATGTTTTCGATGCCGTCCCCGTGGAACTCGACGCTCATGTAGTCCGCGCCGTCGGCGCGCACGTCGCCGATGAACTTGAGGATGAAGTCCTTCGCCGAAACGCCGGGCTTGAATTTGCCGGTGACGACGACTTTCATGCTCTCAGGGACCTTGAACCAGAGTTTGCCGGTGGCCCATACCGCCGCCATCTCGGAACGGCCGATGCCGGTCGAGAAAGCGCCGAAAGCGCCGTAGGTGCAGGTGTGGCTGTCGCTGCCCACCATCACGAGTCCGGGAAGGGCGTAGCCCTCTTCGCACATCTTCTGGTGGCAGACGCCGCCTTCGCTCTTCACGTCGTAGAAGTTGGGAATGCCCTGCTCCTTCACGAATTCGCGGACTTCTTTATGGTTGACCGCGTGGTCGCTCGAGGGCGCGGGGACCGCGTGGTCGAGGATGAGGCAGATGCGCTCAGGATATTTTACGTTCTTAACACCGATCTTTTTGAAGGTCCTCGCGATCGGCGCGCCGTTGTCGTGGCTCATGCACCAGTCCGGCTCTACCGTTACGACCTGGTTGGCCACCACTTCGTATCCGGCCGCCTTGCCCAGCGCCTTTTCTGCAAATGTCTTGCCCATAAGATTTATCCTCCCTCTGCTGCTCTCTACTTCGCAGCCGCTTTGGCCTTCATGTAGTTCATGAGGCCGCCGGCCTTCATAATGTCGTTTTCGAGGTCGCTGACGGCGTCGCCGTGGAAGGTGTTGCCGTTGGTGACGTCCTTGATCGTGCCCGTTGAAAGCTCGACTTCAAGCTGGTCGCCGTCCTTGATCTTTCCCTCTTTGATCGCCTCGGAGATACCCTTGACGAAGAGGACGGGATAGCCGTTGTTGATCGCGTTTCTATAATAGATGCGGCTGCAGGTTTCGGCGAGGACGCAGGGGACGCCGGCATATTCGAGGCAGTAGACGGCGTGCTCGCGGCTTGAGCCGCAGCCGAAGTTTTTGCCCGCCACCACGAAGTCTCCGGCTTTTACTTCCTTGGCGAAGTTTTCTTTGCCGGGATAGTATTCGAAGGCGTACTGCGGCATGTTTTTAGGGTCGGTCTCCGCGAGATATTTGTTGTGATAGATGAGGTCGGTGTCGACGTCATCGCTGAATACCCACGCTCTGCCTTTGAGAATTTCGCTCATAACACTCTTCCTCCTCTATTTCAGTATATCTCTTGGGTCTGTGATGCAGCCTTTGACGGCCGTAGCCATCGCGGTCATCGGACTCATAAGATAGGTGTGGCTTCCCTTGCCGACCTTGCCTATGAAGTTGCGGTTCGTCGTCGAGCAGCCCACGTCGCCGGAGGGCATTGCCCCATAGTGCTCGGCCGTGCAGAGCGAGCAGGTCGGGTTTGTGAAGACGATTCCGGCCTTGAGGAAATCCTCGGCCATTCCCTCTTTCACGCAGCGAAGCTGGATCTCCGTCGTCGAGGGGGTGATGATCGTGCGCACCTTCGGGCTCACCTTGCCGCCGCCGGCCATCAGCACGTCGTGGGCGGCCTTGATATCCTCGTAACGCCCGTTCGAGCAGGAGCCGATATGGACCTGGTCGACGACCGTGCCCGCTACTTCGCGCACCGGCTTCACGTTATCAGGAGCGTCGGGGCAGGAGGCAAGCGGCTCAAGGTCCGTCACGTCGTAACGGATGACTTTGCAGTATTCGGCGTCGGAATCGGCCTTGAGCTCTTCGGCGAGCTTCGCCGCTTCGGGGCCGGCACGCTCGACGAGCCACTTGAGCACTTCGCCGTTCGGCATGATGAGGGGCACCTTGCCGCTCATCTCGGTGACCATCGAGCAAAGCGTGATGCGCTCGTCAAGGGTCGCATTCTCAATCGTCTCACCCGTGAACTCGACGGCGAGGAAGTCCATGCCGCCGGCGCCGAGGTCGCCCACTATGTGGGTGAGGAGGTCTCTCATGCAGACGCCCTTCTTAAACTTTCCGGTCACTTCGATCTTCATCGTCTCGGGAACGCGGAACCAGTTTGTGCCAGCGATATAGGAGGCGGCGATGTCGGAGTTGCCGACGCCCGTCGCGAACGCGCCGACCGCGCCGAGAAGGTTCATGTGGCTGTCGGTGCCGAGAACGACGTCGCCCGGCTTTATCATACCGGCCTCAAGCATTACATGCTGGCCGATGCCGTGGTTGATGTCAAAGAGGCGGGTGACTCCCTGCTTTTTGCAGAACTCGCGGATTATCTTCTGGTTCGTGGCTACCTTCTCTGAGTGCGCGGGAGCCTGAAGGTCAAAGGTGAAGGCGAGCTTGTTAGGGTCCCATACCTTCGCATCCTTGCCCATCTCCTTCTCAAACTGGAGAACGACGTTCGCGCCGCCGAAGTCGCGGCAGGTCGCCCAGTCGATATTGCACCAGACGCGGTCTCCGACCTTCACAGGATGGCCGGATGCCCTTTCCATGATCTTGACTATCGATGTCTTGCCCATTTTAAATTATCCCTCCGTATTGGATTAGGTGGAGAATACTATTTCATGCCGAGGAACGATTTCACAGATTCAAAATTAATGAAATCGGCCTTGTTGACAAGCACGCCTTCCGGGCTGCGCAGAGTGCCGTCGCCCTCTTTGGCGTGGTTCGCGATGATGTGTCCGATCGCGTCGGAGCAGCCGTTGCGCATTGCGATGACGGTGCCTGAGAAGGGATGGCGAAGGTTCTTGCCCACCGGCGACTTCACCGTCTCACCGGCGGCGTTCCGCTCGTACTCCACAAGCTTGCCGACATCGTGCAGGAGCGCGCCCGCCACGAGAAGATCGTTGTCGATCGTGAACTTCGCGTCCTTCGCGGAATAAATCGCGTTGAACTCATCCATCGCTCTCTTCGCGACGCGCGTGACGCCGCGGACGTGCTCAAGATAGGAGAAGGGGCAATTCGGGATAAGGAGCGTGAAGGGGATCTTGTCCATATCCTCCGGCTCCCAGCCGCCGGTCTTGAGGGCGTCCACATAGGAGGCCACTACCTTGGCCTGCAGTTCGGGGTCCTTGATCCATTCGATTTCCGGGAATAGCTCTCTGATCTTTTTTTCCATTACGATTCCTCCTATAAATTTGCTGTCTGTACCGGACATATTTTCTTTTATTGTATTTATTCGCCCGCCGCGATTCCCTTATGCAGCGTGCGGTAAATCCTGTCGATATGCTGAGAGGCCGCCTCGCGCGCCTTTTCAACATTATGGTCGAGGATCGCCTCGTACATCTCCTTATGCTCGTTGAGGAAGGCGTCCCTATCGTCGAGGAGGTTGTATATCCTCTCGTGCGTCGCAAGGATCAGGTCGAAATTCATCCTTGTAAGGTTGATAAAGACGAAATTGTGCGTCGCCTCGGCAAGAAGGAGGTGAAAATCAAAGTCGGCTTGCGCGCGCTCCTCCGGACTGGAAAGCGTCTTTTCCGTCGCCGTGATGACCCTCAGTATCCGCGTGAGGTCAGACGGCGTCGCGCGCATCGCGCTCTCGCCGGCGATCGCGGGGTCAAGTATGCGGCGGGCCTCCATCAGTTCAAGAATCGCCGAATCTTCGAGTTGTATCGTATTTCTGTCTTCGGAGATGGTGCGCGGATGGCGCACGAAACGCCCCTTGCCGGGGATAGATTCGATAAGGCCGAGAAGTTCCATGACGCGAAAAGCTTCGCGCAGCGAACTGCGGCTCACGCCGAAAGTATCCATGAGCTGGCGCTCAGAGGGGAGCGGATCGCCGGGAAGAATATTGCCCGCGGCGATTTCACCTTTCAGTTTTTCAACCACTTTTTCATAGATTCGAGTTCCTCTTGAAACCGGCGTTTCTATCATTGTGAAAAAACCTCCTTGGTGGACTGCCCAGTACACCTTATACTACTTTTTACGGAAGTTGGCAAGCCTTTTTACGTATTCTAAATAGTTCGACAATTTATATCAATTTATCGATAACAATGAGTTAGACATATTGTGAATACAATTTATAATGTTGGTATCAGCAGTTTTTCTTTGGTTTTGCGCATTTATGTTTATTTTTACACTATTTTAAACCCCTGGGACTATTTTATACAGCACTTTTTCATTTTGCGAAGTCTTCACATATGGTCTGACCGCGTTTTCATTATGCGGAAAGCACAATATATCTACAACTTCGATGTCTCTGTTGCACAAAGGCGCGGCGCACTTCCCGAAAAAGGCTTTTTGAATTAAACTCTGAACCGTCTCAGAGTTTATATTTTCGAGGAAGGGACATCGATGGCAGAGAAAATCATTTCACAAAGAGGGCGCTCCAAAGGCCCCTCCGCACCCGTTGATATGGGGGAACTGCTAAGCATCCGCGGCGCCAGAATACTCGGCGTGAACCCGCCGGTGCGGGACTTCGCTTTTATGGACCTCTGGTCGAAACCGCTGGGACTTCTTTACATCCTGCAAAGTATGAGGCAACACAACGACGTCGCGCTTCTTGACTGCGTCGCAATGGCCGCCGAAGGAGAAAAAAGCTTCGGACGGGCTAAAATAAAGAAAGAAGAGATCGAAAAACCGGCCGTCTACCGCAAGATACCGCGAAAATACCGTCACTTTGGTCTGACCAAAAGTGAAATAATCTCATTATCCCGCAAAAGCGGCCCCCCTGATTACATACTCCTCACTTCGGCAATGACCTACTGGTATCCCGGCGTTCAGTGGGCGATAGAAATTTTAAAAGAAATATTCCCGCAAAGCCCCATCATACTCGGCGGCATCTACGCCAGCCTCTGCGCAAAACACGCGGCGGGGCTCGGCGCCGATTTCATCGTCAGCGGCCGCTATGAACCGGAGGCCCCCTACCCCGCGATGGACCTCTACGGCAGACCGCCCTACGGCGTGGCGATGACCTCCTTCGGCTGCCCCTTCTCCTGCCGCTACTGCGCCTCAAACGTATTGTGGCCGCGGTATCGCCGGCGCACGCTCGGCGAGGTGCTGCGCGAGATAGACTTTCAAGCGGGTCTCGGCGCGCGCGACTTCGCCTTTTACGACGACGCGCTGCTGCTCGACAAAGAAAACTTCTTTTACCCCCTTTGCCGCGAACTCATGGCGCGTTACGGCGGCAGCCTGCGGCTGCATACCCCCAACGGCCTCCACGTGCGCCAGATAGACGAACGCTGCGCGCGCGTGCTTTATGAAAGCGGCTGCAAAACGATACGCCTCTCGCTCGAAAGCATCGACTCCAAGGTGGCGCGCGACGGCTCCGGCAAGGTGGCGCGCGGCGAATATGCCGCCGCGGTCAAAAACCTGCTCGCCGCCGGATACGCTACAAAGGACTGCGAGACCTACATTCTGCTGGGCCTCCCAGGACAGGATGTCGATTCGGTAAAGGATACGATAAGCTTCGTCCGCGACAACGGCGGCACCCCAAAGCTCGCGGAGTTCTCCCCCATCCCCGGCACCCCCCATTTTGAAGAGGCCGCCGCCGCGCTGCCCGCGCTCAGGGAAGAGCCGCTACTGCAAAACAACTCGGTCTACTGCTCCTACTTTTCGCGCGACATCACGCCGCCGCAGCTGCAGGAGCTGAAGGATATGGCGCGAGGCGAAAAAGGCTGAAACGGCACGTGGGGAAATAACGCTGACAGCCTCTTGGTAAATAACAGGGCTTTGCGGCGGCTAAGACCTAAGCCAACCGCCGCCACCGGTAGCACGCGTAGAGGGTTCCCAGCAGGATGAGGACGACGACAACCCGGAAGCCGATCACCGGCGTCGTGAGACCGCTTATATAGGAGGTCGCCAGGGGAACGAGCGCGAAATCAAGGGCCACTAAAAACCACGTCAGGGAGATCGCCTGCGGCTGCAGCCGGCGCGGCGCGTTATCCGAGACGAGCGCCAAGTGCAGCGGGAAACCAAAGCCCATGCCGACGCCGAAAATGAGCCCGAGGATCATCAGCGAGCCGCGGCTCGGGTTGATCGAGGCGAAAAGCAGCATGAGCGTCATCCCGGCGATGACCGGCACGGAGAGACGCCAGCGCGGGTAACGGTCGAGCACCTTACCGAGAAACAGGCGCACCAGCACGCCGACCACCGCGTTGCTTGAAAGAAAATAGGAGGCCATCAATCCGTAGCTGGAGGTCATCGAGGCCATGAACGCGGAGGCGGCGTCCGTCAGAGAAAAGAGAAACATCGAAAAGAGCGCCAGCGAGAGCTGGGGGATTTTAAGGCATTCCCCAATGCCTTTAAGGGGATTGGCCGTCGCGTGCGAGGCGTCAAGCGTCACGTCCTTCGTGTCGAGGACAAGCGTCAGAAACGCCATCGCGGCGGTCAGCAGAACGGGAATCAAAATGTAGAGGGTAAAATATCCGTGAGCCAGCAGCCAATCCGCGACCGGAACGATCGTCATCATCGGCGCCAGACCGCCCGCCATGATCAGGGAGAACGCCAGTCCCCGTTCCCTCTCCTCAAAGGCCAGCGACTGATAGGTGGCAAGCGCGATCTGCGAAAAGGCCGTCCCCGCGCCGAGCAGGAAGCGCGCGGCAAAGGCGCTGATGAAAGACTCCCCCGCCACGACGATCCATAGGGAAGCGATGACGGTGGAGGCGCCGCCGATTACAAAGAGCCTCCGAAAGCCGCTGCGAACAAGCAGGCTTCCAAGCAAAAGGCGGAAGGTAAGGGTGGCAAAATAAAAGGATGAGACAAGCAGCCCCGACTGCGCCGGCGTAAATCCCACGTGCGCATAATAGATCGGCAGCAGATAGGAGACGTTGGAATAACCGAACATAAAGAAAAAGCCCAGGGCAAGAAGCAGTATTTTTTTGTTATTACTCTGAGCCGCGCCGCTGTTGAACATCATCTGCCGTTCCTCCAAAATAAACCGAATATATACGGCATATTCTACCGCAAATAAGCCAGGCCGGTTCATTGGCTGCAGTATGCCCGCGGCAAATGTGGCGAGCGGCATGGACTGGAAAAAGTGCGGTTCTGCCGCCCGCGCAAAGACGCCAGGTGTTTTTTACATCCGCAAGGAGGGGCGAAAGCTCCCGCAAGCGGGACAGCTGAGGCGTTACAACTTCCTTTCTCCAACGCTCTGGTAATTTTGTCCAAAATCCCCTATAATATTTTGCGGCATAATTTTGCAACCGATTGCAGACAAAATTTTACGGAGGTGCAACATGGCTAAGAAAAAACTGGTTTACGGGATCGACGACCGTCCGCCGACCCCCATACTTATCCTCGCCGGCGCGCAGCACGTTCTTACGCTCTTCGGCGCGACGACGCTCGTTCCCCTCATCTTCGGCCCCGCGATGGGAATGACCACGCAGCAGATAGGCGCGTTCATCGGCTGCGTCTATTTCAGCATGGGCATTGCCACGCTCATCCAGACCCACCCCAAGCTCGGGTCGGGGCTGCCGATCGTGCAGGGCTCCAGCTTCAGCTTCATTCCGCCGATCATGACGATCATCGGCGCTTATAAAAGCCTCGGCCCGGACGTCATCATGCAGTATGTCGGCGGCGCGCTCTTCGCGGGCGGCATCGTCCTCTCTCTGCTCGGTTACAGCAAGCTTATCGGCCGCATTAGAAAGATCATCACCCCCGTCGTCATCGGTCCGACGATCATGGCGATCGGCTTTTCGCTCGCGCCGACGGCGATTCAGTTCAACGCGGCGAACTTCTGGCCCGTCTCGCTGCTCGTCGTGGCGATGGTCTTCTTTTTCAGCCTCGTCTCCAAGAACAAATATTTCAACATTTTCGCGGTGCTGGGTTCGATCGTCATCGCCTATCTCCTCTGCCTCGCCCTCTCGGTAAGCGGCGTGTTCGCGGCGGGGCACCCGGCGTATGTCAATCTTCAGAGCGTCTACGACGCGCCGTGGCTCCGCTATAAGCTCTTCATGCCCTGGGGCGCGCCGAAGTTCTCCGGCCTTGCGATCGGCGCGATCACCGCGGGCTTCTTCTGCGTGATGATCGAATCGATCGGCGACTATCACAACTGTTCATATGCCGCCGGCATCGACGACCCCACGCCGGAACAGATCAACCGCGGAATCGGCGCCGAGGGCATGTGCTGCGCGCTTTCGGGACTGCTCGGTTCGGTCGGTACGACATCATACACGGAAAATATCGGCCTCATCGGCCTCACGGGCGTCGCCAGCCGCCATGTCGTCCGCGCGGGCGCGGTGATCCTCATCCTTCTTTCGCTCGTCGGCAAGCTCGGCGCGCTGATCGCCACCATGCCGTCGCCGGTCATCGGCGGCGCTTATATCACGCTCTTCGGCACAATCGGCGCCCTCGGCATCCAGAACCTCATGCGCGCCGATATGGGCAGCCAGCGCAACGTGCTGATCGTCGGCTTCGCCTTCCTCATGGCGCTCGGCCTTCCCGGCTGGGTTGAGCCCAATCAGGCGATTTTCACGGGAGCCTTGGGCACGACTTTCGGCGGCATGGCCTGGGCCGTCCTGAAGACGCCGATGGCGGTCGCCGGCATTCTCGCGGCGGTCTGCGACAACCTCATCCCCGGCACGCCGCAGGAGCGCGGCATTTCCGGCGGCAAATAGGCTTAAGAGACGGCAAAAAAGCCGAAGCCGTAAATATAAGACAAAAATTTTTCATAGTCCAACAAACAGGGGAGGCGCAGGTCTCCCCTGTTTGTTGGACTTTTGTTGTACCTTGCAATATATAATCGCTCCATGAATGCGGATTAACCAGGAGGTGGCCCGTTTGTGACGCGATACTATATTCCCGGCCTGCGGCGCTGAAAATACGCCCGGAGGCCGATAGGCAAGTTTTTACATTTATGTTACATTTGCCCCTTGTTTCATTCGGCGTTTTAAACATTTGCTCCAGTCGTTGTGATATAGTATCGAGGATAAACGAAAAACGGCTGTTCTGAATGTAAACCCGCCGAAATTGGAATATAAGCGCGGCCGACTCCGCCAGCGCCTAATAGTATAAGGAAAGGTTTGATTGCCTCTATGTTTTCTTCCGTCTCCAAACGCAATGTTTTTTTTCTCGCCATCGCCGCGGCGCTCCTGCTGCTTTATATAGTACCGCTCGGTTCTTACCCGCTCATGGAGCCCGACGAGGGGCGCTACGCGGAGATACCGCGGGAGATGATCGCCACCGGCAATTACATCACGCCGATGCTCAATTATGTCAAGTATTTTGAAAAGCCGGCCTTTCTTTACTGGATGAACGCCGCGAGCTTCCGCCTTTTCGGTGAAAACGAGTTCGCGGCCCGTATCGGGACGGCGCTCTGCGCGCTCGCGGGAGCCATGGCGACGGCTGCGCTCGGCGCTTTTATGTATGGAAGGATCGCGGGCTTCCTCGCGGGGGTGGTAACGGCGACCTCGCTGCTATATTTTGCCATCGGCACGATAAATATCACGGATATGCCGCTCTCCTTTTTTCTCACGCTCGCCTTCGCCTCATTTTACGCCGCCCACGTTAAGGATGAAAAGAGATACTATCTTCTCTTTTATTTCGCCTGCGCGCTCGCGCTGCTCACTAAGGGGCTCGTCAGCGTCGTGCTGCCCGGCGCGGTGATTTTTTTCTATATCGTCGTCACACGGCAGTGGAAGCTTTTTTACAAACCGCTCTATCTGCCGGGAATAGTCCTCTTTTTCGCGGCAGCCGTGCCGTGGTTTTATCTGGTTTGCCGCGACAATCCTGATTTCTTCCGCTTTTTCTTCATCCAGGAGCATTTCCTGCGTTACGCGACGAAGATGCACAACCGCTACGAGCCGTTTTGGTTTTTCTTTCCGATGATACCGGCCGGGATGATACCGTGGACCGCCTTTCTCCTCGCCCTTTTCAGCAAAAAGAGCGTCGCGCGTTCGCCGAAGACACCGGAGGAGAGGCGCGCACGTACCTATCTGCTGCTCTGGTTCGGCGTCATCTTCCTCTTTTTCTCCTTCTCGGACTCCAAGCTGATTCCCTATATCGTCCCCTGTATTCCGCCGCTCGCGATTCTGATCGGCGCGGATATCTTTCGGATGGCGAAGGATAGGGAGTGGCACGGCCACCCCCTTCTCTGGCTCGCGCTGACGAGCGGCCTGCTCGGGGCGGGGCTGATCGTCTATCCGCTGTTCGGGGAGCACGCCAGCCCGGCGCAGGCCTGGCCGATCGCCGTAAAGGCCGGCTTCGGCCTCATCGGCATGCCCGCCGTCGTCTGGTATTACACCTCTCACGGCGGCAAAAGGCATAAGGAGGCCGTCCGGAGCCTAGTCCTCTGTTCGGTGCTCTTTATCAGCGGGCTGCAGGATGTTTACAATATCGTCGCACCGCTGCGTACCATGAAAGACGTCTCAGAGGTGATAATAAGAGAGAGAAAGCCGGGAGACGTTATCGTCGCCTACGACGAGGTGCTCCAGGGCATCCCCTTCTACACGAAACAGCGCGTGATGCTCGTTGGCTCCCCCGGAGAGCTTGAATACGGCGCGAAGCAGCCGGAGGGCCAGGGATGGTTCCTTACGAAGGAGGAATTTCTCTCCCGGTGGCACGCGCGGAAGGAACGTTTTATACTGGTCGTGAAAAAGGACGGACGCTTTGAGGAGCTGTTCCCCGACGGCAATACAGGAACCGCGGAGAAGATCGAACGCGGGAAATATATAATTCTCTTCTACAGGGAGGAACCGGAACGGTGAGAAAAGATTTTCTGCCCTTCGCCAGGCCAAGCGTCAGCGAAGAGGCGATTTTAGATGTGGCGGACTCTATCCGCAGCGGCTGGCTCGCGATGGGGCCAAAGACGATACGCTTTGAGGAAAATTTCGCGAAATACACCGGCGCAAGCTACGCGCTCTCCGTCAACTCCGCCACGGCGGGGCTGCACTGCGCGCTGATGGCGCTCGGCATAGGCCCCGGAGACGAGGTGATCACGACGCCGATGACCTTCGCGGCGACGGTGAACGCCATTCTCTTTACCGGCGCAAAGCCCGTCTTTGCCGATATCGACCGCCGGACGCTCGACATCGTACCGGAGAATATCGCGCGCGCCGTGACGAAGGCGACAAAGGCGGTGATCCCCGTCCACTTCGCGGGTATGCCCTGCGATATGGACCAGATCGAGGCGATTGCCGCGGCACACGGACTCGCCGTCGTCGAGGACGCGGCGCACGCGCTGGGAGCCTCCTATAAGGGCCGCCGGATCGGGGCGGACCGCGGCGCGCGCCGTCTCTCCGTCTTCAGCTTTCATCCGACGAAAAACATCACCACCGGCGAGGGCGGCATGATCTGCACGGAGGACGAAGAGCTTGCGGAAAAGATCATGGTGCTGCGGCAGAACGGTATGTCGAAGGGCGCCTGGAACCGCTACGCGGCAAAGGGCAGCGCCAATTACGACATCTTCTTCCCCGGCCTCAAATATACGATGATGGACATTCAGGCGGCGATCGGCAACTCGCAGCTCGCGGAGCTTGAATCCTTCAACCGCCGCCGCGCGGAGATCGCCGACTTTTATCTGCGCGAGCTCGCCGGCGTGCGCGGGCTCATCCTTCCCCGGCGCGCGCCGTGGGAGCACGAGCATTCATGGCACATTTTCACGCCCTTCGTCGATATCGACCGCCTTGGCTTCACACGCGACGAGTTCATGGCGCGCATGAAGGAGCGCAACATCGGCACGGCGCTCCATTATCAGGCGCTGCACCTCTTCACCTGCTATCACGAGGTAACCGGCAAAGGACGCGGCGACCTGCCGGAGGCCGAGTATGTCTCAGACCGTATCGTTTCGCTGCCGCTCTTCCCCGCGATGACCGACGAAGACGCGCGTGACGCCGCAGCGGCGATAAAAGAGGTTTGCGGATGCTGACGAAGGGCGGCCAAGTCGAAGTCTCGATCGTCATCCCCGTCTACAACGAGGAGGAATCGCTGCACAAGCTCTTTGAGGAGCTGTGGCCCGTCATGGAAAGTCTCGGGCGCGGCTTCGAGGTGATTTTCATCAACGACGGCAGCAGGGACGCGACGATGGGAATCCTATACGATTTTTATAAGCTTCACCCCGAGGCGCGCGTGATCGACCTCGGAGCCAACTTTGGGCAGCACATGGCGATCATGGCGGGCTTCGACCACGCGCGCGGCGGCAAGATCATCACCCTCGACGCCGACTTGCAAAATCCGCCCTCGGAGATACCGAACATCCTCAAGCAGATGGACGGCGGGCACGACGTCGTCGGCACCTACCGCGTCGGCCGTCAGGACCCGATATTCCGCAAGGTCGCCTCCAAGTGCATCAACAAGCTCACAAACCGCATCGCGAAGCTCAAGATCCGCGATTACGGCTGCATGCTGCGCGGCTACGACCGGCGCATCATCGACATCATCAACCACAGTCAGGAGACGACGACCTTCATCCCCGCGCTCGCGCAGAAGTTCGCCGTCAACCCCATCGAGATCCCCGTGGCGCACCGCGAGCGCGAGCTGGGAGAGTCAAAATACGGCCTCTTTCAGCTCATCCGCCTCAACTTCGACCTGATGACGAGCTTCTCGCTCGTGCCTTTGCAGCTCGTGACGATGGCGGGCATGGTGATGTCGGCGCTCTCCTTCCTGCTGCTCTTTTACATGTTCGCGCGCCGGCTCTTCCTCGGCGTCGGCGACTGGCAGTCCTTCCTCGAACAGGCCTTTGAGGCTTCGGAATTCGTGCTCTCCAGCGTTACGCTCTTTTCGCTCGGCATCATCGGCGAGTACATCGGCCGCATCTATCGCGAGGTGAGCAAACGCCCGCGCTATTCGGTGCGCAAGGTCTTCGGGCACGACGGGGACGACGCCGGTGACTAGGCCTAAGATCGTCCTCTTCGCCTACAGCGAGGTCGGCTGTCTCTGCCTGGAGGAGTTGATAAAGAGCGGCGCGAACATCGCCGCCGTCTTCACCCACGAGGACGATCCCGGCGAGGAGATCTGGTTCCGCTCCGTCAAAGAGATCGCCCAAAGAAACGGTATTCCCGTGCGCACGCCGCGGAAGCTCGACGAGGCGGAGCAGGAGTATTTCCTCTCTCTCAAACCGGAGCTGGTCTTATCCTTCTATTACCGGGCGCTGATCCCGAAGGCGGTGCTCGACGCGCCGCGGCTCGGCGCCTACAACATCCACGGGGCGCTGCTGCCGAAGTACCGCGGACGCGCCTGCGTCAACTGGGCGGTGCTCAACGGCGAAAGCCAGACGGGCGCGACGCTTCACGTAATGACGGAAAAGGCCGACCGCGGCGACATCGTCGATCAAGAGGCGGTGCCGATAGAGTTTACCGACACGGCGCTGGACGTCTTTATGAAGGTCGCGGAGGCCGCAAGGCGGATACTGGCGCGGACGCTGCCGGCGCTCGAGGCGGGGAACGCGCCGCGCCGGCCGCAGAACGAGGCCGAGGCGACCTATTTCGGACGCCGCCGTCCCGCGGACGGCGAAATAAATTGGGACAAAAGCGCCGTAGAGATTTATAATCTGATACGTGCGGTGACGCACCCTTTCCCGGGAGCCTTTACGGAGCTGTCGGGGAAAAAATACTATATATGGAAGGCGCGCCCGCTTGCGGCGGCGTCGCGCGCGGACGACGCCGCGCCGCGGCAGATCGTAAGCGTTCGTCCGCTTGTCGTCGGCACCGGCGGCGGCCTTCTGGAAATACTTAGCCTCCAGCCCGAGGGCGGAGAGGAAGGGGATGCTTTATAATGAAATTGTTCATCACCGGAGTAAACGGCTTCATCGGCACGCACCTGCTGGAGAATATACTCGCCGGCACTGACTGGGAGGTCGACGGCTTCGACATCGCCTCCTCCAATCTCGCCCCCTATGAGGGAAACGGCCGCTTCGCCTTCCGCACGGGAGACATCTTTAAGGACAATGAAATACTCGAAGCCGAAGTGATCAAGGCCGACGCCGTCATCCCGCTCGCGGGGATCGCCAAGCCCGCCTATTACATCAAGAAGCCCGTCTGGACCTTTGAACTCGACTTTGAGCAGAACCTTAAAATGGTGCGCCTCTGCGCGAAGCACGGCAAACGGATAATCTTCCCCTCGACCTCTGAGGTTTACGGGATGAGCGGCGACACGGAGCTCAAAGAGGACGAAAGCCCGCTCACCACCGGCCCCATCGTCAAGATGCGCTGGATATACAGCTGTTCCAAGCAGATGATGGACCGCATGATCATGGCCTACGGACAGGAACAGGACCTGCAATACACCCTTTTCCGCCCCTTCAACTGGGTCGGCCCGCGCCTCGACACCCTTAAGGACGCCGAGGAACGCCAGGCGCGCTCCGTCACGCAGATGCTCTACGACATCGTCTATCGCCGCAAAATCTCGCTCGTCAACGGCGGCGAGCAGCGCCGCAGCTTCACCTGGATCGGCGACGGCATCGAAGGATTGATGGCCATTATCGAAAATAAAAACAAAAAGGCCGACGGCGAGATCTTCAATATCGGCAACCCCGCCAATAACTACTCGATAAAGGAGCTCGCGGAGCTGCTGATCGACGAGGCGAAGAACTTCCCGAAATTCCGCGCGGCCGCGGAAGCCACCGAGCTTGAGATCATCCCCGCCTCCGCCTACTACGGAAAGAGTTACGACGACATGCAGAACCGCCTGCCCTCCGTTAAAAAGATGGAGAACAAGCTTGGCTGGAAGCCGAAGACAGGCATGCGCGAGATGCTTCATAAGACGATCGCCTGGTACGCCGATAACGAGGCCAAGTAATGACGCGGCTCGCCATTAAGGTCGACGTCGACACGCTGCGCGGCTACCTTGAAGGCGTGCCTCGCCTGCTGGACCTCTTCAAAAGAAAAAAAATCCGGGCCAGCATCTTCTTCTCCTTCGGCCCCGACAATTCGGGCAAGGCGATACGGCGCATCTTCCGCCCCGGCTTCATCGCCAAGATGATGCGCACCAAAGCCCCGTCGACCTACGGACTGAAGACGCTCCTCTACGGCACGTTGCTTCCCGCGCCGCTGATCGTCCCGCGCGCCCCCGCCATCCTGCGCCGCGCGGCGGACGAGGGACACGAGACGGGCATCCACGCCTGGGACCACGTTTACGTGCAGGACTGCCTGGCAAAAATATCAAAGAAAGAATACCTCGCGCTCTACGGTAAGGCGGCGGCGCTTTACAAAGACATCTGCGGGCGCGAAGCCGCGGAGATCGCCGCCCCCGGCTGGCAGCTATCGCACGCCGTTCTCGAGGCGGAGCGCGAGCTCGGCCTTCGCTATGCCAGCGACGTGCGCGGATACGCCCCCTTCCTGCCGGTCTTTGAAGGCATCGAATACGAGGTGCCGCAGATACCGACGACCCTCCCGACGATGGACGAGATCTACGGCCTGCCGGGAATCGACGACGTCACGCTCCCCAAGGCCTGGCTTGACGGAATGGACCGGGAGTGGAACGTGCTCACCGTCCACGCGGAGATGGAGGGCATCTCGAAGCTCGCCGTCTTTGAAAACTTCCTCAACCTGGCGCGGGCACTCGGAACCGAGTTCCGCACGCTCGGCGAATACGCGGCGGCGGCCCCCCTCCCGCGCGGCGAAATCGTGATGGGGACGCTTACGGGACGCGCGGGCACGCTCGCCGTACAGCGCGAACCAGCCCTTCCGGAGGCGCCGGAAAATGCTCGATAAGATCACGCTCACCCTGATCCTCGCCTCCGCGGCGACCAACGCGCTCGGCAGCACCGTCATGAAGCACGCTTACGGCGGAGACAGCGATATGGTCTCCTCCGGCATCGTCGGCGCTTTTCTGAAAATCGCCCTCAACCCCTGGATCGTGATTGGGCTCGGCCTCTTCGGCGTCTCCTTCTTTTTTATGGCGGCGGCGCTCTCGCGCGCCGAACTGACGCTCGCCTATCCGCTGATGTCGGGCGTCGTCTACCTGCTGCTGCTCGCAATCGGCTTTTTTATATTTCATGAAAAGATCACGCTCCTGAGAATATGCGGCATGGCTTTCATCCTCGCGGGGATAACCATGCTCGCCAGCAAAAGTTAACGTTTGACAGACAGGAGCCAAGGAGAAATAAAACATATGAAGATTTGTGTTGTGGGAACAGGATACGTCGGCCTCGTCACCGGCGCCTGCTTTGCGGAAAAGGGAAACACCGTCTGCTGCGTTGATATCGACGAAGAACGCATCGAGAAACTAAAAAAGGGTGCAAGCCCGATATACGAACCGGGGCTCGACGAGCTTATCGAGAGAAACCAACGCGAGGGACGCCTTTTCTTCTCAACCAAGATACAGGACGGACTCGAGGGGACCCTGCTATGCTTCATCGCCGTCGGCACCCCGCCCGCGGACGACGGGCGGGCGGATCTCGCCCAGGTGCTCGCCGCAATCGACGACATCGGCTCGGCGCTCTCGCATTCATGCTACATCGTCGTCAAATCCACCGTGCCCGTCGGCACGGGGACGCTGCTCTGCAAACGCATCAAGAACCATCTGCGGGAGCGCGGTCTGGAAAAGATCAGCCTGGAGATACTTTCAAATCCGGAATTTCTTAAAGAGGGCATGGCGATAGAGGACTGCCTGCACCCGGACCGCATCGTAATCGGCGCCGCCTCCGAAGAGGCGCGCGCGGTAATGCGGGAGCTTTACCGCCCCTTCGCCGGCGAGGAGAAGATAATCTTCATGGACCCCGCCTCCGCCGAAATCACCAAATACGCGGCAAACACCATGCTCGCGGCGCGCATCAGCTTTATGAACGAGATCGCGCAGCTCTGCGACAAAGTAGGGGCCGACGTCCTCTCCGTCAAGAAGGGGATGGCCTCGGACCGCCGCATCGGCGCATTTTTCCTCAACGCGGGCTGCGGCTACGGCGGCTCCTGCTTCCCGAAAGACGTGCAGGCGCTCTGCTACATCGGCGAAGGGCAGGGGCTGGATATGACGATGGCCTCCGCCGTCAGCAAAGTGAACCGCAAGCAGAAGGCGCAGCTCCACATCATGATGCGCGAGCGCTTTGGCGAAGAGATGGAGGAGATAGAGGCGGCGATCATGGGGCTGGCCTTTAAACCGCAGACAAACGACATGCGCGAAGCCCCCTCGATCACGCTCATCCGCGGACTGCTCAACTGCGGAACCGCCGTCCGCGCCTACGACCCGATCGCAATGGACGAGGCCCGCCGGCTGCTGCCGGAAAGCGTCGCTTACGCTAAAGATCTCGAATCGCTCGTCAGCGGCGCCGACTGCGCCGTGATCGTCACCGAATGGCGGCAGTTCCAGGAGGCCGACTGGGAAAAGCTCGGCGCGCTGATGAGACGAAAGATCGTCTTCGACGGGCGCAACATCTGCGACCCGGAAAAGATGCGCGCGCTCGGCTTTGAATATTACTGCATCGGCCGCAATATGCGCCCGCGGTAAACGCCGCGGCGCAAAGCTGGCCTGCCCGCCGCCGGCACACAAAATCGGCGGAATATACGGCAACTACAAACCGCAACAAACTAAAAAAGGAGCCTGGAATAATTCTATGAGACCGCTTATCGGGATACCTACCCTGCCATTCAAACACAGCTACGCGGAAACCGCGCTCGCCGACCTTGACCGGGAAGCGCTTGACTACTTCTGGCTCCTCTCGGCACTGACGGAAAAGATCGTCGCCTCCGTCCGCGCCGCCGGCGGCGTTCCGCTGCCGCTCACGGCGACAGGCGACGCGCGCGAAATAAAGGCCCTCGCCTCAAAGCTCGACGGCTTCGTCTTTGCGGGCGGCAGCGACATCGCCCCCGCCTTCTACGGCGAGGAAGACCGGGGGACGATATCCCCCAATCTGGAGCGCGACCACTTCGAACTGGACCTTTGCTCGGCCGTGCTGGAAAAGAACAAGCCGCTGCTGGGAATCTGCCGCGGCTGCCAGCTGCTGAACGTAGTACTCGGCGGGACGCTGATCCAGCACCTGCCGGATATCAATGAGAGCTGGACGCTGCACAGGCGGCCCGACGTCATGAGAGGCTGCGTACACGACGTTAAGATCCTGGCTCCCTGGCTCTTCCCCAACCACACGGGAGAGATCATGCGCGTAAACTCGATGCACCATCAGGCGGTCGGCGGACTCTCGCGCCACGCGGAAACCGCCGCCGTCACGGAAGACGGCGTCATCGAGGCCATCTGGGCCCCCGCCTGCCGGTACGCGCTCGGCGTGCAGTGGCATCCCGAATGCCTCGCGGACGAAGACCCCGTGCAGGCCGACATCTTCCGGGCTCTGGTCGCAAAGTCCGCGGAATAAAATCCACCCGCGCAAACCGCCGGGTCACGCCATCCGAAACGCCTTCGCCAACGCCGCCGCGAGCACCTCCGGCTCGATCGGCTTGGCGACGTGAGCGTTCATCCCGCTGGAAAGCGACCTGGCGATATCCTCGTTGAAGGCGTTGGCGGTCAGCGCGATGATCTGTATCGTCTTCGCCTCGGGGTGGCTTGAGCCGCGTATCGCCCGCGTCGCCTCAAAGCCGTCCATGTTGGGCATCTGGATATCCATCAGGATGGCGTCGTAATAGCCTGGCGCCGTGGTCATGAACTTCTCCACCGCCTGCCGCCCGTCCATGACGCTGTCGCACTCGACGCCAAACTTTTTAACAAGCCCTTCCGCCACCATGCGGTTCATGAGGTTGTCTTCGACGAGCAGGACGCGCTTTCCCGTGAAATCGCGGGGAACCGGCCTCTCTTCTTTTTTCGCGAGTCTGCCGCCGGTCAGCGTCATCAATAGATCGAGGAGCGAGGACTGGAACAGCGGCTTGGGGACGAACATATTGGCCCCCGCCATCACAGCCTTATCGCCCGCCTGATTGCACTCGTAGGCGGAGACCGCGATGATGATGACCTTATCGCTGTATTTTTTACGAATCTGTCTTGTGATCTCAAGACCGTCCATGTTCGGTATCTTCCAATCAATCAGGCAGATATTATAGGCAAGGCCCTCGTCCGCGCCGCGGGCGAGAGCCTCGAGGGCGGAGATGCCGTCCGCCGCGCAGGTATGCCTGACGCCTAGGCGCTTAAGCACGGCCGAGATATAGTCACGCTCCATCGCCTCGTCATCCACACAAAGCACCCGCAGGCTTTCGACGCTGCCGGAGACGCCCGCGTCCGCTGCCGGCGCGCCCCTGGTGAACGGAATGTCCACCGTAAAGGTCGAGCCCTCTCCCGGACGGCTCTCGGCGCGAATCGCGCCGCCCATCATGCTGACGAGATTCTTGACGATCGACAGCCCCAGGCCGCTGCCGCCGTATTTCTGCGCGGAGACGGCGCTCTCCTGTTCAAAGGGGCGGAAAAGCCGCGCCTGCATCTCTTCCGTAATGCCGCAGCCCGTATCAGAGACCTCAAAACGCACGAAAACCTTGTCTCCTGATTCTTTAAGCCGGCTGATCTTCAGCCAGACATGTCCCGCGGAGGTGAATTTGACGGCGTTGCTGAGCAAGTTCATCAATATCTGATTCACACGCAGTTGGTCGCCGATGAGCCAGTCTTCGATCGGCGTCGCCAGCTTCGTCTCATATTGGAGCCCCTTCTGGCCGCACTGCGCAAGGTAGAGATTCGTAACACTGTGAATCAGGCGGCGAAAATCAAAGGGCGCGTGGGCAATTCGCAGCTTTCCGGATTCGATCGACGACATGTCCAGCACGTCGTTGATTACGGAAAGCAGCTGCCGGGAGGCAATCTCGGAATTGGCGATATAGGCCTCCAGCTGCTGCGGCTCCGCGCCCTTCGCCAGCGTGATGAAACCGATGATCGCGTTCAGCGGCGTGCGCATCTCATGGGAGACGCGCGAGAGGAACTGGTTCTTGGCCGCGTCCGCGCGCTCCGCCGCCGCCAGCGCGTCGGACAGAAGGCCGCTGCGGCGTTTTTCCTCCATCAGCTGCGCGTATTCGCGTTTCCGTCTGCGGGATTGCGTTACGTACAGCGCGGCAAACCCCAGCATGAGAAAAAAGGCCGTGACGACGCCCGCCACCGCTAAGGGGCTGCCGTACATAAAGCCGACGAGCGAAAAGGGCTTGGGCGCGAAAAAAGTATATTTCCGGTCGATCGTCTTGATCTCCGCGCTGCCGATACTGGCAACGCTTTTATTGATAATCGAAAAAAGCAGGCGGCCGCCCTTCTCGTTGACGGCGACGGCAAAGGCGGTGTCATAACCGTACATATCCTCGATCATAAGCCGGTTCGTTTCGTCGTTCTGCGCGGCCAGCTCGGCGCTGCGGCGGTACAGATACGTCACATCCCGCTCTCCCGACAATACGGCCGCCACCGTCTCCGCGATGGTATTATAATAATACGCCTCGTAGCGTTCCCCGTAAAAAGAGTCCTGATACTTGATCGAAATGTCGGAATCCTTCAGAAGCGCGGCTGACGAAAAGCCGTCGTTGCCCCTCTTATATACCCTCGTAATCGAAGCGTCAAGATAGGGGGCGGTCAGCCGGTAGCCCATCCCTTCGGCTTCGGCGTAATCGTATCTGGCGTCAAGGCGGAGGTCGATTTCCCCGGACTTCGCCAGCCGCCAATACTCCTCCCGGTCGCGGGTCTCTATCAGCCTGACATCCAACCCGCAGCGCTCGATGACCCGCTCCGCGATATCGCTGATGATGCCGGTCGGGCGGCCGTTTTCAAAGGAGGAAAAGGGCGCGCGGTCGGGGTTGATGAGCGCGGTGATGCTGGTGCCGCGCATTGCCTCGATATAGGCGCGTTCCTCGGCGGTAAACGCTATCTCTTCGCTGTTGTCGGGGGTGTAATATTTATCCATCAGCGCCGTGCGGAAGCCTGGCTCATCGCCGTTCAGCTGTTCAAGCGCGCTGTTTACCTCGGCCATCAGCTGCCGGTCCCCCTTGCGCGTCATGATATAGAATGGAGAAGAAGCAAAGCGCGCCATTATCCACTCGCCGTCTATAGAACGAAGGGTGCTGGTCAGCACGGCGTCGACGCGTCCTTCGTTTTTCAGCGCGTCAAGCATGACGTCGGCGCTGTCAAAATAAACGGCGGTGTAGGTGAATCCATTCTGCGCGGCGAAATCGGCAAAGCTTTGATTGCGGCTGTTGCCTTTGAGCATACCGACGCGCATGCCGCTCCAGTTGGCATAATCCTTCAGCGCGTATCTTTGGTCTCCGGCCTTCACCGTCAAGATCGCGGCGGAAGTGCCGATCGTCCGGTCGGAAAAATCGAAACGCCGCAAACGCTCGGGCGTCTTTTGCGCGCTGGTGAGCAGGTCGATCTCGCCATTTTCCAGCATAAGCTGCATCTCGCGCCAGCTCTTGTCATATCCGACATATTCGTACCGCCAGTTGGTGTATCCCGCCAGACGCTGAAGGATTTCATACCCGTAACCGGCGCGGCGGCCGGCGGCATCGATCATGTGATAGCCGTCGAACGCGAAAAAACCGACGCGAACCGTCCGCAGATTCCGTTCCCCCGCCGCGGCGGCAGGCGGCCAGGCGCACAGCGCCACCATAAAACAAACGACGGCGGCGGCTATAAAGTTATATATCTGACGGCGACTCATGATGTCGCGTTCCTCCCCCCGAAGGCTGCCGGCGTGTAAAACCGCTCCCCGCGCGGTACGCCCGGCGAAGAGATGACGGCGTTCATCTCTTTTCCACCGCACAAAAGGCACGCGCGGCATGCGAAACACCCTTCGTTAAAATAACGTTAATCACTTGTGAGAATTAAAATCTAATTAATTTAACCCCCTTTGAAAGCCGATGTCAATAGAACAGGCGGCCTGTTATCGTTCTGTGGCGCAAGGAAACGCGGGGCGGAAGCCAAGTGTTGAACGCAGGCAAAGGCGGAATAATAGAACACAACCAATACAGAACCTGAGGAATATAACGCCAGTACATATACCGCACGCGCTTATATGCGCGCCTATAGAGATGCGATGAGGCCTCCGCGGAAAAACCGCGGAGGCCTGTCGTTGTAAATTTTAGCGCTGAGTTTTACTTTCCGGTCTTCAGCGCGTTTACGAGACTGTCCACAACGTCCGTGCCGACGTTTTTACTGATCTCGGCATAGACGGGCTGGGAAGCCTTGATAAGGGAGTCATAGAATTTATCGTCGAAGGTAAGGTTGATCATGCCGCCCTTGACGAGTTTCTCGCAGTTGTCCTTGTCGATTTTCGCGAGGTTGGGCGCGATGTCCTTCGTCGCCATCGCCACAGCCTTTCTTATCGCGTCCTGATAGGCGGGGTCAAGGCTTTCAAATTTCTTTTTGTTCATGAGGAACTGGTTCATGTAGAGGAGCTGGCGGACGTTGACGAGGAACTTCTGCACCTCATGGAAGTTTGAGCTGACGTTGGTATCATTGGCGTTTTCCTGCGCCTGGACGACTCCCTGCTGGAGGCTCATATAGAGCTCCGTGAAGGCAAGCGGGGTGGGGTTGGCGCCGAGGGCTTTCCAGAAGGCGAGGTGATAGGGGGAGTTCATCGTGCGTATTTTGATGCCCTTGAAGTCTCCGACGTTCGCTATCTTTTTGTTGGAGGTCATGACGCGGTAGGTGGCGCCCTGCAGGTTGCCGAGGCAGATCATATTCTTGGCCGCGTATTTCTGGTTGATGAGTTTTGTGAAGCTTGAATTGTTGAGCGCTTTGTCTATCTGCGCCGCGCTGTACTTAGCAAAGACGAGGGGCAGGTCGTAGACCGCCACCGCGGGGACGATGGTCGTCGTCTGCCCCGGCTGGCAGGAGACGATGTCAATGTCGCCGGCAAGCATCTGCGTCTGGAGTTCGCTGTCAACGCCGAGCTGGCTGTTGCCGAAGTAGTCAATGGTAAGTTTTCCGCCGGTGATATCTTTGACGTGTTTGCAGAAGGCGATGCCCCAGAGGTCGCCCGCCGCTCCCAAGGCCGCGCCGTTGCCGTAGCGGAGCGTCACCGGCTTGAGGCTGTCATAGGGGCCCGCAAAGGCGGCACCGGAGACCAGGAGAGCCATAAGAACCGCGCATAAGAGTGATAGTGACTTTTTCATGATTGTTTCCTCCTTGATAAGTTTTTATAACAAACCCGCGCCGCTTAAATGAGCGCGAGGCTGAGCCAGGGAACGTAGGTGATTATAAAGAGCGAGATGCCGAAGGCGAGGATAAAGGGCATGGCGCTCTTGGCCACCGTCATCGGCGGGATGTCGGAGAGCGTTCCCGCCACGAAGAGGTCGAGGCCGAAGGGCGGCGTCGCCAGCCCGATGGAGAGGCAGCAGACCATGATCACACCGAAGTGGACGGGGTGGATGCCAAGCTGCTGGACGATGGGCAGAAGTATCGGCGCGAGGATGACTATCGCGGGGCCAGTGTCCATCACCATTCCCATCAGCAAGAATACAATGACGATGATGAAGAGTACCGCCGTCGCCGAGTGGAAGGTGCCGAGGATGAACGCCGATACCAGCGCCGGGGCCTTGAGCAGCGTGAGCACCCGCCCGAAGGCGATGGCGAAGGCGAGGACGAAGCAGAGCGGCCCGTAGGTCTTTACCGCGTTTTTAAAAAAGGGAACCACTTGACGGTAGGAGATCGTCTTGTAAAGCCAGAGGGAGACGATAAGCGAATAGAAGACGGAGATGCAGGCCGCCTCCGTCGGCGTCACAATACCTCCGTAGATGCCGCCGAGGACGATGATCGGCGACATGAGCGCGGGCAGGCTGCTGAAGAGGAGCTTGCAGAAGCTCTGCGAACGGAGCTCGCGGAGCTTCGCGTTTATCTTCTCTTTGTCCTCGCCGTTTTTCGCGCAGTAGAAGACGGCGTAGGCCATAAGGCAGACTCCGATGAATATTCCGGGAAGGACTCCGCCGAGGAAGAGGGCGCTGGTCGACACCCCCGTCGCCAGCGAGTAGAGGACGAAGGGAATCGACGGCGGGATTATTACCCCGAGGCCGCCCGCGGTCGCCACCATCCCCGAGGAGAAGCGCTTGTCATAGCCCAGCTCCGTTAGGAAGGGGATCGCCATCGCGCCTACCGCCGCCGTCGTCGCCGGGCCGGAGCCCGATATCGCGCCGTAGAAGAGGCAGGTGATGATGACCGCGCATGGCAGCCCACCCGTGAGTCCGCCGACAAAATAAGCGAAGACGTTGAAGAGTTTGCGCGAGATGCCGCCCTCAGCCATGATGACGCCGGCCAAGATGAACAGCGGGACGGCGATGATCGGCGTCGAGTCCGCGCCGGAGAAGGTGTTGGTGATGAGCTGGTTGACAGAGCTTCCGCCCCCGCCCATCAATATCGGCATGACGGTGCTCAGCACCATGCTCATACCTATCGGAAGACCGAGAATGAGCGCGACCGCGAAGACCGCGAATATTATGGCAGCCATTATTCTTTTCCCCCTTCAAGAAGCTCGACTTCCGCCTTGGCGTCCTTTATCGTCACCTCAAGCGTGGATTCTTCCTTTTTGTTGAAATTGCGGATGGTGGAGACAAGCGCCTGCAAGGTGCGTATCGCTGCGAGGCCGTAGCCGGCCGTCGTGCAGAGGTACATTATCCACATCGGCAGCTGCATCGCAGAAGAAATTTCTCCCGTGATATATCTTATGTTATGGACGACCTGAATCGAGTGCTGGAAAAACCAGGCGAAAAGCCAGAGCATGACGAGGCTGCATATTATTTTGACCGACTTGTTGAGCCAGAGCGGGAGCATGTCCATCACGATGCCGACGCGGAGCATACTGCCGCACTTTACCGTATAGCCGATGGAGAGGAAAACCGTCCAGATGTAGCAGTAGCGGCAAAACTCCTCCGCCCAGCTCAGCGAGCTGTTGAAGATATAGCGCGCGAATATCTGTACGAGCATTGTCACCGCGATGAGAACGAGCAGTATAACGAGAAAGAATTCCTCAAGATGATCGTCCAGCCATTTGACTATTTTCATTATTTCTCCGCCTCCATTTCTTTTTTGTGGTGTTCGGCAAGTATCACGCGCACTTCGGCCTTCATCAGTGCAACGGGCGCGTCCTTGCCGCTCCAAAGCTTGATCTGCGCCGCCCCCTGATAGACGGACATGCCAAGCCCGCTCAAAGTGCGGCAGCCCACCTCCTCCGCTTCGCGCAGAAAACGCGTCTTCTCCGGGTTATAGGTGGCGTCAAAGCAGAGCTGGCGGCTATTAAGCGCCTCCTTAGGCAGCGGCGTGGCGTCGGTTTTGGGGATCATACCAATACCGGTGTTGTTCATCACCACGTCGGCCTCGGCAGCCTTTGCGTAAAGGGCCGCGGTATCGTCGAAATCGACGAATTCCGCGACGGGGGCGAACTTCTCGTTGATGTCATTTACAAGCGAGCGGGCGCTCTCGGCAATCTTATCGGCGACAAATATTTTCTTCGCGCCATAGTAGGCCAAAGCGCTGCAGATGGCGCGCCCGACGCCGCCCGCCCCTAAGGAGATGAAGGAAGAGGCAGTAAGAGCCACATCCGTTTCCTCTTCAAGCGAAAGGATGAAGCCGATGCCGTCCGTGTTGTAGCCCTTGAGCCTGCCGTCCGGCAGCTTTACCACCGTATTGCACGTACCCATCTTTTCGCAGAGGCCGTCAAGCTCGTCAAGATATTGCAGCACCTTGACCTTATTGGGCTTGGTCACCGCGCATCCCGCGAAGTTCATATACCTGACGGCGTTAAGGACGTCAGGCAGATGGTCGTTCTCAACCTCGCTGTAGAAATAAAGCATATTGAGTCCCATCGCCCCGTAGGCCGCATTTTGCATCCGCGCCGCAAAGCTGAAGCCAAGCGGCTTGCCAAATAAAGCTATCATTCTGGTTCCAATATCGATGTTCAAAGAAGATTCCTCCAATGGAAACATGCGTTTCCCTGCTTATCCGCCGGCCAGGGGTCCTTCCCTTGCTCAGTCTTTATTGCCATTTCCGCCCTTTGCGATAATCATAGTTTTGTCTATATAATTTCGTTCTGCGGAATATGTATCTATTTACTGGAACTAACAATACAATAGCCGTTTAGCTTTCAGTTGTCAAGATACCATTTTTAAAAAAATATTCTATTAAATATAGAAATATATTTTTTTGCTAATGATATAAAATTATTTCAACCAGATAAAAGAGATAAAAATAAACGCAAGAAGTGAATTTATCGTATTTTTGACACAAATACTGCTAAAATGCCTTATTTTACGCGCAAAGGCCGGAGCGCGACGCTCCGGCCTTTGCGTAATTTGTTCTGCCGCCGTAATTTCCGGCCTCTCATTCCCCGCGCAGATACTCGCCCTCCCACTCCTTGAACTTGTCTCCGCCGACGAGCTTCACATAATCTGCGAAGGAGATCATATCGCATTCGGGGTTGTCCTCGCGGCCATACTTTTTCAGCGCGCGCAGCGCCTTGAGCGAGGCCTGCACCCCGGCAAAGAGCGAGGTCATGGGGTAGGTGACAATCTTGTAGCCCATGCCCAGTATATCCTGAGCGCTGAGGCCGCGTGTCGCCTCCTGCCCGGGGATGACGCCAAAATGCAGCGGCGCGTCTACCCTTTTTGGCAGCTCCTCAAGCTCCCAACGGCTCTTAGGGAATATCTTTATCATGTCCGCGCCAGCCTCCATGTAGGCCGCGGCGCGTTCGAGCGCGTCGTCGAACTTCACGTCTGTGCGGGCGATAATTGTAAAATCCTTATCGCAGCGCGCCATGACTGCGGCTTTTATCTTGCCAATCATCTCTTCGCATGAAATCACGCGCGGTTCACGGATAAAGGGGCAGTTGGGCGGCAACACCTGGTCCTCTATGAAGAGCCCGGCCATTCCCGCTTTCTCAAAGTCGCGCACGGAACGAATGACGTTGATAGCGTTGCCATAGCCGCCCTCCGCGTCGGCGAGCAGGGGGATGTTAACCGCGTCCGCCATCTTGCCGCAGGCCTCCACCATCTCGTTGAAGGCGAGCATGCCATTGTCGGGGCAGCCAAGTATCGTGCCGTGCATGCCGTAGCCGGTCGTCCCCGCAAGCTTGAAGCCCGCCGCCTCTATCATCTTCGCCGAAAGCGCGTCGTAGGCGCACGGCGCAATAAGCGGTTCATTCCCGGCCAACAGCTCCCTGAATCTTTTTCTCATAAATTTCATTTTAAGTCACGCCCCTTAGTTTTCCGTTATATGGAAACTAAAACCAAAATACAGAATTACTAAAGATTACACCCCTTTAATTGCAATGTCAAGATACGCTTAAAGACACGCTCTCTGCTCGTCCCTCTTCCTCTTGAACATATCGACGATGATCGAGAAGTGTCCGCCGATACAGGAGAGCGCCTTTTCACGGTCCGTATCCCACAAAGCGTCTATCAGCTCTTTGTGCTCGCACAATATCTGGTCGGGGTCGCGGCGCGGATAAATTTTATGCATCACGAGACGTGTCATATCCTCGCTTATCTTCTGCCAAAGGGCGTCGAGGTTCTGCAGGCCCATGAACTGAACTATTGTCGTGTGAAACTTCATATCGCTTTTCATGAAATCGATAGGGGAATTTTTTGCCGCCTCCATTTCCTGAAAAACTACGGCAAGCTGCCCTGCTAAAAGCTGCTGCATACCGTCGTCTATCGCCTTTTTAATCGCGAAGGGCTCCACCATTTCACGAAGCGTGAAGAGATCAAGAATCTTTTCTATGGTTATCTGGGAGACGATGGCCCGCCTGCGCTCCTCCCAATCAACCCAGCCTTCCTGCGCGAGGCGCTTGATCGCCTCCCGCACCGGAGTCCTGCTGATGCCGGCCTCCTTCGCAATCTCACGCTCCATCAGGAGGCTGCCGGGCATATAATCGCCGTTGATGATCTTGTTCTTTATGCTTTCATAAAGCGCACTGGATAAATTTTGCTCCTTTTTCATAAAAACACCCTCACGAAAATAAAATTGGCAAACGATATACAACTGCGTAAACGCTATACTTATTTCAAACAAATAAACCAAACATCAAATATAATACCATATTTTAGCGGTCGGTGAAGTGCGAAAAGGCTGGCAACAGCGTAAAAGATACGATGTCGCGATAGCGTCTCGCCGCTCTATAAAGCATTGGCTGCTCCCTATCTGCGGTAAATTTCCGCCAAAGTCGTAATAAACGCTTCTTCGCTTAAATATCCTACTGCGAGAAAATTGATATTTTCGTATAACCTTGTTGCATCATATTTTTTCATTTCATATATAATCGAGTCAGAGATCGAACCACACAAGCCATTTCATAAAAAATTATCAGCTGCTGACGGACCTTACTCCGTTAGCGTACCGCAAAAAGGCCTCCGCCTCTGAGACGTAATAATCCTGTGGCAAGGAAAACTCGCGGTAATGCTAAGATGGCAACATGGCGACGCGCGTTTCCAAAAACGTATGGCAGCTTGAGAGGCGCGTTTGACAGGCCGTTTAGCCGATGATAGGATTTTAAAAAGCGTTGGGTGCCGGGGCGGAGTGACAAAAGACGGCACGGGCCCCGCGTCCGGCGTATCTTACGCCGCCAGCGGCGCGGAGCCTGAACCCAAAAGAAAAAACCTCTGCTCCATCGCCGGATAAGGAGTCCCCGTTAAAGCTGTCCAATCTCAACTGAATAAACCTGTTTCCGTGCTCGCGCGAGTAAAAGAACTTTCCGTGTTCCATAAAAAGCGGGCGCAGTTCAGAGCCGATGCCAAAGCCGGCGCAGGGTGGCATCGACCTGTTTACGTGAATTTACTCATCCTCGTTATCTTTGTTTTCAGCTGCGCCTTCGATCAGCCCTGTCAGCACAGAACTGAGCTGCGCGGCATTTTGGGCCGTGATAACGGGTTTGCCCGTTCTTTCTTCAAGCTTTCTGCGCGTGTCTCCGGCAATTTCGCCGCCGCTTCTGGCAACGGCGCGATTTTCATTGAAAGTAGACGGTTTCTCAACTTTAGAAATCTCTGTTGTGCTGACTTCCGCGAACATATTAAGGACAATCTCTGCGGTGCTCATATTATCCCGCAGATTTTCCTTTCTGAGCCCCTTCAAATTTTTGTACTGCTTTGTCGTCATGCCAGCCCATGCTTTAGTCAGCTCATCAGTCAATATCGCATACTCGACGCCCTTTTTTACCCCTCTGTCCTGCCATTCGTCTGTAAGCTCCTTGCGCACCTGAATAGCCCTTCCTGAGATATGTCTCAAGCGCTCTGTCTATCGTGAGCTCAGGGTCGATTGTCTCTTCAATACGCTCCCTGCCCAACTGAGCGAGCCAAACTTTGAGCGGTTCCGCCTTTGGCGATGGAATTGACTGGATAAGCCTTAGCGCCTGTTCGACCGTAGCGACGTCGGTGCTGTATTTTTTGCCGTCCTTGGGGGATACCAATTTCAGTTGGTGACAATTTGTAACCAACTCATTTCCCTCTTTCAGCAAGCGGTTTTTCAAGACCTTCCAAAGGCACTGGTTCGATCTCATTACGACAGAACGCATGGAGCCATAGATAATGCAGGAATGCAGGAAAAAACCGCATCTTGTATTTTCGCTTTACGGCTATTTGGGAAACAAGGTCTACCACGCCGAACTTGCCGGGCTCATTGAAAAAGCGCTCGCCGACCACGCGGCGCGCGCGGCTCCAAGAAAAGAATACGCCGGATAAAGAACGCCGGCCTTCTGTCAGTAAATATCAAAATAAAACTTAAAATTTTCCAAATATCTTCTCGCCCGCTTCTTTCAGCCGCAGCTCATTTAGCGCTCCGCACAGAAGCGCAGGCCACGGAGACCATGATCACGGCGCAGCCGAGCAGTTCGTTCGCCGTGGGATAAAGGCCGAGAGCGAAGGGAGTTATGCAGAGCGCGAAAACCAGCTCAAGAGTGCAGATAAGGCTTACCAGTGAAGCGGGGATAAATTTCAGCGCGTTGAACATAAAACCGAAACCAAGAAGCCCCGCCCCCAGCGCTGAATACTGCATCAGCGCGAAGACCGCGCCGTTGATCGCCTTGAGGTCCGCCCAGCCCATCAGCGCCGATTTTCCGACGATAAGCATCGCGCCGCCGAATAGGTGAATGTAAAAGAGCTGGATCAGCGGGTCGGTCGCGCCGCCCTTGAGGATGCGCCGCGAAACAAGCGTCTGCCCCGAGAGGCCGATCACCGAGGCCACGGCCCACAGCAGCCCGGCTGGCGAGACGGAGTTCATCCTTCCCCCCGCGCCCATGAAGCCGACATAGAGACCAACGATGATCATCAAGCCCGCGGCAACCTGAAGCAGGGGCGGCTTTTCGCGGGTTATGAAGTATGACCCGGCCATCGTCGCCAGCGGGAAGGTGTAATGGATCATCAGCGCCTGGGGAACGGTAAGATAGGCGCAGGACATCATAAAGCCGCAGGCGTTCATGACGACGGTCAAAAAGCCAAGCAGCAGATATGTGCGCATCAGGCGGCGCTCTATTCTATACCAGCCCGCGCCCAGGCTGCTGCGAAGCCACGCGGCCATCAGAATTACGACAAGCAGGGCACGATAGCACATTACAGAAGCCATGCTGACCCCCTGGGAACCGACAAATTTCGCAAGCGGGCTCATGCCGCCCCAGAGAAGGGCTGTGCCAAGGGCCATTGCCACGCCGCGTGTGTAGTTGCTCGTTGCCATAAAACATTACCTCTTTATCATTAACTTGAACACAATAATATCACTCTATCCATATTCTTCCCAGTGAAAGAATAAGAAAACATTGTGTCTCGTATTATACTGGCATGTAATTTATAAGAAATACTTTTAAATATGTATCAGAGAAAACTTTATAGAAAAAACTCCTAAATTAATATTTTCATATCAACTTAGGAGCCCCGTACTTTTGTTATATTCCATATAATTAGCTGATTTTCTAAAAATTATCTATCCACCGCTAGAAGTCCACCAATCGAGTTATGAATCCTATTCATTTCACTGATTATTATTTGAATTCTTGCCGGATCAACATTGAAATTTTTAGCGATATCTTCTGTTACGCCTTTTGCTATTTGCCTTTTTTGGTTCAATGATCGCCCCTCAAAAAGCTGGAATTGAACGATCAGCCAAGGTCTCTCTTCCAAAGGCAGTGTATTCTCGTCAACTTCACTCATAAGCTTACCGCACAACGCCCGGTTTTCGCGTGGCAATTCATAAAATTGTATTTGGACATTAAACGGTTTCACTTCGGCAGCCTCGCAAACAGTTTTCGTAATATCGCGCACGAGAACCTTTTTCTGTTCCAACGTATGCTGTTCATACGTCTGAATATATATTTGTGGCATTTCAAATCTCCTTTTTTGTTCTATTATGTTGTACCCAAATTTCAGATACCTAATAGTCTTTATGCGCAATCTTTTTAGGCGGTTTTCTCCGCTTCAAATGACTTTTTGCGCCATTCCCTATAAACATTGCTGTTTGTAAGCAACAAGAAGCACATTAGCAGAAATAGACATATTGATATCGGGCTTTTGAATACGCTTGCGGCTAGTCCTCCTATCGAACCATTGAGCATTATTCCTCGCAGAAAGTTCGTTTCAAGGAGACGACAAAGGATAACCCCCAGTACCATTGGACCAATAGGATAGTCAAAGCGTTTCATAAAATAGCCTGCGACTCCGAATCCCAGCATCCAGTAAATATCGTATAGGCTGTTGTTTATCGCATAGGCACCTATAATTGAAAGAACCAAGATTATTGGCATGAGCACGGGTTTCGGAATTTCAACAACTTTAGTAAAAAGTTTAATGCCTGTTAAACCAAATACAAGCATAAAAAATGCTGAAAACCACAAGCAGCTCACGATAAGGTTGAACATCACGGGGGATTCTGTCATTAAATTTGGCCCTGGGCGCAAGCCATGTACAGTCAGAGCCCCAATCAGTACCGCCGTCACCGCGTCCCCCGGGATGCCAAGGGTCAGCATCGGGATAAAGGCACCGCCAATTGCTGCATTGTTGGCTGTTTCAGGCGCAACGATCCCTTCTATCGCGCCCTCACCGAACGGAACTTCCGGATTTTTCACCGTACGTTTAGCTTGATCGTACGTCAAAAGCGCCGCGATATCGCCGCCAGCGCCAGGAAGGGCGCCTACCAGAACACCGACCACAGCAGAACGTAACGTAAGCGGAAGATACCTTATCGCTTCTTTCCAAGACGGGATAATTTTGTCTATTTTTTGTTTAATCGGTTCAACATGTAATTCCGTTATCTGAACCATCGCCTCAGCCGCACCGAACAATCCTATCAGTGCCACGATATAATTTACTCCAGCATTGAGATAGACATTGCCAAATGTAAAACGATTCACGGCTGTCAATGGATCCATCCCTATTGTCCCAAGAAAAACACCCGCGCTTGCAGCGATAACGCCTCTTGCCAACGATTTACATCCTAAGCTACCGACCATCATCATCCCCATAAAAGCAAGCATCATATAGTCGACCGAAGAGAATTTCATCGCAAAACTGGACACCAGTGGCGCACCAAACATTAAGACCAGTATACCAAATATTGTTCCTATGAAGCTCTGAGACGTGGCAACCCCCATTGCTTTGCCAGCAAGTCCCTTTTTTGCCAGCGGATAACCATCAAAACCGGTGGCGACAGCAGCGGGAGCTCCAGGTATGTTAAGAAGTATCGCCGAGCGAGAACCTCCATAAACAGCTCCTACAAACACACCTACCATCATTGCAATCGCGCTGTTCGTCTCCCATCCAAAAGTAAGCGATACAAGGAGGGAAACAGCCATCGTACCTGAAAGCCCGGGGATGGCACCGACATAGATACCGACAAATGTTCCTGCGGCGACAAGTACTATTAGCATTGGATTGTAAAATGGTATCAGCAGATATTCCAGATTCACAAAATCACTTCCCTTCTAAGGCATCACAACGCTAAACAGCATTCCAAATACAACAGCGATAAATATCATGGTAAGACCTGTCCAGACGGCGTTTTTCAAATAATTACGTCTTGAAAGCAGGGACATGAGTCCCCACAAAAATAGCGATGTAACAATATAGAATGGAACATGGAAAGACAACATCGCACAATAGAGGACTATAAAAACCAACGCTGTAATTATCGCGCTCGGGAAGAGATAGTCTTTTAGTATCTTCTTTTTCTGTTCAAAGTTCAAACTTCTTATATTGAGCAGGGTTTTTTTCTTTACGTTACCAATTATCGATCCAAAGAGCAATAAGGCAGGGAGCCCGCTTGCCAACATTGGCAATACTGCAGGACCGCTTATTCCAGGGTGTTCTTTCAACAACAATATGGATTGATAAAACATGAAAGAACAGGTTACAAACAAAAACAGAGTAAAAACCTTTTCACCTGGCTGCAAATCAGTTTTCACATCTTTGTCGATCAAATTTTCACTTGGCATTTTGGATACCACCTTCGCGTTTGTATATTTGATTACGTACGGAATTCCTATTTATTAAGGGTAAGGTCGATTTGAAAATATAGGAGCTGTTGTGAAATATACCGCGACAGCCCCCGTCAAAAAACACTTTAGTGTCTTATTTTACGCTTATTGCACCGCTACTTTCAAGTATTTCAATAGTCCTTGTGCGCCAATGTGTAATATACTCATTCGCTTCGCCCCCCGTAGTTCCAATCGGGTTAATGCTGTAATGGGCAAGCAGTTCCTGATATTTCTGGTTATTGAATGCTTTTTTGAAAGCATCTCCCAGCTTGCTGACGACAGCGACATCTGTCCCATTTTTGGCGAATACCCCATAGAAGGCACCGCCCCACGGTAGGTATTTGCTAAAGCCGGGATATTCTTTAGTGATGACAGGCACGGCTGGCATGGATGAAACCTGCTTATCGGCAATCACGGCTAAGAAGTCAATCTGTTTCGCTTTATAGGCTTCAAGTCCGGACTGTATCTTACAGGATGATAGGTCACATTCACCATTGAGAACCGCCGTCCTAGCCGCTGCGTCACTGTCATAGGGTATCTGTGTGAATTTGGCACCGGTAATTACAGACAGATACGCATCGACCATCCAATGTGTGCTCCCTTTACCAGCCGTGGCAAATTTAACTTTCCCAGGATTTGCTTTCGCGTCGTTGACAACGTCCGTCAGCGTCTTATACTTTGAGCCGCTTTTGACAATAATACCAATTGTTTCGTCTCCAACAAGGAATATCGGGACAAAATCCTTGTACGTCAGTTTCGATATTTTTAGCGTATCGTAAAGAGCAGGGTTCTCGGCTCCAATAAGCAAAGTGTAGCCATCGGCGGCCTTGTCATATACAAACTGCGTTGCAATCGAGCCAGTTCCTCCCGTCATATTTTGCATGATAAGGCTTCTCCCAAGTTCTTTTTCCGCCAAAGTGCACAGTGGGCGCATTATGTTATCCGTTCCCCCGCCTGCCCCCCATTGGATTACACATGTAATGTTCTTTGTCGGATAATCCGCTGCCATAACCTGAGCCGTCCCTAAACATACTACTGACATCAATACGATAATGACCATTACCGCTAACTTCTTCATACAAATACCCCCTATTTGCGAAAATCAGCCTCTTTAAGCATCACAAACCCTAAAACACCGACAAACCTTTTGAGATAAAGCGTATTTTCTAATCTATATGCATTCCCCCCTCAATAAATACCGTCTGACCTGTCACATAAGATGCCAGAGGTGAGGCCAGATATAGTACCAACGCCGCCACATCCTGGGCGTCGGCAAAACGGTTCATCGGTATCCTGCTTATGATCCTCGAATACGTCTCTTCATCCGCTAACAGTCTCTCCGTCAGCTGTGTTTTAACGTAACCAGGCGCAATCCCGTTTACGTTTATCCCATATTCGGCCCATTCATGGGCCAGTACCTTCGTCATCATGCGCATTCCCCCCTTTGAGCAGGCATAAAGCGCCAAATTCTTATGCCCTCTCTCACAAGAGTCGGAAATAGTATTGATGATTTTACCAGGCTTGTTATCAATCATATGTTTTCCGACGGCCTGGGCGGCGAAGAAGGCAGACTTTAAGTTAATGGTCATTACCTTGTCCCAGTCATCCGGAGTACATTCGAGCGCAGGTTTTCTGATGTTAATGCCAGCATGGTTGCAGAAGATATCGATATTCCCCAGCACCTCCACCGCAGAGGATACCATATGAAGCACCTCGTTCAAGTCGAGCAAGTTTACCTTTAGAAAAGCCGCGTGTCCACCATTTTTTTCACAATCGGCAATTACATCGGCACTGCCATTTTCAATAATATCCGCTATTACCACGTTTGCTCCGCAAGCGGCAAAGGCTCTGGCAAATTCGGCTCCCATAGTCCCCGTGCCGCCAGTTATCAGAACATTCTTGTTTGTGTAGTTGAAAATTTCTTTATAATTAACCCGATTCTCGATAAATTCGCCGTCCATAACACGCATCCCCTTTATAATTTCATGCATGGTATTTACAAAAACACTGACAGTTACTTTCCAGTTCCAGCATTCTGGCAAACTTCTATCAGTTCGCCGTCTGGACCTCTGAAAAAGAAAATGTATGAATTGTCCCCTATCTGCTTCGGTTTATCCAGCGAGAACGGGTATGCGCCTTCTTTGAATTCAACGCCATGAGCGGACAAGTTGTTTATTGACGCAGAAATATCATCTGTAAGAAAGGCAAGATGGACTTGTTCAGAGGCGCAAGGCGCCACTCCGCCCTTATTAACCAGCTCTATCAGCGTATCGCCGGCAGAGAGGAAGGTACACCTCGCGTTTGGCGTTACAACATCGCTAATTAGTGAACACCTCATTACTTCCGTATAAAATTTTACTGACCTGTCGGTGTTTGTAACCCTTATTCCAACATGAACGTGCTTAAACATAATTTACCTCTTTTCACAATACAGAAATATTATTCCAAATATTTTAAATTTTATTGGTGACGTTTGATATTTATGATTATATAAGTTACAAGATTTAGAACAATCATTTATTACTTTTATATTGATAAGTTTAACTTATATATTATAATGGTGTCACTGTGAGGGGAGGTCGGATCAGGTGAACCTTATGCAGTTGTACTATTTCCGCGCTTTGGCAAAGACTGAGCATTATACACATGCTGCGGAAGAGCTTGATATCTCTCAGTCTGCCCTGAGCCAGTCGATATCTTCGCTTGAAAATGAATTGCAGACATATCTTTTTGAAAAGAAAGGCCGTAATATCGTGCTCACAAAAAACGGCAGATTATTTTTCAAATATGTGGATTCGGCGCTGAATGAGCTTGATAAAGGTAAAAAAGAACTTAAAAAAATCAATACTCTCGAAGATGGAAAGATCTCACTTGGCTTCATCTCGGGTGTGGGGCATTTTGTTCCTGGCCTGATCTCTGATTTTTTAAAGAAGCCTTCACACGTCAACATTTCTTTTACCTGCGCCGAGGGCACGACAGACGTCCTGATAAGAAAACTCAAGGACGAATATTATGACATGATAATGTGTTCAAAAAATGAAGATGAGCAGAACATCGACTTTGTCCCAATTATTGAGGGACAACTTGTGGTACTTGTTCCGGAGGCACATCCGCTCGTACACAAAAAAAAGTTATATCTTAACGAGATTTCTACTTTACCTTTTATTATACATACATCAGATTGCGGAATGAGAACGCTGACAGACGAGCTTTTCGCACGTTTGGGTGTAAAGCCCAAAATAGTAATGGAGGCTCAAGAAGATATGCTGATCGCTGAACTCGTAGAATCAAATCACGGAATAGCACTGATAACCGATATGCCAGAAATCAAAAAATTCCGCATAAAAATTATTCCGCTGGCTGATCCCGACGCTCACAGGTTCATTTATCTGGCGTCGCTGAAAAACCATCATCTATCGCCGGCGGCCAGGGCCTTTAAGACGTTTTTGTTGGATAGGCACGAGGTCACGCCACTTACGGCAATGAAATGAGTAAAATAATGACGGCCTCTTTTCTCTCCCCGAGGCCGCCTCATTTTTATGTGTAACTCTGTCTTTCGATAATATTTGATTTAGAACCTAATCACTTCGCCCTGTTCCCTCGTCACCGCGCCGTCAAAGAATTCCCCAAAGAGGACGTCCTCGGCGGGCTGGTCCTTCATGATCGGACGCGCGACCCAGGTGCTGTTCATGTAGTGCTTGAGCGCGATGTTCTCGGATACCTGGTTGCCGCCCCAGGTGCCGCAGCCCATGCTCGAGGTCATCGGCATGCCGTTTTCGGCGGAACCGGCGTTGGCCTTTGACTGAGGCTGGCGTACCATCACGCGGGTGACGGGGGCGCGCAGCGCGAGGCGCTGGATGTGTTCCTCGTCAAAGCTGTAGATGCCGCAGGAGTGCCCACGGCCCCCGACCTTGTATATCTCGTCCATCATCTTGAGCGCGTTCTCAAACTCGCCCTCGTACTTATAGATGGTGAGCAGGGTGGTGAGCTTCTCACCGGAGAACTTGAACTCTTTACCAATGCCTTCGCTGTGAACCATAACGAATTTGCGATCCGCAGGGATTTCGAAGCCGGCCTTGCGGCAGAGCTCCTGCGGCGAGACGGCGACGGTGGCGACGATGCGGTGTCCCTCTTCGTCCCACATCGCCTTCTTAAGTAGGGCGCGCTCCTCGTCGGTCGCGAGGTAGCCGCCCTCGGCGATGAGGGCCTTGACCGTCTCGTCATAGATGGCGTCGCTGATGATGATATTGCCGTCCGCCGAGCAGCCGGAGCCGAAGTCGGAGGTCTTGCTGATGCGGGTGTTGCGCGCCGCCTCGGCGGGGATAGCCGTCTCGTCGTAGATCATCGTCGCGTTGCCCGCACCGGAGCAGTAGGCCGGCTTGCCGGAGCTGTGGGCCGCCTTAGTCATCGCGGGGCCGCCGGTAGCCATGATCAGGTCGCAGCGCTTCATCGTCTCGGCGACGAGATCCATGTTGACCTCTTCCACACACTGGAGGAAGTCGGGGTTCTCGCCAATGGAGACAAGCGCGTCGCGCATGATCTGCACGACCTTATTGGTGGTCTTCACAGTACGCGGGTGGGGGGAGAAGACGACGACGTCGCGCGCCTTGAGCGCGTAGATGGCGGTGACGATCGGGGTCAGCTCGGGATTGGTCATTGGAATGAGCGAGGTGATGACGCCTGCGGGCTTCGCGTAGCGAGTGATGCCCTTTTCGGGAATCGTCTCAATCGCGCCGACGCTCTTCTGGCGCAGCGCGTCGCGCAGCACGCCCAATATCTTATGGCGCTTGCCGTAGCGCCCGTTGCGGTCTCCAGCTCCCGCTTCGTCCACACCCATCCAGCATATTTCCTGGAAGGTCTTAGGGTTGCCGGCCGCCCAAGCGACGCAGCGCACCATGCGGTCCACCTGCTCCTGCGTATAATTTTCGATCTGCTTTTCCGCCGCTCTCGCCTTCGCAAATATTTCATCAAGCGCCGCTAGCTGCTCGGGGGTTATTTCGTGCTTTGCCATAATATGTACATCTCCTTAAAAAATTTTTATTATTTTCCGTTATACGGAATATATAACTGTTTACTGGAAACAAATATAAGATAAACCTCTTTTGTTCACTTGTCAAGTACCATGTATTAGAATTTATTTCCATTATGCGAAATTTCAAAAAATCCGCCCCGTTTGACAGGGGCGGAAATATGCTCGATTTACTTTTTAGTCTTCTGTTCGCGCAGCTCGGCCATATACCAGGGCACGGTCTCTTCCCACTGCCACTGTCTCCAGGGCTTCTCTTCGCCGCGCTTGCGATAGATGTCGTTGATGTTCCAGCAGCCCCAGGTGACGACGGGAGCGTTCTCCATACGCACGTCGATGACGCAGGGCTTGTCGGAGGCCAGGGCCTCTTCAAGCATCGGCTTGAATTCCTCGGCCTTCGTCACCTTGTAGCCCTTGATGCCGTAGGCTTCGCCGATCGCCGCGAAATCCGGGCTGTACTGCTCGCCGTTTTTCTTTTTAAAGAGGGTGCCGAACTGGTGATCATAGTGCTGGCGCTCAAGTCCGGCGATGGTGCCGAAGGCGCAGTTGTTCATGACGACCCAGACCACCGCGACCTCGTCCATGGCGCCCGTAGCGAAGGGCGAGACGTTAGTGCCCATGCCGCCGTCGCCGATGAGCGCGACGACCTTCTTATCGGGGTTCGCAACCTTGACGCCGATCGCCGCCGAGGGGCCGTAGCCCATCGTGCAGAGGCCGCCGGGAGCGACGAAGGTACCGGGCTCGTAGATCTCAAACTGCTGTCCGACGCCGTTCTTGTTCCAGCCCACGTCTGCCACCACATAGCCGTCCTTGGGCAGCGCCTCGCGGAGGTCCTTGAGGATGCGCTCGGGACGCATCGGATACTGGGCGGAATTCTGCGCCTCGACGAGCGTCGCCTTGTAGGCCGCCTTCGATTCGGCGATCGCTTGGACGACCTCCGGGCGTTTGACGCCGTTCGGGTATTTCTTTTTCGCCGCCGCGAGGATCGCCTCAAGCGCTTCCTTCGCGTCGCAGATCGCGCCGACCGCGGTCGGGAAGTTGCGTCCGATCTCCTCCTGATTGATGTCTATGTGGATAAGCTTTGTCGGCGGCACGTCGAAGGTTTCTCCCTGATACCATGAGCTGCAGTCGGCCTCGGAGAGGCGCGTGCCCACCGCCATCATCACATCGGCCTTCATCGCCGTGGTGTTGTTGAATTCAGTGCCCCAAAAACCGGTCATACCTACCGCGAGCGGGCTGTCGTCAGGGATGGAGCCCTTGCCCATCAGCGTGTAAAGAACGGGGATCTCAAGGTGTTCCGCGAGTTCCGCAAGCGCCCTCGCGCCGCCGGAGGAGATCACGCCGCCGCCGGGATAGAGGATCGGGGCCTTGGCTTCGGCGAGCATTGTCGCGATCTCTTCCGCCGCCGCCTCGGAAAGCCCGGGCTTCGGCAGCTCGGGGAAGTTGTGCATACGCTGCTCAAAGAAGCGCGTGTCAAGTTCCATCGAGAAGATATCCATCGGGATCGAGACGAGCACGGGGCCGGGACGTCCGGTCACGGCAAGGCGGAACGCCTTGTCCATCACCTCGGGGAGCAGTTCGGGACGGTCGACGCGCCAGGCGCGCTTCACGAAGGGACGGTAAATCTCATACTGGCTCGCGTCGGCGTGCATGTTGACCTCCTGATGGGGGTGGCGGCCGAAGTAGCATGAGGGCACGTCGCCAGCGATGACTACCATCGGGATCGAGTTGAGGCCGGCCTCGGCGACGCCAGTGGTGGCGTTCGTCAGTCCGGGGCCGAGGTGCGTCATGACGACGCCGGGGACTTTGCAGTTTTTGCCGCGCGCGTAGCCGTCGGCGGCGTGCGCCGCGATCTGCTCGTGGCGGACCGAGATATAACGAATTTTGCTCTCCTTGAGCGCGTCAAGGAAACCGATCACGGTGTGGCCGCAGAGACCGAAGATGTTTTCGACGCCGCGCGCCTCAAGAAACTTTACCAGCTGAAATGCCACCAGATCTTTTGCCATTTTATTACGCCTCCGTATGAGTGGGATGGATTACGCTGAAACACTGACGAAGCTCCGCGACGGGGATCTGTCCCGGGGCCGATGACTGCGACCCCACCGCAAAGGTGAGATCCGATCCGAAGAGGCCGCCTACAAGGCGCGTCACCGCGCCGATTGGGCCCATAGACATAGTGATGATGGGAATGCAGGGGAACTGACGGCGCACCTCGAGCGTCGCGGAGAGAACGTTGAGAACGTCCTCTTCCTTCTGCGGCATCGCCGCGAGCTTCGCCACCTGCGCGCCCGCCGCGATCTGCTGCTTGAGAATCGAGACCAGCTCGTCGCGGCTCGGCGTTTTTTTGAAATCGTGGAAAGAGACGATCAGAGAGGTCTGCGTGCCTTCAAGCGTTGCGAGGACCTTCTTTATCTTTTCTTCGCCATATATCAGCTCCACGTCGATAAAATCAACGAGCCCCTCCTGCACCGCGGCCGCATAGATGCCGAACTTGGCCTCGTCGCTCACCTTTTTGAAGCCGCCCTCCCAGTCTCCGCGGCAGGTAAGGATGACCGGCGTCTCGCCCACGATGCCGCGGACCTCTTTAATCATCTCGAGGGAGAGCGCCCGGTCTTCAACAAAATCCCACGCGTCGATCCTGAGCTCGATGATATCAGGGGCGATCGAGGGAACATTTCCCGCCTCTGCTGTTATTGCCTCGCGGTCCTTTCCCACCAGCGGGATACAGACCATCGGCTTATCGCCGCCAAGGAGGCCGTTCCGCGCCTGAATCGGGTGCCTCGGCTGCAATCGTTTTACCTGCTTCATAAAAATGCCCTCCTGTTTTATCCTATTCTTTTTCATTATACGGAAAACACAACTATTCTAAGGAAACACATATACATTAACCCGGTATTCCGAAATTGTCAAGATACCATTTAACAGATATTTTTTCTGTTCTGCGGAATTAATAATAATGGCGCATTTGTAATGATGACGCTGATTTATTTTTCAGAAAAGAAAGATCAGGTGTTATGCGACAAAAAATTACACGCCGAGAAAGGCAATCCACACCGGTATGGTGGCTGCGGATAGTAGCATCGTTATCACAGTCAGCTCGGCGGCGTGATCGCCGTCAAGGCCGATACCGCGCGCCAGGACGAAGAGTGTCGCCGCGGTCGGCGTCGCCGTCACAAGCACGGAGACGTTTTTCAGCGACAGATCAACTCCCGCTGCGGTAAGACAGAAATAGAGCATCGCGGGGTGAACGAAAAGACGCGCGGCGATTTCACGCCAGCAGGAAAGGAGCGCGCCGCGTGCGTTTTTCACATCGATTGAAGCACCGAGGACGAGAAGCGACATCCCGGTGGCGGCGTTGCTCACCATGTGAAGCGCCTTGTCGAGGCTGTCGGGGAGGCTCTCCAGCCCCGCGAATACCAGCAGCATCCCACATAGCGGCGCTACTACCATGGGGTTTTTTATGATCCTCAGACATGTGTTTTTCAGAAAAACTTTCAGGCTGTCCCTGTCCGCAAGAATAATTTCGCTGGCAAGCGGCGACAGCAGATTGTAAAGCGGTATCGCAACTGCGGCATAGAGTGAGAGTAGCACGACGAAGGGCGGGCCGAATACCGACTCCACAATAGGAAGCCCTACGTAGATGGTATTGGGTCTCACAGAGGCCGCCGCTGTCAGCGCCATCTTACGCGTGTCACGTTCTTTAAAGACAAAACGTTCAGTAACATAGGCGAGGATTGCGGTAGCGAGCGCAGCGGCGACAACGGCCCCTACAAACGGAAGATGCCCCGTAAGGCCGCCCTCTATATGGAAGGCGTTGCGGAAGAGCAGCGCTGGGGAAATTATCCAGAAGAG
>JAEXGR010000038.1 GCA_023450745.1 Synergistota bacterium
CGCAGCTTATATTGGAAGGCAAGATCAACAAGAAAGGCGTCATTTCACCGACGATGCCAGAGGTCTACGAGCCTGAGCTCGAAGAGCTGAAAAAATTAGGGATTGAATTTAAGGAAACCGAAGAAGCAATAGACTAAGAAACGCAGGCATAAACGCCGGAGAGCTTGGAATGTTATTCAGCTCTCCGGCGTTTTTTGACCTGTGATACGCGGACAGCAATTCACGCGTGAATATATCTAGCTGTTTTTCTTTGTGCATAAAGCCGTTACGGATCTCATTTTGGGATGAGGCGCTTAAAGCACTGGCCTTTCTAAGCAGAACATCGCTCCGCCGTATTGTTACCGTGCTCTTTCTGGAGATGGCTTCTATAAGATAAGCGTCAAATCGCCAGTACCTATACCAAACACATTGAGAACGTTAAACTATTCCCTGTAATCCATTAACTGGGGAGAAGTATTGTCATATTGGCGTGTTCAGGTAAGGAGATATATCTGGCCTGCGGCGTCACTGATATGCGTAAAGGGCTGGATGGCCTGGCGGCTATCGCGAATCTGAGATTTGTCTGTGATTCTTTTGAATCTGCCATGTTTATTTCTTGCAACAGAAGCCGTAATCGCGTGAAGATAATTGAATGGAACGGTGACGGTTTTTAGCTTTACCCAAAGCGCCTTGAGCGGGGGCGTTCCCATGTCCCTCAGATGGGCATGGAAAGAGGATAAGCGTCACCGGCGAGGAGTTTTCTTGTCTGTTCGCCGGAATAAAGTTGAAGCGTAAGCTCAGCATGATTGAATTGTTTCCCGCAACCGTCGGCCTAGGACAATAGTTGAGATTGTAAGCCCTTGATATGACTGGGTTTATGCCATGTCATCACTTATAATTGCATGTATGGAAAATCTTAGTGAGGCTCTGCGAGGAGTTACAAAATAAATACCAAGAGTCTGAGGCGGAACGCCTTAGTCTTCAGAAGAACGATGAACTTGCGGCGCTGGTCAAGTGGTATGAGGAGCGTTTCCGTCTGAGTCAGCACAGACTGTATGGTCAGCCCAGCGAGAAGTCAGCGTGTCAGGGTCTTCAGCTTCTTCTGTTTGTCGAGGCGGAGAATACGTCCGAGTCCAGGCGTTCGGAGCCGGAAGTTGAAGAGATAATGTACGGGAGACGCAAAAGGGAGGGTTTGTCAGTATCTCGAGATAATTTTGACGAGCTTCCTGTGGAGCGTGTTGAGTGTACGATTCCGGAAAAGGAGCGTGTCTGTCCCGAATTCGGCGGTCCGATGCATGTAATGAATTGCAATACAAAGTGTGAGCTTGTAGTAGTACCCGCCAAAGTATTTATTCGCGAGTATGTCCGCGAGATCTATTCCGCCGTAGTTGCGAGAGGAAAAACACTAAGGTTGGGATTGTCAAGGCGCTGATTCCGGAGCCAGTGACAAGTGGAGCGAAAAGTTGCCGGAAGCCTGTCGTCTGACAAAGAGTGCGGACGGATCGTAAAACAAAAAACAGAGACGGTAAAACCCACCCAAGTTTACTTCCGTCACGAGCACTGCCGCAAGTTGCATACCTTCCGCACTGCAACTGCAAAATGATGATGACACGCTTCCTGCTTTGAGGCGAGCGGCTGATTGTTTGACGCTTACTTTTCTTCTAACTTGATCTGATTTATACTAGGAATGTCCTAGAAGCCCCAGCACTGTATTCAGGTCAAAGCCTTTCATAATCGACCTGGAGGTGAGGCGACATTTGTTTTTGCAATTTGGGCGCTTTTTCCTCCCCCACGCGCGATCACAGCCTGGCTCGCGGAGATGCCGTCGTCTTCTACGGCGGTTGGCGCGAAGAGAAAAATAATCCCGCCTTCGCGCGGCGCTTGGCGTGCTAAAATATAAACGATGAAAACTAGATAAATATCCAGACAGCCACAATATTAAAATATGGGGATGATGACCGGATGAAGATCAACGAAATCGTCAAACGATATTATCCGCGCGAGCTCTCACCATCCGGCGGCGCGAACGGCCTGGAAGGGGAGGCCGCCCAAACGCTTCTCCGGCGGTTTATCAAAGAGGCGAACGGCGAGCTCGAGCGCCTCGGAGAAGAGCGCCGGCTCTACCTTCTGGAGGAGATATTCCTCGACGAGCCGCGCTTTCAGTCCCGCGGCGATATCAGCGGCGACGCGATAGAGACCTACGCGCAGTGCTACGAAAACGGCGCCGATATGCCTCCCGTCGATGTGGCGCGGCTTGCGGACGGGCGGCTTTACCTGATAGACGGTTTTCACCGCTTTTGGGCGAAAAAGAGGATGGGCGCGGGGCAGGGCTTCATCGACGCCGTGCTGCACAAAAACATCTCCGAGGCCGACGCGCGCTTCTTCTCCATCAGACAGAACATGAGAAACGGCCTGCCGCTGCAGAGCCGCCGCGATAAGGAGAAGGCCTTCGCCATTTATGTCGAAACGGGGCATTGCCGTTATCCCAACGGAATGCTGAAGAGTTACCGCGAGATTGCGGAGGAGCTGTCGTTTCTCAGCAAAGATTCCGCGAGGCGTTATATGAACGGCCTCTTCCCGGAGATAGCGAAACAGTTATCCAACCGCTACGGAGAGCCGCAGCCGGCGCAGCCGGAGGGTAAAGCCTCCGGTGGAAAGAGGATGGAAAAGCCCGTCGCGCCCGCGTTGTTTAAGAGCCTGAAAAGGACTGGCGAGCGGGCGGCGGAAATCGCCACCGACGAGAGCGCGCTGCGGTACGAAAACCTGCTGCTGGAGATGCTGAACGCCTCGCGCGCGAGGTGGAAGCGAGATGCGATAGAGACGGCGGAGTATGAAGGGGTCGCGGCGGAAGGGTGACGGGAGGCGGTCTTTTTAAGCCTAAAAGGCTCGGCGGTGAAGAGGCCGCGGAGCCTTTTTAGTTCCGCCTTGGCGGCGTCGCCTGTAAAACCGGGGCTATAGTCAGAATCACGCCGATGTTGTATAAATATCTATAGATGTTTTAAATATTTACAGAAAAGTGGTGCCGCATATGAAAATGGACGCTTTGCGATATAAATACCCCTCGCGCCGTACCCTTGTCTACGGTTCGCGCGGCATGACCGCCACAACGCAGCCGCTTGCCGCGCAGGCCGGGCTTGAGATGCTGCGGAAGGGCGGAAACGCGATCGACGCCGCGGTGGCGGCCGCGGCCTGCCTTACGGTGGTGGAGCCGACGAGCAACGGAATCGGCGGCGACGCCTTTGCCCTCGTCTGGACGGGCGGCAAACTGCACGGATTAAATTCCAGCGGGCCGGCGCCGTCGCGAGCCGATGCGGAGGCACTGCTTCAAAATGGCTGGCAAAAGATGCCGCTTTACGGGTGGGACGCCGTCACCGTCCCCGGAGCGCCCGCCGCTTGGGCCGAGCTCAACGCGAAGTTTGGCCGCCTGCCGCTGGGCGTGGTACTCGAACCGGCGGTCTATTACGCGCGCGGCGGCTTCCCCGTCTCTCCCACCGTGAGCCTGCTATGGAAAAAGGCCTTCGGCGTATTTGCCGGAAGCTTACGCGGAGAGGAATACGCGCCGCTCTTTGAGAGCTTTACCGCGGAGGGCCGGACCCCGGCGGCGGGGCAGATATGGCGCTGCGAGGCGCAGGCGCGGACGCTGGAAAAGATTGCGGAGACGAACGCCGCCTCCTTTTACCACGGCGAACTTGCCGAAGCCATAGACCGTTTTTCCCGCAAACATAACGGCTGGCTGCGCGCCGCGGACCTTGCCGCCTTCTCTCCGGAGTGGGTGGAGCCGATAAGCGTGAACTACCGCGGGTTCGACGTCTGGGAGATACCGCCGAACGGGCAGGGCATCGTCGCGCTGATGGCGTTAAACATTCTGAAAAGATTCGCGCTGGGCGAGCGAGAGTGCGCGCGCAGCTATCATCTGCAAATCGAGGCGATAAAGCAGGCCTTTGCCGAAGCTCTGGCCGAAGTCGGCGACCCGCGCCACATGCGCCGCCCGGTGGGCGAGCTGCTGTCCGAGGAGTTTGCCGACCGCCGCGCCGCCCTGATCGACCCGTCTGCGGCGGGGCGTCCTGCTTCGGAACGCCAGTCCTCCGGCGGCACGGTGTATCTCGCGACGGCAGACGGCGAGGGAAATATGGTCTCGATGATCCAGAGCAACTACCGCGGCTTCGGCTCCGGCCTCTGCGTGCCGGGGACGGGAATCACGCTGCACAACCGCGGGAACAACTTTTCGCTAGACCCCTCGTCGCCGAATTTTCTGGCTCCGGGTAAAAAACCCTACCACACGATAATCCCCGGCTTTATCACCAGAGGTGGCGAAGCGGTGGGGCCCTTTGGCGTGATGGGGGCTTTCATGCAGCCGCAGGGACACCTGCAAATGATCGTCAACATGACCGACTTTGCGCTGAACCCGCAGGAGGCCCTCGACGCGCCGCGCTGGCAGTGGACGGGGGGAATGAAGGTCGGTCTCGAACAGGGCGTGGAGAACCATATCATCCGCGAACTCGCCTCAATGGGGCACGAAGTCCACGCCGATTACGACCATACCTCTTACGGGCGCGGCCAGATGATCCTGCGCGACGCGGGCGGCGCGCTCGTGGGAGCGACGGAGCCGAGAGCCGACGGGTACGTCGCCGTATATTAAAGAGGTATTGCGAAAAGCGGTAAAAAATCATTTTGTAAAGCGGCGGAGTCAGACAGCCGCCGGTTGCAGGTCTTCTCAGGGCCGCTGTCAGGAGCACCGACGGCGGCCTTCGCCTCGTACCTGGGTGCGGAGAATACGTAAAATGATTATGAATGGGACACTTCTGCGCTTGACTTTTTGGGGGATAAGATTAAGCTTATATTAGTGTAATTAAAAAAAATACATATAATATTTGGAGGTGCGATCCATGGAGAAGTTTGATGTCATAGTGATCGGTTTTGGCAAGGGCGGCAAGATCATCGCCGGCGCGCTGGCCGCGCAGGGGCGCAAGGTCGCGATGGTGGAGAAGTCGGACAAAATGTATGGCGGGACCTGTCCCAACGTAGGCTGCGTGCCGACGAAATATCTCATCAACCGGGCCGCCATCTCCCAAATAAAGGATTTTGCTGATTTTACGGAAAAAGCGGCCTTTTACGCTGAATCTATCCGCGATAAGAATGAGCTGCGGAAAAAGATCCTCGGAAAAATGTTCAATATGCTTGACGGCAACCCGAATGTAACTCTCTATACCGGGACGGCGAGTTTTACCTCTCCCACAGAAGTAATGGTCGGCGGCAAAGACTATACCGCCGCAATCACCGCGGAAAAGATCGTGATAGATACCGGCTCCGTGCCTTTCATGCCGCCGGTTGCCGGGCTTGCGGACTGCCCCCGCGCGTATACCAGCGAGGGGATGCTCGATTTGGAGCGGCTGCCGGAAAGGCTTGTGATAATCGGCGGCGGCAACATCGGGCTTGAGTTCGCCTCGCTCTACCGTCATTTCGGCTCCGAAGTCACAGTGCTCCAAGACCTTCCGGGGCTCTTCCCGAACGAGGACGAGGAGGTCGCGGCCGCGGTGAGGAAAACGCTGGAGGAGCAGGGCGTCAAATTTGTCTGCGGCGTGAAGGTCCTCTCCGTAACGAATGAGGACGACGGAGCCGTTGTGAAGTACGCCGCCGGCGGCGAAGAGCGGGAGGCGAGGGGCGACGCGGTGCTGGTGTCCACCGGGCGCGTCCCCAACACGCGCGAGCTGAATTTAGCCGCCGCGGGCATAGAGACGACCCCGCGCGGCGCGATCGTCGTGGACGGGAAGATGCGCACGACGGCGCCGGGCGTCTGGGCGATCGGCGACGTTGCCGGCAGCCCTCAGTTCACCTACATCTCGCAGGACGACGCGCGTATCGTGCTGGATGATTTTCAGGGCGGCACAAGGACGAGCGCGGAGCGTAATATCCCTTACAGCGTCTTCCTCTTCCCGCCGCTGTCACGCGTCGGCCTTACGGAAGCGACGGCGCGCGCAAAGGGCCATAAGGTCAAGACCGGCACGATTCCCGTGACGGGGCTTCCCCGCTCGCACGTCCTCGGCAAATATACCGGACTGCTCAAGGCGGTGGTGGACGCGGACAGCGGGCTGATCCTGGGCGCGGCCCTCTACTGTGAGGAATCCCATGAGATGATAAACATCGTCACGCTGGCGATGAATGAAAAACTCCCCTATACGGTGCTGCGCGACATGATATTTACGCATCCCATAATGAGCGAGGCGCTGAACGACCTCTTTGGCGCGGTAAAATAAACCGTCGAAGGCGGCCGCGGCGGCCAGACCTCCCGGACAGGCAAATAGCGGGATAATAAAATACAAGCGGGCGAAAAAGTTCCTTTCTTTCGCCCGCTTGTATTATTCATTGATGTATAAATAAAATGAAAAATGCTAAAGAGGTACGCATGGCGGCGGTGAGATCTAAGCACAAAATGCGCCATTTTTTACACAACCGCAAATGCCAACGCGCTCGTGACCCTCTGCGTCGTCGCGGTCGGCGCGGGAGCGCCGCCCTATCGCGCCTGCGTGTGGTATATTTCTATCCCGGCCCGTTCCGCGGCGTTTTTGAGGTGCGTGAGCGCCGCCTCCTGCGCCGCCGCGGGCTCTTTCGCCATGATATATTTAACCACGCGCCGGTGCTCTTCCAGGACGGTGTGAGCCCTCTCCGGCGAAGCCATCGTCTTGATCCGCAGCTCCTTGGCGAGGTCGTGCAGCTTTCCCTGTAAAAAGAGGAGAAATTCGATCAGCACCGGATTATGGCTCGCGCGCGCGATCGCCGCGTTATAACGGTCATGGGCCTCCGCTCCGGGAGCGTTCTCGACGACCGCCTCCTCCATGCCCCTAAGGGCCGCGGCTATTTCGTCGATATCTTCCCGCGTGCGCCGCATCGCGGCCAGGCCGGCCGCCTCCGATTCAAGCAGCGCGCGCATCTCGTAAAAATAATTTACCTCGTCCATCGAAACGGTCTCGAACACGTCGGAAAACCTGAACGCCTGCCGGCTGCGCGCGTTTTTCACGATAATGCCGCGTCCCTGCTTGGACTCGAGGATGTCTTCGTTTTTAAGGCTGGCGATAGCCTCGCGGAGGATCGTCCGGCTTACGCCGTATCTTTGGGCGAGCTCCGTCTCCGGGGGCAGCTTGTCTCCCACCGTGAGCTGCCCCGACTGTATCTCCGAGAGGATCAGCTTCGATATCTGTGAAGACAGTCTCTCCGACTTGACCGGCATCGCCGGGGGCGTGTTTTTTTTCTGCGCTGGACCCATATAAGAAACCCTCTTTCGGAACTGCTCTCTAATTGTTATTATCCTACCTTTTTATTTAGTTTATTACAAGCGCCGCCGTCGATTAGGCGGCAATGATTGAAATTATCTAAGGTTATGAAAAAATCGTTTAAAAATATCGTCAAAGCTATTGACATATTTTTGTATGATTGTAGTATTATATTATAAAATTATTAGAGCGAACCTCACAGCGGACGGATGTTTTTATCAAAAGGGAGTGGTTTTTTGAAAATGAAAGAAGCGCTGATGATGCAGGGAGCCAGGACGATAATGGACAACTGTGTCTCGCTCAAAGCGGGAGAGACGGTCCTGATCGTTACCGACATGGTGCAGGAGAATATTGCCAAAGTGCTGGCGGCGGCGGCGACGGAGCGCGGGGCCGAGGTTGTCGTGAGTGTGATGAAACCGCGCAAAAGGGCGGGAGAAGAGCCGCCCAAGCTTATCGCGGAAAGCATGAAGCTGGCCGACGTCGTCCTTATCCCGGTGAGCTATTCGGTGACGCACACCTTTGCCGTAAAAGAGGCGGCTGAGAGCGGCGCGCGCCTGCTCGTCCTCACCGATTTCACGGAAGAGATGCTCATCTCCGGCGGCATAGAGGCCGATTTCCGCGCGGTCAAACCGATTTGCAAGGGCGTCGCCGACGCGTTCGCGAAAGGCAGCAAGGTTCACGTTACGACGCCCGGCGGCACAGACCTCTGGCTCGACGTCACCGGCAGGCGCGGCAACGCGCTCTACTGCGTCGTGGAGCCGGGAGAATTTTCCACGATACCGACGGTGGAAGCCAACTCGTCACCCGTCGAGGGCTCGGCTAACGGGCGCATCGTGGCCGACGCGAGCATTCCCTACCTGGGGATCGGCGTGCTCGACCAGCCGGTGGTTGTGGATGTCAAGGACGGCTTCATCACCGACATCAGGGGCGGACGACAGGCGGAGGTGCTGAAAAAAGATCTCGCGAGCCACAACGACCCCAACTGCTACAACATCGCGGAGCTCGGCGTCGGCCTCAACCCGAAGTGCAGGCTCTGCGGCATCATGCTCGAGGACGAGGGCGTCATACCGACGGCGCATATCGGAATCGGCACGAGTATCACGCTGGGAGGAACCGTCAAGGCCCCGACGCATTACGACCTCCTGATGTGGAACCCGCGGATCGAAGTCGACGGCAAGGTGATCGTTGACGGAGATAAGGTTAATATTTAAGAAACTGATTTTAATTCCATAAAACAATATCATAGAGGAGGATTCTCTTATGAAAAAGGTTCTTAAGTCTTTGATTCTTGTTATGGTACTTCTTACGGCGGTATGCTCGGCTCTTCCGGCGCTTGCCGCATCTTTCCCGACCAAGCCGGTCGTGGCGATAGTGCCGTTTTCCCCCGGTGGCGGGAATGATATTGTTGTTAGGCTTGTTGGAAAATACATAACACCTGCTTTGGGGCAGGCGCTTGTTGTGGAGAACAAACCTGGGGCGGGAGGGCAGATTGGCTGGACCTCTATAGCAAAAGCCCGCCCTGACGGATATACGGTTGGCGCGACAAGCCAGCCTTCCATGGTGCTTATAAAAGCTTTACGCAAGAATGTTCCATTTGAGTTGGATGATTTTAAATATATATGTAACTTTCAGATAGATCCGCTCATCTGGGTCGTTAACAAAGGAAGTAAATTTAAAAGCGCTAAAGATGTAGTTGATTTTGCTAAAAACAACCCGGGAAAACTTAACGTTGCGGGAGATGGTCCGCAGAGCAACGTTCAGCTCCAGCATCTTATAAACGCTAAAGCGCTTGACATAAAAACGAATTTTGTTCCTTACAGCGGCTCGGGCCCTGCTCTTACCTCTCTAATGGGGAATCAGGTCGATTTAGCCCTGACTACGTTGAGCGCCGCGGTGTCGCATTTGGAATCAGGCCGCATTATTCCGCTAGTAATGTTTTATAACGAAAGAATTGGCGATATCGATATAAAAACGTCCAAGGAAGTTTTTGCTATTAATATTCCATCGGCTGGTACGGCAATGAGGGGTATTGCCGCGCCAAAGGATGTAAGGCCAGAAGAGATTGCCGTGCTTGAAAATGCGTTTAAAAAGGTGACCAAGGATCCAGAGTTTATCAAACAGGCAAAATCGCTTGGACTGGTGATCAAGTTTATTGGGGCGGAAGAATCCGCGAAGCTTGTAGAAGAATCACAGAAAATTGTAGAAGAATACAAGTCATTCTTCTAACGGTTTTATATTATTTATCCTCCGCCTATAACAGTTTAAGCGGAGGATAAATAATAGGGAGACGAAAGGGGTGCACATATTGTCTATGAACAAAGAACGTATATTTTCTATCGGCATATCAGTGTTGTCAGTATTGCTTATGATTCAAGCATTTAGATATCCGGTGGAATCATCACAGTTTCCACGGTTTCTATGTATACTAATGGTAGTCTTTTCGCTGATGATTTTGATTAGAACTCTAAAAGGTAAATGCGTGGGCTGCAACTCGAATACTGCTGGTTTCTCAGAGACGGCAAAATTTCCTGTGATAGTATTTTCTTCTGCCTTAGCATATGTTCTTGGAATCAGTTATATCGGTTATTTTGTCAGTACCGTGGCGTATATGTTTTCAATGATGTTCATTTTTGGAGAGAAGCGGATTTTTCCAATGCTGATTGCGATAGCGGTTTTTCTGGGGGTTGTTTATGCACTGTTTGTGTCCTTCCTAGGCTTGAGACTTCCAGAAGGGCTTCTTTTTTAGGTTAGGAGGGGAATAAATAATGGAAAATATTCTTTCCAATGTGTTTCAAGGGGCCTTAGCCTTAGCAGACCCTATGATTTTGTTGCTTATATTAGCGGGAACAGTGTTCGGCGTAATTATTGGTGCTTTGCCGGGGCTGACTAGTACGATGGGGGTAGCGTTACTTGTTCCTGTTACGTTTGGAATGAGCCCGGCTGCTGGATTGGCACTGCTTGGTGCGATTTATTGCTCTTCGACATATGCCGGGGCAATAAGCGCAATACTTTTAAATATACCAGGAACTCCTGCTAACTGCTGTACCCTTCTTGACGGGTACCCGATGACGAAAAGAGGCGATTCCAGTCTTGCGATTGCCCTGGCTACATCCGCGTCAGCTGTAGGAGGCTTTATGAGCATTTTTGCACTTTTGTTTCTGGCGCCTCCATTGGCAGAGTTTGCTTTAAAATTTGGCGCCCAAGAATATTTTCTGCTCGCCATATTTGGTGTGAGTGTTATCGCTTCGCTTTCAGAAAGGAATATGTTAAAAGGCCTTTGGGCTGGTACTTTAGGCCTTTTTTTAAGCGTTATCGGGATGCACCCCATTACCGGCGAGATACGTTTTACAGCTGGTGTCGCAGAACTGTACAATGGGCTTTCGCTTGTAATTGCCCTCATTGGGTTATATTCAATCCCTGAAGTTATTGAATCGCTTAAATCAATGAGCGGTAAAATCACCCAAAGCAGCTCCGTCGGCAGCGGCGTTGTAAGAGAGATGCTTGATGTCTTTAAGTACAAGATGCTTTTAGTACGGGCCACAGTAATTGGAATAATCGTAGGGATAATCCCTGGCGCAGGGAGCAGCATCGCCAGTTTTGTTGCTTATGATGATGCTAAACGGTCATCAAAAACACCTGAAGTTTTTGGGACCGGTTGCTCTGAAGGAGTAATTGCCTCGGAAACGTCAAACAACGCCGTTGTGGGAGGTTCGCTTGTACCTGCTCTCACCTTAGGTATACCCGGCAATGCCGTATCTGCGGTTCTTCTTGGAGGGCTTATGGTGCATGGGCTAAAGCCTGGACCTGCGCTTTTCACAGACAACTCTTTGATTGTATATACATTCATAATGAGCTTGTTTGTTTCGAACCTAGTATTTGTGCCAGTAGGTTTATTTATTGCTCGTTATTGTGTTAAGTTGATTGAAATCCCGGCCTCTATACTTAGCCCTCTGGTTATTGGCCTTGCGGTCATTGGTTCTTACGCTATAAATATGTCAACCGTTGAAGTGATGATAATGCTTGCTGTCGGGCTTATCGGGTTCTTGATGAAGTTTTTTGATGTTCCCAGAGAGCCTCTTGTTCTAGGGTTAGTTCTTGGTAGCATGGCAGAGGGAGAGCTGGCTAGGGCAATGTCCATAGTTCATGGAAGTTCGTTTGCGCTGCTGCAGAGTATGTTTACGAGCCCTCTTTCACTGGTAATAATATTCTGTACCTGCTTCTCTCTGTGGAAAGGAATAAAAAAACAATTTATAAAAGCTAAATAGCAAACGCCGCGGGTTACCGCGGCGTTTTTTCTACTGGCGTTCTTTATTTTGGGCGGCGGTCATCTCCGCGAGCTTTACGGCGAAACGCCGGTCGTCTGCTTCCGTGCGTTTTGCGGGGCCCTTTGTCCGTCCGCCGGCGCGGCGATATTTTGCCTTCAGCTCGCGTTCCTCGAGGCTGGCGTCCATGCGTTCTTCAAGATATTCAAAGCCGGTGGGGGACAGCGCCCGCGCTCCTTTTGCGAGCGCCATCGCGGCGAGGCCGATGTCCTGTGTTACGACTACGTCGCCGGCGCGCGTGAGGTTGATTATTTTCAGGTCCGCCTCCTGCGGGTCGCCGCCCACGGTGATGTGATGCTCCGAGGCGATCTCGTGGTTGAAGTTCGCGACGGTCGTCAGCTCCGCGCCCGCCTGGCGCGCGAGCCGCGCGGCGGCCTCGAACGCGCCGCGCGGGCAGGCGTCGGCGTCGATTATTATCCGCACCGCGCCCCGGGCCTGATTACGCAAAGCAAACGGCCATAAAGCCGTCTCGCTCTCTCTTTCAGCTCTCACTCATTACCCCTTCATACAGCCGCAGATTTCCGTGTTGCCGCCGGCCGCCGGCTCGGCTTTGATTTCCGTGATTTTTATTTTCCCTTCTCTGTGCAGCGTGAGCGCGAGGGAGATGACGGTCGCGGGCGTGACGCCGATGTTCTGCGCCAGCTCGTCGGGGTAGAGGGCCCCTTCTTTTTCGACCGCGCTTATCAGCGTGTCGCCGAGGCAGTCCACCCACTGGGAAAAGAGCTGCTGCATCTCCGGGGTGTTCGCGGACGCGAGCTGGCTCACCCTGACAACCGAGTCGAAGATGCGCGCCGAAACGAGTTCGAGGGACCTTACAAGCTGTTTCATATCCTGGTCTTCAAGATTTTTTATATCGAGATTCATAGAAATTGCCTCCTTGACAGTATGTCTTTCATGCCGCTGTGAATTATAATATAAATCAGCGCTTTGAGAGAAGGGATGGATTTTTTATGTCCGCTGTCACGATAGATGATAAAAAAATAGGAGTCCTCTCCGACACGCACGGAAGTTTCCCCGCGTGGAAAAAGGCTCTTTCGCTGTTCGGCCCCGAGGTGAAGACGGTGCTGCACGCGGGCGACGTGCTTTACCACGGCCCGCGCAACAGCATTCCCGGAGGCTACACCCCCGCGGATTTGCTGGAGGCGATCAACGGTTTTCAGCGGGAGGGCGGGCGCGTGCTGATCGCCGAAGGCAACTGCGACGCCGCCGTAGACCGCATGGTGCTCGAACCGCGGGTGGAGAAGTACGTCTCGCTCGTATGGCGCGGCAAGAAGGTTCTGATGATGCACGGAGACAACTTCCCGCTGCTGCGCGAGATGGCGCTCTGCAACAAGGCGGATCTTGCGATATCCGGCCACACGCATGTCGGTTCGCTCGTGCGCGAGAGCGGCGTGATTTTTCTCAATCCGGGCTCCACGACGATACCCAAGGGCAGGGACCCGGAGAGCGCCGCGCTGCTTGACGACGAGGGCATCAGGATCATGACCCTTGACGGAGGGGAGCTTCACTTTGAAAAATGGTAAAGGCGGAACGCACCCCGTATTCAGGCCGCGACGGTTCTGGCCCTCGGTGCTCTGGCTCGCCTTTCTCGCGGCGGGCTCCGCTTTCAGCTGCGTCTTTGACATCTTTGCCTTTTTTACGGCGGTGTTGGTGGCCTCCTTTATCGGCCTGAACGAATTCGGACGCTGGCCGTATAAGACGAATCTTGTGATCTGCGCCGGAACCGCGGTGGCGGTCGCGGTGGCGGGAATATTTTCCTGGACGGATATCGCCTCGCTTTTTGTACTGTTTTTCGCGGTGAGCGCCTATCTGCTCTATTTCAGAGACCGCATGAGCCGCCTCATCCCCGCGCTCGAGGGGTTTGCCGCCTCGCTTGCGAAGGCGCCCGATTTTGACGCGATAATTGAAAACGCCTGGCGCGGCATGCAGGAGATGGCTCCCGACGCCGCCGTTTTCATCATCCTTGCCGACATCGAGGGCTGCCTCTATGTTCCCGACCATTTCGGCCAGCCGGGCCGCGTTCTGAAACGAAACGGCGGCGCACACTGGAAGGTCTTTGCCTCGGGGCGCCCGCTGAATGTCGCGCGGGTGTCTACGGGGCGCGACCAGCCGCTGGACCGCGACGCGCTCTCGCTGATCTCCGTGCCGATCACGGCGCGCGCCGAAAAGCTCGGAGTGCTGCAGCTGGAGGCCGGCACCGCCGGAGCGTTCGGCGAAGAGGACGTGGCGAAGCTTTCGCTCGCGGCGATGATAATCGGCCATGAGCTCTATATGTTCGAGGCCTCCGACGCTGCTGCCGGCGAGGAGGGCGGCTCCGATGATCCTGATTGATATGCACGTGCACAGCCGTTATTCCGACGGCACCTTCACCCCCGGGCAGATCGCGCAGGCGGCGCGCAGGCGCGGGCTTTCGCTGCTGGCGCTTACGGATCATGACACGACCGCCGGGCTTATCCCGTTCATGAGATCCTGCGCGAGGGAGGGAATCAAGGGGCTCTGCGGCATCGAGCTCTCGGCGGAGGCTCCCTTCACGCTTCACATCCTGGGCTACCGGATATCGCCGGGAGCCGGAGAGCTGGAGGCGCGGCTGGATTATATCCGTGGGCGGCGCGACGCGCGCAACCTTCTGATATGCGAAAAGCTGCGGGGGCTCGGCGTCGACGTCTCCATCGAAGAGGCGCGGGAGATATCCGGCGGCGAGGTGGTCGCCCGCCCGCATATCGCGCGGCTCCTGATCAACAAAGGCTACGCGGGCAGCACCGCGGAGGCCTTCACAAAATACCTCGGCCGGGGAGCCGCCGCCTATGTCGCGCGCGAACGGCTTTCCGCGGAAGAGTGCATCTCGCTCATCCGCGGCGCGGGCGGCGTGGCGGTGCTCGCGCACCCCTTCCAGTGCCGGCTTGACGACGAAGGGCTGGAAGCGCTCCTTTTCAGGCTCAAGGAGGCCGGACTGTGGGGGATAGAGGCCGTCTATGGCGCCAACTCGCCGGAGACGACCTATCGCCACCTGAAAATTGCGGGGAAGTTCGGCCTCTTCACGACGGCGGGGTCGGATTTTCACGGCGGCAACAGCCCGGGAGTCGAGCTTGGCATACCGGTGAGCGACGACATATTGCCCTGGGCCAGATTGGGAATAAGATAGGCGAACCGCCGGTTTTATACTACACTGATAGCCGCCGCCTTTCGGCGGCGAAAGCCGGGGGATTCACCGCCGGAGTTTTCGCGTTTTTTGACCGTTGGCCGCGCCCCGCGTTTGCTGGGCGCAAATACATAAACTGAGACAAATACAAACAGGAGGACGAAGAATAGATATGTATCATAAAATAATGGATTTTAGAAGCGACACCGTTACCAAGCCGTCGGCGGAGATGCGCCGGGTCATCGCGGCCGCCGAGGTGGGAGACGACATATACGAGGACGACCCCTCCTCAAACGCGCTCTGCAAATACGCGGCGGAGATAACGGGAAAAGAGGCGGCCATCTTTGCCTGCTCGGGAACGATGGGCAACCTGCTCGCCTTTACGACGGCAGGCCGCCACGGCGAAAGCCTGCTCGCCGGCAAGCGTTCTCATGTGTGGTGCGCCGAGGTCGGCGGCTTTTCCGCCGTCGCGGGGCTCTGCCCATATCCGCTGAACGACGACGAGGGAATCCCCGCGCCCGCGGAACTCGCCGGAGCGAGCAGGGCGGACGGCGACATCCACCATCCCGAGACGACGATACTGGCGCTTGAGAACACCCACAACTACACGGGCGGTGTCGCCGTGCCGCCGGAACGTTTCGCCCTTACCGCGCGCGAAGGCCGGCGTCTCGGCTTCCACGTCCACCTTGACGGGGCGCGCGTCTTCAACGCGGCGGTCCGCCATGGCGTGGCGGTGCGGGCATACGCCGACGAGGTCGATTCGGTGCAGTTCTGCCTCTCCAAGGGACTTGGCGCGCCGCTTGGTTCGATGCTCTGCGGCTCGCGCGAATTCATCGAGGGCGCGAAAAAATGGCGCAAACGCCTCGGCGGGGCGCAGCGTCAGGTGGGGATCGCGGCGGCGGCGGGGCTCTACGCGCTGAAAAACAACGTCGCGCGCCTCGCTGAGGACCACGCCAACGCCGCGCTGCTCGCCGACCTGCTGAAAAGGGGCGGCGTCGATGTGGAAGAGGTGCCGAATATGACGAACATGGTCTTTTTCCCTCTCAAAGAGGGACAGATCGGCGATCTGGAATTTGAGGCGCGCTGCCTGGAAAAGGGACTGCTCGCGCATATGATCTCGCCGCGCCGCGCGCGGTTCGTCACGCACCTCGACGTTGACCGTGAGGATGTGGAGCGCGCCGCCGCGATCATTCTGGAGGTAATTTCGGCGTGATAAAGTTTCTTCCGCATGGCGAAGTAGAGGCGCTTGCCGCCCACGCGCTTGATCTGGCGGTAAAAAAGGGTGCGTGGGGCGCCGACGTCCTCTACAGCGAGGGCTGCGGCAGCGGGCTGACGCTCAAAGACGGCGAGACGGAAGAATGCACCTCCGGCTCTTCGTCGGGGATTGGCGTCAGGACGATCATGTCGGACGGCCGGCAGGGGATAGCGTACGGCAGCCGGCTCGACCGGGCCTCCGTCGATTCGCTTGTCGAGTGGAGCCTGCACAACGCGCTGGCCTCGGAGCCGGAGGATGGCATTACCCTCTACGACGGGCCGCTCGTGCGCTGCGGCGAGCTTGAGGCGGAAGACGGGCGGATACGTGAGCTCACCGCCGCGGACCGGATGAAGTTCTGCCTTGAGATGACGGCGGAGGCCCGGTCGCTCGACAGCCGCGTAGTCTCCGTGCGCTCCGCCTCGTGGCGCGACGGCTGGGGCGCCTCCTTCTTCGCGACGACGAAGGGGCTCTCCGGCTGGGAGGAGGGCTCGAGCGCGAACTGCGGAGTTCTGGTGCTCGCCCAGACCGGCGAATTCACCGAGATGGGCGGCTACGGCATGGAGGCCCTGCGCCTTGACGAGCTGGACATCTTGAAGAGCGCGCGCACAGCGGTGGAACAGACCGTCGCGTCGCTCGGCGGCCGGCAGCTAGACACCGGGAGCTATACCATCATGATAGAGCCGGAGACGGCGGCCTCGCTCGTCGATGTGATAGGCGGCCTCTTCTGCGCCTCCGACGTGCATCGCGGGCGTTCGATGATGAAGGGCCGCCTCGGAGAGCTTGTCGCCTCCCCCTGCGTGAACCTGACCGATAACGGGCGCATCCCCTGGAAGCCCGGCAGTTCGTCGTGGGACTCCGAGGGCGTCCCGACGGGGCGCACCGAGCTGATAAAAAACGGCGCGGCGAACGCCTTCCTCTATAACATGCAGTACGCCATCAAGGACGGCGTCCGCTCTACGGGCAACTGCTCGCGCGGCATGTCCTCGCTGCCCGACGTGGGGACGACGAACCTCATCCTCGAAGCCGGCGCGGAGAGCCCGGAGGCGCTGCGGTCGCGCATAAAAAACGGCATGTACGTGACGGAATTCATGGGGCTGCACACCATTGACCCGATCAGCGGCGATTTCTCGATCGGCGCCAAAGGACGCCGTATAGAGAACGGCGAGCTTACGACGCCGGTGAGCGGCGTCACGATGGCCTCAAATCTGTTAGAATTTATGAAAAATATCTCGGCTGCGGCCTCCGACCTGAAATTTTCGGGCTCGACGGCGGCGCCTACGTTGGTGGTTGAAAATGTTGTCATTGCGGGTAAATAAAAAAATATTCACGGGACTGCTGACAGTTCTGGCGTCGCTCTTCGTTTTGTGCGCCTCCTGCGCCTTCGCCGCGGAGACCCTCTCCTTCTGGAACGGGGATGTGAAAAAGGGCGACGTCGCGATGCGCCGGAACGGCGCCATGCAGGAGGTCGCCATCGACGAGGTGATCTCGTCGCTCGGCTTCATCCCGAAGACCGACGCCTCCGCGATCATCGTGGTGCTGGAAGGCAAGAAGATCGAATTCTGGAACGCCTCGAATGTGGTCCGCGCCGCCGGCAGCATCATCAGCTTCCCGCTGCCGGTCAGCAATACAGACGGACACTGGTGGGGAGAGGCTAAGTCCGTGGCCTCCGCCTTCGGCCACTTCTACGCCGCGATAGGCAAACCCGCCGCCTTCCGCTGGGGCGAGGCCGCGGCGGCCGCGCCTAAAGCTGCGGAACAGGAGCCGCAAGCGGCGGTCCGGGCCGCGGAAGAGGCCAAGACGCCGGTCGTGAAGATCCCGCCCGCGGAACCGGCGCCCGCGCCGCAGAGCGCGGAGCCCGAGGAAAAATATACGCCGGCAGCGCCCGTTGCCGCCTTCAGCGGGAAGCAGCGCCCGATCGTCGTCGTGGACGCGGGCCACGGCGGGCATGACCCCGGGGCGGCGGCAAACGGGGTGCGGGAAAAAGACGTCAACCTCAAAGCCGCGCTCCAGCTCGGTGAAACGCTGCGGCAGTATGGGATCGACGCGAGACTTACACGCCGGACCGACGTCTATCTGAAGCTCGCGGAGCGCACCGCGTTCGCGAACAAACACGACGCCGACGTCTTCGTCAGCCTCCACTGCAACGCGATGCCCAAAGGACGCTCGAGCGTAGCGGGGCTTGAATATTACATCATGGCCCTTCCCTCGGACAAAGACGCGATGAACCTGGCCATCGCGGAAAACAAAGAAATCTCCGCCGGGGCCGAAAGCGCCGCCGACGTGCAGCGCGCCGACAAAAAGACGCAGCTGCTGCTGAAAATATTGGGAGACATGCAGCAAAATGATAAAATAAACGAAAGCACCATGCTGGCCGAGGTGATGCACAAAGCGGCGAAGTCGGGCTCCATGCCGATGAGAAAGGTGGCGCAGGCCCCCTTCTTCGTCCTGCGCGGGGCGGGAATGCCGGCCGTGCTCGTGGAGATGGGATACCTCACCAACGCCGCGGAGGCCAGGAAGCTCAACTCCGCCTCCTACAGGGAGGCGCTTTGCCGCAGCATCGCGCAGGGGATCGTTCAGTACATCAAAGAGCATCCCACGCAGAGATAGCGCGGCCGGGAGAGAGGAAAAGACCCATAGGGAGGACTGTTGATGAGGGATTCTGAGGGAAGACAGCGGCACTTTGTGATCCGCGATAAAAAAGACGAAAGCTACGACTCGCCGGCGGTGCGCCGCCGCGGCGTCATAAAAGAACGCGAGGAAGAGGCGGAGGAGCTGCTGGAAGAGCCGCGCGCGCCGCGTCCCCGCAAATCGCTGCGCGAGCGCGAAATGGAAGAAGAGGAAGAACGGCGCGCCGCGCGCCGCGGCAGCGTTAAAAGACGCATAAAAGACGAGGACGACTACGGCTACGAAGACGAAGACGAGGAAGAATACGCTCCCAAAGCGCCCAAAATCGTCCGTATCTTCGCCTGGGGGGCGCTGATGGTCATCCTCTTCGCCTGCGGCTACCTTGCCACCAACTATTTCTTCAGCTGGTCCGACAAAAAGGGCGGCGAACGCATCGGCAGCGTCTACGGCAAAGGGGCCGAGGTCAAAGAATCCGCCGCCACGGAGGGCGTTCCCGTCTCCAATATGAAATACACCATCTACGTGCCCGAGGGCGACGGCTTCCAGAGCCGCAGCATCGAGATAACCGGCGGCGGCACGAAAGAAGACGACATCTCAAAGGTCATGTCGATGTATGTCGACAGCCTGAAAGAGACGAAGGCGCTTGACCCCGCCGCCGCCATCAACGAGCTCTTCCAGAGCGGCGACTGGCTCTATATCAACATGACCCCCTCCTTCCAGAGCTCGCTCAAGAGTCTGGGCAAAGCCAAGGCCGAGCGTCTGCTCAGCGGATTCGTCAAAACGGCGCGGGAGAACTTCCCGCCGCTGCGGAAGATAAAATTCTACATAAACGCTAAAGAGATCGCCGATAAAAACCCCGTGGACCTCACCCAGCCCTGGGAAAGGGCCGACTGAGATGCCGGAACTGATTCGCATAGACGGGCGCGGCGCCGGCTCGCTGCGTCCTGTCCTTCTTGAACGCGCCGTCAGCCGCTACGCCGAGGGGTCGGCGTTTATCAAGTGGGGCAATACCCACGTGCTCTGCACCGCCTCGGTCGACGAAAAAATCCCTCCCTTCATGCGCGGCTCCGGCAACGGCTGGATCACCGCGGAATACGCGATGCTCCCGCGCTCGACGCACCAGCGCAGCCCGCGCGACATCAGCAAGGGAAAACAGAACGCGCGCGGCAGCGAGATACAGCGGCTCATCGGCCGTTCCCTGCGCGCGGCGGTGGATATGACGAAACTTGGCGAACGGACGGTCACCATCGACTGCGACGTGATTCAGGCCGACGGCGGCACCCGTACCGCCGCCATCACCGCGGGATTTGTCGCCCTCTTCGACGCGCTGCGCTGGCTTCGCGAAAGTGGCCGGATACCAGCCATACCGCTGAAAAACCAGATTGCCGCCGTCAGCGTCGGCAAAGTGGCGGGGACGCCGATGCTCGACCTCTGCTACGAAGAGGACTCGACGGCGGAGGTGGACGCGAACCTCGTCATGACCGGAAGCGGCGACTTCATCGAACTCCAGGGCACGGGAGAGGGCGGCTCCTTCTCATACGCGGAGCTTGCGCAGATAATAGACCTCGGCTGGAGCGGCATCTCGGACATCCACCAGAAACAGCGCGAAGCGCTGGCGCTCAGCGAAGAAGAAGAGGCGCTGTTTGAAAAATGCAGATGATATTAGCGAGCACCAACCGCGGAAAATACCGCGAGATGAAGGCGCAGCTCGAACCGCTGGGGATAGAACTGCTCTTCGGCGGGGACTTTGAAAAGCCGCTTGACGTAGACGAAACGGGAGAGAGCTACGCGGAAAACGCGCTGCTCAAGGCCCGCGCCTGGGCCGCGGCCGCGGGACTGCCGGCGCTGGCCGACGACAGCGGCCTGGAAGCCGCCGCGCTGGGCGGAGCGCCGGGAATACATTCCGCGCGCGCCGCGGCAGGCAGCGACCGCGACCGGATGTACTGGCTGCTTGGCGAAATGAAAGACAAGCAGGACTGCCGCGCGCGCTTTGCCTGCGCCATCGCCGTCGTCTTCCCGCGAAAAGACGAGCCGCTCGTCGTGACGAAATACTGCTCAGGGCGGCTGACGCGGGAGCCGGCGGGAGAATCCGGCTTCGGCTACGACCCGATATTCGTTCCCGACGGCTTTGATAAAACCTTCGCCGAACTCGGCGACGAAATAAAAAATAAAATTTCTCACCGCGCAATGGCCGTAAAAGGTATAGCCGAAATGCTCATACCTGTGGTACAATCATACGCTGTACGTGGTATGTAAAATACTAGGGCGAAGCCGTGGCTTTTGCCTCTTTATTTAGAAAACTTTGGAGGTGTGGTTTGTGAAAATTATTCTTGGAATAATTCACATCCTTGTTTGTCTCGCACTCATTGCTGTCGTAATGATGCAGCACAGAAAATCAGGCGGCTTTACCGGCTCCTTCGGCGGCGGCGGTACGCAGGCCGACATGAATAACGGCACCTGGCAGCGCATGTCCGGCCTCACGAAGGTCACGGCGGTGCTCATGGGAGCCTTCATGGTTATCTCGATACTCCAGGTTGTAGTCAGATAGCAGGACAGCGATATGACCTTAAAACCCCTGGACGGCCAGAAAGACATCGCCTCCTACGAGCACATTGACGGGCGCCTCTTCTCCGCGACCCATGAGGAAATTCTTACTGGCTGGACGACAGACATCTACTTTCTCAAAACGCGCGACGTCCTGAGATCCGCGGGACTCCTCGACACCCCCGTAGTCGCCGAAGTATTCACCCGCAAGCCGGGCACCTTCGCCGGCGCGGAAGAAGTCCTCAACCTCTTCCGTAAACTGCCGCGCCCGCCGCAGGTAGAGACGCTCGCCGAGGGCGAAAGCTTCGAGGCGAAAGAAGTCCTGATGCGCATCACCGGCACCTACGAATCCTTCGGCCTCTACGAGACCGTCCTTCTGGGCATGCTCGCCTCGTCTACCGGCTGGGCCACGGCCGCCAAAGAATGCGTGGCGGCGGCGGAGGGCAGAAGCGTCCTCTGCTTCGGCGCGCGCCACGTCCATCCCGCCATCGCCCCCGTAATGGAGCGCGCGGCGAAAATCGCCGGCTGCAGCGCGATGAGCTGCATCCTGGCGGCAAAACTCTGCGGCGAAGAACCCAAAGGCACGGTGCCGCACGCGGCGATCCTGATGGTCGGCGACACGGTGAAACTGGCGAAACTCTATGACGCGCAGGTCCCCGCGGAAGAGCCGCGAATCGTCCTCGTAGACACCTTCAAGGACGAGGCGGAAGAGACGATGCGGGTCGCGGAGGCCCTTGGCGACAAGCTTTCCGGCATCCGCCTCGACACCCCCGGCGAACGCGGCGGCGTCACCCCCGACCTGGTGCGCGAAATCCGCTGGCGGCTTGACACTGCGGGCTTTGACAAAGTGCAGATAATCGCGACGGGCGGCCTGACCCCCGAACGCATCAAAATCATGAACGAAGCGGGCGCGGACGTCTATGGCGTCGGTAGCTACATCACCAGCGGCGCGCAGCGTGACATGACGATGGACATAAAAATGGTAAACGGCAGGCCGATCGCGAAGCGAGGCCGTCTGCCGGGAATAATACCGAACCCGAAGCTTAAACGCGCGCTCTAGCCCCGCCGCCCGGCTCTCCCCCACGACCGCCGGGAGCGTCTCCCCTGCCGGCGCCCGAAGTTACGTAAGGGCGCGTATGCCACGGCAGAAGGGAATCGGTAGAAAGCGCTTTGAGATATAAAACGAAAAAATAAAACAAAGAATTAGACTCTCTTTCTTAAGGAGGAAGATCCATGATAGGCACACGTTCCTTCATGGCCAAAGGTGAAGAAGTCGAGCGTAAATGGTACATCATCGACGCGGAAAACAAGCCCCTTGGCCGTCTCGCAGTACAGGTAGCCCGTATACTCTCAGGCAAGCACAAGCCCACCTACACCCCCCACGTGGACACCGGTGACTTTGTGGTCGTCATCAACGCCGGGAAAGTCGGACTCACCGGCAATAAACTTACCCAGTCCACCATCGCCAGACACACGGGACACCCCGGCGGACTCAAAGTCCTCACCTACAAACAGGTTCTCGAGAGCCGTCCCGAGCGCCTCGTTGAGCGCGTGGTATGGGGCATGCTCCCGAAGACCAAGCTTGGCCGCGACATGTACCGTAAACTCAAAGTGTACGCCGGCGCGGCGCATCCGCACGCGGCCCAGAAGCCCGAGCAGATAGACTAAGGATAGGGGTGGAATAAAATGGCAGATAAAAAATTTCTTTGGGGAACAGGCAGAAGAAAGAACGCTATCGCCCGCGTGCGCATTTGCGAGGGCACGGGCCAGTTCCTCATCAACAATCGTGAAGTAAAAGACTACCTTCCCCGCTTCTACTGGGCCTCGCAGGCCGTAGAGCCTCTTTCGGCGGCGGGCGTCGAAGGCAAGATAGACGTCTTTGTGAATGCCCACGGCGGCGGCCTCACGGGCCAGGCCGGAGCCATCCGCCTCGGCGTCGCGCGCGCGCTGCTAAAGATGTATCCCAACGTGCGCCCCGTGCTCAAGAAAGCCGGACTCCTGACCCGCGACTCCCGTATGGTCGAGCGCAAAAAGGTCGGACTCAAAGGCGCGCGCGCGAACAAGCAGTTCTCAAAGCGTTAATCGCGCAAAACCCTTTACAGCTCAAAAGCCACAGGCCGCCCGCGTCGGGCGGCCTGTTTTCGTCGTTGAATCCGTATTTTTCCCGTGCCGCGCCCCGCCGCCCGCCGCTGCCGCTTACGCCTCCCGTGCGGTACGCTGTAAATCAACATCTAAACGGGCCATGCCGGCCGCCATTTTTCACAGCGTAGCCGAGAGGGCCGGCGGTCAAAATGTCAAACGGGAGGTAACCGAATGAAAAAGAAAACAATGCTCGCGGCGCTCATACTGATCTGCGCGGGGGCGCTGCCATACGCACAGAAAGAGGCGGAGGCGGCAAAAAACCCCGCCGCCTACCTTGCCACGAAGGCGCAGCGCGAATCGGCAGCGACGCTGAGGGATATCGACGGCGGCAAACTCTACACGATGGACTACACGGCGGACTATAAACTGAACGAGATGCTGCGGGCCAACGCAGACGACGTGCGCTCCTGCGTCGCGTTTATCCGGGAAAACCTGCTGAAAGGCGCCCCGCTGATCACTCCCGCTATCGACGCCGGGTGTAGCGCCTTTACCGCCAAAACGGCGGGCGGACGGGTCCTTTACGGGCGCAATTTCGACTACAAGATGGAGATGACGGCGGTGCTGCTCCGCACCGCTCCCAAAGACGGTTACCTGTCCATCGGGCTTGTCGACGCGGGCTGGCTAAACTACGGCATCGGCAGCCTCAGCGACGGCAGGGCGGACCTCTCCATGACCGTCGCCTTTCCCTACATGGTCATGGACGGCATGAACGAAAAAGGGCTGGCCGTCAGCGTGCTCAAACTCGACGGCGAACCGGCACGGCAGCGCTCGGGGAAGCGCCGTATCATGACCTCCGTGGCGCTGCGCCTGATGCTTGACCGCGCCGCTACCGTGGACGAGGCGGTCTCCCTGCTGGATGGATATGACATGTACTCCGCGATGCCCGACGCCGACTTTCACTTTCTCGCCGCGGACGCTTCCGGGCGCAGCGTGGTCATAGAATATAGCGCCGGCAAAATGTCGGTCTTGGACGCGAACTATGTCACAAACTTCTACCTCGATCCCGCGATGAAGGGACAGGGCAAGGGCAAAGACCGCTACGAGATATTGAAATCGGTCCTGGCTTTCAAAAAGGACATCCTCTCGGAAAAAGAGGCGATGGCGCTGCTTGCGCTGGTCAGCCAGCCCGAGACGGAAGAATCGACAAGCATGACCCAATGGTCGGTGGTTTACGACCTGACCGGCCTGAAGGCGACGGTGGCCATTCGCCGCGATTATACAAAACTTTTCCACTTTGCGCCGAACGACCTGGACGGAAATTAGCGCCGCCGGCAAAACTGAAGCTAACGCCGCGTTTCTCTGCGGAATAATTTTTTATTTGGACAAAATAGTGGCAAAGTAGTATCCGCTGACGGCAGCCTGTGCCGCCAGCGGATACTACTTTGCCACTGGCCTTTTGATAACATAGACTCGCTGGGCAAGTTTAAAATAGGTGAGGATAGGGTATTAATGATAAAAGGCGATATGTGTAGTTTAATTTTATTGCAACTTTGTTGCGGGGGGGGGGCGCTCCCACGCAGGCGTGATACCCATAAGGTTTTATTCTTACCAGATTTTTTTATTCTTAGCCGGTTTACTTTTCCAAAAACGAAAAAAGATACAAAAACAGGAGCCGCCATTCATCTATGGACGCGTTGTACCACCAAGCGTGTTTTTTGTGCCTGCCGGAGTCCCACCTGCTCAGCCGGATCTGCATTTGCGCTGGGCTTTTAATATTATTTGTTCAACTTTATTTTAAAGGAATGCGCTTGCTTGTTAAAGTTTGAAGACTTAACGGATCGCTTTACAGCGTATATTGCCCGCTTTCTTTTCTTCGTTTATACCTGTGAGGCGGTAAGCGCGACTGGTCAGGAGGATGTATTGTGATTAAAATTTGGAAAAATATATTTTTTATTATCACAGTGATCGTGTGTGTGTTTTCGTGGGAGGGAGGCGCTCAAAAGCTTTACGCTGCTGATGTGGTTATTGATACCCCCGGGAATCTCTCAGTGACCGACCGCAATTGGGGCGCGGACAATATTATTATCAGAGATGACGGCAGCGCCTCATTTGCGCACTTGCTCATGCTGTCAAATTGCGGGCTCACCGGCACATATACGGGGACGGGAACGCTGACGCTGGAGTCTCTCGGGAAGAATAAAAGCGAATACTATATGATCAAGGTAGGCGAGAATTCGTGGTCTCCGGGAGAACGGGTTTTTGTCGATATGAACGGATTGCAAATCACGGCAAAGGATAGTGTAAGCAGTGGGCTTTACGGCATCTATCTTGACGGTTTTTCAATGGGCTCTGGCACATACTTGGTTAACAACGTCTTTAAGACAACGGGCGACACGGCGTTAAATCTTGAAAACACCGCGAGAGGTGCCCTATCTGGGATCCACATGCAAAACACATATTATGCAAATACTATGGACGCTGAATTTCAAAATCTGAACGCTGCTTTTACAGCCGCCGGTAACATATACGGTATACGCCTGTCCGCCAATTCTGACGGGCGAAACAATTTTACGGTTAATAAAGATGTTGTTTTGACCGCAGATGCGGGAAAACAGGCTTATGCGGTAATGGCGAGAACAAATGGCCTGAAAGGCAGCAATGAGCTGGCCTTTAAAGGCGTTTCCACGTTTAATGTTACGGCGCCTACCGCCGTTGGATTATATTTTAAAACGATCGAATCTGGAACAAATAATGTTACCTTTGAGAAGGGAACTTCCTTTAAGAGCAAAGGAGCCTCCGCTTGGGGCGGGTGGGCAGCCTCGGAAACAGGCGGAAAAAATATTTTTCGGTTTCTGGATACCGCAGAAATAACGACCACCTCGACAGGTACTGGATATGCCGTTGGGATTCAGAGCGGTGCAGAGAGCGGTTCAAGCAACATGTATAGCTTTGCTGGCCCGGCGACGATTACGTCAATAGCAGAGAACAGCTATGCCTATGGCATGTATTTCAGCGCGACAAGCGACGACGCGCTGAATTCGGCAGATTTTTCCAACGGATTATCGCTTGAAGCCGCCGCCGCGGAGGAATCTACGGGAATATATGCCTCAGCTAGCGGCAATAACGCAAAAAACATTATTAACATTAACGGCCCGACCGCGCTGAGGGCAGATTATATAGTAGCCGCATATGGAGATGGAACCACTGTCAATATTAATCAAACCGGCGGCGCTTCGGTTCGCGCCACGGGCGATTTGTACGCTGCGGACGGTGCGGCGGTAAACCTGCTGATGGATGCGGACGGCAGTTTCCTGCGCGGAAATATGATAAGCAAAAACTATGCGGACTTGAATGTGACGGCCGATGGAAATGTGTTGATAGAAGGAGCCGCCCACCGTACAGATACCACGGGAGCCGACGGCGTTATTAATCTCGGTTTGAAAAATAATGCCGTATGGAATGTCACCGCCGCAAGCGATATCACCAAACTGGACGCCAGCGCGGCGGTAATTAATATGGGGCATGACGCGGGATACCAGACGCTGACGATCGGCACCCTCAACGGCAGCGGTTCTGTTTTCAGAATGGATACAGACCTTGCCAGTGAAACGGACGGCGATAAGATCGTTATTACAACTGCGGCAAACGGCGGGAAACAATATATAGAAGTAAATGACGCAAGTCAACGGATCGCCGATAAAGTAACCGGTGCCAAAAAACTTCTTCTTGTGAGCGACGCCAGCGGCAATGCTGTTTTTGAAGGCAAAACCTATTATGGACTTTGGGATACGACTCCTGTCGTGGAAAAAATAGGCGATGACTGGTATTTGACCAAACTGGAATATTCCCCCAACCCCTCGACGCAGTCGGTTGTCGGCGCTGTTGAAGCGGGCTATGGCCTATGGAGAAACAGCATCCTGGACGATACGCTTCGTAAGCGCGCGTCAATTTTGCGCGGCGGTAAGAAAGGAACCGGTGCCTGGGCAAGAGTTAAAGCCGGGAAATTATCGGCGGACCTCTTCGACGGCAATTACCAGACATATCAGATGGGTATAGATAAGACCAACGGCAACAACGTGTATGGCGCGGCGATCGATTATGTCAGGGGTTCCGCAAATTACACACAGGGCAGCGGAGACAATAATAACGTCGGCCTAAGCCTGTATAACACAAACTATAGAGACGACGGTTTTTACAGTGACATAGTGATACGTGCGGGAAGAGTCTCGACGGAGATGAAAAGCTTTTATGAGATTGAAGACGGGTTTGACTATAAGGCGTGGGGATATAGTATGAGCTGTGAGGTCGGCAAAACAATTCCCCTGCGATCCGGTTGGTTTGTAGAACCACAAGCCCAACTGGTATACGGTCATATGCGAGGCGGCTCTTATACGACTGACAGAGGGATCGATATAGAAAAGGATGCCATAAACAGTTTTATTGGCAGAGCCGGTTTTATTGCAGGGCGTAATCTTGACGGTAATTCCGCTTATTACATTAAGGCCAATATATATCGAGAGTTTGCCGGTGACGGCGATATGACCTTAAGGCTGAATGGGCAGCAGCTATATCACGAGGGCGGCCATAGTGATACATGGTTGGAAGTAGGAGGCGGAATCAATGTAAAGCTCTCTGAAAAAGCATACCTCTACGGCGATATCCTAAAAACGTTTGGCGCCGATATAGAAAAGAAATGGCAGATTAACCTTGGCGTGAGCTGGGAGTTCTAAAAGAACGGTCTGCCGCTGCTCGAAAATTAAATTTTCAAAAGTAGCATAACTCGTTTTTACTGTCGTTTGATACGCGCTTTGAAGATGCCAGACCCCGTTTGTGAACGCTGCGGTAAGATAATTCCGCCAGCGGCTCTGAACGGGGTCTGGCGTTTGGGGCAAAGGGCGATGGTTGTACAAGATTACGGATATTTGCATTGACCGGCGGCTTCTTGTGTTTTCATGCGCCTGTCCTTTAGAACGCCAGAAAAACTAAAACTACAGTTAATTTTGCTGACAGTTTTTAGCGGGTTTGTTATGCCGCCGCCTCTTTTATGCTTTTATAAACCCTGATAAAGATATATACTTTGGTTTATGAGGGGGAGCGGTTTTTCTCTCGAATCTGCTTTGTGAAAGGGATGGGTCTTTACCGATGACAGGCGATAAATTACTGGAAATAGAGGATCTGCACGTCTCTGTGGAAGGGCGGGAGGTGCTGAAGGGCGTTTCGCTTTCGGTCGGCGAGGGAGAGATACACGCGCTTTTCGGCCCCAACGGCTCGGGCAAGACGACGCTGCTGAATACCGTAATCGGCTTTTCGCGCTACAAGATCACGCGGGGCGCGATATATTTTAAGGGGGAGGACATCACCGGCGCGACGATTGACGAACGCGCGCGGCTCGGCGTGGGGATATCTTTTCAGCGTCCGCCGACGATCAGGGGCGTGACGCTGCGCTCGCTCATCTCCTTTGGCCGCCGGTCCCTCTCGCCGGAGGAGCTCGAGATGGCCGCCGCGAAGCTCGACGCCGCGGAGTTTCTGGACCGCGAGATCAACGCGGGGCTGTCGGGCGGCGAGATGAAACGCACGGAGATGCTGCAGATCATTTTGCAGTCGCCGGAGCTCGTTTGCCTTGACGAGCCGGAGTCGGGCGTCGATTTGGAGAATATGGCGCTGATCGGCAAGGCGGCGCGCATCGCGCTCGGGCGCGAGGACTTCGAGGGCGCGGCCTGCCGCCGTTCGATAAAGAGCCGCCGTGAGAATTACAGGGCCGGCCTCATCATCACGCACACGGGGCAGATCATGGACCACCTCTATGTAGACAAGGGGCATGTGCTGATGAACGGCGAGGTCGTCTGTTCGGGAAACGCCTCCGAGCTGCTCGGCGAGATCAGAAGCCACGGCTATACCGAATGTTTCCGCTGCGCGGGCTGTGAAAGGAGAAACGGCTGATGAAGGATTTTCGCGTCGAGGAGCGTCTGGGCGATTTTAAGACCGAGGCTCCCGTTCACAAGGAGGTAAAAGATATCGCTGAATTGCCGGCGGAGGACCGCGAGCGGATTTCGCGCGCCGGTGTGGACGGGGCGGAGAAGTCGGCGGGGACTTTCGTGCACGCCGACCATAACACCGTCTACTGCAATTCCAACCTCAAGGGCGTGGAGCTGACGCCGGTCTCTTACGCGCTCTTTAAGTATGACGGGCTCAAAGATTATTGCTGGAAGATCATAGATCAGGAAAAAGACGTCTTTACCGAGCGGGTGGCCAAGCGCGCCGAGGGCGGCTATTTTATCCGCACCGAGAAGGGCGCGAAGGTGAATTATCCGGTGCAGGCCTGCATGTATATCGAGACCGACGCGCTCGCGCAGGACGTGCACAATATCGTCATCGCCGAGGAGGGGTCGGAGCTCAATATTATTTCGGGCTGCGCCTCCGGGCCGCACGTGCGCTCCGGCCTGCATGTCGGCGTCTCCGAGATGTATGTCAAGAAGGGCGCGACCCTCTCTTTCACGATGGTCCACGACTGGGCCGAGGAGATGTCGGTGCGTCCGCGCACCGTCGTCGTCGTCGAAGAGGGCGGGCGTTACATTTCCAATTATATTTGTCTCAAGCCGGCGAAGGACTTACAGATGTATCCGACGGTCTATCTCAACGGCGACAACTCCGTCGCCACCTTCAATACCGTGCTGATGGCGGGCCCCGGTTCGAAGATGGACACCGGTTCGCGCGTTTACCTGCGCGGGAAGGGCAGCCGCGCGGAGATCGTCTCGCGCACCGTCTCCACGGGCGGCGAGATATACGCGCGCGGACATCTCATCGGCGAGGAGGCCGGCGTCAAGGCGCATCTCGAGTGCAACGGCCTGCTGCTCTCCGACCGGGGCATGATTCACGCGATACCGGAGCTGGAGGCGCGCCACCAGGACCTGGAGATGTCGCACGAGGCGGCGGTGGGCAAGATAAATCAGGAGGAGACGGAATACCTGATGGCGCGCGGCCTTTCCGAGGCCGAGGCGCAGTCGCTGATCATCAAGGGCTTCCTCTCGCTCGACATCCTCGGCCTGCCGGAGTCGCTGCGCCGGGATGTGGATAGGATGATAGAGGAATCGACCGCCGCGGGCGCGATGTAGCCGGGGCGGCGGAAAAGCGCGGGGCCCCTCGTCGATCGGGGAACCCCGCGCTCCTTCATTTTTTCAAAGTTAATACTGCGACTGGAATATTTTCAGCTTGCAGCTCTCCTTGCCGTCGGTCGATTTCAGCGTGACGACGGCTTCGCGGTTCGCGCCGCTCTCATTGGGGGCGGCGGTGACGTGGAGAGTTATTCCCTGCGAGCCTGTCGCGCCGCCGGCAGTTTCCTCTATGCTGCACCAGCTCTGGCCGCTCTCCGCCTTCCAGTCTTTGGCGGAGACGAAGGTCAGCGACTTGCTCTCGCCGCTTTTTGTGAAATCCAGCTGCGACAGGGAAAGGACGAGCAGCGGCGGCTTCTTCACGGGAACCCAGAAGTAGACGTCGCCGCTCATCCAGTCCCTGTGCACGGCGTCGTGTGCCTTGATGTAGAAGCAGTTGATCTGCCCCTCGCTCTTGCCGTTTGTCCATTTGAATTCCGAGCCGAAGCTGAGATTGTCATAAGCGTCGCTAAAGCTGCGCGGGACGACCCATACCCATTGGTTGACGGGCTGGAAGTTGCTGCGCGCGAGCAGCGGCGCGTCGCGCAGCTCCGACCAATAGAAGTGGGGGTCGCCGTTGGCGGGGTCGGCAAGGTCATATTCCCACTTTGCGAGGTAGGAAAGCCCTTCGCCGCCGCAGTTGTTGTTCACCTTGCAGTCACTGATATTGAAGCTCTGCGAAGAGGAGTAAGAGACGCCGCCGCTCAGGCTCCCCGTGCCGCTCATGCCGGCGAAGCCGATCGAGCCGCTCGCCGACCACGAAAAGCCGCTGGTCACGGTCGAAGTCTCGTTGGCGTTTTCAGGCGAATTTTTGACGAGCGGAGAGCTGCCTCCAGGTGAGGTCCCCCAGTAATTGCGGAAGATGTAGCGGCGCATATGCCCCTCCTGCTTCGGCTCATAGATGTTCGGCCAATTCACATGGCCCTCCTGCGTCCTCTTCCAGAGCGTGGAGGGGTTGAGCTGCGCCGACTGCGAGACGAGGTAGTAATCCTGATTCTGGCTGAAGCTGTGGCAGGAATAGATGGTGTACCTCAGCGTAAAGCTCTGTCCGCTCTCTGAGCAGTTGACGTCCCAGACGCAGGCTTCGGCCAGCTCTTTCAGGTCGTCCTCCGCGCCGTCGCGCGCCTCCTCGAGCGCCGCCAGCCGCTTGGCGCCCGACGCGGCCCAGTCGAGGAACTCCGCGACGCGGCCGCGCGCTGTCTCGCCGTCGGCCGGCGCTTCGGGCCAATCGGCGCTCACATTGCGCGAAGCGGCTATTACCTTCCCGTCCTTCGCCTCAAAATCGCCGCTGACGGTATAGCTGTATTCCTCACGGCTGTCGGGAGAAAGGATCACATTGCCGTCGCTTATCGCCACGAAAAAGAAGTTATGTCCGCCGCGCCGTTCCATCGCGAAAATCTCCGCCGCGTTGTTCAAGTTCGCCTCCGCGTCCGGGCTTTGGAGGATGTTGAGCGGCTCCATCTCCATACCGGAGAGGAAGTCGTTGATCTCCAGCTGGTTCACATGTTCGAGCGCCACGATTTGACCGGCATCCAGCGCGGCCCGGGCTCTTTTCGCCGAGGCGTCCGCCGCGTCGCCGCGCAGGCTGCCGTCGGGCTTGCTGACGAAGAGCATTCTCTCCGTGGAGACGCCGTCATGTTCGCTAATTGTCAGCTGTTCCGTGAGAGCCTGCGCCAGCGCGCCGTGCAGCTCCCCGTCCAAATAGGCCGAGAGGCGCGGCGAGGACGCGCCGCCTCCGCCGCAGCCGCCGGCAAGCGCCGCCGTGAAAATCGCGGTTAAGAGCGCTGCGTACAACGTTAGATTTTTCTTCATGATGAAAAACTCACTCCTTTTCTGTCTTTATCTGCAATGGAGTTATAAGGTATAGGTACCCTTTCATTGAAACGGCGGCGTCCTATTTTTTTCGGGCTGATCTTCGGCAACGCACAAAGCATGAACCCGCCGCTTGAAGTATATCTATAATTAAAATTGCGCGCTATACCCGCCAGAAACGATTTTCGGGCTATACCTAATATGTGGGGAGGCATTTTTTCTCCGTTTCTGACGTGGGCGCTGCTTGGCCCCGCGCGCGCCGCCCACCTGGCCGCAACTCGCGCTTGACCTCTTTTGTCCGAAAGACTAAACTCTATCAGTCAAGTAAATGCTTCAGGCGTTCGTCTGGGAAGGGAGAATCTTTTTTATGGACGCAAGCGGCCCCAGTCCTGAACCTGCGGGACAACCTTTTTTAATTTTCAGCTGCTGATCCCGGGCCGTTCCGTACCCGGGTGAAGCGGGTACGGAGGGAATTTTATGTTAAAGATCACAAAAACTACCGAGTCACAGCTCATCGAGCTGACGCCGGACCGGATAGAGACCGGTGCGTGGATGAATCTCGTGCGCCCGACGGCGGACGAGCTTAACGCGGTGGAGGAGATAACGGGCGCGCCCCAGGACTTCATCCGTTCCGCGCTCGACCCCGAAGAGTCTTCGCGCATCGAGATCGAGGACAACCACATTCTCGTCCTGATCAACGTTCCGGTAAACCACGATTCGCACGTTTATGAGTACGATACGATACCGCTCGGCATCATCATCACTCCTGACTATATCGTCACCATCTGCCAGGAGTACAACGACGTCATCCAGAATTTTTCCGAGACGCGCTTTCGTTATTTCAGCACCTTCAAGCGCACGCGGCTTCTGTTTCAGATCCTCTACCGTTCGGCGATGATCTTCCTGAAGGACCTGCGCCAGATGACGCGCCGTTCCGACCAGATAGAGCAGGACCTGCGCAAATCGATGAAGAACGAGGAGCTCTTTCAGCTGCTCGACCTCCAGAAGGGACTTACCTATTATTCGATGTCGCTGCGCTCCAACAAGGTGGTCGTCGAACGGTTGCTGCGCCTCTGTTCCAACCCGCAGGTGAGCCACATCATCAAATTCCGCGAGGAGGACGAGGAGCTGCTTGACGACGTGCGCGTCGAATACGACCAGGCGATCGAGATGGCGCAGATTCAGACCGACGTTCTCGCGGGGATGATGGACGCTTTCGCCTCCGTTATCTCGAACAACCTCAACATCGTGATGAAGTTCCTCGCCTCGATCACGATCGTCATGGCGATTCCCACGATGATCGCGAGCTTCTTCGGCATGAACGTTCCCGTGCCCTGGGAGGGCCATCCGCTGGGTTTCATCTTCGTCGGTTTTATCGCCGTGCTGATGACGATCGCCGCGATCTGGGTGCTGTGGAAGAAGCGCCTTTTTTAGGCGAACGCGCGGGATGAAGCGAAGATTGGCGGACGGGATGGCCGGGGTGACAGCCGCGGGCATCCCGTTGTTTTGTCTTTTCACGGCGGAGGTTAAGGTTAATTTGCACAAATTAACGAAAAGACGCCTCCTGATACGTTGTTTCCGCTTTGACTTTTACAAGCAAGGAATGGATAATAAAAAATCATTTGCAATGTTTTCGAAGGGAGCAGCATAAATGAAGGTCTCAGAATTTTTTACGGGTAAGAGAATCCTCATCGCGATCGTTGTGGTGCTGATAGCCGGTTCTTCCATCGCCATTTATTTTAAGGAAAAGCCCAAGGATAAATACGTCCGGGCCTCGGGAACGGTGGAGGTGACGCAGGTGCAGCTGGCGGCGCTTGCCGGCGGACGGATAGAGGAGCTGGCGATAGAGGAGTCGGACCGCGTCAAAAAGGGCCAGTTTATCGCGCGCCTTTCGATGGACGGGGCGGACGACGAGGTGAAGATGGCGGAGGCGGCGCTCGCGGGCGCGCGGGCGCAGCTCGAAGAGCTGAAAAACGGTTTCCGCAAGGAGGATGTTTCGCGGGCGCGGGCCGAGCTCGCCGCGCGCAAGGTTCAGTACGAGCAGGCCCGGCGCGACGAAAAACGCTTCGCGGCGCTGGCGGCCGACGGCGTGGTGGCGGCGCGCGACGCCGAGCTTTACGCGGAGGCGGCGAAGGCCTCCTATAACGCGATGAAGGCGGCCGCCGACCAGGCGCGCCTGTTGGAAAACGGCATGCGCCCCGAGCAGATCGCGGCGGCGGAGGCCAATGTCGCGCGCGCCGAATCCGCCTGCAAGAGAGCCAGGACCCTCGTGGGCTATAAAGAATTTTACTCGCCCGCCGACGGCGTCGTGCTGACGAAGAATTACCAGATAGGCGACGTCGTGAACGCCGGCGCGCCGATTGCCACCCTCGGCGATATGGAGGACTGCTGGGTTAAGCTCTATATCCCTTCGACGCAGCTCGGCCTCGTCAAACTGGGCGCGAAGTGCAACGTCTATGTCGACCCCTTCCCTAAGCGCGCCTTCGAGGCCACCGTCACCGAGGTGAATCAGCAGGCCGAATATAACCCGCGCATGTCGCTGACGCAGAACGAGCGCGCGAATATGGTCTTCTGGATCAAGATCTCAATTAAAGATACGGAGGGCGTCATCAAGCCCGGAATGCCGGCGGACGTCACGATATTATGACGGCGGCCGCAGAGGGCCCCATCCTCTCCTACCACGGCGTGACAAAAAGATTCGGCGCGGCGCGCGCCCTTGACGGCGTGGACCTGGAGATAAAAAGGGGCGAGATATTCGGCTTCATCGGCCCCGACGGGGCGGGCAAGACGACGATGATGCGCATCGCGATGGGCATCATCAACCCCGACGGCGGCGAATGTTCGCTGCTCGGTTCGGCGGACAGGCGCAAGGCCCGCGTCATGGCGGGTTATGTGCCGCAGCTTTTCAGTCTTTATATGAATATGAGCGTCATGGAAAATATCAACCTCTTCGGCTCGCTTTACGGCAAGCCCGCGAAGGAGGTCGAGGCGCGCGCGGAATATATTTTGTCCCGCGTCGGGCTCTGGGGCTTCCGCGACCGCTTTGCGGGAAATCTCTCCGGCGGCATGAAGCAGAAGCTGGCGCTGGCGATCGGCCTGCTCAACACGCCGGAGATACTGCTGCTCGACGAACCGACGACTGGCGTCGATCCGGTGGCGCGCCGCGAGTTCTGGGCGCTTCTCTACCAGTTCAACCACGAGGGGCTGACGATTGTGGTCAGCACGCCCTATATGGACGAGGCGGAGCTCTGCACGCGCAAATTGTTTCTCAGCGACGGGAGGATACTGGACGTCGGCGCTACGGGCGAACTGCTTTCACGCTATCCCTACCGGCTGCTGAGCCTTGACAGCGGCAGCCGCGAAGTGAGGGACTGGCTCGCGGGCCGGCCGCACATCGTGGACGCCAACATGTTCGGCTCCCAATACCATATCGTCACGGACGACGCGGAGGGCGCGCGCCGCGTCATCGGCGAGGCCTTCAAAGAACACGGCGCCCCGCTGCCGGACATGCGCGCCATCGAGCCGGGGCTCGAGGATCTCTTCGTCGCCTTCGCGGGAAAGGAACGTTAAAATGCCTCCCATCGTGGTGCAGACGGAACACCTGACAAAAAAATTCGGCAGCTTCACCGCCGTCGACGACCTGAACATGTCTATCGAAGAGGGAGAGGTTTACGGCTTCCTCGGCCCCAACGGGGCGGGGAAATCGACGACCATCAGAATGCTCTGCGGCCTGCTCGCCCCCACCTCGGGCAAGGGGCTGGTTCTCGGGATGGACCTCGCCTCGAACGGGCAGCGGCTGAAGGAAAAGATCGGCTATATGTCTCAGAAGTTCTCGCTCTATCCAGAGCTCTCCGTGCTGGAAAACCTGAACCTTTACTCGGGGCTCTACGGCCTCACGGGCGCGGAGAAGAAAAGACGTATCGACGAGATGATCGCGCTCGCGGGGCTTGCAGGACGCGAGGACGAGCCCACCGCCTCGCTTTCGGGCGGCTGGCGGCAGAGGCTGGCCCTCGGCTGCGCCATCCTCCATAAGCCGAAGATCCTCTTTCTCGACGAGGCGACGAGCGGCGTCGACCCCAAGGCGCGCCTGCTCTTCTGGGATATCATCTACGACCTCGCCGCGGCGGGCACCACCGTGATGGTCACCACCCATTTTATGGACGAGGCGGAGCACTGCAACAAGGTCGCCTTCATCTATTATGGCAGGCTGATCGCCGACGATTCGCCGGATAATCTCAAGAAAAAGATTCCCGGCAAGCTCTACGAGGTGTCGGCGGACGACCCGATGGCGCTGCTCGCGAAGGTGCAGGCGGGAGAGGGCGGCCCGATGATCGACGCCTACTTCTTCGGCGACAAGGTGCACCTGCTCGTCGCGCGGGAGCGGGAGATAACCGCGGAGGGCGTCTTCGCGAACAGTAAAATAGAACGTATCGAACAGTCGATGGAGGATGTCTTCGTCTACCTTGTCAAGTCCCACGCGGGCGACGACTTAGGCGACGGGCGCATCTCCGGAATTGGCAAGATCACCACGGCCGCTTCGCAAACGGTAAGCGTGAAAAAAGAGGGGACAAAATGAACTGGGAACGAATGCACGCACTGATAGTAAAAGAATTCATACAGCTCATGCGCGACCGCATCACGCTGGCGATAGTCGTCTTCATGCCGCTGGCGCAGCTGCTCATCTTCGGCTTCGCCATCAACACCGACATCAAGCATCTGCCCACCGTCATCTTCGACCAGTCGCGCACGCAGGAGAGCCGCGCGATGGTAAACAGCCTCACCTCGAGCAACTACTTCGACGTGGTGAGATACGCCGGCAGCGTCAAAGAGGTGGACGAAACGGTCGAGTCGGGCCGCGCGAAGGTGGGCATCGTCTTTCCGCCTGATTACGCGAGCCGCATAAAGGGCGGCCGTCAGACCTCGGTGCAGGTGATCATCGACGCCACCGACAATCTCAGCGCCTCCTCGGCGCTCGCCGCGGCGCAGACCGTCGGCATGCTCAAATCGCAGGAAATATTGGCGGAAAAGTTTTCGCGCCTCGGCGTTAAAATACCGCAGCAGGCGGTCGATATGCGAATCCGACTCTGGTACAATCCCGACTTCATCACCTCGTGGTATATCGTGCCCGGCATCATGGGCATGCTGCTCACCATAACCCTCATCTCAATGATGTCGATGGCGATCGTCCGCGAGAGCGAGCAGGGGACGCTGGAACAGCTGCTCGTGACGCCGATGAAGATCTGGGAGCTGCTGTTTTCCAAGATCATCCCCTACATCGTCGTCGGCTACGTACAGGTATTCATCTCCATCGTGGTCGGCATCTTCGTCTTCAACATGCCCTTCCTCGGGAGCATCACGCTCTTCTACTTCCTCACCTTCTTCTACGTGGCGGCGAGCCTCTCGCTGGGAATCATGATCTCCTGTTTCGCGCAGAATCAGACGCAGGCGCTGCAGATGTCGGTGTTTATCATCCTGCCGAGCGTGCTTCTCTCGGGCTTCGTCTTTCCGCTTGAATCGATGCCTCTCGGTTTCCGCTACCTGGGCGAGTGTCTGCCGATAACGTATTACATCAGCCTCTCGCGCCAGATAATCCTCAAGGGCGGCGGCCTCGAATATGTCTGGCAGGATACGCTGGCGCTCATCGCCTACATCGCGGTGATGTTCACGGCCTCGATCCTGATGTTTAAAAAGCGCTTCGTCCCGTAGGGCGCGGCGGACGCCCCGCGCAGGCGGAACAGGCGTCGGAGTTTTCGCGATGATCCTTTAAATTTCTGGAGGCATAAGCAGGGGAAAGGACGGATAAAATGCTTATCAAAAAAATAATTATGGCATTTCTGATAATCTCGCTCGCGGCGGGAGGCGCGGCGGCAGCCGGCGCGCCCCTGTCCGCGGACGAAGCGCCGGACGCCGCATCCGCCGTCGCCGCCGACGACGGCACGCTTGCGGAGCTGCTGATCAAGGCCGCGGCCCATAACCCGCAGATCGCGGCGGCGCGGCAGCGGACGGCGGGCGTCGAGGCGCAGGTCGCGCAGGCGCGGGCGAAGATGGGGCCCAAAGCCTCGGCGGGCATGGGGGCGCTCTGGCAGCGCGACGGGATTTCGACAAACGTCGATGTGCTCGGCCGCTCGCTGAACGTGCCGATCTTAGGCTCGCATACCTATGCGGCGGCCGTCGGGCTGACGCAGGTCATTTATGCCGGAGGTTCTCTTGCGGCGCAGAAACAGGCCGCGCAGCTCGCGCGCGACGCCGCGGAGGCGCAGGAAAGACGCACGGAACAGGGCGTGGCCAACGCTGTGCGCCGCGCCTATTACGCGCTGCGCTGCGCGCAGGCCAAAGAGCTGGTGGCGCAAGAGGCGGTCTCGCTCTCTAAAAACCACATGGCGCAGGCTGAAAAGCTCTTTCAGGCCGGCGTCGTGGCGAAGAACGACGTGCTGCGCAGCAAGGTCGCGGTCGCCTCGGCGGAACTCGACCTCATCAGGGCCCAGAACGGCAGCGCCGTCGCGCTTACGGCCCTGCGCCGCGCCGTGGGGGCGGAGCTGCCCGGCGAGCTGTCCGAGACGCGCCCGCTGAATAAAATATTTCCCCAGGTGGCGGGTCAGCCGCCGCGCGGCCTCTCTGAAACGGCCGTGGAGGCCGCTTTCGACCGGCGCGAAGAGCTGAAGGTCTATTCGCTGCTCAGCCGGCAGGCGGAAAAACTCGCGCGCGCCGCGCAGGGGCAGCTGCTGCCGCAGATACTCGGCGCGGTCGGCTATGTGGCCGCCGACGATAAATTTTTCCCCAGCGAACAGAGCGAACCGGTGGCGGCCATCGGCCTCTACTGGAACTTCTACGACAGCGGCGAGATGCGCGCCAAGACCGCCGAAGCCAGAGCGAAGGCGAAGGAGCTGCTCTATCAGCTCGACGATATGAAAAACGCCATCCGCATGGAGGTGACGCGGGCGGGGCTTGACCTGCGGTCGGCTGAAAGCCGCCTTTCCGTCGCCGCGCGGCAGGTCAGCGAGGCCCGCGAGGATTACCGGATCGCCCAGCGCCGCTACGCGGAGAGCGTCGGCACCAATCTTGACACGCTCGACGCGCGCCTGGCGCTGACGAACAGCATGACGGAGCTCGCCACGGCGATGTACGATATCAAGACGGCGGAGGCCGACTTGCGCTACGCGCTCGGAGAATAAAAGGGCGGGGAATAAAAGAAGAGCGGCGGCAAAAGAATTTGCCGTTTCGCCGCCGCCGTCTGGGATATTCCGCGCCCCCGCCGTTAACCCGCCGTTTCGTCCGTCTTGGCGGCGCGGGCGGACTGCTTTCTTATCGCGGGGATGGCCTCCACGGAGACGACTCCGGCGAGGATGAGCGCGGAGGCGATAAAGATGCGCCAAGTCATCGGTTCGCCGATGAAGAGGACGCCGATGACGCTGCCGAAGATGCCCGAGGTTGAAAGAAGTATCGCGACGTGCGTCGAGGTGGTGTATTTCTGCGCGACGGTCTGGAGAACGAGGGTCAGCGCGAAGCCGACGGTGCCCGCGTAAATTACCGCCGCCCATGTCGCGCCGCTGAGGCTCGCCGGTATCGGCTCGAAGAGGAGGGCCGCGGCGGAGGCGAGGATCATGCCGCCGCAGGCCTGCCAGCAGGCGAGGCCACAGGGGTCGGCGCCCGCGACGAATCGCTGCACGAGCAGGATGTAGGCGGTGACGAACAGCATCGCGCCGGCGGAGAGCAGGTCGCCGACGTTTACCGAAAAGCCGCCGTCAAGGACGAGTCCCGCCATGCCCGCGGCGCAGAGGGCGACGGAGGCGATGACGTGCCAGCCGGGGAATTTTTTCGTCAGCAGCCAGACGGAGAGCGGTACGAAGACGACGGACATGGAGATGATGAAGGACTGGTTGCCCGCGGTGGTATATAACAGGCCCACCGCTCCCGCGAGGTAGGCGCAGGTGAAGACCATGCCGGTGAAGGTTCCCGCGGCCTGTGCGCGGCGGTCCATCGCCATCGCCCTTTTGCCGAAGATGAGCATGACGGCGACCCAGGCGATGATGAAGCGCAGCGCGCAGAACCAGAAGGGGGTTATCCCCGCCAGCGCGTCGCGGATGACGACGTTCGTCGCGCCCCATATCAGGGCGACGAGGAGGACGGCGAGATCGCCGATTATCATTTGCCTTCGTTTCACATCCATTGACAGACCTCTTCCCTTTGCAGCGTGATTTAAACTAGGTTATTTTATACCATATATCACGGGAAGCGATTGTGCGGAAATGAGAAAATGCCTTGGCGTGAATCTCATCGCGTTGTGCCTCTTGGACATTTACAGATGTTAACAGAAGGGGCTATAATTATTTAATACGTTTGGCAATATGCAAAAAATAGTATGCGGGGAGATAGGCGTGAGGCCGGCGCGGACCGGAGATCCCTACTCTGGTTTTCAGCTTGCCTTGAAAAAGGGAGATAACGTCAATGCTTAAAAGATACGCGGCTAAAGACCTTTATAACATTCTGGCAATACCGTCGTCTATCGCGCTGGCCGCCTTTATAAGCATGCTGGTGTTCAGCGTCAGCATAACGCGGCAGACGGAGGAGAGCACCTTCTCCACGCTGATGGAATCCGCCCAGCAGCAGGTGATGCTCTTCAACGTATCGATCGAGGGGCAGGTCAAGATGCTGGAGACGCTCGCGGACAGCCTCAGCACCAGCTTCAACTCCACCGGCGATCTGCGGGCGTTCCTCCCGCGCCTGGAGATGATGAAATATACCTCAAACTTCACCAATGTCGGCGTCGTCGGAAAAGACGGCGCGGGGTACATCGCCAGCGGCAACTACGTCAATATAAAAAACAGGGAATATTTTCAAGGGAGCATGCTCTATCAAACGGTCGTAGAGAAGGTCGATTCCGGGATCATCGCCAAGAGGCCGCGTTTTATCATCTCCGTGCCGATCATCTCCGAAAATCGCGTCGTGGGGGTGCTCTTCGGCAGTTATGATTTTCCTCAATTCAAGGAGATCGCGAAGATTGACGCCTTCAAAGGCAGCAGCTACAGCTTTATCGTCGACGGCGGCGGCAACATCGTCGTCGGCACTGACAGCAACAGTTCCCTCCTCGGCGGCGAGGGCGAAGCGGGCACAGAGTACCGCCGCAATTTTTTGGAGGTAATGAGAAAGAGCAAGATCGACAAAAGAGACTCCTTTGCGGAATTTATGGATAACTTCAAAGCGGAAAAAGGCGGGATGCTGGGCTTTTCCTTCAAGGGACACCGGCGTTACGCCGTCTACCAGCCGCTGGAAGTCAACGGCTGGATCTTGTTCAATATGGTAGACGCCTCGTTGGTCGACGCGCAGGCGAACCGGATATTGCGCGCCGCCTTTGTCGTCGTCGGGATCGTCGCCCTCTGCTCACTGCTTCTGATCTTCTGTATATATAGGCTGAACGCGAGAAAGAATCAGGAGCTGCGCATAGAACAGGAGCGGCTGTACCAGAGCGAGGCGCTGTACCGCATCGCCGCCAATTTTTCCGACGCCGTGCTCCTCATCGCCAACGCGGCGGACGGCACGCTGATCTATAATAAAAATTTTAAAGAAAAATTCGGCTATGAGCCGCGTTTCCATAAATTCGCGGACCTGATGGGAAAGCTGCCGCAGCTGACCGCCGATGAAGACAAGGCGGAGGTGCGGAAATTTATCGACAACCTGAATACACAGGAGGGCGAACAGAGCTTCGAGTGCCGCGTGAAAACGCCTGACGGCGGCCTGCTGTGGACGCGTTTTGAGTATGTGAAGATGTTCGACTCCGGCGAACGGCTGCAGCGCGTCGTCGTCCGCATGACGAATATCGACGAGGAAAAACGCAGCCTGCTGCGTCTCCAAAACCAGGCGGACAGCGACCCGCTCACGGGACTGCTGAACCGTAAGGCCGCCATCGCGCGGATAAAGGAGTTTCTTGCGACAAAGGGACGCTTGGGCGTCCACGCGCTGTTCGTCATCGACATCGATAACTTTAAAGAGATAAACGACCGTTTTGGCCACATGGAGGGAGACTTCGCGATCACTACGCTGGCCGAGGCGATGCGTAAATTCTTTCGCGGCTCCGACATCGTCTCGAGGCTGGGAGGCGACGAGTTCATCGTCATGCTCAAGAACATCCGTTCCGCGGAGGCTGCGCTCTCAAAAGCCGGCGCGTTCTGCGCGTACGTGCGGGGGATGAAGACGCTCGATAAACAAAAATGTTCCCTCTCCGTCAGCGTCGGCGTCGCCGTCACCGCGGAGGGCGATAAAGACTTTGAAAGGCTCTACGCCGAGGGAGACAAGGCCCTTTACCGGGTGAAAACCGGCGGAAAAAACGGCTGCGCGCTGTTCTAATGCGCAAATATGCGCCCGGGGATTTGCGCGGAAACATGGAAGAACTTATAATTAGGCCCATTAACGATCAACGGAGGGATATTTGATGGGCAACGTGATTACAAGAGAGGCGGCCGTCGGGCTGCTTAAAAAATATAATAAAGAGGAGTTTCATCTGCTGCACGCGCTGACGGTGGAGGGCGTGATGAGATGGTACGCGAACGACTTGGGATTTGCCGGCGAGGCCGACTACTGGGCGATGGTCGGGCTGCTGCATGACGTGGACTTTGAATGCTTCCCGGAGCAGCACTGCCAGAAGGCGCCGGAGCTCCTGCGCGAAATCGGCGCGGACGACGCGATGATCAAGTCTATTTGCAGCCACGGCTACGGCCTCTGCTCCGACATCAAGCCGGAACACCTGATGGAAAAGGTCCTCTTCGCCTCCGACGAACTGACGGGCTTGATCGGCGCCGCGGCGCTCATGCGCCCCTCGAAGAGCGTGCAGGATATGGAGCTCAAGAGCCTCAAGAAAAAATACAAGGACAAAAAATTCGCCGCCGGCTGCTCGCGCGACGTCATCACGCAGGGCGCGGAGATGCTTGGCTGGGAGCTTGACGTCCTGCTCGACAAGACCCTCGAGGCCATGCGTTCCTGCGAAGCGGGCGTGGCCGCCGAGCTGGAAAGTATAAAATAATTGGACGGCAACCGGGCGCTAATCGCGATGAGCGGCGGAGTGGACAGCTCCGTCGCCGCCTTTTTGACGAAGGAGCGCGGCTTCGACTGCACCGGCGCGACGATGAAGCTCTTCTTTAACGAGGATATCGGTGTCTGTGGCGAGAGCCGCTGCTGTTCGCTTGACGACGTCGAGGACGCGCGCAGCGTCGCGAACCGCCTCGGCATCCCCTTTTTCGTATTCAATTTTTCCGATAATTTTCGCCGCGACGTGATAGAGCGTTTCATCAGCGCTTACAAAAGCGGCGCTACTCCCAACCCCTGCATCGACTGCAACCGCTTCCTGAAATTTGAAAAATTCTTCTCCCGCGCGAAGGAGCTCGATATCGGTCACATCGTGACCGGCCATTACGCCGTCGTCTATTACGACGCGGCCGCGCGGCGCTGGGGGCTGAAAAAGGGGGCGGACGAGGCCAAAGACCAGAGCTACGTCCTCTACTCGCTGACGCAGGAGCAGCTGGCGCACACGCTGCTGCCGCTCGGCGGCCTGACGAAGGCCGCGGTGCGCGAAATCGCGGAGGCCAACGGCTTTATCAACGCGAGAAAGCGCGAGAGCCAGGATATCTGCTTTGTCCCCGACGGCGATTACGCCGCCTTCATCGAGCGCTACACGCGCGAACCGAACCGCCCGGGAAACTTTATCGACGGCGCGGGGCGCGTGCTGGGCCGCCATCGCGGCTTCGTGCGCTACACGATCGGCCAGCGGCGCGGCCTCGGCCTCTCGCTGCGCGAACCGCTCTACGTCTGCGCGAAGCGCGCGGCCGACAACACGGTCGTCCTCGGCCGGAACGAGGAGCTCTTCTCAAAGAGCCTCACCGCCTCCGGGATAAATCTCATCGCCTGCGATAAAATAACCGCGCCGCTTCGCCTGCGGGCGAAGGTGCGTTACAAACACCGCGAACAGTGGGCGACGGTGGAGCAGCTCTCCGAGAGCCGCTTACGCGTCGATTTTGACGAGCCGCAGCGCGCCGTCACCCCCGGGCAGGCCGTGGTACTCTACGACGGCGACGCCGTCGTCGGCGGCGGCACTATCGAATAGGGCGTGCCTGAGGCGCGCGTTCAAATCAGGGCGGCGTCCGGCCGCGCATCCTCCGGCGGACGCCGGTAATCCACATAATCCAGAAACCGCCTGACGGCGAGCGACATGCCGCTCTTGTCCCTGAAAGCCATCCCGATCTCACGGCAGGCGGGAACGTCCAGTGCCCTTGCCGTTATGCGGTAAGGGATGCGCCGCAGGATGAGCCGCGGCAGAATGCTGATGCCGAGCCCGCTTTCCACCATGGACATGATGGCATAGTCGTCCCAGGTCGTGAAATGGACCTTGGGAGAGATGCCGCAGCGCTCAAAGATCTCCGAGACCTCAGCCTTCGCTCCCTTTTCCAACAGCATGAAGGGATAGCGGCAGAGCGCGGCAACGGGAAAACGTTCGCAGCCGGCGAGCGGGTGGTCTTCGGGCATGACGACGAGCAGCTCGTCCTTTTCGAGCGAAACCGTCTCAAACTCAGGAAACGTGGGCAGGCGGAGAAAGCCGAAGTCTACGCGCCCCTCCGCTATCCAGCGCTCTATCTCCGTATAATCTCCCAACAGCAGCTCATAATCGATATTCGGATAATCCTTCTGGAATTCTTTGATGATATTAGGCAGCCAATGCGTCGCCACGCTGGAAAAGGTGCCGATGCGAATGAGCCCCGACTGCAGGCCGTTCAGCTCTTCGACCTGCGCCTGCAGGCGGCGGTATTCGCGGCAGACGTTTTGGGCGAAGGGCAGCAGCTTGAGCCCGTCGGAGGTGAGACGCACGCCCGCGCGTCCGCGTTCGAGCAGCGACACGCCCCACTCTTTTTCGAGATCGCCGATCATACGACTGATGCCGGGCTGCGAATATTGCAGCGCCGCCGCCGCTTTGGTAAAGCTGCCGTATTCCACGGTCCTGACGAAGGCCAGATATTTTTGCAGGTTCATATCCATCCGCGTTCTCTTGTTCTCCCTTTTATCTATTTGTTTTTGTTATTTTTTATATAATAAACATTTATTTTTGTAATTTATGATTTTATGATACTCTTTGTCCACAGTGCAAGCAAGCGAAAATTGGGGGAATCGTGTCATGAGATCGTATGTAAAATATATTTCGGCGCTGCTGCTCTTCGGCTCCAACGGGGTCGTCGCGAGCCATATCTCGCTCAGCAGCTATGAGATCGTTTTTTTAAGAACTCTTATCGGGAGCGTCTTTCTTGTGGGGCTCTTTTTCCTTTCCGGAGGCAGGCCGCGGGGGATAAAAAGCGGAAAGGACCTGGCCTTTCTCGCCGTTTCGGGGATCGCGATGGGAGCCAACTGGATGTTTCTCTATGAGGCCTACGCGCGGGTCGGCGTAAGTATCGCGACGCTCGCCAACTACTGCGGCCCCGTCGTCGTAATTGCGCTTTCGCCGCTGCTTCTGCGCGAGCGGCTGACGGTTTTGCAGCTTTTGGTATTCTCCGTCGTGCTGTCCGGAATGTTCCTCGTCAACGGAAACGCGCTGCGTGACGGCGGGCTTTCGTGGGGGCTCGCCTGCGGTCTGCTATCTGCCGTCATGTATGCCTTTATGGTGATCTTTAATAAGAAAGCGGCGCGCATCACCGGACTGGAGAACGCCGCTTTTCAGCTGGCCTTCAGCTTTTTAACGGTGGCTCTCTTCGTAATTGCCAAACGGGGGTTTTATTTTCCGGCGGCGGCGCCGGACATTGTCCCGGTGCTATTTCTGGGGGTTGTGAATACCGGTGTCGGCTGCTATCTTTATTTTTCCTCGATTCAGCGCCTTCCGGCGGGCGTCGTCGCGGTCTGCGGCTATCTGGAGCCGCTGTCCGCCTTGATCTTCTCCGCGGTTTTTCTGGGCGAACGGCTCTTTGGCGTACAGCTGCTGGGGGCTTTTCTGATCATTGGCGGCGCGGCGCTCTACAGCGCCGCCGGCAAATATTTGGAGAAGACAGAAAATTCCTAAAGAGGTATGATATTTTTCGTGGAGGGATGTCTTTATGAATGATAAGAGAAGGCAGATCATCGAAAAACTATTGGAAAAGATCAACAGCGGCGAAGTCGTCTCGCGCGATAAACTGCTTCCGGAAAGACAGCTTGCGGAGGCGCTGGGAGAGACGCGCCCCGTGGTCCGCGAGGGGCTGATCGCCCTCGAGGCGATGGGCGTGCTCGATATTCGCGACCGGCAGGGGATATACCTCTCGTCAAGCGAGGAGAACGAGGCCAAAATGATGCTCCATAAGGTGCGCGGCTGGCCCGCCGATATGCTCTCGCGGGTGATGGAGGTGCGCCAGATTATAGAACCGCCGGCAACGGCGATCGCCGCTGTCCGGCGCGACGACAAAGATCTCGCGAAGATGCGCGAGTGCCTGCGTCACCTTGCCGAACTTGTGGAAGAGACCGGCGAGGAGGCGGCGCAGCAGAGCCTGATCTGGAACACCGCCCTGCACACCGTGATCGTGGAATCGGCGGAGAACGCCTATCTCTCGCGCCTCTACGAGGGGATTCACGCGATCGTCGAGCACAGCCTCTCGCTGATGAGGATCAGCGTTTCGCCGGAAAAGGAGGGCGGCCGGCGCTCCGTCTACCAGGACCACCTGCGGCTTTTTGGGTACATAGAGGCGCGTGATTCCGCCAGCGCCGAGCTCTGCGCCGAGGAGCACCTCCACCACTCGATAAACGCCATGGTGGAGCTGGGCCAGATCGTCCCCGCCTCCGATCTTTTTGGACAAAAGCTTACGGGCCGCGCCCGCTTTTTATAAAAAATTTTCACAACCCTAACGGTTTTTCCTCCCCGCCCATTTTACCGCCTCCCACCAGAAGGTGGCGCCGGCGGCGGTCAGCAGCGCGAGCGTGAAATCGACGGGGGAGAGCGGCTGCAATTTGGTCGCGGCGGCGGCCTGCGGCAGCGTCGACATCACGATGAGGCAGAGCAGCACGCCGATGTTGACGAACCAGGCGGTCTTGTCTATCGCCGCGCACCCCGCCGCGAAGGCGAAGTCCTTATCCGAGCGGTTGACGTATACGAGGAAGAGGTTCGACAGCACGAGGACGGTGAGGAAGAAGGTGCGCGCGTGCTCCGGGCCGCCGTTCGGCAGTGTGAGGTAATAGGAGCCGAAGGCCGCCGCGAAGATGGCGAGCCCCTGCGCGAGCGCCTTGCCTAGCAGCCCCCGCGTGACTATCGGCGCATCCACGGGGCGCGGCGGGCGTTCCATGATGTCTCTCTCCTCCGGCTGGCGTTCGAAGATTATCGAGCAGGTCGGATCGATTATCAGCTCCAGCAGCACGACGTGAATCGGCGCGAGCAGCACCGGCAGGGCCAGCAGCGGCGCGGCGAGCGCCGAGAGCGCGATGGGGATGTGTATCACGAGGATGTATTCCATCGCCTTTCTGATGTTGTCGTAGATGCGGCGGCCATCGCGGATAGTGCTCACAATGGTCGAAAAATCGTCGTCGAGCAGCACCATGTCGGCCGCCTCGCGCGCCACTTCGGTGCCGCGTCCGCCCATCGCGATGCCGATGTCCGCGTATTTGAGCGCCGGCGCGTCGTTTACGCCGTCGCCGGTCATCGCCACCACCTCGCCGCGCGCGCGCAGCGCCTTGACGATCCGCATTTTTTCGCGCGGCAGGATGCGCGAGAAGATCGTCACATCCTTTAGTTTACCGGCAAGTTCGCCGGCCGCCATTTTTTCGAGCTCGTCGCCGGTGATCATCACGTGCTCGCTTTCGCCGCAGCCAAGCCCCACGTCGTGCGCGATTCGGTGCGCGGTGAGGCTGTTGTCGCCCGTTATCATCACAACGCGCACGCCGGCGCTGCCGCAGGCCTTGATCGCATCGGCGACGTTTTCCCGCGGCGGGTCGATGAACGCCGCAAGCCCGGCCAGGTTCAGCGCGCAGCCGGCCATCTCCTGCGGAATGTCTCTCATGTCGTCGTTATAGGCCACGGCGAGGACGCGGCAGCCGGCCTCCGCGAGCTGCCGCTGTTTCAAAAGCGCCTTTTCCCGCTCCGCCTCCGTGAGGCCGCAAAGCTTGAAGATGCTTTCCGGCGAGCCCTTTGCCGCCGCCATTATTTTCCCTTTGTAGGACCAGACGTGACACATCATGCGCGACTCGGAGGAGAAGGGATATTCGTGGAGCAGACGCTGCCCCTGCAAGCGCTTCACGTCCACCATGTTTTTGCCGGCTTCGTCGAGCATCGCGCGTTCCATGGGGTCGTAGGGGTTGCTTTCGGAGGCGAGCACCGCCACCTCCGTCAGCTTTTTTATCGAGGCGCCGCAGAGCGGGACGAATTTTTTCAGCGTCATGCGGTTTTCCGTGAGAGTACCGGTCTTATCGACGCAGAGGACCGTCACCGCGCCGAGGGTCTCCACGGAAGGGATACGCCGGATAAGGGAGTTACGCTTCGCGAGCCGCCAGGCGCCGAGCGCGAGGAAGACCGTGAGCACGACGGGGAATTCTTCGGGGATCGTCGCCATCGCGATCGTGACGCCGGAGAGCGCCGCTTCGATGATGCCGCTGCCCCGGTAATAGGTGGCGGCGACGACGAAGGCCAGCATCAGGAGGCTGAAGGCCGAGCAGTCGCGTACAAGGCGGCGCGTCTGCTTTTCCAGCGGTGTCGGGCGGTCGGGAGCCTGGGCTACGTCCGCGCCGATCTTGCCGTATTCGGTACGCGGCCCCGTATCCGTGACCCGTATTACGGCGCGCCCCGCCACGGCGTTCGTCCCCGCGTAGCAGCGGTCGGTGCGCCAGCCGCGCCCGGCGTCGCCGGCGGGAGCGCAGACCTTCCAGACCAGGTCAGACTCGCCGGTGAGCGTCGACTCGTCGGCGCCGAAGCCGTCGGCCTCCAGCACCTCGCCGTCCGCGGCGATCCGTTCTCCCTCGGCGACGAGGATGATGTCGCCCGGGACGAGCTCTTCAGAGGGCAGCGTGACGACCTCGCCGCCGCGTACCGCCGTCACCTTGGGGGAGGATAAAGACTTGAGCGCCTCCAGCGTTCTGTCCGTCTTCCATTCCTGATAGATATTTATCGCCCCCATGAAGACGACGAATACGAGCATGACGACGCCGTCCCGCGGCTCTCCGAGGAAGAAGTAGAGGCAGGCCGCGCCGATGAGCAGCAGAAACACCGGTTCGGAGAAAAATTTAAGAGCCTTTTTCAGCGGCCCGTCGCTTCCATCCTCGGCGAGCACATTCCTGCCGTATCTTTCTCGCCGCTCCGCAACCTCGGCGGCGGTCAATCCCCGGTATTTTTCCGCAACTTCCATCATGGTAAACACTCCTTATGCACAGGCATGTCTTTGTACAAAAATACGGCCCGCGGAATCGTTTTTAACGGTCCCGCGAGCCGCAGAAATTTTTCTTCGCCCGCTGCCGGGTTGTTGTCCCGGCCCAGCCCCATGCTCAAAAATGAGTCATCGCCTGCTCCATGTTTAGTTACTTGACATTTTATGAGAAGGACGGCTGCTTGTCAACCGCCCGTTCCGCCGTTTCACGGCCGCCACGGGAAGAGGCTTGCGTCCGGCGCCGAGCGTCCCTGCGGTTCTGGCGTTTGCGTATTCGCCCCGCCGGCCCTTTTTCAGCGCCGCGCGGCGGAGGGCTGTTCTCTCGCGTCCCGCTCCCTGGCCATCAGGATCTGAAAGAGCTGGATGGCCCGGGCGCGGAAGAGGCGCGCTAAATGAGAGGTATTTTTGCCCGCGTGCTGCGGAGAGCGTTAATTTTTGAAAGGCAAAAGGTATCTTTATATTTTTAATATGATAAAATATTGCCACAAAACAGGCCATTATAATCGAGGGGGATTATTTATGAAGAAGAAACTTATACTTGCGCTGCTGTCGCTGCTTGCGGTGTCTCTTTTGGCTTCGTCCGCCTGCGCGCTCAAGTACGACCGGGAGCATCCGCCGAAGGCAGGAGAGCGGGCGCGCCTCGTGCTCTTTGACGTCCTCAATAGCGCAAAACATCCCGTATTCCTGAAATACCGGGCGCAGATGGAGAACGAAGACGGCAAAAAAGAAGATACCGTCGTGACCCTCGCGGTAAAGGGCGACCTGACATTTGTGGATTTGGAGTCCAAGAGCTGCCATCTCGGCACTATCCACGACGGAAAGAACCTGACGACGACGGTCATCATGCATGACGAGAAGATGTATATGGCGATAAAGGATGGTCCTGTTAAAATCCCCGCAGCAGGGGAGATCGGACGGCCGGAGGAGGGCGAAAGGGCGAAATACGCCGCCGCCTCCGGCGCTGAGAAGATCAAGGAGAGCGAATATGAGTACGACAGGCTGAAATGGAAGGACGGCGGCGAACAGACCTTCTACTTCACGCCGTGGACGGACGACTGGAAATGGTGGCGCGTACAGGATGGCCTGCTCGAGATACTCGCGTATGGCGGCACGGTTGACGATAAACTCTTTAAAGTCCCCGCCGGCTACCAGGAGATGAAGATGCCGGTGATGTGAAATTTGACCGCTAATGCCGGGCGGCGGCGCTTTTTGCTTTCACCAGAAATTGGCAGGCCGCGGCGAACATTTGCGGAAGAAAAATCAAGGCGTTTTTCTTAAATATTTTTTCAGATAATTTTGGACGGACGTTGCAAAAGCGCTAAAGACGACGCCGTTTGGCAGCGCTGGCGCGCGAGAACGGCCTGTTACGCGTTTGCGCCGAAAAGGGATTCGTGCCTATTGTACGGATCTCTTTTTTAGTTATATACTACTTCCTCGGTGATATCCGGCCGCGCCCGCGGTAAGGCGCGGCCGGAATAAAAGAACGCCGGAAAGAGGAATTTGTAATGCTAAGGTATGCGGCTCCGCTGATGCTTCTCTTCATATCGAACATCTTTATGACCTACGCCTGGTATGGGCACCTGAAATATGTCGGCGCGAAACCCCTGATCGTGGCGATCCTCATCAGCTGGGGCGTCGCCTTCTTTGAATACTGTTTTCAAGTTCCCGCGAACCGTATTGGCCATACCGTCTACAGCCTTCCGCAGCTCAAGATCATGCAGGAGATCATAACGATGACCATCTTCGCCGGTTTTTCCTTTTTTGTGATGAAAGAAAAGCTGTCGCTCAACTACCTCTGGGCCTCGTTCTGTATGGTGGGCGCGGTATTCTTTATCTTTCGCGGGAATTAGGGAACCGCTGATTATATGCGCCACTTGCGTCACGCAGCAGCCCCCGCCCGCCGCTCCAACGTATCAATATACGCCTCCGCGCCGCTTGGGGCCTGCTGCGTTTAGCGCCTGACACATCTAATCAGCGGACATACGCTGGCTATTATTCGGCTTATTTTCAATTAATCAGCGGTTCCTTAGGAGGCCGGCGGCAAAGCCCTGACGCTTTTGGCGGCGAAGAGCGCGGCGGCCGTCAGCGCGAGCAGCAGGCTGAAGACCATAAATCCCTCCGTCATGCCGAAACGCCGGCCGCCAAAGCTCCAGAGCAGCGGGCCGAGAAAGTATCCGATGCCCCAAAAGAAGTAATAGGCTCCCGAGATGGTGCCCTTTAGGCGGTCCGGCGCGCGTTCGTTGAGGAAGGCCATCGAGGCGACGTAAAAGCCCCCCAGCGAGCCGGCGGCAAAACCCACGCAGAGAATGGCGGAGACCCTCGCGACATAGGGGAAAATTCCCCAGGCAAGCGCCGTCGAAAGCAGCCCGGCGATGATGAAGGGGCGTCTGCCGTAACGGTCGGAGAGCGTACCGTAGAGTATCTGCAGCAGGAAGATGAATACATAGCTGGCGGTGAAGATCATGCCTGTTTCGATCAGGCTGAAACTCCTCTCGGTGATGAACCAGGCGGGCGCTACGGCAAAAACCAGCCCCTGCCCGCAGCCGTAGAGAAAGATGCCAAATAGCGTCACGCGCATTGGCAGATCCGCGAGCAGCGCGAAGGCCTTTCTGATCTCAAGCTTGCCCGCGGCGGCCGCGCCCCGTTTGTTGTTTTCCACCATGAAAAAGATGATGAAAATCGAAATCAGGCAGAGGCCGCTGTAAAACAAAAAGCCCAGCTCCCCCGACATCAGGGCGCCGGGACAGATAAGGCGCAGGGCCGGCCCCGCCGCGAGCCCGGCGTACATCGCCGCGCTGTAAACGCCGATCATCCGCCCTTTGCGCTCCGGATAGGCAATCGCGATGAGCGCGGAGGCCATCGCCCAGAGCGGAATCTCCCCCGCGCCCTGGAGCGCGCGGCCCCAAAATATCGGCATACTGGAGGCGGCGAAATAAAAGAGAAGTCCCGAGAGCGCCATCAGGAGATAGCCGAAGAGCAGGAAGGGTTTGACGCCGAACCTGTCCGAAAGGCTGCCGAAGGGCACTTGAAAAATAATATACGGCAGCCCGTAGCAGGAGGCGAGCAGCCCGACAAGTGAAGAATCGCCGCCGCTGAGGTTGATAACGCGCTCCGGCAGGCTCGACATCACGATCCCCACCCCCAGCATCGAAATCGCGGCGGCCGCCGTCAGTCCCGTGAAACTTTTTGCGCGGCTGTTCATGAGGCTACTCTCCCATCAATGATCAAAGTGGAAAACCGTTTGCTTGTCTGAGCCTTATACATCGGAGACGCCGAAACAGAGGCCCCCAGAATGGCGAGCGCCCCCAGGCGCGCCGGCCGCCGCCCGTGGTCACCAAAATATCCCTACTTGCCAGCGCCAGCGCCTGGAGGCTCGCCGGCGAGCGAAAAAAATAAAGTTATGCCAAGGAACCGCTGGTTAATTGAAAATAAGCCGAATCATAACCAACGTATGTCCGCTGATTAGATGTGCCAGGCGCTAAACGCAGCAGGCCCCAAGCGGCGCGGAGGTGTATATTGATACGTTGGAGCGACGGGCGGGACCCGCTGCGTGACGCAAGTGGCGCATATAATCAATGGTTCCCTAAACCTTCATTATCTCTCCGAGGCTTCTCACAAACGAGCCGGCCGGCAGCGAGGCGATCTTTTCCGCCGTCATGAAGACGCCGTCCATATAGATATCGCTCGTATAATCCTGCACATTGATCGTAATTACTTCGTCCTGGCGCGCGAGCGTTATCGTGTGTCCCGAATAGGGGCCGGGCCACGGGAGCCGCTCGGCGAAAACGGGAACGCCGCATATCTTTGCCCCCAGCACGCCGGGATAACTTTCACGGCTCTTGACGGCGCCGGCGTCGTCTCCGGAAGCGGCGGCGGCCAGCGCGGCGGCGGTGCCGCTCGGCGCGTTGGCCATCTCGTTCGTATGCTGGTCGATTATCGACACGAAGGGGTAATAGGCGCGCGCTTTCTTAATGAAGTCGGTGACGAGAGTGATGCCGAGGCCATAGTTGGGGATTACCGCCCAGCGCAGCCCCTTCGCGGCGACGCCCTCCTTAAAAGGGGCGAGGTCTTCCTCTGTGAGGCCGGTCGTGCCGATTACCGCGTTCAGGCCGAGATTCAGATAAATTTCCATATTCTTCGCCATCACCGGCGTCGCCGAAAAATCGATCACAACATCCGGCTTGGCCTTTGCGAGCGCGTCCGCCAGGTCGGCGGAGGCCCTGACGCCAATTTCCCCGATACCGGCGAGAGTGCCAAGGTCCGCGCCCGCCTCGAGGCACCAGCCGCCGGCAAGCCGAAACTCCTTCTTGCCCGCGATCGTCCTGACGATGACGCGCCCGACATTGCCGGAGGCGCCGGAGAGAAATACGCTTATCATGATAAAACCCCTCCTCGTATAATTAAGTTGTGCAGAACAAGGCAACAAGTTTCGTTGCTTGTACAATGCATGCAGACGCTGTGGACTGGTATTTCCTCCTACCGCTTGACGGTTTACAAAAGGCTCCAGCCACGGC
>JAEXGR010000051.1 GCA_023450745.1 Synergistota bacterium
CGGGCCTGGCAAACCCCATCCGGAGCAAGGTCGAATAGGGAAGGTTGAGGCGGCCCGCTGACTTCCGGGTACGACCGCTCATTCCCGTATGCAAGTACGGGGTTAGATAAATGGCTGGAGGGAGCGTTTCGCTCTTTACAAAACCCGGCTTACTGGGTGCTCCGAGCGAGCGCCGCGTTTCCCTATTGGGGCGCGGCGCTCGTTTTTATGACAGGGCCGTCTTTATAATCTAGGATTTTAGATTATTTTTAGGTACGGCATATTTGTATAATAATCTCCTGAAGCGGATATCTAAATAATATTGATGAAAAAGTTTGCCGTGCGCCGCTTACTAAGGAATCAATAACTTAACGTAAAAGAAGTCCGGCCCGGGGGCCGGACTTCTTAAATGCCCTCCAGCATTTTCAATTGTTCCAATCCGACGCTGCCTCCTGATATCAGGAAACATACTTTTTCCCGCGCCGTTACTGGTATCAGTCCCTGCAATACCGCGCCAATGCCGATGCATGAGGACGGCTCGGCCAGCAATTTGCCTTCCATGAGCAGCAATTTCATGCCTTTGAGCAGAAAGCCGTCAGTGACATCCGCCACGCCGTCGACGTTCCTGGCCGCGCAGGGGAAACAAATACTCCCCGGTGTGTGCGATACCAGCGCGTCGGCGATGGTCTGCCTGCGCTCGACCGTGACCGGATGTCCGGCCGCGAGGCTTGCGCTCCAGTGAGGAAGCGCCGCCGGTTCCGCCCCGTAGATCTTTGTCTTCGGCGAGATGGCTTTTACGGCGGTGGAGACGCCGCCGAGCAGCCCGCCGCCGCTTGTGGGGACGACAAGTTTGTCGAGCTCGGGACACTGTTCCATGATTTCAAGGCCGGCGGTTCCCTGCCCGGCCATGATGTCTTCGTCGTTGAAGGGCGGTATGATGACGGCGTTTTGCTCCTGGCGGAGGCGTTCCGCGACGTTGAATCTCTCGGAGGTCTCACAGAAGACGACCTCCGCGCCGAGAGCGCGGATGGCCTCTACCTTGACCTGGGCGGCGGTCCTGGGTACGACGATGGTCGCCTTTACTCCCAGCAGTCTCGCGGCGTAAGAGACCGCTTTCCCATGATTGCCGGAAGAGGCGGCGACGATGCCGTTTTTTAATTCCCCGGGGGCGAACGAGAGCGCTTTGTTCATTGCGCCGCGCAGTTTGAAAGCGCCGGTTATCTGCATACATTCCGCTTTCGCGTAGACTTGGCAGCCAAGCGCGGCGTCCAGGTTTTGCAGCCGCAGCATCGGCGTCTTCACGATATATGGCGCGATACGTTCTCTGGCTTCTTTGATACGTTCTAAATTCAATAACATTGTTTTTCCTCCCCTTGTCTGATCTGGCGTTATTATATGTTCCAAATAAATAGTTGTAAAATTCGTAATTAAACTATAATATATTCTTATAAGTTGTATTTAAGGTGGATGTGAAAGATGGATATTGAGTCGCTGAAGATATTTCTTGACGTCTGCGAAAACGGAAATCTGACGAGGGCGGCGAACAGCCGCTATATCACGCAGTCCGCTTTAAGCAAGCGCATCGCGGCGCTGGAGAAGGAGCTGGGCGTCCTTTTATTTTACAGGGGCAAGGGTAAAACGCGGGCTGTCGCCACGCCGGCGGGAAAGGCGTTCGTCGATATCGCGCAGCGGATGGTCATGCTTTATTCGCAGGCGCTGGAGTTGGGGCGCGCGCAGCGGAAAACTTTCTTGACGATTGCCTGCATCCACAGCGTACAGGACGCCCTGCTGCCCAAATTTCTCCTGCAATTGAACGACGCTCTCCCCGATTTGTGCATAACGGTCGAGGACCATCATACGGCGGAAATTATCTCGCTGGTTGAAAACCGCCGCGTCGAAATCGGCATCGCGCACGCGGCCGCGCCTTTTTATGATTTGGAGTCGGAATTGCTCTACGATGAGGGTTATTGCGTCGTGATGAAGAAAGACGAAAACAGGCCCTCCACGGCTATTCACCCCCGGGAATTGGCGGCCGCCCATGAAATTTTTCAGGAATTTGACGGAGATTTTGAATCCTGGCATGACGGCTGGTGGCATCCATACCAGGCAAAAATACGCGTGAACACGACTCCCACGGCGATGCAGTATTTCAGCCATCCCGACGATTGGATGGCAGTCCCCGAGATGGTGGCGCGGGCCATGACGCAAAGCGGCTTCGCCTGTTATCCGCTGAGCGTCCCTCACCCGCGCCACCGCGTCTTTATGATCTACAGCAAACAAGCCGGCAATCCCAATATCAGCACATTCACAAATATGGCCAGGGAGTATTTTTCACAGCTGCTTAAAGAAACGCTGTGAAATTTATTTTCTGAGAAGTCCCCCTTCCTGCGCTGCGCCTGCGGCGGGGGAGGGGGATTTCGGCGTTTGTCGCCGTCGCGTTTTTGTTTACTATCTGTTCATGGCCGCCCCTTTTCATGGTGAACGAGGCGGCGATTTTCGTACTTTTTTCGCTTTCTTTTGCTGCGGCCGCCCGGTAATTTATAGTTTGGCAGCGGGGCGGAGAATGATTCTCGCTATAAAGAAAATTAATCGATTATCTAAAAATACTTAAAAAAACAAAGAATTGCCAGATCTCTTGTATGCATACTTTTAGACATTATTTATATAAAATAAACCCAAAAAGTAGTAGAAAACCGCATGGCAATTAACTTCTTAAAACAATGGTTCTATAGACCCTATTTTGTTCACCACTTTGGATTCCTTTGCGTTGCGGAAACAACTTTGAGAGTATAAGGTGTTGTAAAGTGGGATAAAGTGGTAGAAAGTGGGTGAATAGTCGATGCTAGTGGGAAGTTACAACCATAAACTGGACGGTAAAGGCAGAACGGTTCTTCCCGCCAAGTTCAGAGGCGAACTTGGTTCCTCCGTCGTGGCGACGATTGGCATCGACCGCTGTATCGCCCTCTATCCCATCCCGCGCTGGGAAGAGCTGCTTTTGAAGCTCAAGGACCTCTCCTCCTTCAAAAAGAAGGCGCGCGATTTTCGGCGCGTTCTTCTTTCGATGGCTACGGAGCAGGATATAGACGGCGCGGGCAGAATTTTGATACCGCAGATACTCCGCGATTATGCGGGCGCCAATACCGAAGTCACGCTGATCGGCGCCGAGGATCACCTGGAGATATGGGACACGGCGAAATGGGAGGAGCACCGCGCCGAGGTATTGCTGGATTTCAGCGATATGGCGGAGGAACTCGACGAGATGGCGGACGCCCCCGCGGGCCTGCCTGCACGGGGAATTTAAAATGTCCGCGGAAACGAACGGAGGCCACGCGCGGTGAAGGAACATCTTTCGGTCATGCTGCACGAAGTGCTGGCGGCCATTGACGACGATATGAATGTCCGTACCGTGGTGGACGCGACGCTCGGCCTCGCGGGACACAGTATCGAGATTCTGAAAAAGTGCCCGGCGGCCTTTCTCTACGGTTTCGACCAGGACGCCGAGGCGCGCGAAATCGCCGCGGAACGGCTTGCGCCCTTTGCGCCGCGCTTTGAGATCGTCGCCGATAATTTTCGGAATATCGGCGCGTTAAAGGAAAAAGAGGGATTCGCCGGGGCAGAGGTTATTCTTTTCGACCTCGGAGTTTCAAATTTGCAGATTACGGAGCCGGAGCGCGGTTTTTCGTTCCAGTACGACGGCCCTCTCGATATGAGGATGGACGCGGACGATGAGGAGTCGTGCCACCCGAAGGCCGAAGAGATATTGCGCACCGCCGGCATCAAGGAGCTGACGGAGATATTCCGCGACTACGGCGAGGAGCGCTACGCCTTTCAGATCGCGAAGGGCATCGTCCGCCACCGGGAGCGCGGCGGCGAGCTTCACAGCACGGGGGAGCTTGTCGAACTGATCCGCAAGATACTGCCGGCGCCCGTGCAGCGCAAGATGGGCGGCCATCCGGCAAGAAAGGTCTTTCAGGCTTTGCGGATCGCCGTCAACGACGAGATAAACGCCCTCAGCGAGGCGCTTGACGGCGCGGCGGCGCTGCTGAATCCCGGAGGAAAGATAATCGTCATCTCTTACCACTCGCTGGAGGACCGGATGGTAAAGCACCGCTTCCGAAAATGGAAGGAAGAGGAGCTGGGCGAGCCGAATCCGCGCAAGGCGCTTTCGCCGGCGGAGGAAGAGATTGAAGCAAATTACAAGTCGCGCAGCGCGAAGCTCCGGGTGTTTCAAAGGTATGAAGAAGACGAGAAAGTGGGGGATGAAATATAATGCGTTACAAGGAACACAAACATGAAAGCGAGACGAGGCATTCGTCGCTTTTTGTAATAAGTTTTCTGTGCGTATTCCTCTGCGCGGCGGCGCTTGGAACGCTCAGGCTTTACGGCCTTTATCTTGAACACCGCATCTCGGAGACTGCCAGAAGGATAGAGTTCTGCAAGGAGGAAAACCTCGTTCTCTCCCGCCGTTACGCGCAGCTTCTCTCTCCCGCGCGAGTTTATAATTACGCCCGCTGCAACCTGGGCATGAACAACGCCGAGAACATCAAGGTAATCAAGCTTGACGAACGGTCGATACGGCTGGCGCAGGTGAGGGAAGAGACTGTGGAAAAGGGCGGGTTAATCGAAAACCTCAACCCCTTCGTGAAGCAGGCTCATGCCAAAAATTAGAAGGGAGCCTAAAGACGAGCGGCGCCGTTCAAGGTCGGTGTGGCTCGCGGCATACGCGGTCCTGATCATACTGGCGGTGGGAACGGCCAAGGTTCAGCTATGGCCCGACCGCCGCATTGTCATACAGTCTCAAAAGCAATACTGGGCGAATGTCGCGGTAAGCGCCTCGCGCGGTAAAATAGAGGACAGAAGGGGGGTGCCGCTGGCCATATCGGTACCCTCCACAAGTTTTTTTATCGACCCCAAATATTGGGACCCCGCGAGCGCCGACGTGCTAAAGGGTACTTTCGGCGCGGCGGCGGTGAAAAAGTTTTCCCGGGAGCTGCCGGGGCGTTTTCACTGGGTGGGGCGCAGCGTCCCCAAGGAACGGGCGGACAGGCTGGAGGAGCGGAAGGTCCCGGGCCTTTATACGCTGTCCGAAAAGAGGCGCATATACCCGCATGAGTCGCTGGCTTTTCATGTTCTGGGCTTCTGCGATATCGACGAATACGGACAGGCTGGCGTGGAGCTGGCGTGGAATCACATCCTCTATTCGCCGCCCCGCACCCGTTTTCTGGCCCGCGACTCGAAGGGTAACGCGATGGACATCATGAGCGGCAGGTCGGGAGTCGTCAAGGACACGGCTGGCTCAATAAAGCTGACGATAGATTCCCGGGTGCAACAGATAATGGAATGGCGGCTCGGCGAGGGGGCGAAGGCCGCGGGCGCGGCCTGGGCGTCGGGCGTCTGCGTCGACCCCCATACCGGCGAGATAATCGCGCTCGCGAGTTATCCGACCCTTAACCCCAATAACAGAAAAAACCTCGCCAATACGAACGCCGTGCGCAACAACGCCGTCGGGCGCGTCTTTGAGCCCGGTTCGATCTTCAAGCCGATAACGATGTCAATCGCGCTGGAGACGGGCGCGGCGGGCCGCAACAGCTCATATACCTGCCACGGCACGATGAAGCTCTTTGACAAGACGATGAGCGACGTCAACCGGCGGGCTCACGGCAAGCAGGACCTGACCCGCGTCCTGATGAATTCGTGTAATATCGGCATGTCCCTGATGTCTATGGGGGTGCCGAAATATCAGGCTTATGGTATGCTGAAACAGTTTGGCTTCGGAGAGAAGACTGAGGTCGAGATCGCCGGCGAGGAATCAGGATTGATCAAGCAGCCGGAGGAATGGCTGGGCACGGTGCCCGCGAACATCTTTATCGGCCAGGGGATCGCCGTCACGCCGTTGCAGGTCGTGATGGCGATATCGAGCATCGCGAACGGCGGCACGCTTTTGAAACCCTACGTGATCGACGAGGTGCGCGACAGCGCCGGCAAGGTGATCCACAAGGGGACGCGCCGCGTCCGTTATCAGGTGGTCTCCCGACAGACCTCCGATTTCGTCAGAGAGGCGATGCGCCGGGTGGTCGCCGAGGGCGGCGGCAAGCTTGCCAAGTCCGATAAGGTGATGATCGCCGGAAAGACGGGCACGGCGCAGATCGCGTCCTCGGGGCAGTACGCGAAGGGGCAGTACGTCGCCTCCTTCGTGGGATTCTGGCCCGCCGAAAAGCCGCGCTACGTGATGCTCGTCAGCATCGGCGAGCCTAAGGGCGCGCGTTATTACGGAGGCCAGATCGCGGCCCCCGTCTTTAAATCGATAGTGGAAGACATCGTTCAGATCGCTCCCGGCAGGATCTAGGGAGAGGGCCGTCAAAACGGCGTTTTATAATGTTGGGGATTTACGAGAGGAAGGGGTGCTGATTATGAACCTATGCAAACTTATTTTGGCCTTGGAGAAGAGTCCGATCGAACACCGGATACACCTGCCGGAGGGCTGCGCCGCGGACGAGATCGAGCTGAAAGGCCTGGTCTGCGACAGCCGCAAGGCGGCCCCGGGGGTGGTCTTCGCCGCAACGAAGGGCGGCCACCGGGACGCCCATGACTTTATTCCCGCGGCGGTGGAAGCGGGCGCTCCCGTGGTGCTCTGCGAGCGTGAGGTCGACGCAAGCGTGCCGCAGATCGTCTGCCCGAACGTGCGTTCGGCGATGGGCGAGGTGGCCTCGCTGCTTTATGGCGAGCCCTCCCGCAAGATGACGATGATCGCCCTCACGGGGACGAACGGCAAAACGACCTCCACCTTTATGACCCAGGCGGTGCTGAATCACGCGGGTATCAAGACGGGGCTGATGGGCACGATTCTCTACGACGACGGCAGGGAGGTCGAAGAGGCCGAGCACACGACGCCGGAGGGCTGCGATATTCAGAACCTTCTCGCGCGCATGGCCGCCAACGGCTGTAAGGCCTGCGTCATGGAGGCCTCGTCGCACGCGATCGTGCAGGGGCGCATCGACGGACTGCGCTACGACCGGGCGGGCTTTACAAACCTCACGCTCGAGCACCTTGATTTTCACAAAGACATGGAAAATTATTTCCTCGCGAAAAAGTCGCTCTTTGACGGTTATATGAGGAACAACTGGAAGGCCTCGATCAACGTCGACGACCAATACGGACGCCGCCTCTATGAGGCGCTTGGCAAGCGGGCGATCTCCTACAGCATGCTTGACGAAGGGGCTGACTTCTTTGCCTCGGTGAAGAACGTCACTGTCGAAGGCCTTGACATTGAGATAAAAACGCCGGAATCCCAGGAAAAGAAAAGCATTAAACTGCCCATATTAGGCGCCTATAATGTTTTGAACGCGCTGCAGGCGCTCTCGCTCGCCTGGTCGATCGGCATCTCCGCGCAGTCGGCGCTCGAGGCTCTCGAGCGGATGCCGCAGGTGCCGGGGCGGCTCGAGCGTTATCGCCTGAGCAACGGCGCCTCCTGCGTAATCGATTTCGCGCACAGCTCCGACGGTTTGGAGAAGGTGCTGAGCGCGGTGCGCCCGATCTGCAAGCGGAAGCTTTATGTCGTCTTCGGCGCGGGCGGAGACCGCGACACCTCGAAGCGCCCCATAATGGGGGAGATCGCCTCCCGCCTCGGTGACTTCGTCGTCGTCACCTCCGACAACCCGCGGAGCGAAGAACCGGCCTCGATAATGGCCGCGATCGAGCCGGGCGTCAAGGAGCACGACACCCCCTATACGATGATCGCGGACCGCCGGCAGGGTATCTATTACGGCCTTGAACAGGCGGGCGCGGACGACGTCGTCGTCGTCGCCGGCCGCGGCCCCGAGACCCACCAGATACTTAAGGACGGGCCGGTCCCCCTGATTGATAAAGAGATCCTGCAAGACTGGTGCCGCCGCAGCGGCACGGAGATTCTCTGATACCGCGCCCACCTTTGGCAGGCGTCTCGGAGGATATGAAATAAAGGGTGTGTGGAAATGGCGGTAGCTTTGCGCGGGAAGCTGCCTGCCGCCCGCTCCGATAACGTGATGAACGCGCAGCCGGCGCTCTCGTTCTGACCGACCGCGGAAGCCCCCGCTTCGGGGGTGCTCGAACCTCTGGAAGCGATGCCGGGGCGGCGCGAACGTTGCCGGCCGGATAACGGCATGACCCGCGTTATCGCAATGGAAGACTGGTGTCGGATGAGGGGAAGGAGAGTTTTATTATAATGTCATTATTTACAGTTTCAGAGGGGGCGCGCCTGTGCGGCGGCCGCTATTACGGGCCGGACGTGAAGATTTCCCGGGGCTGGAAATGCGACAGCCGCGAGGTGCTCCCCGGCGACGCCTTCGTCGCGATAAAGGGCGCCGTCACCGACGGCCATCTCTATCTCCATCAGGCGATCGAACGCGGCGCGAAGCTGCTGCTCGTCGACGCCGCCGAGCTTGAGCGGATTGGCGTCCGCGGCGCCGAATACGCCGGCGTGAGCTTTCTCGCCGTGGCGGACACGCAGCGGGCGCTCGCGGCGCTTGCGGAGGAGTATCTGCGCCGCGTCTCGCCGCGCGTCGCCGCGATCACCGGGAGCGTGGGGAAGACGACGACGCGCGAACTGACGGCGGCGGCGCTGAAAAAGAGATTCCGCGTGCACAGCGCGATCAGGAGCTTCAACACCTTGATCGGCTGCAGCCTTACGATTCTGGCGATGGCCGAGGATACCGAGGCGCTTGTGCTGGAGCTCGGGACGAACCATTTCGGAGAGATCGAGGAGATGGTCAGCCATTTCCCGCCGGAGATCGCCGTGATCACGGAGGTCGCTCCCTGTCACCTGGAGGGCTTCGGCAGCCTGGAGGGAGTTTTGCGGGCCAAGCTGGAGATATGTAAGAGCCCGCGGCTCGCGGCCGTCGTCTTTAACGGCGACAACGCTCTCTTGAAAGATTATATGTCGTATAATCTTGATAACATTAAAAAAATTGGCGTGGGATACGAAGAGGGGGCGGCCCTTACGGTCAAGGCGGCGGAGGTCCGGCTTGACGAAAACGGCCCCCGGACGTCGGCGCTTCTTTGCGGCGGCGAAAAGGATATCCCCCTGTCATGCTCGCTCTTCGGCGCGCAGCACGCCTATAACATGGGCTACGCCTTCGCCGTCGCCTCGTGGTTCGGCCTGACGGAGGAAGAGATCGCGGCGGGGCTGGCAAAGACGCCGCCGATCTCAGGACGCGGCCTCTGTAAGCGCTGCGCGCCGCGCGGATGGGTGATAGACGAGGCGTACAACGCCAACCCGGCGTCGATGAGCGCCGCGATCCGCAACACCCGCGCCGCCGCCGACAGCCTTGGCGTCAGAAAACAGGCCATCCTCGCGGGAATGCGGGAGCTCGGAGAGAGCGCCGCCGCTTGGCACCGCTCGATCATAGAAGAGCTGGACGGCTTTGACGGCGTTCTGCTGCTCGGCGCGGAGTGGCGCGGCTGCGGAGCGCTGCCGGCGGGCATGAGGCTTTTTTCCTCGCTGGAAGAGCTCATCTCGGAGATAGACTTCGGCGACCTCGACAACCAGGTGACCCTTGTCAAGGGCTCGAACTCCTACGGCCTCAAACGGGTCGTGGGCGCGCTCACGGAGGCCTGAGATGTTTATCGAATTTACCGCCGTCCTCTTTTTCGCCTTTGCGCTGGAGCTATTCCTTCAGCGGAGCTGGATCGGGGTCATGCGCAGTATGAAGATCGAGCAGGTGACGAAGCTGTACGGGCCGGCGTGGCATGAAAAGACGAAGATGGGCACGCCGACGATGGGCGGCATCGTCTTTATCCCCGTGCTGCTGCTTGCCGTTCCTTTGATAATAATGATGGACGACGATTTTTCGCTGCGCTACGCGGCGCAGATAGTCTCCTACCCGGTACTCGCGGCGGCGGTCGGCTTTGTGGACGACTGGCTGAAATACAGCCGCCACGCAAGCGACGGCCTGAAAAGCCTCCAGAAGCTCGCGCTGCAGCTCCTCGTCACTCTGCCGTGGGCGCTCTGGGTCTCGCAGCCGCCCTTTATCCTCTTTCCGGGGCTTGAGGTATCGTATCCTTTATATGTCGCGTTGGTGACCTTCATCGGCGTCGGCCTGCAAAACGCGGTGAACGTCACGGATGGCCTCGACGGCCTTGCCGCGGGCTGCGCCCTGATCTCCTTTCTGGGGGCGCTCTCCTTCATCGACGGCGGCCCGACGCTGATGCTCTTTATCGCGGCGGCCTGCGGGCTCTGTCTGGGCTTCCTCTGGCACAACGCGAACCCGGCCTCGGTATTCATGGGCGACGTCGGCGCGCACTTTCTCGCGGGGCTGCTGCTCTCGCTCTGTCTCAACGCGGGAGTCCTCGTCTTTGTAATCCCGCTCGGCTTTTTCTTCGGGGTGGAGATATTGTCCGTCACGATTCAGATAATCGCGATCAGGTGCTTCCGCCGCAAGGTCTTTAAGATGAGTCCGATACATCACCATTTTGAGATGTCCGGGTGGAAGGAGACGCAGATCGTGACGCGTTTCTGGGTGATGCACGCCGTCGGCCTGTGTCTTTTGATGAGCCTCTTATTTTATTTTGCACTTCGGAATTTTTGAGTTATGATAATAGCTTAGATTTTTAAAAGTTGGAAGGCTGTTGGTGAAGATGACGGAAAATATGCAGTTGGCTGGAAAACGGATCACGGTGATCGGCGCCGGCGTAAGCGGACGCGCGCTTGCCGAGCTTGCCGCGGAGCGCGGCGCGGAGGTCTTCGTCTCCGATATAAAGGAGCCGGACGCCGCGGTCGTTAAGAGCTTTGCGGAGAAGGGAATCAAGTGGGAGGGCGGCGGAAACACGCAGGCCGCGCTTGAGGCCGACGAGATAATCGTCAGCTCCGGCATCTCGCCCAAAGCCCCGATACTTGAAGCGGCCCGCGCGCGCGGGGTGGCGGTCAAGGGCGAGCTGGACTTCGTATCGCCCTACCTTTCGGGGATCGTAATCGGCGTCACCGGCAGCAACGGCAAGACGACGACCACCTCGATGATCGGCTATTACCTTTCGCAGATGGGCTATTCCGTCATGACGGGCGGCAACATCGGCAACGCCGTGGCTCACGCCGCGGGAAAGGAATATGACTTTATCGTTCTTGAACTCTCCAGCTTCCAGCTACACTGGGCGAAGGAATTTATCTGCGACTTCGCGGTGGTGACGAATCTCGCCCCCGACCATATCGACTGGCACGGCTCCTACGAAAATTACGTCGCGGCGAAGGCGAACCTCCTGAACTGCCTCGCGCCGGGCGGCGGCGCGATCTACCAGAGCCGCGACGAAGAGGCCCTCAATATCGCAAGAGACGACATCAAACGGTATCCGCTCTACTGGGGTGAAAAAGACCCGCACCAGAGAGGGGTCTATCTTGACGACGGCGTCAAAGCCGCCTGGGTAAACGGCGGCGGCTGCCGCATGAAACGCCGCCTCTTCTTCTTCGACGACGTGAAGCTGCTGGGAAAACACAATCTGGAAAACGCCGCGATGGCCTTGGGCGTCCTCGCCCTGTTCAACGCAGGCGACGTGCCGCCGGCGCTGATCGGCTCCTACGTGCCGCCGAAGCACCGCTGCGCCTTCGCGGGAGAGGCGCGCGGCTTGACCTTTGTCGACGACTCCAAAGGAACCAACGTCGCGGCCACCGTGACGGCGATGGCCTCGCTGCCCGGCACGAAGGTCATCATCCTCGGAGGCCAGGGCAAAGGCGAGGATTACGCGCCGCTTGCCGCGGCCGTAAAGGAATACGCCCGCGCGGCGGTGGTCTTAGGCTCCGAAAAGGAGAAGATCGCCGCGGCCCTCACAGCCGCGGGGGTCGCCGATTACAAGCTCGCCGCCGACATGGAGGAGGCCGTCAAAACGGCCTGCGCGCTGGCCGCGGCGGGCGACACGGTGCTGTTGTCTCCCGCCTGCACAAGCTGGGATATGTATCCGAGCTATAATGTCCGCGGCGATCATTTCTGCGCGATTGTAAAAGAGATCATCGGCTCAGAGGAATAGATAAGATGGAACCGAGGCTCGAGGGCTCGCCGGACAACCGGTATAAGGCCAATCCCTTCATCTGGGTGATTCCGCTGATCCTGAGCGGGATCGGCATCCTGATGATCACCTCCACCACGAGCCCCACCTCGTTCATGTACACCGGCACCCCCTTCCAGATGGGAATCAAGCAGCTCCAGTGGCTGGGGGTCGCGCTGCTGGGCATGTTTTTCGTCTACTCCGTGCCGGTGAGGATCTGGTACAGATTCTCCGGGCCGCTTTTGATTCTGATGTGGCTGCTGGCGTGGCTGCCGCTTTTTCCCGGAGTGGGCGAGGCCATCGGGGGAGCGCGGCGATGGATTCGCCTGCCGGGCCTGGGCGTGTCGCTGCAGCCGGGAGAGCTTCTCTGCCTGGCCGCAGCGCTGCACCTGGCGAAGCTCCTCTCGCGCGGCGCCGAACGGGACCCGCTGAAGAGCTTCGTCAACACGGTGATCCTCGTCGTGCTCGCGGTGCTGCCGCTGCTCGCGCAGCCCGACCTTGGCACGACGATTCTGATCTTCACCGTCGCGATGGGCATGTATGTCGAAAAGGTGGGCTGGCGCTACCCGGTCATCGCCGGAGGCGTGCTGGGCGGCGTCGTCTTCCCGCTGCTGATACTGATAGAGCCCTACAGAATGAGGCGCGTCACGGCCTTCATCGACCCCTGGCAGGACCCCTTGAACAAGGGCTTTCAGGCGATACAGGGGCTGATCGCCTTCTCCAACGGCGGCCTGTGGGGCTCGGGGCTCGGCCACGGATTTCAAAAGCTCAACTACCTGCCCGCCGCCTACACGGACTTTATATACGCGGCGGTGGGGGAGGAGCTCGGGCTTGTCGGCACGCTCTGCATCCTCGGGCTCTTCGGCTTCTGGCTGGCGCAGACCCGCGCGAGCTATTTCAGAACGCCCGACCCCTTTAAATCGTCGCTGATCTGGGGGATATCGCTGACCGTGCTCCTGCCGCTCGTGATAAACGTCGCGGGAGTTACAAAAATGATCCCGCTGACGGGGATGCCGCTGCCCTTCATCAGCTACGGCGGCACCTCGCTCGTCACCATGTGGTCGCGCGTCGGGCTCATGCTGCGGCTGGAAAAGGACAGCTGGCTGGAGGATGATGAAAATGGCGGAAAATAAGGGACTAAGACTTCTGCTCGCGGCCGGCGGCACCGGCGGACACATCTGGCCGGCGCTTTCCTTTGGCGGCTGGATCAGGGAGCGCCACCCCGAGTGCGAAGTTGGCTATATCTGCGGTTCAAGGCCGCTCGAACGGGAAATATACCACGCCGCCGGCGCGGAACCCGTGATCCTGCCGCTGGAGGGCTCGCCGCTCTCCGGCGGCGGCATCCGGCAGAAGGGCCGGCGTCTGGCCTCGCTCTTCTCCGCTTACGGCGCGGCCGCGGAATTTATCGCGCGCTTCAAGCCGGACGCGGCGCTGCTCTTCGGCGGATACCTCTCCTTCCCGCTGATCATGGCCTGCAAGAGGGCGGGAGTCCGCTGCGCGATGCACGAGCAGAACGCGCGCGCCGGCAAGGTGACACGGCTCGCCGCAAGGCTGGGGCTGGAGATATACAGCGGCTGGAAGGAATGCCTGCCGCTTTCTCCGCGAAAACACCTGCGGACGGGAGTTCCCGTGCGGGATTTCGCGCCGCTCTCCCAGAGCGAAGCGTGGCGGAAGCTGGCGCTTACGGAGGAGATGCCGGCGGGGCCGAAGGTCGTGGTCTTCTCCGGTTCGCTCGGCAGTCAGTCGATCAAGGAAAAAATCTGCGCACTCGCGGCGGGGGAGTTTTGCAGCTGGAACTTCATCCTTCCCGCGGTCGCCGAAAAAAAAGAGAGAGTGGGCGGCAACGTCTGGCTGCTTCCCAAGGTCTGGGACGCCTCGCCGCTCTACGCGGCGGCGGACATGCTGGTGCTGCGCGCGGGCGGCTCGACCCTGACCGAGGCCGGCGTTCTCGGAATCCCGGCGCTCATCATCCCCTGGAAGGGCGCCGCCGACAACCACCAGTACTACAACGCGCTCTCGTTTGTGAGCGAAAACGCCGGTCTGATCTGGACCGGCGACGAGGGAACGGAGGTTCTGGCCTCGTCCCTGCTGCGCCTGCGGTCGATGGGCGTGAAAGGCAGGGGCAGAGGGCTTTACGGGCAGGGAAACGTCATCTGTGAAAATCTTTGGAGCGCGTTATGGAGCCATTGACGGCCCATCATTTTTTCCACCTTTTGAAGGGAGAGTATGATCAAGTTGGATAACAGGGATATCAGCCTTAAGAATAAGAGCATCCACCTTATGGGCATCGGAGGGGCCGGAATGAGCGGCCTGGCCATTCTTTTGGATCAGATCGGGGCGAAGGTGTCGGGATGCGATACGATAAAGACCGCCTATATGAAGCACCTTGATGAACGTAACATTCCTATTATTATAGGACATGAAGCTAAACACATAGATGAATTTATGCCGAACATCCTTGTCTATTCCAGCGCGCTGCCCAACGACCACCCCGAGATATTGAAGGCCTGGCAGCAGGGAATACAGGTTTCGCGCCGCGCCGAGGTGCTGAGCCAGATATTCAACGTCCGCCGCGGCGTCGGCGTGGCGGGGACGCACGGAAAGACCACCACCTCGTCGATGATCTCGCTCGTGGCGGAAAACGCGGGGCTCGACCCCACGGTGGCGATCGGCGGGGAACTGCTGCAAATCGGCACGAACGCGAAGTTGGGGACGAGCGACTATATGGTGGCCGAGCTGGACGAAAGCGATCGTTCCTTCGTCTACTTCCATCCCGAGATCGCCATCGTCACGAACGTCGACTGGGACCACCGGGACCACTACATGACCTTCAAGGCCGTCACCGACGCCTTCGCCGAATTCCTCACGCACGTCAAGAGCGAGGGCCGGGTCATCATCTGTATGGAAGACGGCGGCGTGCGCAAGCTCTGCGAGGAATACAACGTCTCTTCCTCCGTCGTCACCTACGGCTGGGGGCGCGGGTGGAACTGGGGCGCCGCGGAGGTAAAGCACTTCTTCGGCGGCGGCGTCTCCTACACGCTGTTCCACGACGGCGAGGAATTGGGGACCGTCGAACTTGCCGTCTCCGGGGAGCACAACGTGCTCAACTCCCTCGCGGCCTATGCCGCCTGCCACGAGATGGGCATCGTGCACGACGATATCGTGAAGGGGCTGAAAATATTCCGCGGCGCGAAGCGCCGGCTGCAGAAGACCGGCGAAGTGGGGGACATCCTCATCTACGACGACTACGGCCACCACCCGAACGAAATATCGGCGACGCTTGACACCGTGCGCAAGATATTCCCCGAGCGGCGCATCGTGGCGATCTTCCAGCCGCACCGTTTCAGCCGCACCGCCGCGCTCTATAAAGAGTTTGCTGACGCGCTTTCTCTTGCGGACAGGGCGTTTATTCTGCCCATATATGGCTCCGACGAAATGCCGATGGAGGGCGTCTCCTCCAAGCTGATCTTTGACGCCGCCTCGGACGACATGCGTTCGCACTACGAACTCTCGGGAAATTTTGACGACCTCATCACCTCCGTCTGCCAGGCCGCCCGTTCGGGCGACGTGATCCTGACGGTCGGCGCGGGCTCGGTGGGCACGCTGGGGAAGAAGATCGTCGAAAAGCTGACAGAGATGCAGGCATAGATGGAAAAGGGCGCGCTGATACCGAACTGTTCGCTGAAAGAGCTCAACACCTGGCAGTGCGGCGGCCGGTGTCTTTGGCTCGCCGCGCCCGCTTCGGCCTCGGAGGCCCTGACGCTGATAGAGAAGGCCCGCGATTCCGCGACGGCGCTTTACGTGCTCGGCGGGGGGTCGAACGTCCTCGTACAGGAGGGGCTCCTGAACGCCGGAGTGATCTCGGCGGCGGCGATGGATTCGTTCGCCGTGCGCGAGGAGGGCGGCGCGGCGTATCTTGAAGCGGGCGCGGGCCTTCCCGTTAAAAAGATCCTGGCGCTGGCGCTGGAAAACGGCTGGGGGGCTCTTTCCTTCCTCGCAGGCATCCCCGGCACCGTCGGCGGCGCGCTTTACGGCAACGCCGGCGCCGCGGGAGAAAGCTTCGCGCCGTTGGTGGAATGGGTGGAGACCGTCTCGCGGCAAGGAAAAAAGCGGCGCTGGCTCCGGGAGGAGCTGCTCTGGCAGTACCGGGCCTCGCCCTGGGCAGAGCCGCCGCTTCTCATCACGAAGGCGCTTTTTCGTCTGCCTTATGAATCTAAATATAACATTATCAAAAATATAAGACATTTTGCGGAGCTTAAAAAGGGACAGCCCATCGGCGCGAAGACGGCGGGCTGCGTATTCAAGAACCCGCCCGGCGCCGCCGCCGGGAAGCTTCTCGACAGCTGCGGCTGTAAGGAGCTGGCGCTCGGCGGCGCGCGCGTCTCGCCGCGGCATGCGAATTTTATCGAAAATTGCGGGGGCGCGCGCGCGGAAGATATATATAATCTAACGAAGATCTGCCGAACAAGAGTGTACGAGGAATTTGGGATAAGGCTGGAGTATGAAATTAAATTCTTTGGGGCGTTTTAGACGCCGGAGAAGATTAAAAAAGATATTATTAGCGCTCTGCGCGCTGCTGGTCGGTTTTCTGATCGCGGCGGAGAGCCGCTTTGCCTTTATGCGCGTCGGCGACGTCGCAATCTCGCCGCCGCACATCCTGCCGCAGTATGCCGTGTGGGGCACGATCACGCCGGAACAGGAGCGTTTCTGGCCCTCCTTTTGGCTTGCGAAGGGAGATTACGAAAAGTTTATCGAGGCCTATTATCCGGCGGACGTGACCCTCGCGCTGCGCGGCTGGGGCAAGTTCAGCCTCGCCGTGTCGCCGCTGGTCCCCCTCTATAAGGTATACTGGGGAGGTAAGTTCTGGTATCTCTCGGGAGAGGGCAGGCTCTGGCTCTCGTCGCTGCCGGAGAACAAAATCCTCGCGGAACACTCGGCCGAAAGCCTGCCGGTGCTCGCCTGGGGCGCGGACCGGGCCACGCCGATCGATATCGCGCAGGTGGACGGCAACGTCTTCGGCTCCAGCCTGCCACTCCCGCTGATCAGGAGCTGGTACCGGATGGCGGAGGAGCTCGGGTGGAGCAAATCAGTGAAATTTATCCAGGCGGGGGTCAAAGAGGGCACGCCGGTGGTGCGGGTGATATTCTACACGGCGGGGAATGAGAACGGCGCTCAGCTGCTGCTGCCGAACGAGGCGGAGCGGTGGCCGGAGACGGGGCTGGCCGTCAAAAAACTCTACGGCGGCATCTCGAACCTTCCGCCCGACATCTTTATAGACGGGACATACAAAGGAAAGATCCTCATCAGGAATCTAAAACAGGATAAAAAAGAGGCGCCGCCGGCGGCGGCGGGGGAGGTGAAGGGAAAAACAAAAAAAGGGAGACCTTAGCGGCGTATTTGTCTTGAAATAATATCTTTATCATATATATTTATGAAGAAAGATTTATAATGTAAAATATGGGGAAGTAAATCCCTAAGAAGAGGGGGCAATCGTTTTGTTTAAAAAGGCATCAAGTTATCCGCAGAGCAGGGAGCCGGATCTGCTTGTCGGCCTTGACTTGGGGACGAGCAAGGTGACGGTGGTGGTGGCCGAGCGCGAGGCGGAAGGCGACGAGGCTCAGGTCATCGGCGTCGGTCAGGCGCCGTCAAACGGCATCCGCAAAGGACTTATAGTAAATCTCGATCAGGCGGTGAAGTCTGTGCGTCAGGCGGTCAGCGACGCGCAGAACATGGTGGGGCAGGACTTGAGCGAAGTGACGGTCGCCTTCGGCGGCGGCGAGGTTACGAGCATCCGCTCAAAGGGCATGGTCTCTCTCGGACGCACGCCGCGCTCCGTCATGCGCCTCGATATAGAACGCGTTATAGACGCGGCGCAGGCCGACGTCGTGGTACCCACGAACCAGAGCATCCTCCATACGATTCCCGTCGAATACTCACTGGACGGCAATGTCGGCATCGACGACCCCCTCGGTATGAATGCCATGCGTCTTGACATTGAGGTGCAGTCGATAATCGTTCCGACCGCCACCATTCAGAACGTGCTTAACTGTGTCAGCCGGGCGGGGCTCGAGGTGAACAGCCTCGTCATCAAACCTCTCGTCTCGGCCCTCGGCGTGCTGACGCCCGAGGACGCCTTGGCGGGCGCGGTCGTCGTCGATATCGGCGGCGGCACTACCGGCGTCGCGGTTTTCGCGGACGGCAGGCCGAAGCACCTCGCGCTGCTCCCCGTGGGCGGGGATCACATTACGAACGACTTGGGCAGCGTGCTGAGGCTGCCGCTCAACAAGGCGGAGGAGCTCAAGCGCTCCGTCTCGCTCAAGGCGGACTTCGACCCCGACGAGGCGCTCAACTTCACGCACAACTCACGCGAATACAGCATTTCAAAAGAGGATCTCTACGAGATCGTCCGCTGCCGTCTCGAAGAGCTGACGGACGACCTTATCCGCCCCGAGATCAAGGCGGCGAAAATATCCCTGCTTCCCGGCGGCGTGCTGCTGACCGGCGGCGTCTCGAAGACCGAGGGGATTGACGACTTCATTCTGGAGAAGATGGACCTGCCGGCGCGCGTGGCGATGCCGGTGGACGCGAACCGTATGCCCCCCGGCCGCAACAGTCAGGAATACGCCTCCGCGGCGGGCATCATAAAATATATCCTTGAAAGAGAGCGCGACCCCTTCCGCTACCTCGACAACCCGGTGATCGGGAAGTCCGACCAGCCCAAGGGCACGCCGGTCTACGTGCCGCCGTCGGCGGGCGTCCCGATCGGGCAGAAGGATAAGGACGGCCCGGGCTTCAACCCCGTGGACGCCGTGAAGAAGCTTTTCGGAGACCTCTTCTAAGAGCGCAGGGAGGAATAACAGGTATGGGAGCTATGTCAGAGATATTTCAGCTTGATAAATCGAACTTCCCGACCCGGGAAGTCATTAAGGTAGTAGGCGTGGGCGGCGCGGGCAACAACGCGCTGAACCACATCATCCGCGGCGGCGTGAGCGGCGTGGAGTTCATCGCGGCGAACACCGACATCGCCCATCTCGAACTCTCGGAGGCGACCTGCCGCATCATCCTCGGCAAGGAGCTCACAAAGGGGCTCGGCGCGGGGTCCGACCCGGAGATCGGCTGCAAGTCGGCGATGGAGTCGCGCGAGGAGCTGCGCGCGGTGGTCGAGGGAGCGGACATGGTCTTCGTCGCCGCCGGCATGGGCGGCGGCACCGGCACGGGAGCCGCGCCGGTGATCGCCGGGATCGCCAAAGAGGCCGGCGCTCTTGTGGTGGCGGTCGTCACGCTGCCCTTCACCTTTGAGGGACGCCGGCGGATAAAGCAGGCGAACAGCGGCATCGAACAGCTGCGCGACAAGGTGGACGCGCTGATCATCATTCCCAACGACAGGCTGCTTGGCGTCACCGATAAAAAGACCTCGGTCAACGACGCCTTCCGGATGGCGGACGGCGTGTTGCACCAGGCGGTGCAGGGCGTGACGGACCTGATCAAGCGCCCGGGGCTTGTCAACGTCGACTTTGCCGACGTCAAAACGATAATGTCGAACGCCGGCACCGCGATCATGGGCATCGGCGAGGGCTACGGCGAGAAGCGCGCGGCGACGGCGGCCTTCAACGCCATCAACAGCCCGCTGATGGACAGCAAAATGAGCGGCGCGAAGGGCATCCTCTTCAACATCACGGGCGGCGCGAGCGTCGGCATCCATGAAATAAACGAGGCGATCAGCATCATCACCGAGGCCGCCGACGAGGACGCCTTTATCATCTGGGGGCACGTCTTCGACCCGGAGATGGAAGATTCCCTCCAGATTACGGTCATCGCCACGGGATTTGACGACGACAAGGGCTGCGCCGCCGCGCCGCAGGCCGCCGCGGCTCCCGAGCCTGTCCCGGTGCGCGCCGCGCCCGGCGTCAGAACAAATTCCACCGGCGTGACGACCCAGGGGCTGGACATCGCCGCCGTTAAAAACCTCAACAGCTATACCGCGGCCAAAGGCCCGGCGGCGCAGCCCGACCCGGCCCCGGCGGAAAAACCCGCGGAGCCGAAGGCGAGGCGTTACGAGCCGGCGGCGAAGGCCGCGCCGAATATCGCCGGTTCCGACGAGGACCTCTTCAAGCAGAGCGGCGCCCCCGTAGACCAGTACGACATCCCGGCCTATCTCAGAAAGAGGCGGCAGTCCTGAAAAAAGAAAGCCGCGCCCTCCGGCGGCCCGCGAAAATAACCGCCTGGCAGAGCTGGGAAGATTACAGAAGAGACGAAGAGTGGATCACAGAGCTGCCCAAGGGAGGAGATTTGCCTTGGGCTCTCTTTTATCCCGCCGACTACGCGATCGGCGCCGCCAACCTGGGCTTTCATTACATATTCCAGCGGCTGAGGGAGTCGGGGGTGGCGGCGGAGCGCTTCTTCGCCTCGCCGGTGCCTTACCGTTCGGTCGACGCGGACACGCTGCTCGAGCGCTTTTCCGTCATCACCGCGAGCATCGCCTATGAGGGAGACATCCCCGCCTTTTACGGGTGGCTCGCGGGGGCCAACATTCCGCTGCTCGCCGAAGAGAGGCGGGCGGGGGCCTTTCCCGTGATCGGAATGGGCGGCGCGCTCTCATACATCAACCCGCTCACCGTCTCCGGCGTCTGCGACTTTATCATCCTGGGCGACGGGATGGAGGTCATGGACCATGTCATCGAGTCCCTGCGGGCCTACGAGGGAGGCTGCGGGCGGGACGAACTCTGGCGGCGGCTTGCCGAAAGCCCCGACATTCTGGTGCCGCCCGTCGATATCCGCGGCGGCCTGCTGACGCGCGGCCTGCATATCGCCCGCTCTCTCGACTTAAACGGCCCCTACCCGGCGCACAGCGTCTGGATGACGGAGAGGGGAGCCTTCGGAAAAACGCTGCTGCTTGAGCTTCAGCGCGGCTGCGCGCGTTCATGCAGCTACTGTACGCTGCCTCAGTGCTTCGGCAGGATGCGCTGGCGAAAATTTGAGATCGTCGAAAAGGCCCTTGAGGAGATCTCCTCGCGCTTTACGGTGCCGCAGGCGGGGCTGGTGACGCCGGAGGCGGGGGATTACCCCTTTCTGCCGCAGCTGACCCAACGGCTCATGGAAAAGCGGATCGGCGTCTCCTTCGCCTCCCTGCGCCTCGACCGGCTCAACGAACAGATGATCGCGGCGCTCTGCGGCAGCGGCCGGCGCAGCATCACGGTCGCCCCCGAGACCGGCGGCGAGGCGCTCCGCTTCGCCTGCGGCAAAAAATTCAGCGACGACCTGATCGTAGAAAAGCTCGCGATGGCGAAGGCGGCGGGAATAGACCGCGTCAAGCTCTACTTCATGATCGGCCTGCCGGGCGAGAGCGAGGAGGACATCGCGTCGATGACGGAGCTCTGCCGCCGCATAATCGCGGAGACGGGGCAGCTGCTGACCCTCTCCGTCAACCCCTTCATCCCCAAGCCGGGGACTCCCTGGAAGGATTAAATTTTCAGCGGAAAACAGACAATCAGGCAAAAATATGAGAAAATAAAAAAAGATATGCGAACGATCGTAAAAAAGACGCCTCAGCTGAGGCTTACGGGAATAAAAGAGGCGGAGACGGAGTTCAACCTGGCCTGGTACGGGTACCTGGAAAGCCGTGAACTCGCAAAAAATATCGAGGCGGGCATTACAAAACTGCCCACATCAAATAGAGAGGCGACGCAAAAAGAGCTGGAACGCTTCAGATGACACGAGAGGAGGAGGCTGAATGGTGATTTCCCGCAAGGCGCGCGCGCGCGACTACAAAGACAAAAAACCGCTCACGGCATTTGGGCGGCTGATACTGCCGCTGACGCTCGTCATGGCGCTCGCTCTGCTGTATCTCAGCGTGAAGCTCTTCTTTTTCGCTCCCGAGAAGTTCGTTATGGAGCAGCCGCCGCTTGATATCCACAAAGATGAATTTTTGGCCCTGCCGGGCGACAAACGGCCGCCCGCCGGCGGCTTTACAGACGACATGGAGGGCGAAGTAACGATCACTCCTCAAAAGAAAGAACCGCAGAAAGAGCCGCCCAAGAGGGCCGTCCAGCCGCAGGAGGCGGTGAAGAAGCCGGCGCCGCCGGTAAAAACGAAGCGGGACGATCCCCCCGGCGGGAACGCGGCGGCCTCCGTCCGGACCAAACCGGCGGCCAAGGCGGAGGGCGGCGCCAGATGGGACATCCAGATCGGCGGCTTCTCCGCGAAAGAGGGCGCCGAGCTCACCGTCAGGCAGGCGAAAGAGGCCGGCTATGCCGTCTATATCGTCGATGCCGTGCTCAACGGCCGTCCGTTTTATAAGGTCAGGGTAAAAGGGGAAGCGGACAAAAAAGCTTCGGCGGCGCTCTCAAAGCGCCTTGAAAAGGCGGGTTTTCCCGTATATTTAGTGGAAATAAAACGTTAACGGACAGGCACGGGAGGCGGAAGCGCGCCATCCGTGCCTGTGGTATGATAGACGCCGTGTATAAAGATTATGGATAAGATTATGAATATGGAAGGCAGCTGATCTGATGGCGGGTTTTGTAAAAGAGGTAACTTCAAGGAAAAAGGCGCTGGATGAGATATCGAAGCGCCTTTTATTTCCGTGGGGATATCCCGTCAGGGAGCTTCCTCTTGACGAGGCCGTCGGCCGCAGATGCGCCTCGGAGATAATAAACGACAGCCCCTATCCGCCCTTCAGCCGGAGCCTGCGCGACGGCTATGCCGTCAGGCACGCGGACGCCGCCGGCGCTACGCCGGGGACGCCGCTTTTTCTGACCGGAAAGGGCGAGGTGCTGATGGGCGCGGCGCCGGACTTTGAGATATATCCCTCCGAAGCCGCCGCCATACCGACGGGCGGCATCCTGCCGCGGGGGGCGGACGCCGTCGTGATGCTTGAAGACACCGAGCTTGCCGGCGGCTGGATCGAAGTCCGGCGCGGCGTGCAGGCCGGGGAAAATATCATCCTCCGGGGCGAAGAGCTCGCGCCCGGCGAGCGGCTTTTGCCCGCGGGCGGCATGATCGATTTTCAGACTATCGGTATGCTCGCGACAGCGGGAATCTCGCGGCTTCCGACGGTCGACCTGCGGATATCGATCCTCTCCACGGGCGACGAGATCGTCCCCGTGGAGACGCGCGAGCTGCCGCCGGGCTGCATTCGCGACGCAAACGGCGGAAACGTCAAGGCGCTGCTCTCGCGCTACGGCTTCGCGGCGGAATACCGCGGCATCGCAAGCGACGACGGGGCGGCGTTTGAGCGGCGTTTCCATGAGGAGCTCGCAAACTGCGACCTGCTCGTCCTCAGCGGCGGCTCGTCCGTGGGCGTGCGCGATCACTGTTCGGAGCTGCTCGCCTCGCTGCCCGCGCCGGGGCTTCTCGTGCGGGGGCTCAACATCGTCCCCGGCAAGCCGACGCTCATCGCGGCGGACGCGGCGGCGCGGAAACTGGTGGTCAGCCTTCCGGGACACCCGCTCTCCTGCCTTTCCGTCGCCTTTACCGTGCTGCTGCCGCTGCTGATGCGGCGCATCGGCGCGGCGGAGTCCGAATGCGGCACGCGGACGCGCCTGCGCCTCTCGCGCGACCTCGCGGCGCGCACGGGGCCCGAAGAATTCGTGCCCTGCGCCCTCGGCGCGGACGGCAGCGCGGCGCCGCTTTCCGCAAAATCAGGCTACATTTCAGTATTGGCAAAGGCCTCCGGCTTCATCTGCATACCGGAGGACCGGGAGACTATCAGAGCAGGCGAAGATGCGGAGGTTTGGCTATGGCAGTAAAATTTCCCGAACATATTACGCTCGGCGAGGCCTGGGGGATTCTCTCCTCGGCCTTTGCGGACTATTCGGAAAAATTCCGGACGAAACTTGAGATATCGGCGGCGCTCGGCCACATCCTGACGGAGGACGTCACCGCCGCCCGCAACGTGCCGCACTACGCCGCCTCGGCGGTGGACGGCTACGCGCTGCGCGCCTCCGCGACGGCGGGGGCGACGGCCGCCACCCCCGCGCGGCTGCCGGAGGGAGCTTGGCAGTGGATGAACACCGGCGCTGCGCTGCCCGACTGGGCGGACGCGGTGCTGATGGTGGAGGATTCCTCGCTGGAGGGCGGCGAGCTAGTCGTCTACAAGTCCCTCACGCCCTCCGCGAACGTGCGCCCGCTCGGCGAGGACGTCATGGCGGGGCAGATCATCGCGCGCGAGGGCGAGCCGGTGACGCCGGCGCTTATCTCCCTCTTCCTCTGCGCCGGCATCGACGAAGCGCCGGTGAAAAGAAGGGTAAAGAGCCTCTTCATTCCGACGGGAGACGAGATAATCTCCCGTGAAAAATGGCTCGCCCAGGAGCGCCAGCGTTCGGGCACGGTGGCGGAGAGCAACTCGCTCTTTATCGCCGCCTCCTTCCGGCAGTGGGGCTTTGAAGTGGACGTCGCCCCGATACTGCCCGACGTGCCGCAGATATTAAAAGAATATGTCGAAAAGGGCGCGGCGGAGTACGATCTCGTGCTCGTCGGCGCCGGCTCGGCAAAGGGCAGGCGCGACCATACGATAGAGGTCTTCGAGGCGCTGGGAGAGGTGCTCTTCCGCGGCGTGCGCATGAAGCCGGGGCGGCCGGCGATGGCCGCCGCGATCGCCGGAAAGCCGGTGATCTGCCTTCCCGGCTTCCCGATGTCTACGGCGGTGGTCCTCTGGTCGCTCGTCTATCCGCTCCTTCGGCAGCTTGCCGGCGCGGGCGGCCCTCTGCCGGAGCTGGTGCGCGAAGCGCTGGGAGTCAGAAAAATCATGGCGACGCGGCTGCTCGTGCAGCATTCGTCCGCCGCGGGAATCGAGGAGTGGCTGCGCATGAAGGTGGCGCGCGTCGGCGACAGGCTCTATTCATGGGCGCTCACCTCGGGCGCGAGTGTCCTCTGGGCGCTCGCCGAAGCGGACGGCATCGCGATGCTTCCTGCCTCGGCGCTTGAGTGCGAGCGGGAGAGCCCTGTCGAGCTTTGGATGACGCGCGAGGTGGACCTTGCGAAAAGGGTGCTCTTCCAGGGCTCCGACGACCCCGCGATTCAGCTGCTCGTCACGCCGATACGACGGCGCGGCGCGGACTTCGCTTCGCGCGCCGTCGGCAGCATGGGCGGCTTGGCCGCGCTCTCGCGCGGCGAGTGCCACCTGGCCGCGGCGCACCTGCTGGACGAAAATACCGGCGGCTACAACGACGTCTTTATCGAGCGTTTCTCCAAGGGGCAAAAATGGCGCCGCATCCTCGTCTTTTACCGGACGCAGGGCATCATCGTCCCAAAGGGGAATCCCCGGGGGATAAACGGCTTTCACGACCTCTGCGTCCAGGACGTCGTCTTTTCCAACAGGCAGCCGGGGGCCGGCACGCGGGTGCTCTTCGACCACCTGCTCAAAGAGGAGGGCGCAGCGCCGGAGAGGATCAAAGGTTATTCGCAGATCTGCACGACCCACATGGAGGCGGCGAACCGCGTCTACACCGGCCTGGCGGACGCCACGCTCGGCATCAAGTCGGCGGCGGACGCTCTGGGCCTTGAATTTATACCGATCACCGAAGAGCCCTACGAGCTCGTCATCCCCGAAGAATACATGGAACATCCGGGAATCAGGGCTCTTCTCGCGAGCCTTGAGGACGAAGAGTGGCGCGGCAAGGTCGAAGAGATGGGCGGCTACAGATGGCCGGACTAGCGGAGCTGCGGGACGACTACGGACGCCGGCTGAATTACGTCCGCATCTCGGTGACCGACAGGTGCAACTACCGGTGCGCCTACTGTATGCCGCCGGAGGGCGTCAAGTGTTTGAGCCATGAGGACATCCTGCGCTACGAGGATATAAAATTCCTCTGCCGCGTATTCGCCGGCCTGGGAGTGGCGAAATTCCGCTTCACGGGGGGCGAGCCGCTCGTGCGCAAGGGACTGGTGCCGTTCCTCAAAGAACTGCACGGCGAGCTGCCGGAGATCAAGACGGCGCTCACGACGAACGCCTCGCTGCTCGGCGAATATGCGGAGCAGCTCGCGGAGGCGGGGATTCACTCGCTCAACATCAGCCTCGACACCCTCGACCCGGAAAAATTCGCGCGGATTACACGAATCGGAATGATCGACGGCGTCTTTACGGGAATACGCGCCGCGAAGGCCGCCGGCATCAAAAACGTGAAGCTCAACGCCGTCCTCATCAGAGACTTCAACGACCAGGAGATCGCGGAGCTGCTCGCCTTCTCGCGGCGCGAGGGGCTGCTGCTGCGGCTCATCGAGTTTATGCCGCTCCAGGACAGCGTCTGGGACAAGAATTCCTTCATCAGCGGGGAAGAGATACTCGCGATGCTCCCCGGCGGCGACGCTTGGAAGCGGGAGACGAAGTCCTCCGGCGACGACGGCCCCGCGCAGTATTATTTCAACGAGAAGACGGGGGACGTCATCGGCATAATCACGGCGGTCTCCAACCACTTCTGCAAAAACTGCAACAGGCTGCGCGTCTCCGCCGAAGGTAATCTAAGAACATGTTTATTTAACCCAAACGAAACTGCCCTAAAAGAATTGATCCAGCAGCGGGATACCGCGGCGCTGCGCGACGCGATCCTGCGCAGCGTGCGCGAAAAGCCGCGCTGCTGGAACGACATCAATACCGGCAACCTTCAGATGTCGGGAATTGGAGGATAAAAGATGGGAGAATACACGCACTTTGACGCCGAGGGCCGTCCGACGCTCGTCGACGTCAGCGGCAAAGCGGTCACCAAACGCACCGCCTGGGCCGAGGGCTGGCTCTGTCTGCCCGACGAGATATACAGGACCGTGTCGCAGGGGGCGGTCAAAAAGGGCGACCCCTTTTCGATCGCGGAGCTCGGCGGCATCATGGGAGCCAAGAAGACCCCCGACCTCATACCGCTCTGTCACCCCATACGGCTCGACAATATCAAGGTCAAATGCGACCTGGACCATGACGAGAGAGCCCTGAAGATCACCTGCTGCGCTACCGCCTCCGAGGTTACGGGCGTGGAGATGGAGGCGCTTACGGGAGTCTCCGTCGCGGCGCTCACCTTCTACGACATGTGCAAGGGCATCGACAAAGGCATGGTCATCAAAGACATCCGCCTGCTGAAAAAGACCGGCGGCAAGAGCGGAGAATGGAACGCCGCCGAAAAATTTACCACAGACGGCGGCTCCGAAGGAGGAGAGGCTGAATGAGAATCTTAAGACTATGGGCGCCGTCGCTGATCGGCGACCACACCCTCTGCTACATCCACACGAACCGCGAGGGCAAGACCTGCATAAACGAGGTGGAAATTCCCGTTAAATTCGCTCGCGCGGGCGAACCGCTCGACGGCGCGGAATACGCGGGCGCGATGACCGTCGTCCTGCCGCCGGAGGCGGAGCTGCGCGGGGGAGACTTCTTCTCCGTGGGAAATGGCGACACCCTGCTGCGCTGGCAGGAAGAAAGCGCCTGCTTCAAGGTCTGCACCGCGGGATTTCTCGGCGTCTCGGAGCCGGTGGAAATCTGGCGTCCGCTCAGGACCGCCGTGCTCACCGTCAGCGACAAGGGCAGCCGCGGCGAACGCGAAGACACCGCGGGTCCGGAGCTTGAGCGGCTTGCCTTTGCGCGGGGCTGCGTCGTCGAAGAAAGAAAGATCGTCCCCGACGACCCGGAGCGGATCTGCGAAGCCGTGCGCGAATGGGCGGGGGCGGGGATATCCCTCATCCTCACGACGGGCGGCACCGGTCTTTCGCCGCGCGACAACACGCCGGAGGCGCTGCTGTCGATCGCCGACAAGACCGTCCCCGGCTTCGGTGAGATGATGCGCATCGAGACCCTTAAATACACGCCGCGCTCCTTCCTCACGCGCTCCGTGGCGATCGTCAGGGAACGCTCGCTCGTCGTCGCCTTCCCCGGCAGCAAGCGCGGGGCGGGGCAGTGCTTCGAGGCGGTCGCCGGCGGCCTGCGCCACGCGGTGGAGACCCTCGCCGGCAGCGCGTCGGAGTGCGGCGAACACGGCGGACGCCGACGCTAGGGAACCGCTGGTTAATTGAAAATGAGCCGCATAATAACCAACGTATGTCCGCTGATTAGATGTGCCAGGCGCTAAACGCAGCAGGCCCCAAGCGGCGCGGAGGCGTATATTGATACGTTGGAGCGGCGGGCGGGGCTGCTGCGTGACACGAGTGGCGCATATAATCAGCGGTTCCCCAGCTTCCCGGAGGAAGCCTGGACGGGCGGCGCTTTGACCTCTTTTGCCGCTTGTGAAGACAAAAGCGCGCGGATAAAGGCGGCCCTGCGGGCCGCCAAAGAGCGCTATTGCGCGGGGGATTTTAACGGCCTGCGCCGCGAGCTGCGGCAGATCAGGCCGTGCATCCCGCCGGAGGCGCGCGCGCTTCTGGGCGAGTGGATACTGCTCAGCTCCTTTGCGGCGTACCCGAACCTGGCGCTGATGCTGAAAAAGCTGCGGGCGGCGGCCTCGATGCTCGGCGGCCCCTCCGCGATATGCCGCCAGCCGATCGAGCTGCAATATCCCGACTTTATGCTCCTGGGCTTTCATTCCCGCCCGGGGCGCACCGAAGAAGAGCTGGCGCTGTTTTCGCAGTGCGCCCTTCTGTACTCCGAGCTGGCGGACGGCTGCGCGAGAGGCGCCGACGTCGCCGCGCGGGCGGTCCTTTCCTACACCCGCGGCGACTACGACGAGGCCGAGCTGCATGCCTACAAAGCCTGCTACCAGGGAGAGAACGCGGGGCAGCTCTTCGTGGTGATGGCCGCCGCCGCGCTGCTTGCCCATATCGCGAAGTATAAATCTGATCTGCGTGGCTGGAACGACGCCGTCGCCCGCCTGGAGCGGACCGTCTCCAAAATAGCGGACAAAGAATTCGCCGTGGTCGCGCAGGACGTCTACCGGGGCGAACTATTCAACACGCTCAGCTGTCCGGCGCTGGTCGCGGGCTGGCTCAAAGAGGGCGACTTCTCCTCGCCGGCGCTTGCCGGCCCCCTGCGCTGCTACGCGAGGTTTGTGCACGCCAACACCCTTTTGATCTCCGGCGAATACGAAAAGGCCGCCGCGGCCGCCCAAGCGGCGCTCGCTGAAAAATATATGTACGCGGAAATGCGGCACTGCTTTGCGGAAATATATTTTAACTTCATCACCGCCTCCGCTCTGATCTGCTTGGGCGACAAAGACGGGGGAGCGGCCTGCATCGCGAAGGCGGCGGAGACGGCCGTGCCGGACGGACACGTGCTGCCCTTCATCGAATACGCGGAGATCTTGGACGGCGCGGGCGACCGGCACCTCGCCGCGCATTCCCGCCGGATGCTGATGAAGACGAAAAAAATCCGCGGCTGCTTTATCCGCGGGAGAAACATGCTGCATGACGCCGCGCTGCTCTCGAGGCTGCCCGAAAGCCTCAGCGGCAGGGAAAAAGAGATCGCCGCGCTCGCGGCCGCGGGGCTGAAAAACCGCGAGATCGCCGGGAGAATGTTTATCTCGGAAAACACCGTCAAAAGCCACCTGAAATCCATCTTCAAAAAGCTGGAAATCGAAAAACGCACGGAACTGCTCAAACGCCTGCGGTCAAAATCACCCTCCGGAGCGATGATCATGACGGCGGTTTTGCTATTGGTTTAGCGTATTAAAACGGCTGTTTTTATAAAGCGCGGCCCTCTGGGCGAAAGAGACGCGCGCCAGGCCGGAGACGGCCTCATATTCTGCTGGGACTGCCGCGAAGGCGGCGGCCCCGCGAACAAGAGCCAAAGGGCGGGAATATCTTCCTCGCCCTTGTTTTTCTGTCCGCGCATTTTTTCTGATGAGCCGTCATTTGCTGGCATTAATCGTGACGAATTGTGACATTTATCGTGCCAAAGTAAACTTTTTATCACGGCGAATACTTCCCTTATTTTATTAATTTTTGTAGAATGTAGCAGTAGATATTTAGACACGCCCGGCAAAAATTTATATTGCGGAGGCAGGGCAATGATAAAAAGCGCCAAGCTTGTATTTAACGATAGTGCCTTTTGCGGGGGGGGGGGGAACTTTCGTTTATTAAATTTTTTCCCCGGTTTGG
>JAEXGR010000052.1 GCA_023450745.1 Synergistota bacterium
GGCGGCGGTAGTTGGAGACACGGTAGGAGACCCCTTCAAAGATACGGCGGGTCCGAGCCTCAACATCCTCATCAAGCTGATGTCCGTGGTCGCCACCGTTCTTGCCCCTCTATTTGCACTGTAAGGCGATAAACAGATTAAAAGCTGTGATAATATAAATTAGAGGGAGAGTTACAGCTCTCCCTCTAATCTTCTTAATGAAGCCCCGCATATCAATATCCGTGCGGCGCTGATGAACGGTTTCGCAGACAGCGGCGCGGAATGCCGCCGCTAACCTGCGAGATATACATTACGAAGCGTTGACGTTGAGGCGAAAGTTCAGTCCTTTGCGAAGAGGAGGCAGTCTATGGCATCTGACGATGTCCGTGAAATAAAATCAAGGCTCGACATCGTTGAGATCGTATCCGAGTATGTGAAACTCAAGAGGAACGGGCGTACCTTCTGGGGATGCTGCCCCTTTCATAATGAGAAGACGCCCTCTTTCAGCGTCTCGCCGGAGCGTCAGACTTACCACTGTTTTGGCTGTGGAAAGGGCGGAGATATCTTTTCCTTCATTATGGAGACGGAACATCTTGAATTTCGCGAGGCCCTTGAGAGGCTTGCCGAAAGGGCCGGTGTTACGCTGTCGAGAGGACAGCAGAATTCTGCGGCGCAGCGTGTGAACAGAGATATAAATCTCACGGCGCTTGACTTTTTTTTAGAATCACTGACGGCTGCCGGCGGAGAGCCGGCGAGAAAATATCTTGAGAGGCGTTCCCTTCCTCTTGATGTATGCCGCCGTTTTGAAATAGGCTGGGCTCCGAACTCCTGGGATATGTTGGTTCGCAGGCTCCAGAAGAAGGGTTTCACCTCCGCGCAGATACTCGAAAGCGGCCTTGCCGGCGAGGGGCGCGACGGAGGATGCTATGACCGATTCCGTGGGAGGGTGATCTTCCCAATATACAATATAACCGGACGTCTGATCGGCTTCGGCGGCAGGATGATCGACGGAGAGGGAGCGAAATATCTCAACAGCCCGGAGAGCAGGCTCTTTAACAAGAGACATAACCTCTATCTGCTCGATAAGGCGAAGACTTCGATGAATGCTAAGGGGCACGCGATACTGACCGAGGGATACCTTGACGCGATACGCGCGCACCTCTTTGGATATACAAATACGGTGGCCTCTCTGGGTACGGCGCTTACCCAGGAGCAGGCTTCGCTGATAAAACGCATGACAGGATTGTGCTATATCTGCTATGATTCAGACTCCGCCGGACAGGAGGCGGCGCTGCGTGCCATGTACACTCTTCACGCGGAGGGGGTCGTGGCGAAGCGCGTCATCTGGCAGGGAGGCAAGGACCCCGACGAAATATTGCTGCAGCCGGGAGGTCCAGAGCTTTTTGAAGGAGCCATCGCGGAGGCGCTGCCGCTGCCGCTCTTTCACGCGCAGCTGCGAAGCGAGGCGCTGAGGGATCCGGTGCTGGCGCCGGAGGCGCGCAGAGATCTGCTTGACGGTCTCGCGTCGCTTTCGATTTTTGACGTAATGCCATACTTGGACGAACTGGGAAATATACTCGGCGTATTTCCCCACGAGGTACAAAGTATGCTGGAGGAGCGAAAACGCCAAAGGCCGGAGGTTCATTCAAGGAACAGACGAGAGCGGGATGAAGGTGATTTTGTCCCTCCCGAGCAGAACTACGCGGACGACCTTGAATATATGCTCTGCAGCCTGCTGTGGAGCAGAAAGGATATACGCGAGGCGTACCGGGCCGAGGAGCTTATGTGCTACATAGAGGATATGGGGATACAAAATATCGTATTTGCGCTGCTCAGCGGCGACGATCCGGATGAGTTGGAGCGGCGCTGGCAGCAGATGAACGATATGAGCGGAATGCAGATAATCGCCCGCGGAAACAGCCTTCTTTCCCGGGAGGGAATCAGCGGGGAGACCGCCGAAAAGCTGATGGGGACTTTAAGGCGCAAATATTTGAAAAATCGGCTCGCCTCCCTTGTCAGGAAGATAAAAGAGGGCAATATTTCAGAGAGCGAATACGAGGAATATTTAAAATATACAAGATTATTAAAAGGAGGGAGCATAAAGGCATGAAGAAGACAAAGAGTAAAAAAGAAGAAATTATGCCCGAAGAGACGTCCCCTATAACGGAAGATGGCGCGGAGTCTATGAATGATGAGGCGATGGCTGACGATATATCGTCTGTGGACGACGTTGATATCGACCAGCTCAGCCTTGAGGAGCCGCCCGTTGATGAGCCGGATCTGATCGACGTCATAGCGCCGATCGACGAACCCGAGGAGGACAGCTCCGTATCGCCGCTTGGAGACGATACCGAGGGAGCCGACTACAGCGCCTACATAGATAACGTGCGCGACCTGCTGCACGAGGGCCGCGAGAAGGGCTTTGTAACATACGAGGATATCGAAAAGAGGATGCCGAAAGATTTCCTCACCGCCGACATCCTTGACAATCTATATATGAATCTTATGGAGCTCGGCGTTGACGTTCTCGACGAGCCTAAGACGAAGGTCGACCCCTCAGAGGGAGAGGCCCTTGTGCCTACGACGGTCAACAACGAGGATATGGGCGACCTGGAAGATCTGCCGCTATCCGATCCCGTGCGTATGTATCTCAGGGAGATCGGCAAGATACCGCTTCTCACTTCGGAAGACGAGGTCATGCTCGCCAAGGGGGTGGAGTCGGGAGACGTCGCCAGCAAGGACGCGCTTGTAGAGGCTAACCTCAGGCTCGTCGTCAGTATCGCAAAAAAATATATCGGCCGCGGTATGCTCTTCCTTGACCTCATACAGGAGGGCAACCTTGGGCTGATCCGCGCGGTGGAGAAGTTTGACTATCATAAGGGCTATAAATTCAGCACCTACGCGACCTGGTGGATACGGCAGGCGATAACGCGCGCGATCGCGGACCAGGCGCGCACGATACGTATACCGGTTCATATGGTCGAGACGATCAATAAACTTATCCGTGTTTCACGTCAGCTCGTACAGCGGCTGGGACGGGAACCGACGGCGGAGGAGATAGCGGCTGGAATGGAGATACCCTCCGACCGCGTCGAGGAGATACAGCGTATTGCGCAGGAACCCGTATCACTTGAAACCCCGATCGGAGAAGAGGAAGACAGCCAGCTGGGAGATTTCCTTGAGGACAAGGATCTGCCCAGCCCCGAAGAGGCCGCCGCGAGCCAAATACTGCGCGAGCAGCTGGACGAGATGCTTGACGACCTCACCGACCGCGAACGCGAGGTTCTGAGGCTGCGCTTCGGACTTGAGGACGGCCACGCCCATACCCTCGAAGAGGTTGGCCGGCGTTTCGGTGTGACACGCGAGCGCATTCGGCAGATAGAGGCGAAGGCACTGAGAAAGTTGCGGCACCCGAGCCGCAGCAAGAAGCTCAAGGATTTCCTGGAATAGGTATGGAAGAGACACCCGGCATGTAACTGACGGGTGTCTTTGCCGTTTAGGAACTTTGCTACTTATTGCACGAACGCTGTAGAAGCATTATACTTTTGAAGTATAAGTGGGGTGAGATTTTGAGGCTGGATAAATATCTGAAGCTGTCGCGCCTGATAAAGCGCCGGACGGTGGCGCAGGAGATGGCGGAGATCGGCGCGGTGCGTATCAACAAGAGGCAGTGCAAACCCGCCGCCGAAGTTCGTGAGGACGATGTTGTTGAGATTGCCTATCCGCGTCGTATTCTGACGGTTAAAGTGCTGACGGCGGACGAAACGGCCCTCAAGAGGAACGCGACCGCATATACAGTGATAGAGGAGAAAGAGGCCGCCGCCGGCGAGAAGCCGTGGTAGGTATAAAAGAGTCAGCCCGAAAGAGGAAAGGGGAAATCAGGTTGTCACGTATAGAGAGTATTCACGCCAGAGAGATATTGGATTCCAGAGGCTTTCCGACCGTAGAGGTCGAGGTCAGGCTTGACTCGGGGACGATGGGAGGCGCGAGCGTGCCCTGCGGAGCTTCCACCGGTACCTATGAGGCATTTGAGATGCGTGATAAGGACAGCGGAAGATATCGTGGCCGCGGCGTCCTCGACGCGGTAAAGAATATAAACGAGGTCATCGCTCCCGCGCTTAAAGGGATAGACCCGACGGAACAGGCGCTCGTCGACAATACGATGATCGAGCTTGACGGGACGCTGCATAAAATACGTTTGGGTGCGAACGCGACCCTCGGCGTTTCGCTCGCTGCGGCGCGCGCCGCGGCTAACGATCTCGTGATCCCCCTCTGGCGTTATCTGGGAGGGCTCAACGCCGATCTGATGCCGGTGCCGATGATGAACGTCATAAACGGCGGCGTACATGCCGACAACAATCTGAATATACAGGAGTTCCTCATCATCCCGCACGGAGCGCCCTCCTTCGCAGAGTCGCTGCGTATGGGAACCGAGACATACCACGCGCTGAAGGATATCCTCGCGCGTACGGGAAAACCTACGGGTACGGGGGACGAGGGCGGCTTCTCCTGCGATTTCCGTGACCCGGACGAGGTGCTGGAGACTCTGATGCTCGCGATAAGCGAGGCCGGATACCAGCCGGGACGCGATATTTCGATCGGCCTCGACGTGGCTGCAAGCCAGTTCGCGGTCGAGGGGGCCTACCGGTTCCCCGGCTCCAACTGCCGTTTCACCGCGTGTGAGCTTATCGATATGTATGAGAATCTCTGCGCGAAATATCCCGTTATCTCGATCGAGGACGGCCTTGCAGAGGATGACTGGCAGGGCTGGGTCTCGCTCACCGAGCGTCTCGGCAAAAAGATCGAGCTTATAGGCGACGATCTCTTTGTGACACATAAAGACCGCCTGAAGATAGGTATTGAGAAGCACGCGGCGAACGCGGTCCTCATTAAGCCGAACCAGATCGGTACGCTGACGGAGACGCTGAATGTCTGCGAGATGGCGCTGCGCGCCGGATATAACCGGATAATTTCCCACCGCTCCGGCGAGACCTCCGATTCTTTCATCGCCGACCTCTCGGTGGCGACGGGAGCCGGACAGATAAAGGCGGGAGCGCCGCGCGGCATGGAGCGGGTCCGTAAATACAACAGGCTGATACGCATAGAGGAGGCCCTTGCGGGGCGTTCCGAGTTTGCGGGAAAACCCTCTCCCAGGGTATAGAGGAGGACAATATATGAAAGTAGCGGAACCAACGGTAGAGAGGCTCATACAATACTACCGCCTCCTGATGCTGATGAAGGAGGAGGGACGAAAGGTCGTCTCCTCGCTTCAAATGGGTGAGATGCTCGGCATCAAGGCGAGCCAGGTGCGCAAGGATCTCTCCTACTTCGGCGAAATAGGAAAGCGCGGCGTCGGTTACCATGTGAACCGTCTCTGTGCGCATATTGAGAATATACTTGCCTCGCCGCGCGTATGGCGGGTGGCGCTGGCCGGCGTGGGAAACCTTGGCACCGCGCTGATGGGGCACACCGCCTTCCAGAGCTATAAGTTCAACGTTGAGGCGCTCTTCGACGTCGACCCGGAGAAGGTCGGCCGTAAGGTGATGGGGGTGGAGTGCTTCCATTCGGACGACATCGCCAGGGTGATGGAGGAGCGGAACATAGAGGTGCTTCTGCTCGCGGTACCGGCCGCGGCGGCGCAGGCCTGCGTCGATAAGGCCGTCGCCTCGCCGACGCTGAAGGGAATACTCGCCTTCACACCCGCGACGGTGGTCGTCCCCGAGAGGATACTCTTTTACCGCGTGGATATCTTCGTCGAACTTGAGAAGCTTCTCTTCTTTCTCAAGGAACAGGAAAAACAGCATTAGCGCCAAATCTGAAAAAATGGATATAGTCACAACGGGCGATATCATGATAAAATACCCGTTGTGGCGGAAGAAACAAATTAAAAACAAGTTTTGTAAGGAGGAATTTCTTTGGGCCAGCAGGGCGGTTTAACAAGTATGTTGCTACCTCTCGCAATGTTTGCGGCGATATTCTATTTCATGATTATCAGGCCGCAGAAGAAAAAACAGAAGGCGCATGAAGATATGCTCGCCAGCATCAGTAAGGGAGATACGGTGATAACCGCCGGAGGGTTCTTTGGAATAGTCCGCGAGACCCTCGATGACAGCTACATCATCGAACTTGACGAAGGCGTTAAGGCGCGTATCCTTAAAAGCTCCATCTCGATGAAAAAGAGCGACGGCAGCACGGCAGGCTCACAGCCTAAGAAAAAGAAGTCTAAGAAATCCGAGGCTTTGGCTGAGGAAAATAAGCCGGAGACCGAAGCGGCCAAACCGGTGGAGGAGGCTCCCTTGCTGGAGGCCGCCGCGGTAGAGGGCGATCCCGATGCCGCCGTAGTCGAAGAGAGCATCGCCGCCGCCGAAGATAAAGATGAGGAAGCTAAGAAAGAGGCGTAAGCACAGCCTTTAACGTTACTCTGTTTTTCTACGGAGAGGACAACTTTAACGGGTCCACTCCGTTTTCTTTGTGAGGAGGCGCATGTAGATGCTAAAGAGAGACAAATGGCGGCTTATTCTGGTCGTTGTAGTTGTCATAATTGCCGCGGCAGTGGCATTTCCCGTAAAGGGGAAAATACGCCTTGGCCTTGACCTTAGAGGCGGCGTCCATATCATACTTCAGGCGAAGGGGACGCCGGAGAATCCGCTCACCCCGGACAGCCTTGAGAGACTTCTTGTCGTTCTCCGCTCCCGCGTGGACCAGTACGGCATCGCCGAACCGGTGATCCAGCGCGAGGGCGAAGACCGTATCGCCGTAGACCTTCCCGGGATAGAAGATCCGGAGGCGGCTCTCGACCTTATCGGCCGCACCGCCGTTCTGCAGTTCCGCCAGGTACTTGGAGAATCCCCCCGTGTGCCGGCGAAGCCCGTGCGCGCGAATTATGACAGCGACGAGCAGTTCAAAACTGCCGAAGATCGCTGGACGGCGGCGAAGAACGAGGTTGACCTTTACATAAAACAGATGGAAGAGGCGGTCAAATCAAATCCCGATATGGCGGTCGCCAGAAGCGAAAACGGCAGCGCCTACCTCCTAGGCAAGCAGTATGTCGGCGGCGGAGAGCTTACAAAGGCGGAGACGAACTTTGACCAGTTCGGCAAGGCGGCGGTCTCTCTGAAGTTCAACACGGAGGGCGCGAAGCTCTTTGACGAGGCGACGGCAGCCAACATCGGCAAACAGATCGCCATCGTGCTCGACGGCATCGTCATCTCCGCGCCGGTCGTTCAGCAGCGTATATCAGGCGGAGAGGCCCAGATCACCGGCTCCTTCTCTACCGCGGAGGCCAACAGGCTTGCCATTATGCTCCGCGCAGGCGCGCTTCCGGTCTCTGTCGAAGTCCTGGAAAACCGCTCTGTCGGCCCCTCCCTTGGAGCGGACTCAATACATGACGGAATCAAATCCGGCCTCATCGGCGCGGCGCTCGTCGTCATCTTTATGGTGGTCTACTACGGACTGCTGGGGATCGCCGCCGATATCGCGCTTGCCGTAGCGATGTTACTCGTCGTATCCGCGCTCATTATGCTTAAATCGACGCTTACGCTTCCCGGCATCGGAGGTATGATCCTTACGATAGGTATGGCGGTGGACGGCAATATTCTTATATACGAAAGAATGAAAGAAGAGTTCCGCTCCGGCAAGACGATGATGGCGGCCCTTGACACCGGCTTCCGCAAGGCGCTTATCGTAATCCTGGACTCGAACATTACTACGCTCATCGCCGCGGCGATACTCTTCTACTTCGGAAGCGGCCCGATACGCGGCTTCGCCGTCACGCTGAGCATAGGCGTCGTCGCCTCCGTCTTCTGCAATACGGTGGTCACACGGACGCTGTTGGGAATAGTCCTCTCGGCGCGTAAGACCCATACTCTATAAGAAGGAGGCAATAGGAAATGGCTACATTTGACGCTTCAAAACTCAACTTTCCGTTTATGAAGTACCGGAAGATGCTGATAGGCATCAGCCTCGTATGTATCCTCGCATCGTTTGGCCTCCTGATGACGAAAGGGCTGAATCTCGGCGTTGACTTCACCGGAGGGCTCGTCCTTCAGGTCAAATTTGAAAAGCCGGTCGACATTGCTGAGGTGCGCTCGGCGCTGAGCAAGATCGACCAGGGCAACGCGACGATACAGGCCTTTGACGCCACGGACGTGCTCCTGCGCTTCCAGGCACAGGATGATCAGGTCCGTAAGGATGTGCTCGACGTGCTTAAGACCGATGTGGGAAACTATAAGGTCCTGCGTATAGATAAGATCGGCCCCGTAGTCGGCAGCGAGCTCCGCGCGCAGGCGACATACGCGCTGCTGCTCGCCCTTGCCGGCATTCTCATCTACATGGCCTTCCGCTTCCGCTTCCGTTTCGGCGCCGCGGCCGTCATATCCCTGATGCACGACGTAATTCTGATGCTCGGCGTTTACAGCCTTACCGGCAAAGAGGTCTCCGTCACCTTTATCGCGGCGATCCTCACCGTTGCCGGATACTCGCTGAACGACTCGATAGTCGTGCTCGACCGTATCCGTGAGAACTGGGGACAGGTCCGCGGAAAGGGTATCGTCGAACTGGTAAACACCTCGATAAACCAGACCCTTTCGCGTACGATCAACACCTCGGTGACGACGCTGCTGCCGGTCATCTCCATGTATCTTTTTGGCGGAGAAGTTATTAGTAATTTCGCCTTCGCCTTCCTCATCGGTATCGGCGTCGGTACATACAGCTCGATCTATATCGCAAGCTCTATGCTGGTAGAGTGGTACCTGCGCTCGCCGAAGTACTAACGCGGGCAGTTACGTCAAATACTTAAAAAATCTCTCCCCTTGCGGGGGAGAGATTTTTTTTATGTTATGTTGTATCATATAACCGTATATGAAGACAGGCAAAGGCCATTGCCCTTTGCCGACTGGAGGGATTTTGTTTGAAAAGCTATATACTCGCGATTGTACTGACCATGTTTCTCTCTGCGCTGTTTGCCTTTCAGAATATCGGCGACGTAACCATCCGCTTCCTTATCTTTGAATGGACGCTGCCGCAGGGAGTGTGGGAGGTAGTGCTCTTCTCTTCAGGGGCGGCCATTATGTGGTTCTTCTCCCTCTTCTCAGTCTTTGAGGTGCGCTCGAAGTATAAGAAAGAGCTGAAGCAGAAGGATGAAAAGATCGCCGCTTTAGAACAGGAAAAGAAGACGATCCTCGACTCCTTCGTTGCCAGGACCGAGGCAGCGCCGGAGAACCGCTCACAGGACAGCGGTGCCCCGGAGGCGGGAACGGCGGAATAACCTTTGGTCGTACGCTGTACCAAAGACTCACTGAACATCTTTACCCAGTCAGCGGTCTCAGCGGAAATAGCGGCGAAATTTAATTGTTCACCTTTGCAGGCGTCATTGTTGGAGATGCGCGGGCTTACCGCGGATGTGATGCCGCGTGAGGTGGAAAATTGGCTTTCCCCACATTTACCGCACCTGTTGGAGAAGCTTGATCTGGGGGCAGAAAATAATAGAGCGGCGGAGTTGGTACGGGGTCTCACACCAACCTCAAATGTCGTTGTCTACGGCGATTACGATGTGGACGGCATCTCCGCGACGGCGATCGCGATGGAGCTTGCGCTTGTACGCGGCGCTCATGTGCGCTATTTCATTCCGCACCGTTTCAACCAGGGATACGGCCTTCACAAGGAGGTCGCGACGACGATCGCTAAGCGCGGCTGTGACCTGGTGATCGTCGTCGACTGCGGCTCGCAGGACGTCGAGGCGGTGGATACACTAAAGAAAAGCGGCATTCCCGTCATCATCTTTGACCATCACCTTGTCGAGGGAACGCCGGCTTGTTGTGATACGATGATAAACCCGCAGATATCGGGGGACGCCGCGGCAAAGAAACTATGCGCCACAGGCGTCATTTGGTGTTGGGCCTGGCAGAACGAACTGCTTACCGAACGTCAGCTGATGCGGATGCTTGACGTCGTGGCGCTGGCTACGATCGCCGACTGCGTTTCCTTGGCCTCTTCGCTTAACCGCGCGCTTGTGCGCGAGGGGCTGAAGTCGATCCGCACGCATACGCGCCCCGGTCTCAATATCCTGATGGAACAGCTGGGCATCGCCCCATCGTCAATAGACACCGAAGACCTCGCGATGAAGATAATTCCCTGCCTCAACGCGGCGGGACGGCTCTATCTCGCCGACCTTGCGGTGGATATACTCTTCCCGAGCAAGAATCTCGCGAGCAATGTCGGCAGGCTTATCGCGCTGAACCGCAAGCGCCGTGAGCTCTCGTCGAAGATACTGGAGCAGGTCGACAGCGCCGAAAAGGGCGAATACAAATACGTGCTCACCAACAGCGACTGGTCGGTGGGGGTTCTAAGCAGCGTCGCGAGCCGCATCTGCAGTGAGCGTAATTCGCCGGTGGCCCTTGTGGCAGCGGTGGGCGACATTATGCGCGGTACGCTGCGCATGCCGGCGGGCGGTGATGCGGTCGGCGTGCTGAAAAAGCTGGCTCCGCTGCTCAACACCTGGGGCGGCCACCGGCTCGCTGCCGGTTTCAGCGTGAAGAGCGAGAACTGGGACAAACTGCGCGGCATGATGGAGACGATGCTCTCCGAGGTCAAGGTCGTCGGCGAAAAGGAGGATCTCCTCTACTGGAACCCTCTTAATATGGATATGAACACCTGGTCCGAGGCGGTAGCGCTCGGCCCCTTCGGCATGGAAAACCCCGCGCCGATGCTTTACGCCCCTTACGGGGGGCAGATGCGTGTGGTACCATTGGGCAAAACTGGAAAACATGTTAAGGTCGAGCTCGGTTCGGCCTCGCTTCTGGCCTTTGGCGCCGCCGATATGTTTGACGGCCGCGGGGACATCGACGGCTGGGTATATAAGCCCCGCCTCGATACGTGGCGGAACGTCACCTCTCTTCAGTTTATACTTGAAAAGATGGTAGTCCAGGAGCAATAATTCGTGCTGCGGTGGTGTGGTGTATGAACACGGAAAATAAGGGTACGGTTGCAAATGTAAGATCCGCCCATATGACGGAGATTGCCAACATGGGCGGTTTCTCCATTGGGGAGCGGGAGAGCCGGGCGTTGATGGAGAGCTATTGGGGACGTGTCTCCGAGGAGCAGCGCGTAGCGTCACTGCGCCTTGCCTGGCAGGACCTCTGGGCGAAGGCCGCTCTTTACCTGCCCAAAGACGATATGAAGATAATAGGAGAAGCCTTCGTATTCTCCTCGGTGGCGCATGGGAAGCAGCGCCGCCATACCGGCGAGCCATATATAATCCACACGGTGAGCGTCGCCGCGATACTTGCGAGTATGGAGATAGACCGGGAGACGATCGTCGCCGCACTGCTTCACGACGTGCTTGAGGATACCCCGGTAACGCCGCAGCAGCTTGCGGAAAAATTTGGCGAGGGCGTCGTCACCCTGGTGGACGGTGTGACGAAGCTCGGAAAGCTGCAGTTTAAATCGGTCGAGGAATATCAGTCTGAAAATCTCAGAAAAATGTTCGTCGTCATGGCGAAGGACATCCGCGTGGTGCTCATAAAGCTTGCGGACCGCCTCCACAATATGCGCACGATATCCTCCCATAAAAGGGAAAAGCAGCTCTCGATAGCGCGCGAGACCCTCGAGATATACGCGCCGCTCGCCCATCGTCTCGGAATATACCAGGTAAAGCGCGAACTTGAGGACCTTTCCTTCCGTATCCTGGACCCAGAGATGTTTTATGACATCAAACGACGGGTGCGGAAAAAACTCCCCGAGCGCGAGGCTATAATCAAAGAGGCGATGGATATCCTTGAACAGCGTCTCAAAGAGGATAAGATAGAGGCCTCCATCAAAGGCAGGCCGAAGCACTTTTACAGCATCTACGAAAAAATGCGCCGCAAGAACCTCTCTCTCGAACAGCTCTACGACCTGCTCGCGCTTCGCGTCGTCGTGAAGACGATCGGCGAATGCTATCAGGTACTGGGGCTTGTCCATACAATCTGGAAACCCATCCCCGGGCTTTTTGACGACTATATCGCCAACCCGAAGAGCAACATGTATCAGTCGCTCCATACGACGGTGGTCGGCCCGGAGGGAGAGCCTCTCGAGGTGCAGATACGAACGAAGGAGATGCACCTGCTCGCCGAATACGGTATCGCGGCCCACTGGAATTATAAAGAGGGCGGCCATAAGGTAGACAATCTGGACAAGGGGCTCACCTGGATACGCAAGGCGCTCGACGCGGCGCCAGAGCGCGGCGAGGGAGATTCCGGCGGCGCGGGAGAGGGAAACGCCGAGGGGACATCTGAGGGCACGCTCTTCCTGGACAACCTCAAGACCGACGTGCTCTCTAACGACGTGTTCGTATTTACCCCCAAGGGCAAGGTCGTGCGGGTGCCTAACGGCTCCACCTCGATAGACTTCGCCTACGCCGTGCACACGCAGGTCGGACATAAATGCGTCGGCACGATGATAAACGGGCGTATCGCGCCAATGGACCAGGAGCTCCACAACGGAGACATCGTCCGTATCCTCACCTCGCCGCAGGGCAAACCCTCGCGCGACTGGCTGAAGATCGCGAAGTCAAACCGAACCCGCAGTAAAATAAAGTCCTGGTTCCGCCAGCAGGAGCGCCAGGAGCGTGAGGAGAAGTCCAAGCGCGGCCACGAACTGCTTGAAAAAGAGGCGGCCCGCCGCAGTCCGGGAGTAGAAAACCCGCTGGAGGCGATAAATTCTCAGCTTTCGCATATTGCGCGCGAGCTTGGATATTCCGGCCTGGAAGAGCTGATAATCGCCGTGGGCTCCGGCAGCCATTCCCCCGCGAGCGTCCTCGGCCGCATTACGCCGGACAGCGCCAAGCTGCAGCCCGAGGCTATTCCCGATACCCCCGCGCCGCGGCAGCGGAAGGAGGCGGACTCTGAGATCGTGGTTGAGGGAGCCCAGGGAGTGCTTGTGACTCTTGCTCAGTGCTGCCGTCCGATACCTGGCGACCCGATAGTCGGCGTTGTCACGCAGAGCCGCGGCATCTCCGTACACCGTAAAGACTGTGTGAACATAGAAAAGTCGGATACGGCCAAGCAGGTGGCGGTGTCGTGGGGCAAGCCGAAGGACACGCGCTATACGGCGCGCATAAAGGTCGAAGGGGTGGAGAAACAGTCGCTTCTCGCAGAAATCGTCCAGGCGATCGCGCTGATGGACGGGCTGATAACCAACGTTAAGGCCAGCGTCGTCAACAACAGCCGCACGCGCGTGGTGGCGGATCTGCAGGTGAAGGATCTTGAGCACCTTTACCGTATCATCGCGAAGCTCAATAATATCTCGGGAATATTGGAAATAACCAGGGGGTAAAGAAATACATGAAGGCGCTTTTACAGAGAGTCTCTTCCTCTAAAGTATCAGTGAACGGCGTCACCGTCGGCGAGATCGGCCGCGGCATTACGGTGCTGCTGGGCGTGATCCCGGAAGATACGCAGAGGGACATAGACTGGCTGGCTGAAAAAATTGTAAATCTTCGCATCTTTGACGATGAAGATGGTAAAATGAATCTTTCAGTCTCCGATGTGCGGGGGGAGATATTGGTAATTTCCCAATTTACCCTCTGCGGAGAGTGTAAAAAGGGCCGCCGCCCCTCGTGGGCGAAGGCTGCGGCGCCTGAGTTTGCCAACGAGATGTATCTGAAATTTATCGACGCGGTTAAAAAAGAGGGTATCCCTGTCGCCCACGGCCAGTTTCAGGCACACATGGCGGTGGATATACAGAACGACGGGCCCGTTACCCTGATGATAGATACCAAGGAGTGAGATGAATGAATATTAAAAGGTTTCCGCTGGGGACACTATGGACGAACTGCTATCTGATCTGGGATGATTCCGGCGACGGCTTCGTCATTGATCCGGGCGGTCCCGCCAAGGAGGTGGAGGATTTTATCCGCAGCCAGGACATACGGGTGCACTGGATAATCCTCACTCACGGCCACAGCGACCACATCGGCGGCATCGCCGATCTGCGCAACCTCTCGGAGAACGGCGTCGCCATCCAAAGCGAGGATGCCGAGTGTCTGACGAGCGCGAGCAAAAACCTCTCGACCTACATGGGCGACGCGCTGGAGCTTCCATCCGCGGAGAAGATGCTTAACGACGGCGACCGGCTGAAGGTCGGCAAGATGACGCTCGACGTCATCCATACCCCCGGCCACACGCCCGGCGGAATCTGTATCGTGGTAACGGACGGCGAAGAGCAGATACTGATCTCCGGCGACACCCTCTTTGCCCGTTCAATCGGCAGGAGCGACCTCCCCGGCGGCAACGAGGACGTCCTTATCGAATCGCTGAAAAAGCTGGACGGACTGCCCGATAAGCTGAGAGTATTTCCGGGACACGGTCCCGAAACGACGATCGGGGCGGAAAAACAGTATAATCCCTACTGGCCCAGATAGGTCCCGGAATGGATTTCTCGCAGCTTCCGCACTGCGAACGGCCACGGGAAAAACTTATTAAATACGGCCCGGAGTCGCTCTCCCTCGCCGAGCTCCTTGCGATTCTCCTGAGGACCGGACGGAAGGGCGAGGATGTGGCGGCCCTCTCGCAGAGCCTGCTGAAGCGGATGGGCGGCTTGGAGGGGCTGGCGCGGGCCTCCACGGCGGAGCTGATGCAGGAAAAGGGGCTCAAAGAGGCTAAGGTCGCCTCTCTCGCCGCGGCGATCGAGCTGGGCAAGCGCATGGTACTCATGAAAAGCGCCGAAAGCGCGAGCTGGCGGCGCGTGCTGCTCTCGAAGGCGTTGGAGACAAAATATATGGAGAGAGAGTGCATCTTCGCCTTTTTTCTCAACGCGAAGGATCGTGTGCTGGGGGAATCCGTGCTCTCCTATGGCGGCATCTCCGGCGCCTACCTGGATCTGCCGGTCTTCTTCCGGCAGGCGGTGAGGGTCACGGCGGCGAAGGTCATTGTACTGCACAACCACCCCGACGGCTGCCAGAGGCCGAGCCGCGAAGATATCGCGCTCACCGAACATATAGAACAGGGGCTGCGCTTTCTGGGAATGCAGCTCAAGGGGCACTATATCGCCGCCGGCGGCGGCCTCTTTCCCGTCAAGGGAGAGCCATTGCCGGTGAACGGCCTGGAGGCCGCGGCGGATAAAATTTGAGGACTAAATCAGAAAAGTCAATCGAAAGCGGGGGCTCGTTTTGTTCAGTTTCAGACCCAACCTCTTCAACCACGAGATAGGTATAGATATTGGGACGGTAAATACGGTCATATATGTCAAATCAAAGGGGGTCGTCATCAACGAACCCTCAGTTATCGCGGTGCGCAACCTTGGCCGCAAGGGACAGAAAGAGATAATCGCCTTCGGCGCCGCTGCGAAAAAGATGGTGGGGCGCACGCCGCAGGGGATCACGACTGTCCGCCCCCTCTCGCACGGCGTCATCGCCGATTTTGAGATGACGCAGCATATGATACGCCACTACATGTCACAGGCGACGGCCTCAAGCGGCCTCTTCTCACATCCGCGCGTCGCCGTCTGTGTGCCGGCGAGCGTCACCGAGGTGGAAAAGCGCGCCGTCGTTGAAGTTACGCTCGCGGCGGGGGCCAAGGAGGCCTTTGTCGTGGAGGAGCCGCTCGCCGCGGCGGTGGGCATTGGCCTGCCGATCGACGAGGCGCAGGGCAACATGGTCGTCAATATGGGCGGCGGGACCTGCGAGGTGGCGGTGCTGTCTTTGGGCGGTATCGTCATCAACCAGTCGGTCAGAGTGGCGGGGGACGCCCTTGACGAGGCGATCATCTCGATGCTGCGGCAGAACTACACCCTGGCGATCGGCGAGAGCACGGCTGAGGAGATAAAGATCGCGATCGGCTCCGTTATTCCGCTGGAGCAGGAGCTCAAGATGGATGTCAAGGGACGCGACCTTGTTGACGGACTGCCGAAGGTGGTAAGCATCTGCTCCGAGGAGGTCCGCGAGGCGATCGAACCGATCGTAACGCAGATCGAGGAGACGATACGCTCGACCATCGAGCGCACGCCGCCAGAGCTCGTCCGCGACATCGTAGATCAGGGCATCGTCCTCTCCGGAGGCACGGCCAACCTTCGCGGCCTCAACATCCGCTTCGCCGACGCGCTGAATGTGCCGATACATATCGCGGAGCAGCCCGTCTACTCCGTGGCTCTCGGCCTCGGAAAGATACTCGAAATGCCGCAGGATAAAAACAGGCTCTCGATCACGGTCGAGAAACAGGGCGTTTAAGGGGCGGAATCAATAGATGCAGCTGCTTGGCAGAGAAAGCCGTCCCTGGCTCAGCGGAGTGATCTCCGTACTTGCCGGGGTGGCGGTCCTGCTTTTAATGACCGCGGTGCCAGCCGCGAAATACAGCGCCGTCGAGTGGGTGAACGCGGCGCTCACATATCCGGAGAAACCGGTGCTCTATGTGCGCAACCTTGTGCAGCTCAGCGGTAACTGGGTGCTTGAGCGCGCGAGCCTCAATGAACGCGTGGAACGGCTGGAACTTAAGAATCAGGCCCTCACGGAGGCTCTCCAGCGGGCGGCGATAAAGGTGCCTGCGCCGAAAGAGTCCTATGTCCGCGCTCTCGTCACGCTGCGCTATCCGCAGGATTGGTGGCAGGAGTTTCGCATTGACAAGGGCTCACGCGACGGCGTCGTCGAAAAGGCGGCCGTCACCTCGGAGGGATATCTTGTCGGCCGTGTCACGAGGGTTGGCAGTGACTATGCCTGGGTCGAGCTTATCACCTCCTCGTCGTTCCTGCTTGCGGCGGCTGTGGACCAGACGCGCGACCTCGGAGTGGTCAACGGAGACGACTTCGGACATCTCAAGCTGCTCTATATACCTGAGGAGCGCAAACTCAAACAGGGCATGACCATATCTACCTCGCTGATGAGCGACCTCATACCGCCGGGGCTGCCGATCGGGACGATAATCGACATAGACGAAAACAGGGAAGGCTATACGGAGATGAGCCTCAGCGCCGGTGCGCATCTGACACAGCTCTATAATGTGGAGGTCTTTACCGGCAGGGGGGCGCAGAAATGACGCTGCTCCTGGTCATCTGGCTTTTGCAGGACTTCGTGCAGCTGCTGCTGATGGGCATCTGCATGGTGCCTGACGTTTTCCTGCTGACGGCACTCTTTATGGCGCTGCTGCCGGATACCTCGAAAGAGCAGCAGACGAAACTAGTATGGGCCGCCTTTATCGGCGGTTTGATCTGGGATCTGCGCTGGACCAATCTTCCGGGGCTCACGGCGGCGATCGGCGGCGGCGTCATCGGCCTCGCCTGTTTCCTCTGGCAGAAGACGCCGGTACAGGGGCGCACGCTGGGCACATTCACGATAATGTCAATAGGCTGTGAGCTGCTGTATGCGGGGATACACTTTTTCTTCTGGACCATACCCAGCCAGACGATGATGCGGCAGTTCATAGTCCAGCAGCTGATGGCGGTACCGGCGATCGTTTTCTTCTCGTGGCTCTTCTGGAAGGTATCGGGACGGAATGGTTAGTACTCAGTATTCAAAGTTTGATATCATGCGCCGCATGCGCTTCCTGCAGGCGGCGGTATTCGTCTCTTTCATGCTGCTCGTTACGGGGCTCTTTTTCTTTCAGGTCGTGCAGGGCGACACCTATGTCAAACTTGCCTCGCAGAACCGGCTGCGCATTCTGCGCATCCTCCCGCCGCGCGGCAGCATCATTGACATAAACGGCGCGCCGCTCGCGGTCAACGTCCGCACCTTTAACATCAACGGCTATCCCATCGACCTACAGCGGGAGGAAAATGTAAAGTCCGTAACGGCCCTTCTGGTTCGCAGCGGTATTCCAATGACGGAGGATAAGTTCAAAGAGCTTGTTGCAAAGCAATACTCCGCTCCATACCGCGCGATAACCGTCGCGACGAACCTCACCTTTGCGCAGGTCGCGGAAATGATAATGGACAAAGACTTTAAAAAGGTCCTCTTTCCGACCCCAGTATGGCGGCGCACCTATCCCGCGGCGCAGTATGCCGCGCACGTCATCGGCTATGTGGCGGAGATCACGAAGGAGGAGCTTGAGACGAAGGACGCCGATGTCTATCGCGGCGGCGATATGATCGGCAAAAACGGTATTGAGGGCGAGTACGAGGATACCCTGCGCGGAGCCGCCGGCGAAGAGGTGATCGAGGTCGATTCGCGTGGCCGGAAGCTGCGCAACATCAGTTACGTGAAATCGGCGAAGGGCGGCGATATGACGCTGACGATCGACCTTGCCGCCCAACGGTACGCGTCGGAGCTGATCGGCAAATTTCGCGGCACGATAATCGCGATGGATATCAACGACGGCGGCATACGCTGCCTCTATTCCTCTCCCTCCTATGATCCCAATCCGCTTACCTGGGGCATTACGAACAGCGAGTGGGCCGCGCTCACGGACCATAACGAGAGACCGATGATGAACCGCGCGATCTCCGGCGCCTACCCGCCGGCCTCGACCTTTAAGATAGTCACCGGCTCGGCAATACTCGAGAGCAGGGTGGCGAATAAAAACACGACGGTTAACTGCCCCGGCTATTTTGAGCTGGGCAACCGGCGCTTTCGCTGCTGGAAGCACAGCGGCCACGGGCGTGAAAATATCATAAACGCCCTCCGCGATTCCTGCGACGTCTATTTTTACCAGCTTTCGAACCAGATGGGGATCGACCGGCTGATAAAGACGGCCGCGAAGTTCGGCGTTGGTCAGAAGACGGGGATCGATCTCACGGGAGAGGTCTCTGGGACGCTCGCGGGGCCGGAGTGGAAGAAGAAGCGTATCAAGGAAAACTGGTACGGCGGCGATACCGTAAACTATTCGATCGGGCAGGGATATGTGCTGATGACGCCGCTCCAGGTATTAAGGGCCTACGCGGCGCTGGCAAATGGTGGTAAACTTTTAAAGCCCAGGCTCAACACCGCGTCAGCGGTTGAGAGCGTTCCCCTGGATATATCACCCGAAGTGTTAAAATTAATACAGTCGGGTGTACAGGAGGTCACAAGGAGCGGTACGGGAAGGCGGGCCAGCTCCTTCGGGGTAAAGGTCGCGGGAAAGACCGGCACGGCGCAGAATTCGCACGGCGACGACCACGCCTGGTTCGTGGGCTATGCTCCCGCCGATAATCCGAAATACGCGGTCGTCGCGATCGCGGAGGCCGGAAAGGGCGGCTCGTCGGTCGCCGGTCCGATAGTGGGGAAGATGCTGAATTTCCTCGTGAACGGGAAGCGGTATGCCGAGCCAAAACCGGTCGAAGAGATAAAGAATCCCGCCGCGCGGACTGAAAACGTTAGTGCGGGCGAGAATCGCTGATTTTCCGTTATCGAAGAACTTAGCTTGTTTATTAGGGGTGCTGGAAAATGATTCAGTTAAAAGGCAGACAGGCGGGGTTTTTACGATGCGTCGTTCCCGCCGATATGAGCGAACGTCAGATGTTTGAAGGCTTTAATTCGCTCCTCTCGACGGGCAGCCGCCTGCTCGCCGGCAGCGAAATAGAGATAGATTTGCAGACGCGCCGCTTTTCTCCGGCGCTGCTGTCGAAAATTTGGAAAATTTTCATCGAGCCGAGCGGCTGTTTTGTCTCTAACTGGATAGTCGCCGACCCGCAGTCCAGGGAGGCCCTCGAGCGGATGGGCTTTTGCACCTCGTCTGGCGAGTATCCGCCGGAACGTCACGAGAAAAAAGAGCTGCGGGCGCCGGACGGCATCTATCCCGGCTTCGTTTATTTCGGCACGCTTCGCGGCGGCCAGAACATCGGACACGCGGGCGACGTTGTGATAATCGGCAACGTCAACCAGGGGGCCGAAGTCGCGGCGAAAGGCAATGTGACGGTGATCGGCCGCATCTGCGGTCTCGTCCACGCGGGCTGCGGCGGCAGCGACGAGATGACGGTGGTCACGCGCTCGCTGGAGGCCGGTCAGGTGCGTATCGGCACGAAGGTCGGCATGATCGACAGAGAGTCCCCCTTTTGGGGCAAGGCCGTCACAATCAGGATATCAGACAACGAAGTGCAGGTCACGCCATGGCCGGCACTGTAAAGGAGGATGCAGTTTTGGGGTGCAGAATAATCGTAATTACTTCGGGTAAAGGCGGCGTCGGCAAAACGACGACTACGGCAAATCTGGCGGCGGCGCTCGCTTCGGAGGGCTACCGCGTCGTCGCCATCGACGGAGACGTGGGGCTGAGAAATTTGGACGTCATCATGGGCCTTGAGAACCGCATCGTATATACGCTCATCGATGTGATAGAGGGTAACTGCCGCCTAAATCAGGCGCTCATTCGCGACAAACGTCTGGAAAACCTCTATATGATCCCGACGGCGCAGTCAAAGACGAAGGACGCCGTGTCGGCCGAACAGATGGAAAAGCTCTGCGGCGACCTGAGCCCGGATTTTGACTTTATCCTGATCGACAGCCCCGCCGGCATCGAGTCTGGATTCAGAAACGCGGCGGCGGGGGCGACGGAGGCGCTCGTCGTCACCACGCCGGAGGTCTCGGCGGTGCGCGACGCAGACCGGATCATCGGGCTGCTTGAGTCGATGGACAAGGCCCCCATCCAGCTCATCGTGAACAGGATACGCCCCGACATGGTGAAGCGCGGCGAGATGCTCGGCGTGCAGGACGTGCTCGACATTCTCGCGGTGGACCTCGTGGGGATGATCCCCGACGACGAATCGATCGTCATCTCGGCCAACCGCGGCGAGCCTCTGATATTTTCGGGAAACACGAAAGCCGGCGCGGCCTATAAAAATATCTCCAAGAGACTCTGCGGCGAAAAGGTTCCCTTCCTGGATCTCTCGAAGGATGAGGGCGGCATCTTCGCTTCGCTGCGCAGGCTCTTCTCTAAAGGTTAGGTGAGATCTGATGGGAATTTTTGACTGTATCAGCAGCCTTTTCGGCTCGCAAAAGAGCAGCGCCGTCGCCAAGGAGCGCCTGCAGCTCGTGCTCATACACGACCGGAACGACATTTCGCCCGAGATATTGACGGCGCTGCGCGCCGATTTGATAAACACGATAAAAAAATATCTCGATATCGACGAGACGGGGATCGAGCTCGACCTCAACAGAGAGGACCATTCCGTGGCGCTGCTGGCCTCCATTCCGCTGAAAAACATGCAGCGCCCCATCCGGGGAAGGAAGAGGACGGGGGAGACGGAAAAACGATGATTTTCCCCGCTGAATCCGGATCGTCAGTCAATGGCTGAAAAGTATTCCACGAGCTGGAGCGACATCCGCTCCTATACTGACTGGGTGATGGTCGCGGTGACGCTGGTCCTCTTCTGCTTCGGCCTCGCCGCGATCTACAGCGCGAGCGCCTCGTTCGCGAAGGGGGGAGCGGCCGTCTCGGGATTCGTCGTCAGGCAGGCGGTCTGGGGGATGATGGGCGCGGCTGTTTATTTGGCGGTGCTCAAGGCCGATTACCGGAACTTCATGAAGTATGCCTGGCCCCTCTTCGCCGGCATCGTGATAATCTTTGTGGTGCTTCTTGTCGTGGGGCATACCGCGAAGGGGTCGCAGCGGTGGTTCAACTTCGGGTTCTTCCGCTTTCAGCCGTCGGAGCTTGGCAAAGTGGTCTTCGCTCTCGCTCTGGCCAGGCTTTGCTCGGCGCTGCCGCCTAACGGCGCGCGCGGGCTCGGCGCCGCCGTTCTCGTAGCCGGGGCCGTCATCACGCCGATAATGCTGCAGCCAGACCTTGGAAGCTCGCTGGTCTATGTGGTGATGCTCTTCGCCGTTTTTATCGCGGCGGGCACGCCGGTAAAAATACTGGCTTCAATGATGGGAGCGGGGGTGGCGATGCTGCCTCTCGGATGGCTGATATTGAAGCCCTACCAGCGAATGCGCCTGCTGGTTTTTCTGGACCCGACGATAGATCCGCAGGGTTCGGGGTATAATGTTATACAATCGCGCATCGCGGTCGGTTCGGGAGGCCTTTACGGCAAGGGCTTTCTGCACGGCACCCAGGGAAAGCTTCATTTCCTGCCGGAACCGCACACCGATTTTATCTTCAGCGTATTTTCGGAGGAATTTGGCTTTATCGGATGCGCCGTCGTGCTTCTGCTCTTTGCGGTCCTGCTGTGGCGTATTCTGAACGTTTCGCAGTACACTAAGGACCTGCAGGCGAAGCTTATGTGCGCCGCGATCGCGGCGTGGCTGTGGTTTCAGATCATGGAGAGCGTGGCGATGAGCATGGGGCTCGCGCCGGTCACGGGGCTTCCCCTGCCGCTATTCAGCTACGGCGGCAGTTCGCTGCTGGTGATCTCGCTGGGGCTCGCGCTCGTGCAGAGCGCGAACATCGCCGCGCGGCAGGACAGGTTCTGACGAGGGTATGTTTCGCCGGCCAAACGGCGGCGTCCGTTAAGAGGACGCCTCTTGCCGGCGGTTCACATAAAGATTTTTAGGAGGAAATTTTATTATGCAGGGAGCAATAAAAGAGGAACGGCTTCGCAGGCTGCTCTCCTCTGTGAAACGCCCGTCCCGCTACATCGGCGGGGAGTGGGGAAGCGGCCCCGTTAAAGAGGGCGAGGGACTCGTGCGTATCTGTTACGCCTTTCCGGACCTTTACGAGGTCGGGATGAGTTATCTCGGCTTTCAGATACTGTACCCGCTGACAAAATCGCTGCCCTACGCGGACGCGGAGCGCGTCTATACGCCGTGGCCCGACATGGAGGCCGCGATGAGGGGCTCCGGCACGCCGATATGGGCGCTTGAGAGCAAACGCCCGCTCACGGATTTTGACGTCGTGGGCTTCACGCTGCAATACGAACTCTCGTATACGAACATCTTAACGATCTTAGACCTCGCGGGGATTCCCTTCCGGGCCGGGGAGCGCGGCGAAGAGCATCCGCTCATCGTCGCCGGCGGCATCGGCGCGCTGGCCCCCGAACCCGTCGCCCCCTTTATCGACGCCTTTATGGTCGGTGACGGCGAGGTGCTCATTCCCGAGGTGCTGGAGCGCCTTCATGAACTTAAAGGAGCCAAACGGGCCGCTAAGCTTGCGGCGCTGGCCGCCGTCGAGGGAGTCTACGTGCCCGCGCTCCATGACGGGACGAAAAAGGTTTGCCGCCGGATTGCCGAGGAGCTGGACGAAGCCTTCTACCATACCTCGATGATCGTGCCGAACACCGGCATCGTCCACGACCGCGTCGCCGTGCAGGTCTTTAAGGGCTGCACGCGCGGCTGCCGCTTCTGCCAGGCGGGGATCATCGACCGTCCGCTGCGCGAACGCAGCGCCGAATCGGTCTGCAAACAGGTGAAGGGGCTGCTCGAAACTACCGGCTGGGAAGAGGTCGGCCTCCTCTCGCTCGCCACCTGCGACTGGAGCGGCCTGCCCGCGGCGATGGAAAAGTTCGCCCCGATGCTTGCCGGCAACCAGATAAAGCTCTCTCTGCCGAGCCTGCGCGTCGACGCCTTTTCCGTCAACATGGCGGCGGGGTTAGAGACGATGAGAAAGGGCGGCCTCACCTTTGCCCCCGAGGCGGGAACGCAGCGCCTTCGCGACGTCATCAACAAGGGCGTCACCGACGAGGCGATCGAGGCGGCGCTGGAGGAGACCTTCGCCCACGGCTGGGACCGGGTGAAGCTATACTTTATGATGGGGCTGCCGACGGAGACGGAGGAGGACCTCGCGGGCATTCTTGATATCTGCAACCGCGCGGTCTCGATCGCCAAACGCCACAAACGGCGCGGCGACGTCAACGCGTCGGTCGCCGGCTTCGTGCCCAAGGCCCACACGCCCTTCCAGTGGGAGGCGCAGGCCGCCATCGCGGAGCTGCGCGAGCGCGGGCGCAAGCTCAAGACCTCGCTGCGGAACAAAAGAGTTTCTCTCTCCTATCACGAACCGGAACAGACCTTCCTCGAGGGCGTCTTCGCGCGCGGCGACGCGCGCCTGGCGGCGGCGGTGGAGGAGGCGTGGCGTCGCGGCGCGCGCTTCGACGGCTGGACGGAATACTTTAAATTCGACCTCTGGATGGAGGTCTTCGCCGACTTGGGAATCGACGCGGCGGCCTATACGGCCGCGCGAGGCGTGGACGACAGACTGCCGTGGGATCACATCGACTGCGGCGTGACGAAAGAATTTTTGCTGCACGAGCGCGCGAAGGCTCTCGCGGCTGAGACTACGGCGGACTGCCGCGGCGGCTGCAACGGCTGCGGCTGGCAGGGCCGTACGAAAGCAAAGGGGTGCCCCCATGGCGAGAATTAGAATCATCTTTGAGAAGAGGGGCCTCTTCACGTTTGTGAACCACATGGACCTGCCGGTGATCTTTTCCCGCGCGGCGCGCCGCGCCGGGCTGGTACAGGAGTTTACGCAGGGTTTTTCCCCGCACCCGCGGATCAGCCTCGCCTCTCCTTTGGCGATCGGCGTCGACGGCCTTGCGGAGCCGGCGGACTTCTGGTTTGAGGAATGGGATACGGAATCTTCTCTCCGGTGGAGCGAGATGCTCCCCGAGGGTTTAAAAATATTGAAATGCGCGGAAGTAGAGGACGGACTGGGGCTCGCGAAGCTGATAGACGCGGCGGTATACCGTATCGCCGGCGAGGGCGCGGCGCTTGACGAACGGGCGGCGCAGGTGCTGGCCGGTGAGGCGGCGCGGCTGGACGCGCTCTTTGCCTGTTCGTTTGAAGAGGGAACGGTGACTCTCACCGCAGGCGATCTTGAGCACTGCGGCGCGGGCACGCTCGTCAAGGCGCTTGCCGCGGCGGGCGTCGTCTCCGGCTGGCAGGACCTGCACATGGAGCGCCTGGCCGTCGGCAAATGGGACGCCGAGGCCGCATCCGTTCTGCCGCTCATTTAATTGGAGGTTTGAAATATGTCAGGCTGGTCAAAGAAGATAATAGCCAATCTTATTGACCCCGAAGAGATCAGGATCGCCATTATCGACGAGAAGGGGAAGCTTTACGAGTTTTTTGTCGAGAGGATGCTTGAACACCAGCGGACCGGCGAGATATATAAGGCGCGCGTCGACAGCGTCCTGCCGGGGATGAACTCCGCCTTTCTGAATCTGGGAGACGGAAGGAACGGCTTCCTCTACCTCGACGACGTCAAAGGCATGGAGGTCAAGCCGGGGATGGAGATGCTCGTGCAGGTCGTCAAAAACGCCCGCAAGGGCAAGGGCGCCCGCGTCTCGCCGCGCGTCTCGCTCGCGGGGCGCTACATGGTCCTCATCCCGGGGGGCCACGAAACCGGGGTCTCAAAGCGAATCGAGGACGACGACGAGCGTGCGCGGCTGCGCGCGATCGCGAAGGATATCCGCCCGCAGAATTTCGGGATCATCATCAGAACCGTAGCAGAAGGCTGCGACCGGGAGGGGCTCCGCGAGGACGTGGAGGGGCTGCTCTCCCAGTGGGAGACGATCCTGCGCAACGCGAAGCAGAACAGCGCTCCCTGCCTCGTCCACCGGGACATCGGCTCGCTTGAACGCGTGCTGCGCGACGAGCTGACCGACGAAATCGACGAAATCGTCATCGACAGCGAAGAAGAAAAGGAAGGCGTCGAGGCCATCGTAAAGAAATTTTTCCCCGACAAAGAGATCGAAGTGAATCTCTTTAAGGGCAAGATGCCGCTCTTCGACGTCTACGGGCTGGAAAACCAAATCGCCGAATTGCAGGACCGCAAGGTCTGGCTCTCCTCGGGAGCCTACCTCGTCATCGATCAGACGGAGGCGCTGACGGTGATCGACGTCAACACCGGCAAGTTCGTCGGCTCGAAAAATCTGAACGACACCGTACTCAAGACAAACCTTGAGGCCGCCGTCGAGATTGCCCGCCAGCTGCGGCTGCGCGCGCTTGGCGGCATCGTCGTCGTCGACTTTATCGACATGGAGAACGAAAACAACAATCACGCTCTCGTGCACCAGCTGCAGGAACTCTTCAAAAACGACCGCTGCAAGGCGCGCGTCTACGGCGTCACGGGGCTCGGCCTCGTGGAGATAACGCGGAAGCGGGCGCGCACGGACATCAGAGCGGCGCTCACGCGCGGCTGTCCCTTCTGCGGCGGGCTGGGCACCGTTCCCAAAGAGGAGAGCGTGGCGGTACAGATAAAGCGCTTCATCAGAAAGATAACGCTCTCGTCAAAGGCTGAGGCGCTCCTTGTGGAGTGCTTCACGACCGTCGCCGAATATATCAGCGACACCTTCCTCTCCGCCTGGGAAGAGGAGTTTGAGAGAAAAATATTTATTCGCGGCTGTCCCGACCTTTCGTGGGGCAAATACCGCCTTGAGTGCCAGGGATCGCTTTCGCAGGTGGAGCACCGGATAAACGTACTGCAGAAGCGGGAGGGCTGGGCCATTGTACATCGGTCGCCTTCAGCTTAAAGGCTTCAAAAGTTTTGGCGGCTCGCACGACCTGATCCTCTCGTCCGGCTTCACGGCGATTGTCGGCCCCAACGGCAGCGGTAAAAGCAACCTGCTCGACGCGTTGCGCTGGTCGCTCGGCGACAGCAGCGCGAGCCGTCTGCGTATCAGCCGGCAGAGCGACCTGCTCTTCCAGGGCTCCGTCAGCAGAGAGCCGGCGCGCGAGGCGGAGGTCACCCTTCAGCTGCGCGAGGATGACCGCCTCTGCGCGGTCAAGCGCCGCGTCGTCGCCCCCGACGGGACGACGAGCCTCTTTGTCGACAACGCGCGCAAGACCCTTGCCGAACTGGACGAGGTAAAGCGGAGCTGGAAGCTTGAGGGGGCGCGCTTTGCCTTCATCGGGCAGGGCGAGGTGCAGGAGGTGCTCAAACAGAGCCCCTCCGAGCGCCGTATGCACCTTGAGGTGCTCTTCGGCATCGATATCTACAGGAAAAAACGTATGGAGGCGCAGGACCGCCTTTCGACCGTCAAAGAAGAATACGACCAGCTGCGCCACCTGATGGGAGAACTCTCGTCGCGCCGGGAAGAGATTGCGCCCGACGTGGCGCGCGCCGCGCAGATGCGCGCGATCATGGACAGTATCGAGGGCGACCGCCGGATGCTCTACTGGCTGCGGCGCGCGGAATGCGAACGGACCATCGCGGCGATCGCGGCGGAGCTTGAGGCGGCGGCCTCACTGCGCGAAGGGGCGATTTTCTGGTCGCGCTTCTGGAAAGGCGCGCATGGGACGATCGAACTCAAACTCACCCACGCGGCGCAAGCCCACCGCCAGCAGAGCTGGGAGCTGGAACAGTGCCGCAGCCGCTTCGACGGCCTCATAAAATCCGGCTACGCCTCGGCCGCCAACCTGCGCGGCGCGAAGGCGCGGCTGCAAGAGGCCCGGGCGGAACAGACGGAGGCAAAGGAGCGCTACGAAAAGCTGCTCGAAGAACAGCAAAAATCGCTCGCGGAAAATAAAAAAGCGCGCGAAGAGGTCGAAAAGGCCGAGCTCGCCCAAAAGGCCGTCGAAAAAAAATGGCAGGAATACAACGAGCGGATGGAAAAGACGCGTCTTGAACGCGAGGCGTGGAACAAAGAAAAGGGGCGGCTCGACGGCGAACTCCAAAAATGCCGCGCGAAACTCTCATATCTTGGCAAAGAGCTGTTGGAGCTGCGCGACAAAAAGGCGAACGCCCCCGACGAACGCAAAGACCTTGACTTTCAGATAAAACACCTGGAGGGCGAGCGCGACAGGCTGAACGCGGAGCAGGAAAAACTCGTGCGGGAGCACGGCGAGCTTTACGCCCTCTGTCAGAGCCTCGCCGCCGAGCTGCAGCGCGCAAAGCGCGAATCGGTGAACCTGCGCTCCAAGCTGAACGACGCCGCGGAATCGCTGCAGGCGGGGCTCTATCCCGCCCCGGTGCGCCATCTGCTCTCCGCCGCCAAATTAAAGCGGCTCGACGCGAACCCGCGCGCCGTCATCGACGTCCTCTCCGCGCCGGCAAATCTCGCCGCCGCGCTTGAGGCTTATCTCGGCGGCCGCCAGTTCCAGCTTCTCGTCGAAGACATGGACGAGGCGGGACGCTGCATCAACCGGCTCAAGCAGAACTCCGCCGGCACGGCGACCTTCCTGCCGCTCGAAAGGGCGCGCCCGCGCTATCCGAACAAGGCCGTGCGGCTGCCCGCGCGCGGCGTTGTGGGCTGGGCGATAGAGCTCATCCGCGTTGAGGACCACTGGCTGCCGGCCATCCAGCACATTCTGGGAGACCTGCTCATCGTCGACGCCTACGACACCGGCAAGGAGCTTGTACGCTCAGGCTTCAAGGGCCCCGTCGTGACGATGGAAGGCGACGTCTTCCAGCCCGGCGGTACCGTGAGCGGCGGCCGCAGCCAAAAGAGCGGCCGCGCGCTTGAGATGAAGGCGCAGGTCGCCCGCCTCGAGGAAGAGGCGGCGAAGGCCCAGAGCGCCGCGGAGAAGCTTGCGAAAAAATATAAAGAGGCCGAGGGCAAAGAACTGGCCGCCTCCGAGCAGAAAGAGGAATACACCCGCAAAATACGCGAAGTAAACGGCAAAATAGCCGTCATTGAGGACCAGAAAGAGTCCCTCGTCAAGGAGCAGCGCCGCGCCGCGGGAGAGCGCGGGCGGATACTCGACTCCATCAAAGCGGAGGGGGAAAACTGGTCCGCGCTGCTTGCCGCGATCGACGAGCTGGAAGAGAGGCGCGACCGCGCCTCCGACGTGGAGGACGACCGCCATCTCATCGAAGCGCGGGAAAAATGCCGCGCCCGCGCCACCGTGGCGGCCTCCAACCTCTCGGCGGGATTTGCGCTGATGAACCGCGTGAGCAACGACGTGCGCGCGCAGGAGGCCAAGCTGCGCAAACTTGAGGAAGAGACGTCGGAGCTCGACCAGAGCTGCGTCCGCGAGCGCTCCAACCTCGCGCGCGTCGGCGGCAGCTGCCTGGAGATACACCTGCGCCGCAAGGAGCTTCTCGCGGAGATCGAAGAGCACGGCGGCCTCTACACAAAGCTTGAAAAGGCCAAAGAATACATCAAGAGCCGCCAGGCGAAGGCGGAGGCCCGGATGCAGGGCGAATCCGAGAAGTTCACGCTCGCGCAGGCCAAGAGGGGCGAAACGGAGCGTGAACTCGGCGAACTCGTCAACACCTGGGAGGAGCAGTTTCCCTATCCCGGCCCCGACGAGCTCCCCGAAGACGTCGGCATTGACGAACTGCGCCGCAAGATACGCGACGGCGACCGAAAAATAAAGGCCTTCGGCGACGTCAACATGGGCGTCCTCTCCGAAGACCAGAGCCTCAAAGACCGGCTCGCCTTCCTCGGCGAGCAGCTTGACGACGTGCGCGCCTCCGCCGCCGAGATCGAGCGGCTCATCGCCGATGCCGACATGATGGCCCACAAACAGTTTTCCGCCGCCCTGCTGAAAGTCGACGAGCGTTTCTGCCATCTCTTCAAGACCCTGTTCGGCGGCGGCGAGGCGCACCTGGTGATGACGGACGGAGAGACGATCTGGAATACCGGCGTGGAGATCGACGCGCGGCTGCCGGGGAAGCACACTCAGGTGCTGAACCAGTATTCCGGCGGCGAACGCGCCCTCATCTCGATATCGCTGCTCTTTGCGACGATGGAAGTGGCGGGATCGCCGATCGCTGTGCTCGACGAGGTGGACGCCGCGCTTGACGAATCCAACCTTCGCCGTTTCAGCGAACTGACGAAAGAATACGCCAAGAGCCGTCAGATCCTCGCGATGACGCATCGCCGCGCGACGATGGAACGCGCCGACGTCCTCTACGGCGTCACCCTGCAAGAGCCGGGGCTCTCGCAGGTGGTCGGCGTGCGGCTTGAGGACTGGACATAATGGAAAGCTGCCACGACCTGCTAGGCGGAGCGCTGAAGATGATCCAGCCCGAGGCGGGCGAGGGACTGCGCGTGAACGTCGACACCATTCTGCTTGCGCACTTCGCGCGCCCCAAGCGCGGCGAAAAGATACTGGAGATCGGCTGCGCCCACGGCGCGGTCTCCCTCATCCTCGCCAAACGCGGATTCTCCGTGACGGGCGTCGACATTCAGCCTCACCTTGTCGCGCTTGCCGAAAAAAACGCCGCGCTGAACGGCCTTGCGGCGGAATTCCGCGTCGCCGATATTCGGGAATACAAGCGGATTGCCCCCTCGCAGAGCTTTGACCGAATCGTGGTGAACCCCCCCTACGACGAGGCGGAGCGCAGCCGCCCGAGCCCGAAAGAGGCGGTCTCCGCGGCCATGCACGGCTCCTGCTGCCGTCTGGAGGATATCGTCGCCGCCGCCCACTACTTGCTGAAAAACCGCGGCAGACTGGACCTTGTGATGCGCGGCGACCGCGCGGGGGAGCTCTTCGCGCTGCTCGACAGATACAAAACGCCGCCGAAGCAGATGCGCTGCGTCCATCCGAGACCCGGCGAGCGGGCCTCGGTGACGCTTGTCGAGGCGATGCGCTCAGGCCGCCACGGCCTTATAATAGAACCGCCTTTATTCATCACCGACGACTCCGGCCAGGAGACGCTGGCGCTTAAAGAGGCATACATCATCCAAGGGGGCTTTTGATGCCGCTCATAATCATCCCGACTCCCGTCGGCAACCTTGAGGACATGACGCTGCGCGGGCTGCGCGAACTGCGCGGGGCCGACGTCGTCGCCTGCGAAGACACGCGCCGCACCCTGCAGCTGCTCAACCATTTTGAGATAAAAAAGCCGCTTGTCTCCTGCCATGAACACAACGAGACGGAGCGCGTCGCGCCGCTGATGGCGCGCCTGTCGGCGGGAGAGCGGGTCGCGCTCGTCTCCGACGCCGGCACCCCCGGCCTATCCGACCCGGGCGCGATCATTGCGCGGGCGGCGATGGCGCGCGGCTTTCCGGTGGATGTACTGCCGGGGGCGAACGCGCTGCTCCCGGCGCTGCTGCTCTCGGGGGCCGAGATGGAATCATTTCTCTTCGTCGGTTTCCTGAAAGGCAAACAGGAAGAAAAAAAGAGGCGCCTTACGGAAGTGCGCGGCGTGCGCGAGACGCTTGTCTTCTACATGTCGCCGCACCGGCTGCTCAAGGAGCTTGAGCTGATGGGAAGCGTTCTCGGCGACCGGCGCGCGGCGCTCGTGCGCGAGATCAGCAAAGTTCATCAAGAGACCCTTCACGGCACGCTGCTCTCTTTTTGTGATACAATGCCCGAGGAAAAAATCCGCGGGGAGTTCGTCTGCGTCGTGGCGGGCGCGCCGGAAGAGGAGCGGGACGACGCCGGTTGGCGGGACGAGGCGCTTGCGCTTGCGCGCGCCGGGGAATCGACGAAAAATCTTGCCAACTCGCTCGCGATAAAGTATGGTATACAGAAGAATGTAATTAAAAAATTTATCATAGAAAATTGCACCAGGGAGGCATAATTATGTCAGAAAAGAACTTTTACATTACCACGCCCATCTACTACGTCAACGACGTGCCGCACATAGGCCACGCCTATACGACCATCGCCGCGGACGTCCTCACCCGCTGGCACAAGTCCGGGGGAGAGAACAGCTACTTCCTCACCGGCACCGACGAACACGGACAGAAGATCCAGACCGTCGCCGAAAAGCGCGGCATGACGCCGCAGGCGCTCTGCGACGAGGTCGTGCAGAACTTCCAGAAACTCTGGGCCGCGCTCAACATCAAAAACGACGATTTCATCAGGACCACCGAGCCGCGCCATGAAAAGGTCGTGCAGGAGGTATTCCGCCGCCTGATGGCCTCCGGCGACATCTACAAGGGCGAATACGAGGGCTGGTACTGCGTGCCCTGCGAGACCTATGTTCCCGAGGCGCAGATGGGCGAGGGGCAGACCTGTCCGGACTGCCACCGCCCCCTGACTAAGATGACGGAGGAGACCTACTTCTTCCGCCTCTCAAAATACGCCGAGCCGCTGCTCAAATTCTACGAGGAGCACCCCGACGCGATCATGCCGAAAAAACGCTACAACGAAGTCGTCAGCTTTATCAAGAGCGGCCTCCGCGACCAATCGATCTCGCGCACGACGCTCAAATGGGGCATTCCCCTGCCCGGAGATGAGGCGCACGTCATCTACGTCTGGTTCGACGCGCTCATCAACTACCTTTCGGCGCTTGACTTCCCCGAAAAAGGCGGCAAATGGGAAACCTTCTGGCCCGTGGTACGCCACCTTGTCGGCAAAGACATCATCCGCTTCCACTGTGTCATCTGGCCCGCGATGCTGATGGCTCTTGGCGTAAATCCCCCCGTCCGCGTCTTTGCGCATGGCTGGTGGACCGTCGAGGGAGAGAAAATGTCAAAGTCCCTCGGCAACGTCGTCGATCCCTTTGAAATGGTTGACCTCTACGGCATCGACGCCTTCCGCTACTTCCTGCTTCGCGAAGTGCCCTTCGGACACGACGGGGACTTCTCCGAGCTCGCGATGGCGCAGCGCATCAACTCCGACCTCGCGAACGACCTTGGCAACCTCCTCTCGCGCTCGCTGCAGATGATCGATAAATTCCGCGGCTGCGACCTGCCGGCCTCCTACACGCCGACAGAGCTCGACAAAGAGATCTCGACGCTCGCGGAAAAGACTTTCCATGAAATGAACGAACTGATGGACCGCTTCGCCTTCGACGACGCGCTCAAATGCCTCTGGGCCTTCATCAGCCGCGCCAACAAATACATCGACGAGACCGAGCCCTGGCGGCTTGGACGCGAGGGAGAAGTCGAACGCCTCGACGCGGTGCTCCGCACCCTTTGGGAGTCGCTGCGCCTTGCGGCGGTGCTCGTGGCTCCTTTCATGCCCGACACGGCGGCGAAAATCTGGTCACAGCTGGGACTCTCCGGCGACCCGCTCGACGGCGGCCGCGCGAACTGGCAGTGGGGCCGCGTCGAAGGACCCGTCAAAGTGAACCGCCAGGGCGTCCTTTTCCCGCGCATCGACATTGAGAAATGGAAAAAGGAAAAAGAGGCCCGCGACCTTGAAAAACGCGCGAAGCTCGACCCGACCGCCTTCTTCAAGTACCTCGAGCCGAAGCCGCAGATAGAATACGACGATTTCGCGAAGCTCGACCTCCGCGTCGCGCTCGTTGAAAAGATTGAAGTCGTACCGAAGGCCGACAAACTCTACATCCTGAACCTCGACCTCGGTTACGAAAAACGCGTCATCGTCTCCAGTATCAGGGAGTTCTACAAGCCCGAGGACCTCGAAGGCAAAAAGATCATCGTTCTCTGCAACCTCAAGCCCGCGAAATTCCGCGGCGTGCAGAGCAACGGCATGCTGCTGGCCGCCGAAAGCCCCGAGACGCGGCAGGAGATCCTGACGCTGCTGACCGTGATGGACGATAGTATTCCTGTAGGCAGCCGCATCAGTTAAATCGGGTAAATCGGCGTTTATACGCGCCGCTGACTTAGCTCAATAAAGCCGGAAAATCCTCGACGCACCAAAGTGCGCCTGCGGTTTTCCGGCTTTATTTCGCGTCGTCATCGGCACGTCTGATGAACCCTCTAAGCGATTCACACAAAACGCAAAACCAGCGTTTTGGTTCTCTGCTTATAAACGCCGATTTATCTTCGATTAGGTAAAGGATAAATTGCGGTTCAGCGTAATCTCATCACAATAATATTTTTGCTTTTAATGGCTCCCGCGCGAGGGAGCCGAAAACAAGGCGGGCGGCTAAGGAGCATAAACCTAGTGCAGAGCTGGTCTTTATCTTTTTGCCTTCCTCTTTGAGGAAGGTGGGCCGGCGGCGGTTTTCCGCCGGGCCGGAAGGAGTGTTGACCTTGATCTTGATTTTAACCCCGCCATGTCTTGTTTCTTACCCTTTGGTTCCCACACAATATCGAGCGGACACGACCCGTCGAAGCAAGAAAAAGGCGATATCACTAAAGACAAGCGTACCTGTACTGTTGATGGAGGTCACAACTCCTCCGCCGGCCTGTGGCCGGAGTCTCCTCGCAAGGGAGCCGAAAACAAGGCTGGCGGCTAAAGAGCATAAACCTTGTGCTGATCCGGTCTTTATCTTTTTGCCTTCCTCTTTGAGGAAGGTGGGCCGGCGGCGGTTTTCCGCCGGGTCGGAAGGAGTGTTTACCTTGACCTTGCCCTCGATTTTAACCCCGCCATGTCTTGTTTCTTACCCTTTGGTTCCCACACAATATCGAGCGGACCCGGCCGTCGAAGCAAGAAAAAGGCGATGTTCAAGACAGCTCTTAACCCACAAATCAGGAAAACACTGCTTTGGCTCTCTGGCCGCCTCAGCGAGGGAGCCAAAAACCTTTGCTAAATCCCAACTCATCTTCCGAAAACCAGATAAGAAAACGCCGCCTTAGCCGAACGCGCCTGCCCGAGAAGCTCTTGCTCGGGCTGCTCGCGTCGCCCTGCCTTTAGCGGTCCCGGCAGGGCATTACGTCATTTTGCAAACCTCCATCTGCGGCAGAATCTTCAAAGTTCATAAGCCGCTCGTTCCGTGTCTGACTGCTGCGGAACGGGCGGCTTTTGATTTATAAGCCCCGGCGATTCTCTGATAACTTGCCGCCGCTTAAGGCCGTCGCGGCCTCCCTCTAAAAAGCGCCATATCATAGCATATTCCAGATGGTATGCCTCCAAAGGGTTATTTTCTCAAAGAGGCAAAAAACAACGACCGGCGATAGGGGAGGAATACAGATGGAAAGACTATACGCATACATAAGAGTCTCGTCAAAAGAACAAAACGAGGAGAGGCAGCGCGCGGCGATGTTGGAGTACGGCGTTCCCGCGGAAAATATTATTCTGGATAAGCAGTCTGGGAAGGATTTTGAGCGCAAGGGCTATAAAAGATTGCTGAAGCGGCTGAAACGCGGCGACATCCTCGTGATCAAGAGCATTGACCGTCTGGGGCGTAACTATAACGAAATTCTTGAGCAGTGGCGGATACTGACAAAAGAAAAGCAGGCCGCCATCGTCGTGCTTGACATGCCGCTTTTGGACACCAGGCAGAGCCGCGACCTTACCGGTGTCTTAATTGCCGATATCGTTTTGCAGCTGCTCAGCTATGTCGCGGAGACCGAACGCGAATTTATCCGTCAAAGACAGGCTGAGGGGATCGCGGCGGCGAAGGCGCGGGGTGGCAACCTCGGGCGCAGGCCAAAAGAACGCCCGAAAGAGTTTGAAACGGTCAAGACAGCCTGGAAAAGGGGAGAAATATCCGCCCGTTCGGCGGCGCGTCAGCTGAAAGTCAACCACATGACCTTCAAACGCTGGGCCTCAGGCTGCTGAAAACAAGAACAGCGGCGAAAAAGGTGTACCTTTTTCGCCACTGTGGAATTACGCTGCCATCTTCTGAAAAAGACCTTTTTTGTCTTTCAACGTTCCCATATTGATACAACGAATCACCAAAAAAGTCAATAACTGCGCGGCGAAAAAGGTACACCTTTTTCGCCGCGCCAAGGGCGTTCGACGA
>JAEXGR010000053.1 GCA_023450745.1 Synergistota bacterium
AGGCCATCCTTGTTGAGGTAAATTACCCTGTGTTTTGCAAGTAATTGGCGTTGCGTTTACCATGAAAAAGTTTTTTAGGCTTATAGCAACGTCAGTTTTACTGTGCCCTTTTTTATCGGCCAAAGCGGCTATTATCCTGTTTTCATCTGTATTTACTCGCTTTTCTCTTGTTTTTCTTTGCCTTTTTAATATTTCCCTGTCGCTGGTTTTATATTATTTAGACTAAATGCAACTGCTTGCGTTTAGTCTGACCAGGTTGCATTTACTTTGAGGATTGACCAATATATTTCTTGTAGAATTAGGTATTAAGAATAAGAAGTATGATATGGCGCGGCATACGGTTCAGATGGCCGGTGAAGAATTTTTTGCGGCGAAAAACGGGCGCAAGGTAAAGATTTGCCCGCTATTTAAATAAGAGAGGGGCTCCGCACCGCAGCTCATGGTAAAATAAACGGCATGGGAAGCGGTTGTCTCCCGCCGTCGCTTTTTCACTACTACCGAGCGGCGGGAAAGACGAGAGAGTGCAAAGGTTCCGTGATGGCCATTTAAACTATCAAGAGGTGTATGTTCATGTGGAAAATTCAGAAGGGATCTACAAACGTGAGCCGCACATTCAGGCTGCCCGAGGAAATGGTGGAGATGCTGGAGGTGTTGGCCTCAGAGAATAAATTATCGCTGAACCAACTTGTCATTCAATGCCTCAGGTACTCTCTCGAACACCTTGACGATCCAGAAGACGCGGGTTCCAAAGAAAAATAGAAGCTACCGAAGTCCGTTGACGCCGAACGGTATTTCATCGACATATTATAACTACATAAACATTCCGGCGACAGGGCGCCGGAATGTTTGTCTTTTTAAATTTTGCCGTTCTTTTTGTTTCTCAGATATCCATCAGCATTGAGAGGGCGCAGTAGACGAGCAGCAGCGCCATCGCCGCGTTCACCGGCCGCCGGTACTTTTTAAAAAGCATCTCGAACAACGCGCCGAAAAAGGCCCAGCAGAGCGTGCAGGCAAAGCCGACGAAAGCGAGGAAGACGGCGAAGGCCGCGATGACGGGCAGGTCGTGATAGTGCGGCAGGATGAAGGACGACATTATCGTGATACAGTAGAGAATTACTTTGACATTGACGAACTGCAGCGCCATTCCGGAGATGAAGGTGTTGGTATTCGCCTGCTTTTTATCTCCCTCATGCGGCGCGTCGCGCCACACCGCCCAGGCGAGCCAGAGGATATAAGCCGCGCCGACGCAGAGCATGAACGGTTTCACAGAGGGAATGACGTTGTAAAGCAGCGAACTGAAAAGCGCGCTGGCGGACATCACGACGATAAACCCCGCGAAGACGCCGAAGTTGAAGGGCAGAGACCGCCTGAAGCCGTACCGGCTTGCGTTGGACATCGACATAATATTATTGGGCCCGGGAGTAATGGCCGTCAGGATCACATAAGAGAAAAACGCCGCGAAATTCATAAAAATCATTCCCCGCCCTCTGTATGATATAATAACCTATACGAACGTTATATTGTTCTTAGGTGAATATAATATACATATTGTGCGATATATTGTCAATAGATGATGAGGTGGAGATTATGGAAAACATCAATTCGGTCGTCGCCGATAACCTGAAACGGCTCCGCGAGGAGCGAAAGCTGAGTCTGGAGGCGCTGGCGAAGCTCTCCCGCGTCAGCAAGAGTATGCTGGGGCAGATAGAGCGCGGCGAGGCCAACCCCACCGTTTCGACCGTCTGGAAGATCGCGGGCGGCCTTAAAGTCTCCTTTACCGAGCTGATGACGCGGCCTGAAAAAAATTATGAAGTGATCGATATCAGACAGGTAGAACCCCTGCTTGAGGACGAGGGCCGCTATCGGAATTTTCCCGTCTTCTCCTTCGACGCCGAACGCCGCTTCGAGATGCTCTACATCGAAATAGACCCCGGCGGCCGCCTCGAGGCCGAGGCGCACCCCGCGGGCACGCAGGAATTCATCACCGCCTTCTCCGGCGAGCTCAGCGTCTTTGCGGGAGGGGAAAATTTCGCCCTCGCCCGCGGTTTTTCCCTCCGCTTCAAAGCCGACGGCCCCCACAGCTACCAAAACACCGGCAGCGAAGTCTGCCGGCTGAGCATGGTCATTTACTATCCGGAGTGAGAGCTAATTCTTCTAATCTATGCTCTTTAAATATAGCAAACAAGTAAAAATTGATATTGTTACTATAGTCATGTATGCTGAAGCCAAGTCCATTGTAATAAAAATGTAAGCTGTATGCATTACTGTATAGGTGTCACCTAAGTTGTAAAAATTATGAGGTCTTATACATTTGGGGTTGTGTTCGATGCGGGCATGGGAAATTCATTGGTGTAATGAAGAAGGTATATTTGTTTAGCCTCCTATGATATAAAGAGCTAGGAAAGGGCTGTATATCTGATAACAATGTATAGTTGTCATTAGATTGAATTTTTAAATTAAGTAGAGTGCTTTATAAAAATTTTTAATAGCGTATGTTTTGGTGCTTAGCCGTGCTTGATTGAAAAATGATATGTGAATAGTTGTTATTGAAAATAAGTTCCATCATATGAAAACAAAATGATATAGGGGGTATTATTATGACACAATATTTTGATCCTTCCGAAATAGTACGAGGAATACAGCAATTACTTGTATCTGACAAAAAGAAGATAGGTTTCTTGTTTGGTGCTGGTACATCATTGTCAAAAAAAGCTGAAGAATCTCCAGCCATTCCAGCGATAAAGGAAATGACAGACCGACTGATTGTTGGAATAAAAAAACATGAAAAATATATAAAAACTATTGATGAAATAGAGTTAGAAATCTTTGAGGATGGTAAAGTTTTTACAGTTGAGACTCTATTATCGAATATTGAAGAAAAAATTGCGATTATAGGCAATGGCACCCTAAATCAGCTTAATAAAAAAGAGCTAGGTGAACTTGATAATCTTATAAAAACAGAGATATTAGAGATTATAAGTGTTCATAATGATATAACAGATAAACTATATTCTAAAATGGTCCAATGTGACTTTGCAAATTGGATAAAGAGCGCTAATAGGAAGTTTGCGGTTGAAATATTTACTACAAACTACGATTATCTTTTTGAAATAGGGCTTGAACATTTTAGTGTTCCCTATTATGATGGTTTTACCGGAAGTTACAAACCATTTTTCAATCCGGATTCCTTGGAGGATTTAGGCTATCTTCCGCAGCAAACGAAACTATGGAAAATACATGGGTCTCTTGGACTACATCAAGATGAGAATACGGGTAAGATTGTGAAAGGTGCTTCTAGTCAAAACGACCTTCTTATTTACCCATCGTCGTTGAAATATAATGATTCTCGAAAACAACCTTATGCTTCATTTATGGATAGATTAAATTTATTCTTGAAACAAGATGATGCAGTATTATTTGTTTGTGGATATTCTTTTGGGGATGAACACATAAATGAACGTATTCTTTCTGCGCTTGAAACTAATACAACAGCTCATGTATTTGTATTAAATTATGATATCCAGTTAACGGGAGATAAGACCAAAACGAATACGTTTGTTGATGGTTGTGACCATGCAAAATTGGCTCAAAAATGCAGAAAATTGTCTATATTGTCAAGCCGTGCGGCTGTTATAGGTTCTAAATTCGGAATTTGGAGACTAAAAAGAGAACCTGATGATGACACAATTAACCTGAATTGGTATTTTGATGAAGATGCACCTATTGATTTAGACGTTCCTTTAAAAAGCGAAAAAAAAGGAAATGAGCAATGGACTGGGGAAGGGGAACTGACAATCATTGATTTTGGGAAATTTACAAACTTTCTTTTAAACATGATACCAAAGATGGAATGGTGTGAATGAGAATGGGTGTTATCGGGACAGAAATAGGTACTGTTGTTAGCGTTAACGGAAATACAGTTCTAGTTCAGCTGTCTGATACAGTAAAATCGAATTCTCCAATAATAGATGGAATTGTGTATCGGATTGGACAAGTTGGATCGTTTGTTAAAGTCCCATTAGGGTACTGTAATTTATATGGAATAATTACACAAATAGGAGCGTTGGCAATTCCTGATGTATTGAGAGATGCATTGTTAGAGAAGTATGACACTGTCTCTAATCGACAGTGGTTGTCCATGACGTTGGTTGGAGAACAAGTTGGTTCAAGGTTTGAACGAGGTGTTTCGCAATCTCCCACGACGGGAGATTCCGTCCATTTAGTAACAATTACGGATATGCAGAGTATATATGGTGGGTATGATAAACTTTCAGCGATCAATGTTGGTAACATCAGTGCGTCGGAAAACCTAAACGCGTATTTAGATTTAGACAAACTTATAACTCGCCACTTCGCAATACTTGGATCAACAGGCAGTGGAAAGTCAAATGCTGTTGGCGTAACAATTAATGCTATTATGGAGAAGGAATTCAAAAGATCAAGGATTTTGATTATCGACCCCCATGGGGAGTATAACAGCGTCTTTAAGGATAAAAGTGTCTTATATAAAGTAGGAGAAAGTCATAAAGAAAATGCATTATACGTCCCGTATTGGGCGTTGCCATTTTCAGAATTTATAAAGCTATTTGAGGGATCTTTAAGCGACCAAAATAAGGAATACCTACGGTCTAAAATAGTAGAGGCTAAATGTAAAAGCGCTGAGGTAAATAATATCACCATTGACAAAGCGCTTATATCTGCAGATTCTCCTATACCATTTAGTATAAAGAAATTGTGGTTTGAATTAGACGATTTTGAACGGCAAACGTTTAAAGAAGCACGTAAGCCTGAAACAATCACCGAAAAAAGAGTCGCCGGAGATCCTGAACGCTTAATTTCTAATGAATACGCACCTGCTAGCCCAGGTGGTGGAAGTCCTTTTCTAAATCTACAAGCGAAGGGTATACTTGGTTTTTTAGATGGGATGCGTTCTCGGATACGAGATAATCGTTATAATTTTCTCTTTGACCCAGGAGATTATGCCCCCGATGTTGAAGGAAAGGTTTGTAAAGATATTTCAGAACTGTTGAAGAGTTGGATTGGTACGCAAAAATCAATAACCATCTTAGACTTATCAGATGTTCCATCAGAATTGATGTTGTCGATATCTGGAACAGTTTTAAATATAGTATATGAAGCGCTTTTTTGGGGACAGAATCTACCTAATGGTGGAAAACTGCAACCCTTACTCGTTGTGTTAGAAGAGGCACACAATTACTTGCGATTGGGAGAAAATACCATCTCATCACGGACGGTACAACGCATATCAAAGGAGGGACGGAAATATGGTGTAGGGCTTTTATTAGTTACACAAAGGCCATCTGAACTTGATGAAACGGTATTGAGCCAATGCGGGACCATTATTGCTTTGAGAATGAATAACAATAAAGATCGGGGATACGTGGCGGCTGCGATCCAAGATGAGCTCCGTGCCATTGTTGATTTGTTACCAAGTTTAAGAACAGGCGAAGCAATAGTTTCCGGCGAAGGGGTAAAAATTCCGTCGCGGATACAGTTTTACAAACTGGCAAAGCGTTCAAAGGGATCAGATCCCTCTGTTTCAGAATGTTGGAATGCACCCGTCGTTGATAATGATTATGAAAAATTGGTTGTATTATGGAGAAATAAAAAATTTGATTAGGAGGAAATTGATTATGATAAATAATTACGGTGTTACCATGGTTCCAGTTAGTTCTTCAAATGTCCAAAGCATAGGGTATGATGAAAATACAATGGCTCTGTATGTTAATTTTTTAAACAATGCATTATATATTTATAAAAATGTTCCAAAACTTGAATATGATGAATTGTTAAGGGCTCCTTCTATTGGATCATACCTCCATAGAAATATTAAAGCGCAATATCCTTACGAAAGGATAGAGTGAGTATATTAATAATATTTACAGGCTATTTAAAAATAGAATAACACCTGAATAATTCCATATAAATGTTTTAGTTATTTATTTTTATACTAGGCTTGGAATTCTTTAAGGAGATAAGCTTAAATAGTATTGATGTCATGTATCTTTAGAATCTGGGATTATTTTGATGCGAGAATAGCCAGCAAGAAAGCGAGCAGAATCTATCCGGTGATGAAGTCGCTGACGGATTACGCGGTCATTGACAAGGGCAGCCTTGAGAAGGTGACGGAGACGCCGCTTGACTGGAATCCGCCCGCAGAACCCGCTGGCGGCGGCAGTTCCGGCGGCTGCAACGCCGCCGCGGCCGGCGCGCTTGTCGCGCTCGCCCTTATCTCTTGCGGGGCTTTCGTCTGGCGCAGAAAGAAAGCGTAGCGTAATAAAACCTTAAAACATAGGCGGGCCCGCGCGGCGGTATTTTGCGATACTGCTGCGCGGGCCATTTTTATGCAAAATTGCATGAATCTCTACATTGCAGCAAGAACGAAGAACGCCTAACAGAGTGGCAGAGACGCCTGTACAGGCGCGCAAACGCGACGCCGGACTCAAGGCCGCCGCTCTGTGGTTTCCGCTGCGGCCTTCCCCTTAACCGTGTATGCCTAAGATTCAAATCCTGCCAAAAGCGCCGGGTATCGACAGGTTATTGTTTGCGCTCGCACACTGAACCGCAATTTCGGTAAGCGATTAAAATCGCCGCGAATGGTGCAGATCGGCCGCGATTATGTTAAAATGCTTAGATGAAGTTTAATGTCCGGCAATTCACCAGTAAATGGGGGAAAACAACTTGAAAATAGAGATAAAGTTCAAGGACAGAGCTCCGCTTGTCTGCGAGGGGCCAGTCACGGCGCGCGAAACTCTGGAGCTGATAGGCTTTCCGAAAAAGAACGAGGTGGTCGCCTGCCGCGTCAATCGCGTGCAGCGCCCGCTCTCCTGGGAGATCGTCATGGACTCTTTCGTAGAGTTTATCACGACGGACAGCATCGAGGGCATCGAGGTCTATATACGGACGCTGGCGTTCCTGCTTACCTCGGCGGCGACGCGGCTTCGGGGGATGCGCCTGAACCTCACGCAGTCGATGTCGTATTCATATTTTTATGAGTCGCCCGACGGCGAGATCACGGAAGAGGTCTGCCGCGAGCTGGAGGCGGAGATGCGCCGCATGGTGAACGCGGGTGTGCCGATTGCGCGCGAGGTCTTTCCGATCGACGTCGCGCGCGCGGTGATGAATACCCAGCACTATGACGACAAGGAACATCTGCTCCAATTCACCGGCAGCGATCCCGTCATCCTTTACAACTGCTGCGGCGTGTATGATTTCTTCGGCGGCGCTCTCGCCGACAGCGCCGCGATCACGCCCACCTTCGAGCTGCGCAGCTACTGCGGGGGGATTTTCCTTTCAGGCCCGACCTTCGCCGACCCCACCAAAACGATGGCCTTCGTCGAATCTCCGCGGCTTTTCCGGCTTATAGACAAGCACTCGGACTGGCTCAAAAACCTCCATATAAGCACGATGGCGGGAATCCACCGGCAGGTCACCGACGGCCATTCGCGCGACCTGATAATGGTCTGCGAGGCGCTGCACACGAAGCTGCTCAGCAATACCTCGGAACAGATCGAGGCGCGCCCGGACGTCAGGCTTCTCTGCCTTGCCGGCCCCTCGAGCTCCGGCAAGACGACCTCTTCGCGCCGCCTGCGCGTCCAGCTGCTTTCTTCGGGGATAAAATCGGCGACGCTGGAGCTTGACAACTATTTTGTAGACCGCGAGCGCACGCCGCTCGACCGCGACGGAAAGCCCGACTTTGAGGCGCTCGAGGCGCTCGACCTGGATCTCGTCAACGAACAGATCGCGGCGCTGCTTGCCGGCGAAGAGGTGACGGTCCCCAAGTTCGACTTTATCAACGGCAAACGTACCCCTGGCTACAAGATGCGCCTCGCGCCCGACGAACTGCTGGTCATCGAGGGCATCCACGGCCTCAACGAGAGGCTGACGGAGAGCGTGCCGGCGGATAAGAAGTACCGGATTTTCATCTGCCCGCTGACGGGAACCAATATAGATTTCCACAACCGCATCGGCACGACGGATACGCGGCTGCTGCGCCGCATGGTGCGCGATGCGCGTACGCGCGGCCACTCCGCGGAGGCGACGCTCATGCAGTGGCCCTCGGTGGTGCGCGGCTCGCACCGTCACATCTTCCCTTATCAGGAGTATGCCGATACGCTCTTCAACACCGCGCTGGCCTACGAGGTGCCGGTGCTGAAAGGTTATGTCACGCCGCTTCTCAAGACGGTGCGGGAGGATTCCCCCGTTTACGGCGAGGCGACGCGCCTTTTGTCGCTGCTCGAATACGTTCCCGTCATCCCCTCGGACGACGTGCCGAACCTCTCCGTGCTGAGGGAGTTTATCGGCGGCAGCTGTTTTGAGTGATAATACACGGGCCGGCGCGGCACTTGCCGCCCCGCGTGAGTTTTGAGGGTCATAAAGGCGGTAAACGAGGTTTTTTATGTTAATTCTCCATACGGCATTTGAACAGGATATGCTTTATCTGTGGGGCGAATGCTCCTTTGAAAATAAACGGCTGCGGAACAGGGAAAAAGAGGGGCGTCTCATGCTGCCATGGGGCGCCAGGCCGCAGCAGCTCCGCGCCGCGCTTAGAGGATGCGGCATCCGCCACGGGCGGAAGGCGCCGGCGGATGAGCCGCTGGCGGCCTCGCTCCTGCTTCCCACGCGCGGAAGGTTTCCGCTGCCCTCAAGCCCGATACTCGGAGAGGTCCACGATTCCGGCGACCCGCCGGTCCTTGTCTCCTATGAGGTGGAGGCTCTCGCTCTCAGCTTTGAGGAGTTCACGCAGCTGCTGCGGATAATCCGCGAGAGCGGCGAACGGCTTTCGTTCCCCGGCCTGCTCTTTGCCGACGATTTAAAATTTATGTGCCGCGCGCTGGAATACGCCGCGGTGCTTGTGCAGCGCGGGACCTATATCCCCGATATGGAGCCGCGCGGCGACAGCTTCGTCTCCCAATGGCGGCCGATAATCCTCGCCAAATACCATGACGAATTTTCCTCCTTCGCGGCGGCGATGCCGCCGGTACTCTGCGCCTTCTCGGCGAACGGCGCGCCCGAAGCGCGCCCGAAGCGCGCCGGGGCGATGCTGCTGCTCGAGTGTATGACCGACATGCTCATCCGCTCCTCGCAGCTCGGGGGGACGGACCGCGGACGCCGGGTCAACGCCGGCAACCCCCATGAAATATGGCTGCGCTCGCTGATTTGGCAGAAGGCGCCGCTTGTAAAATGGAATGAGGAGATGGCCTCTCTCTATCCGCAGATTCGCGCCTGGGCCGACTCGCTGAAGGCGGTCACCGCGCAGCCGTGGCGTCTCTTCATGCGCCTCGAGGAACCGCTCTCCGCGGACGAAAAGAGCTGGACGCTTTCATGGCACCTTCAGTCGACGCAGGACCCGAGCCTGGTAATACCGGCGGAGCGCGTGTGGAGCCCCACGGAGGCCGAACGCGGCTGGTTCGAGCACACGCAGACGAACCCGCGCCGCTACATGCTGCAAATACTGGGCCATCTCGCGACGCGCGTGCCCTATATCGCCAGAAGCCTCGAAGTGCCCTATCCCTGCGAGTGCCCGCTTTCGCTGGATAACCTCTTCGACTTTTTACAGAACCACCTGCCCTCGATAATAGATCAGGGCATCCAGGTACAATTCCCCTCGTCGTGGGGACAGATATCAGACCGCCCGCGCCTTTCGGTGCGCGCAAACCTCCACGACCAGAACGCCTTCGCGCCGGGGGGCCGGATGCAGCTCTCCGATATGCTTGACGTGGACTGGTCGGTGGCGCTGGGCGACGACGCCCTCACCGAGGACGAACTTTCGATGCTGACCGAGCTCAAGACGCCGCTCGTCAACATTCGCGGCCGCTGGGTCATCCTCTATCGCGACGAGGTAGAAAAGATAACGGCGGCGCTGAAAAAACTTCCCGATAAAATAGAACGTAAAGAGGCGCTTCTGTCATCCCTGCGGCAGGAACATCTGGACGCGCCGCTTTCGGAGGTGACGGGCTCGCCGTGGCTCGCCAACGTCCGCTCGCTGCTTTTCGGCGCGGAACCGCTGGAGGAGATGGCGGCTCCCGCCGGCTTTGCGGGACGGCTGCGACCCTATCAGGCCAAGGGGCTCGCCTGGCTCGCGCGGCTCGTGCGGCTCGGCATGGGGGCCTGCCTCGCCGACGACATGGGACTGGGCAAGACCGTCCAGACGCTCGCCCTGATTAAAAATCTGCGGCTGCTCGGGGAGAACCGTCCCGTGCTGCTCATCTGCCCCACCTCCGTGATGGAGAACTGGCGGCGCGAGACGGAACGTTTCGTTCCCGGCATGAAAACTCTCATCCACCACGGCCTGAAACGCAATAAAAAGAATATCTTCACCGACGAGGCGCTCGCCGAAACGCTGGTGATCTCGTCATACGCGCTGCTTTACCGCGACAGCGCCCTCTTTGCCAAAATAGAATGGGCCGGAATAATCCTCGACGAGGCCCAGAACATAAAAAATCCCGACACCTGCCAGTCGCGCGCCGCGCGCGCCGTTCGCGCCGACTGGCACATCGCGCTCACCGGCACGCCTGTGGAAAACCACGTAGGCGACATGTGGTCGATCATGGAATTTCTCATGCCCGGCCTCATGCCGAACCGCGCGCGCTTCTCGCGGGAGATCCTGCGCCCCGTCCAGGCGGGAGAAAAAAAGGCGATGGACAGGGTGCGGCGCATGACGGCCCCCTTCATCTTGCGCCGCCTCAAAACGGACAAAGAGATAATCAGCGACCTTCCCGAAAAGATAGAAAGCCGGGAATTCTGTCCTCTGTCGCGCGAACAGGCGACGCTCTACAGCGCCGTGACGACGTCGCTTGAACGCGAGCTGGAGGGCGCGGAGGGAATAAAACGCAAGGGGATGGTGCTCGGCGCGATCACGGCGCTGAAACAGATCTGCGATCATCCGCTGCTCTACCTGAAAGATAAATCAGAGATCGACAACCGTTCGGGAAAACTGGCGCGGCTCGCGGAGATCGCGGAAGAGATGCTCTCCTCGGGAGACCGCGCGCTTATCTTTACGCAGTACGCCGAGATGGGCGAGCTGCTCAAAAAATTTATCCAGGAGACATTCGGGCGCGAAGTGCTCTTCCTGCACGGCGGCGTGCCGCGCGAAAAGCGCGACGAGATGGTGCGCCGTTTCCAGGAGGAGGAAGATGGACCGCCCTTTTTCGTCCTCTCCCTCAAAGCCGGGGGCACGGGGCTGAACCTGACGCGCGCAAACCATGTCGTCATGTTCGATCGCTGGTGGAACCCCGCCGTCGAGCAGCAGGCCGTCGACCGCGCCTACCGCATCGGACAGCGGAACAACGTACAGGTGCACTACTTCTGCTGCCGCGGCACGCTGGAAGAAAAAATTGAATCGCTCATCACGGCGAAGCGGGAGCTGGCCGAAATGCTCGTCGGCACGGGAGAAAGCTGGCTTTCCGAGCTCAGCGACAGCGACCTGCACGAGCTCTTCTCGCTCGAAAGGGAGGCGGTGGACAGCCTATGATGTCCTCATTTGAACGCGAAGAAAAATTCTTTAAATATAAAAAGCCCCGCGAGACAAAATGCGGGATCAAATCACGCACCGCGCGCGGCCATGCCTATGGCGCAAACTGGTGGTCGCGCCGCTGGGTCGAGATAATGGAACACTGCATCGATTCCGGGCGTCTCGCGCGCGGCAAAAGCTACGCCCGCAAGGGACAGGTCGTCAACATCCAGATAGAGTCCGGGCTGGTGACGGCCTTCGTGCAGGGGTCGCGCAAAACGCCTTACCAGATACGCTTCGGCTTCGAGACCCTCTCGCCGGAGGCGCGCGAGCTGATCCTCTTCCGCTTCCGCGAAAACGCCGCCTTTGCCGCGAAACTGCTTGCGGGGGAGATGCCCGAGGAGATCGAGACGATATTCAAAGAGGCGGGGACGCCGCTCTTTCCGACGAGAGAGGCGCTGCGCCGCTTCAAATGCACCTGCCCCGACGACGCCTCGCCCTGCAAACACATCATCGCGGTGCTCCTGATACTCGGAGAGGAGCTTGAAGACGACCCCTTTCTGCTGCTCAAGCTGCGCGGCCTCGACAAAGAATCGCTGATAAACCTGCTGACCCTCGAGAGCGCGCAGGACGAGGAGCTGACGGGAGAGACCGGCGCGGATTACGAATGGGAGCCGGCCGGAGAGCTTTCCGGCGGGGCAGAAGCGCCGGATGAAAAAAATTCCGCGATGCGCGAAGAGGAGCCGCCCGCGGACGAAAACTGGTTCCGCGGCGGAGAGTTCGCCTTTGAACGCGGCGAGCCGGAGAGCCAGCGCCGCGCCGCCGCCCTCGACGTGATGAACGACTTTCCCTTCTGGCGCGGCGAACACCCCTTTCGCCAGACCCTGGCTCCCTTCTACGAACACGCCGCGATATTGGCGGGGGAGATCTTGACGGGAGAAAAGAAAAAACCGGTGGGCCGGCCAAGGAAGCTGATATAGCGGTAAGATATTAAAAAGACGGGGCCCGCGCCCCGTCTGCCTTCTTTATATACCGGTTGTTCTGCGCGAGGCGCGTCTATGAAGACCTTAAGCGACGTTCAGAAACCAGCAGCAGCCAAAAACGGCCGTTACCGCGAAGCCGAAAACGTCAAGAATAATTGTCGTAGTTCTTTCGGTCATAATCATCACCCTCCTCATGGTTCGTATCGCTGAGGATATTTTCGCCGAACATGCCGAATCTTTACATAGCGCGTCGAAACAGGTTTATGCCAAACGGTTTCGTTTGTTAAGAAAAATGGCGTCTTCGCTTTTGCCGCATTATAATGTTTTATGTTATCATGATTTGCGATCATGAAGGGAATGATGTCCGTGAGCGATAAGAAAACGGAACTCGATGCGACAGATTGGAAAATACTTACCGCGCTGCAGGATGACACCAGAAAAACCTTTAAAGAGATGGGCGAAGCGGTGGGGTTGACGGCGCCCGCCGTCCGCGAGCGCATACTCCGCATGGAAGAGGCGGGCATCATCGAGGGCTACCGCGTGAGCGTCGACGCGGCCGCCTTGGGCAGGGTGATGCATGTAATGGTAAGCGTCAAACTTGACATGGAATCAAGCAGCGCAGAGGCCAACGCCTGCTTCGTGAAACTGCTGGACGCCTCCGCCGGCGTGATTCGCTACTGGACCATCTACGGAGAACTGGACTTCCTCGTCGAAGCGGCCTTCCCTTCAAAAGACAGCATGGACGAATTTCTCAACACCCTCAGACGCTATGGCTTCGTCAAGACGCATTTGATCGTGCGGTCGGTCAAAGAGGAATATAAAGCGCCGCGCTGATTTTTGAAAGCGCGTGAAAAAACGGCGCGCCCTTCACGCGGACTGCCTGCCGCTCAGCGGCTTCGCCGCTGCCTTCTGCAAACACGACGCGGAGAAGTCTAGATGTTATGGCAGATTTTTTTCGTCTCCTCAAACTGATAGGCTACGGCCTTGCCGATAACTTTAAACTCGTTAGCGTCCGCGGCATCCTCGGCGGAGACATAGATCGCGTCGCTATTGCTCCCTGAAAAGAGGTAGAGAGCGCCGCTCTTTGTATGCTGCGGGCGCTTCAGCGTCAGTTTGCCTTATATTTAAAAACTACAATATGGAGGCGGCCTCGCACAGCATAATAAGCGGTGATGCGACGCTTGAAGCTATAAAACTGTAAAACATGGTATTATATAGGTGGTTCCATTGGAACAAAGGATAAATGCTATCTTGTAGTTGCATTGTTATTAACGTAAGAGGAGGGGAATAGTTAATGAAAGATGATTCTGAGCGTTTAGCGGTTCAATTTATGCACCCAGGCAGAGAAAAAATCAATCATTCTAACGCTAACGGATGCCTTAATTCACACGGTAGGAAATTTGTTCGCGGCCGCGGCAATTACATTACAGGTGAGGGCAGCGAGATTACCCATGAACCGATTATGTTTTGGTGTGAATACGAGTATCCTTTATGCTACAAAGAACTAAGCGGTTGGCCTCCTAGCGGGAATCGTCAATACCCCCGATACTTGCAGGAGTTAGAAAGGGTGCATTATACACAAGTAAACCACCAGGCCGAAAATACCAGATGTATCAACACCGACCCGTATGTATTTGGCGACTACATGCTATATTCAAATTGCAGACAAAGAGCTCATCATTGTTTGCGGAACCTTGCTCCCGGATCGATAATTGTTTTTGGAAGCAGAATCAACTGGCATTTCTGCTTAGACACGGTTTTTGTCGTTTCCGAAATTCTATGTAAATTCAAAACGAATGAGGGCGGTATGAATGAGCTAGAAACGCTAAAAGGTAACGGAATCATATCAGAAAACTTCTGGCAGGCCACAATTGAGCCGTTGTTTGCGGAAAAGAGGCTGCAGAACGAAGAGTATACACTATATAAAAGCGCTACCTATCAGAACCCAATCAACAATATGTATAGTTTTTTCCCATGTAAACCACTAGATGATCGAGGATTTCCGCGTCCTATAATAACGGACAGCCACATAAGCGAAAGACTTGGACAAGGCGTTAGTTTTTTAAACACTATCAAGACTGACAAAAACTATTCCGATTTTTGGGAATCTCTCAGGCAAAAGGTTTTTGGTGATGGTCTATGCGTTGGTACCATGGCGGAAGAGCCAACAGAATAAGAATAAAAAATCGGTGAGCTGATTTAAGCAGAGGTGGGAGGAATGCAGCTCCACCTCTGCTGTTATATTTTCCGTTACTTTTTCTTCCCCTTAGCCCACTCGGCCTCTAGCTTTTCCAGCTCTTCGATGGTGATCTTTTTGTAGCCTTTGGGCTCGTTGAAGAGGTTGGGGTCCTGCGGGGCCATTTTTATTTTCTGGTATTCGTAGGAGACGGCGCCGTTTATCGATTCCATTTTGACGGGGATGGGAAAGCCGCTGCGGCGCCATTCGTAATATTGGTCCTGCGTCTCGCCCTTGTTGTATTTCACCGTCACAAGGAATTTTTTCAGGCGATAGCTGTCCACCATCTCGTAGCCGAGGTCTTTGCGCGAGAGGTCTCCGCTGTCTTTGGGCGCGTCGGTTTCCTGGACGTCTCCGGGAATGACGCCCAGAAATTCCTCTTCCACATAGACCCTCTTTTTGGGGAAGATGAGCCACATCACCTTTTTATCGGCGCGCGTCACCTCTATTTCGTCCATATCCGCCATCTCAAAGCGGGATTTTTCCGCCGTCATGTAGATCTTTCCCTTGCGCACGGAGTCTCCCTCTTTTTCGACGAACTCGGCGCTGAAGTCGAGCGCCCAAGCCTGCGCCGCAAAGGCGGCGATGAGGAGCGCCGCCGCGGCGAGAATCGTTGTTTTTTTCAGTTTCATGTAGTACCTCGCTTTACTTTTTTACTTCGCCGCGCCTCCCAGGGTGATGACAGCGGCGGTTATTCTGATATTATATAGTCATATAGCCGCCTGTGTAATCATGAACCGATAAAATTTTTGAGATGCCGGTGATATCTTGCTTTATGGGATTTTTTTGAGCGTCGTTACCTGTTTTTGCTGGGGCAGCACGGCCTTCCTGCTGCGGGGGATAAGGGGGCTGGACGCGGCGGAGATGTCTTTGATGCGCGCTTGCGGCGGTCTGTTTTGCGCCGTGGGGCTGGTTTCTTTCGTACATGGGGCGAATGTGGAACTGCTGGGGGCCTCGGAGGCGCTGATTTTTGTCGCCCTCGTGCTCTGCAACAACGTCATTGGCGACGTCTTTCTCTTTTTCGCGCTGCACCGCCTCGGCGTCGCGCGCGGCTCGGCGATCGCGAGCTCTTATCCGATCATGGTGGCGGCAGCCTCGTATGTTTTTTTCGATTCGCCGCTGACGCCCGCGATCGTGGCCGGCACCCTCTTCGTCGTCGCCGGCGTCGCCCTGCTCTGCCGCTCGGACAAGGATGAAGCGAAGCTCTCCGCTTCGGGGCTGGCCTATGCCTTTTTTGCGAGCCTCTTCTGGGCCGCCGGGCTGATTTTTAATAAAGAGCTGCTGGTGGAGGGGCTTTCTCCCGCGACGATCGTGCTGGGGCGCGGCGTCACCTTTTTTTCGCTGGCCTTTTTCATCTGGTTTTTCCGCGCCCTGACGGTCAAGAGGGATGTCAACGCTTGGCGGTCTTTTCTGAAACGCGATTCGCTTTACGGCTTGCTCGCGGGGTGTTGCTCGCTGGGCTTCGGCGCCTGGTTTTATTCAAGCGCCCTGGAGTATGTCTCTCCCGCCGTCGCCACGCCGATCGGGGCCTCAAACCCGATAATCGCCTCGATACTCTCGCTGCTCGTCTATAAGGAACGGATACGCCCCGCGCAGTGGGCGGGCATCGTGCTGGCGGTGGGCGGCTCAATACTGGTGACTTTGTAACGCCGCCGGCGCGCGCCTGGCCCGGGAAAGGACGAAGCGCGCCCTCTTGTCTGTTTTCAAGAGGGCGCGCGCGTTTTTTTGCCGGAAGATATTATTTATTGCCGGGGGCGTTAGAACGCGGGGACGATGCCCTTCGGTACGAGGTTCTTGTTGATGTAGTCCTTGACTTCCTTGGAGTTGGCGGCCTTGACGAGCGCCTTCACCGCCGGGGTGTTTTTCTCCGCGCCGCGCACGACGAGGACGTTCGCGTAGGGCGAGTCTTTGCCCTCGATCACGATGGCGTCCTTAGCGGGGATGAGTCCCGCCTCAACCGCGAAATTTGTGTTGATGACGGCGGCGTCGACATCCTGGAGCGTGCGGGGGAGCTGCGCCGCGTCAAGTTCGCGGATCTTGAGGTTCTTCGGGTTCTCGGTGATGTCTTTCGCGGTGACGAGCTCGCCGGCCTTGACCTTGACGAGGCCGCTCTTCTCAAGCAGGCGCAGCGCGCGGGCGCAGTTCGTCGCGTCGTTGGGGATGGCGACCTGCGCGCCCTTCTTGAGTTCGTCGAGCTTCTTTATCTTTTTGGAATAGAGTCCGAGCGGTTCGATGTGGATCTTCGCGACCCAGGCGAGGTCGTAGCCCTTTTCTTTGTTGGTGTTTTCCAGATAGGGGACGTGCTGGAAGAAGTTCGCGTCGAGGGCCTTTTCCGCGAGCGCGGTGTTCGGCGTCACATAGTCGGTGAATTCGACGATCTTAAGGTCGTAACCGTCCTTCGCGACGAGCTGTTTGACGACGTTGATGATGTCCTTGTGCGGGAAGGGGGTGACGCCGACCTTGATTTCTTTGCCGGCGGCGAAGGCCGTGGCGGGGATGATGAGTGCTGCGAGCAGTGCGAGTGCGATTTTTTTCATCTTGTTTCTCTCCTTTTGATTTTTCATGTTAACTGTTATACAAAACTCCTGTGCGCGTGGTGCTGGGGATCATCTCATATTCTATCCGGCGCCACCTCCGTTATCTGATCTTCTCATAGATGTAGTTGCCGGCATACTGGATTACCTGCACGATCACGATGAGGATCGCGACGGAGTAGACCATGACGTCCGTCTGGAAGCGGTTGTAGCCGTACTTTATCGCCAGGTCGCCGAGCCCGCCGCCGCCGACGACTCCCGCCATCGCGGAGTAGCCGAGGAGGTTGATCGCGACGATCGCCCAGTTGAGGACGATCGCGGGCATCGCCTCTTTGATCATCACGCCGAAGATTATCTGCTGTGTGGAGGCCCCGAAAGACCTCGCCGCCTCTACCACGCCGCGGTCGACCTCAAGCAGGCTGCCCTCCATGAGGCGCGCGACGAAGGGCGTCGCCGCGATCGTCAGCGGCACTATCGAGGCGGTGCTGCCGATCGAGGTGCCCGCGATGATGCGCGTCAGCGGGATGATCGCGATCAGCAGGATGATGAAGGGGAAGGAGCGCAGCAGGTTTACCGCCACGTCCAGCACGCCGTAGACGGCCTTGTTCGGTTTCAGCCCGTTGGGGCCCGTGATGATCATCAGGATCGCCACGCCCGAGCCGAACACCCCCGAAAAGAAGGTGGAGACGACCACCATGTATAGAGTTTCCCAAAGCGCCGCTAACAGCTCACTGCCCATTTTTCATTACCTCCCAGTACATCTTGTTTTCTCCGAGCCACTTTTCAATGTTTGCCACGTCCTTGTCGGCGACGTTGATGATGAGGAAGCCCATCACCGTCTCGCGGTATTTTTCGATGCGTCCGCCGACGATGGAGAAGTTTATATTGAGGTCGCGCGCCATATTCGTGATAATGCTGTCGTTGGCGACTTCGCGCGGGAACATCAGGCGGATGTTGGTGCCGGAGGGGATGACGGCGTAATCGTCGGTGATGAGCTTGCGCAGCTCCTCGCCGGGGGCGAGGAAGAGCCTGTCCGTCTCGCCGGAGGCGACGATTTTGCCGCCGTCGAGGATGATGACCTTGTTGCAGATCATCTTCACGACCTCCATCTGGTGCGTGACGACGACGATCGTGACGTTGAGCTTCTTGTTGATGTCCATCAGCAGCTCAAGTATTGAGATCGTCGTCTTGGGGTCAAGCGCCGAGGTGGCTTCGTCGCAGAGCAGAATCTCGGGGTTCAGCGCGAGCGCCCGCGCGATGCCGACGCGCTGCTTCTGTCCGCCGCTCAGGTTGCGCACCTTCTCGTGCTTTTTGCCCGTGAGGCCGACCAGCTCCAGCAGCTCGTCGGCGCGCGCCGCGGCCTGGTCCTTCGGCGTGCCCCACACCTTCAGGGGGAAGAGGATGTTATCGTAGACGTCCTTCCGGTTCATGAGGTTGAAGTTCTGAAAGATCATCCCCATATCGCGGCGCAGCAGCTTGAGCTCCTTTTCGTCAAGGTCTTTTACCTCTTTGCCGCCGACGCGCACGCTGCCCTCCGTGTAGCCCTCCAGGCCGTTGAGGCAGCGCAGAAGCGTCGATTTTCCCGCTCCCGAGTGTCCGACGATGCCGAAGACGTCGCCCTTGCCCACTTCAAGGGAAATATCGGAGAGTACCTTGTGGTCGCCGAAATATTTTCCCAAATTGTTGATTTCGATCATCCTGATCCATCCTTTTACGCAATTTATCTAAAACTGTAAAGACGGTACTTTCACAAAAAAAGACCGAGCCCGCAAGGCCCGGTCTTATGATTTTACGCGCGCGGCGCTCTAGGCGTCCGGCAAATCACAAGAGGAGCCCTGAGAGTACGTGCACATCATCATGTTGTTCGCAAAATAGCCGGTAATGAATCTCATCTCTGCTCCTCCTTCCTCAAATATGGACAACATTGTAGTAACGAACGGCGCGATTGTCAACCCTGTCAAAGAATCAATTCGCCGGCCGCACCCACAGATAAAAGATCGCCTCCGTGCCGTCCACCGCTTGGCCGCGGCTGTCGAAGGCCCTGACGGTGACGGTGTAGAGGTTTTTGCCGGGGGCGGCGGGCAGATTTATTGCGTGACGAAACTCATAGATCGAAGGCGAGGCCCATTTCTCGTCGCGCGGGTCGTAATAGCGGTCAAGCCCCGTCGGAAGCTCAGTTTCGACGACCGCGCCGCGGCTTTTTTCCTCAAAACGGTAACGGATCTTCGCAATACGGTTCGTCATCGTATAGGTGCCGTCCCCGTTCGGCTCCACCTCGGAGAGCGGCGGCTGGATCGGCGGCACGACGCCGTAGAGCGTCACCGTCTCGCCCGGGGCGGCGGCTACGGAGTCGTAAATGTTCCAGTCGACGCGGCCCGCGTTCTCCGTGGGGAAATATTTCTCCGGCCGCGCGCCGAACTCCGCGCGTGTGAAACGCAGCCGTTCGCCTTCGGCAAGCCGCGTCAGCCTGCCCTCCTTCACCCGCTCGCCGTCCCAGGCGGCATACTTCAGCACGGGCTCGCCCGCGTCATAACAGTAAAACCAGACCTCGTCGTCCCTAAACAGGCGTCCCTCGAAAGCGATGCGTCCCAGCTCCACCTCCTGAGAGGCGCTGCGCTTCTCAGGAATGTTGTACAGCACGGCGTGGACGCGCCCCGAGGCATATTCGAGGCCGTCGTTGAGCCGCCAGCGCAGCGGTATCTCGTAGACGCCGGGGAGGCCGCGAAACCAGTAGCCGGGGAAGGGGTCGCCGTAGATACGAAAGCCCCGGGCGTGAGCGAACGCCGTCACTTTCTCCAGGTGCGCGGCGGGCGAAAAGCGCGCGAGCATTTTGTCCGGCACGGAGCCGAACATCACATCGACGTAACGCTCCGCTATGACCTTGCCGCTAGCGAGCGCGGAGACGACGACGCGGCAGTATTTCCATTCGAGGTCGTCTTGGTAGTGTTTCTTATAGTCGCTGTCAAAATCCTTCGTGCAGCCGCCCTGAATCAGCGCGGCGTAGCCCTCCGCCGTCACCGCCGCCTTGAGCCGCGGGTCGTAGAAAGAATCCGGATCGCCGTGGCGGTAGACGAGGTCCGGCGGCGGCGACGCCATCAGTTCGTCGGGGGCGAGCTTCGTCCAGGGGGCCTTGCCCTCGTAACGGAACCAGAGGTCGCGGCGCGGCGTGAGTCCGCTTTCGCGGTCCACACGGCTTTCGACGGCGCGCAGCGGAATTTTGACGCCGTCGCGCATCAGCCCCGTCTCCATCACCTCGACGCGGATATCGATGGGCAGCTCGGCGGGCGATATCCCTTCGCGGTCGATGCGCCCCGCCACGTAAAAATCGCGTCCCGATTCCAGCACCGTCTCGCGCACGGAGGGTATCTCGATGGATATCTTCACCGCTTCGGCGCGCGGAACGCCGGTGAGGAAACAGAACAGTAAGAGTGTCAAGAAGAAGCCGCGTTTCATGGGCCGAACCGTCCTTTCGCAATACTTCGCTTAATTATAAGATATATATCGGCAAATCGGCGTTTATAAAAATCGGTGTGAAGAAGCGCCGATTTATCTTCGATAGACGGAAAGCGAGCTTCACCGGCGGACGGCTGCGCGGCCCCGCCCCGCTCAAAGGCTTTTCCGGGCGAAGCGCCGGGGGACGGCTTGCCATAATTATCGATATTGGGTATCCTTAAACTCATCATACTTGATGACCGGCGTCGCCGGGAGCGTGTCACGGATATGGGAGTGTTGAATTTGGTTCAGGCCCACGACAACGTAATATATAATATCCTTCTCTTTCTCAAGGAGGCGGACGAACCCGCCGGCGCGGGGTCGGTGTGCCGTTTTTTGCAGCAGAAGGGCTTTTCGATGGCCGAGGCGACGGTCGGCCGCCTTTTGCGCGATATGGACGGCGACGGCTATACGGAGAAGAAGAGCAATCAGGGGCGCGCCGTCTCCGCGAAGGGGGAGAAGCGGCTGCGCGAGCTGGAGGAGATGCGCTGGCACGACCGGTGGACGGAGGGCTTTTTAGACGTCTTTGAAAAGGCGGATAAAGATTATCTGCTGGAGCTTCTCGAAGCGCGCCTGCCGGTGGAGACCGCCGTCGCGCGTCTGGCGGCGCAAAGGGCGGCGCCGGAGGAGATTGAGACGCTGCGCGGCGTCGTGAGCGAGCAGGAACGTCTCGCAAAAAGCGGCGGCCCCGTCTTTGCGCTCGACGACGAGTTTCACCGCACTCTCGCCGCCGCGAGCCACAATCAGGTCTTGGAGGCAATCGTCGCGCTGCTCCGCAAAAAGGAAGAGTACGGGCGGGCCTTTGAGAAGATACGGCGCGACGCGGGACATATCTGCAACAGCGAACACCGGAAGATCTTCGAGGCCGTCGAGGCGCGCGACCCCGAACTCGCGGAGCTGACGATGAAGCGGCATATCGCCAACCTCATCGCCAGCGTGCCGCGATAAAAGGCCGCGGCGCGCGGGAAGTCCCGTCCGCCCGGCCGCGTGTTCTGATCGACGGGGAGGGGCGGGCTTTTTTAGTCGCGCCTCCTCTTTTTCTTTCATTTTCTGCCGATAAAAGATTTCTTCGCATATAATATCCTAAGGAAAAGGACGGTGGCTGAGAAGATGAACAAGATCGGCAAATGGATAGTCTGGGCGCTGATAGCGGCCTTTCTGCTCGGTTTTCTGCCAACGATAATCGATACGCTGGCTGATTTTTTTATCCTCACGGAGGAGGGGCTCGGCGTGACGCAGCATTTCACGCGGACCTTAGACGGGGTAATGGCCACGATCGAGAGTTATATGTGGCACATCATCATCGTTTATTCCATCGTCGTCGCCTTCATCATCTTCATGGAGGGGCAGAATCCTGACCGGACGATCCTCTGGATGCTGGTGCTCATCTTCGTCCCCGTCTTCGGCGTCATCCTCTATCTGGTGCTTGGCCCGGACCTCCAGAGTATCCGCAATAGACGGCTTTTCCGCCCGGCGAAGAAATATAGTTTCGACCATTCTCCCTTTAAACGGGCGACGGAGGACCAGTTCCTCATCGGCCGGATGCTGCACGCCTGCAGCGGCGCCGACCTGCTCGTGCGAAACCGCGTGAAAATCCTGATCAACGGGGACGAGACTTTTCCCGAGATCGAGGCGGCGCTCGCGGGCGCGGAGAAGTTTATTCACATGGAATTTTTCATCATCCGCGACGACGGCCTCGGACGCCGGATCAGCGGCCTGCTTGCGGCGGCGGCGCGGCGCGGGGTCAAGGTGCGCGTGCTCTACGACGCCGTCGGCAGCTGGAGCCTCAAGGCCGGTTTCGTGAAGGAGCTCGAGGCGGCCGGCGTCGAGTGCCGCTCTTTTATGCCCGTTTCACTGCCGCTCTTTCGCCGCAAGATGAATTTCCGCAACCACCGCAAAATCCTGGTGGTGGACCGTAAGGTGGCCTTCACCGGAGGGCTGAATATCGGCGAGGAGTATGAGGGCAAGGGGCATCTCGGCTTCTGGCGCGACACCTTCGTGCGGCTGGAGGGCGAGGCGGTGCCGGCGCTGCACCGGATATTCCTCCACGACTGGTGCGTGCGCTCCGCGGACGAGCCGGCGGCGATCTGCGAGGATCTGAACATCATGGTGAATGGCCTGCCGGTGCAGGACGACTATTCCGACCTGCCGGCGATTCCGCTGCAGGTGGTGGACAGCGGCGTCGACAGCGTCTGGCATTCGATCGCCAAGGGTTATTACGGGATGATCTCCCGCGCGCAGAAGCGGGTCTGGGTGACCTCCCCCTATCTCGTGCCGGGGCCGGAGCTGATGAACGCGCTTGTCGCCTCGTCGCTCTCCGGCGTCGACGTGCGGGTGATGATGCCCTCGGTGAAGGACCATTTCCTCGTCTTCTGGGGCAGCCGCAGCAATATCGAGCCGCTGCTGCGCGCCGGCGTGCGCGTTTTTCAGTATCAGGACGGCTTCATTCACACGAAGTCCGTCGTCTCCGACAGCTGCATCGCCTCCGTCGGCACCTGCAACATGGACGTCCGCAGCCTCGACATCAATTTTGAAAACCAGCTCTTCATTTATGACCGGGAGATCGCGGAATCTTTCGCGCGGCAGTTCGAGACCGACATGAAACGCAGCAAAGAGCTCCACATCGGCGAGTGGGAGAAGCGCCCGCTCTGGCAGAAGCTGCTGGAGTCTTTCGGACGCCTCTACTCGGCGCAGATATAGGATGAACGACAAAGTCTACGCGCGGCGCTTCTCCGAGCATCCCGCTTTCTGGGCGATATGCGCCGCCATCGTCTCGGTCGTCTACATCTACATATTTTTCAAGATAAACGAGGCGCAGCCCGAGGGGACCGCCGGCGTCATCTGGCTCATGTTCTGCGGCGCGATGACGGGGCTCTCATACCTCGCGCGGCGCACGAACAAGCTCCACCGCGCGCAGCTGCGCCGCTGGACGGACAGGGCCGGAAGTCTCTGGCTGCTATTTGTGCTTTACTCTTTTTTCGCGCTTCTCGTCCTTGAAGCGGCGTCGAGCGTTCTGGGGCGGGGGCTTCCCGTATGGGCGGAGCTCGCGGCCTCTTTCGCGGCATCCTCATGCCTCATCGCGCTGGGAGTGAGGCAGGCCCACACGATACAGACGACGAGGATTACGGTCGCGACGGAAAAACTGCCGCCGGGCGAAGAGCGGCTGCGCATCGTGCAGCTGACGGACCTCCACCTCGGCCCCTATACCGGCGTCGCGCTGCTGGCCCAGATACTGCGGCGCGTGCGTGAGGCCGGGCCGGATATGATGGTGGTGACGGGCGACGTCGCCGACGGACGCCTCGAGGGGCGCGGGCGCGAGATCGCGATGTTCCGCCGCATCAGGCCGCGGTACGGGGTCTACGCCGTTACCGGCAATCACGACTATTACGACGATATCGACAAGGCTCTCGAATTTATGCGCGCCGCCGGTATGCGCGTGCTGCGCACGGAGGCGGTCTGCGCCGGCGGCATCGTCGTCGTCGGGGTCGACGACCGCGACCACCTGCGCGCGGACAAATGGGGGCTGTCGCGCTCGGAGACGGTGATCGTCAATACTAAGAGCCGCTTCCGCGATAAGTTTATTCTGCTGCTGCGCCACCGTCCCGTCGTCGAAATCGGCACGCAGGGGCTCTTCGACCTGCAGCTGTCGGGACACACGCACGGGGGGCAGCTTTTTCCGCTGTTCTCCTCGCGGCTGCTGTTCCGCGGCCGCTCGCGCGGCTTTAAAAAGCTGCGGGACGGCAGTATGCTCTACACAAGCAACGGCGCGGGATATGTCGGCCCCCCCGTGAGGCTCATGGCTCCGCCGGAAATTGTCGTAATAGATCTGGTGAGAAAATAATTGGCGCGCCCGCAGAGGAATGACCCGGAAAAGTTTGGGCGGCTCGACGGTCTTCTGCCGAAGGCCGAAGGCCGGATAGAGCCAAATCCGCAAAACCTGCCGAAGGAGCTCGACATCGAGGGTCTGCCGGAGGGGCGGTGGATTGCGCGCGGCGTCTACCGTATGGAGCGCGAGTTCGCCTATGGCCGCTGGTACGGCAAGAAGATGCTCGCCTCTCCCGCCGAGAGCGGGCGGGCGCTCTGTCACTGGGGCGGAGATCCCGTGCCCGTCTTCCTCGATACGGAGACGACGGGTCTCTCAGGAGGCACCGGCACCTATGCCTTCCTGATCGGGCTTGGCCTCTGCGGCGAAGCGTCTTTCCGCGTCGTGCAGCTTTTCCTCGCGGGGCCCGCCTGGGAAAAGAGCTGGCTTGCCGCGATCGAGGCGGAGCTGCCGGAGCGGTACGGCCTCGTGACATACAACGGGCGCGCCTTTGACCTGCCGCTGCTGCGCACGCGCTACACGCTGGCCCGCGCCGTGCCCTCGTGGGGCGGCGCGCAGCACATGGACCTGCTCGCCCTCGCGCGCCATTTTTACAGGGGGAGGCTCCCCTCCTGCTCGCTCTCCTCGATTGAAAGAAACGTCCTCGGCCTGCGCCGCAGCGGGGAAGACGTCCCCGGCAGCGAGATCCCGTGGATGTACACGCAGTTCCTCCGTACCCAGGACGCGGGGCCGCTGCGCGGCATATTCTATCACAACACGCTTGACATCGTTTCGCTCGCGGCGCTGCAAATACATATCGCGGAGCTGGCGCGCGGCGAATGTTCCTGCGCCGCGGAGATGATCCGCGCCGGCGACCTCTGGGCCGCGAAGGGTTTTCAGAAGGAGGCGCGCGCGGCGTGGGAGGGGGCGCTCGACTTCCGCCAGGACCGCCACCTTGCGCTGCTGCGCCTCGCGGAGGCGGAGCGCGCCGCGGGCAGCTACGAGGCCGCTTACCGCTATTACAAGGAGTCGCTGGCGACGGAACGCCGTCCCGTGCACACGCTGGAGGCGATGGCGAAGATTGAGGAACACCGCTTCCACCGCTGCGAGGACGCCCTCGCCCACGCTGCGGAGGCCCTGCGCTGGCTTGAGAGCCACCGCGTCTTCAAAGACCGCCAGTGGGAGGAGGACAGAAAGAACCTCCTGTACCGGATAGAGAGGCTGAAAAGAAAGATCGCCGCGCAAGAGTGCGGCGGAGAAATTTTTCCCGGCGGCGAGCTATAGGCGCGCAGCGGTTCGTGCCATTTTCATATATCACGCGAAATGATGTATAATTCATGCCAAATTTACAGGAATTCGACACTTGCCGGATAATTCGGAAGGGAGAGCTGCCACAAAATGTGGAAGGGCCGTTTTGCACAGGATACGGACGAAGCAGTGATAAACTTTACCCAGTCTCTGGATCTTGACTGGCGCATGGCGTTCGCGGACATCCGCGGGAGCGTCGCGCATGTGAGGATGCTTGCGCACGCCGGACTCCTCGACGCGCAGGAGGCGGAGACGATAGAAAAGAACCTGCGTGAGATCGCGGAGGAGATAAAACGCGGGGACTTCACGCCGAAGGTTTCGCTGGAGGATGTGCACATGAACATCGAGTCGCGCCTCATCGAAAAATGCGGCGCGACGGGCGCGCGCCTCCACATGGGGCGCAGCCGCAACGACCAGGTCAACACCACCGTGCGTCTCTATCTGCGCAAAGAGCTGCTTGGCATCGGCGAGGGGCTTGAGGCGCTTATTTCCGTGCTGCTCAAAAAGGCGGCGGAACAGGCCGAGACCGTCGTCCCCGGCTATACGCACCTGCAGCAGGCGCAGCCCATCTCGATGGGACAGTTCTGGATGGCGCACGCGCAGGCCTTCATGCGCGACGCCAGGCGGCTGCTCGCCGCCTATGACGCCGTCGACGAGTCGCCGCTTGGCTGCGGCGCGCTTGCCGGCTCCACGCTGCCGCTTGACCGCGAATTTACGCGGCGCGACATGGGTTTTTCGCGCCTCACGGAAAACAGTATGGACACCGTCGCCCACCGCGACCACTTCATGGACGTCCTCTACTTCGCCGCCGTCTTCGGCGGCCACGTGAGCCGTCTCTCCGAGGACCTCATCATCTATTTCACCACCGAATTCGGCTGGGTCAAACTGCCGGATTCCTTCTGCACCGGTTCGAGCATCATGCCGCAGAAGAAAAACCCCGACGTGCTGGAGATCCTGCGCGGCAAAGCGGGGCAGCTCTCCGGCGCGCTCGTCGACCTGCTGACGATGACCAAGGGCATCCCGCTCACCTACAACCGCGACTTGCAGGACGACAAACGCAGCCTCTTTCGCACGCTTGACTGCCTCAAGGGGATATTCTCCGTCTTCCCCGCGCTGCTTGCGCAGGTGGAGATCGACGAAGAACGGGCCAACCACGGCTTTGCCGACGGCCTCATCCTTGCCACCGACGTCGCCGAATACCTCGTGCTGCGCGGCGTCCCCTTCCGTAACGCCCACGAAAAAGTGGGTCACGCCGTGCGCTGGTGCCTCGAACACGGCCGGCCGATGGACAAACTGACGCTTGCGGAGTGGCAGGCCGTGATACCGGAGGTGAAAGCGGACCTGCTGCCGCTGCTTTCGCCGCGCCGGTCGATGGAGCGCCGCGACACCGCGGGCGGCACCTCGCCGCGTCAGGTGCGGGCGCAGATCGCGCGCGCGCAGGAAAAGCTTGCCGCCTACGAAAAAGAGATGGCGGAATACCGGGAAAAATTGCCGGACATGCTGTAAAATCGCGCCATCAGGTAAATACAGATGGTTCGCCGCTCTGACGGCCAAGGAGCCAATTCGGCGCTTTTCTGGTTTGTGCGATTCGACTGTCATCTTCCGCGGATGTTTCTGTCCGGGGCCGTGATATAAGGCCTGCCCGAGCGGGATCGTCTCGGGCAGACGTATCCAACCGTTTCTGGTAAACGCACCGCACCGTCGCCCTGAGAAGTTTCAGCTCAGGGCGTCTCTTTTCTTGTCATATGTCTAAATCATCCCAGTTGGGATTTTCTTTTTCTATCAGGCGTACCTTCCAGCCGCGGTGCCAATTCTTGAGCCGTTTCTCCTCTCTTATTGCATCCGTCATCTCATCAAAATAACAGTACCACACAAGAATATGGGTTCCCTTTGCTTTTGAAAAACCGTGGACCTGGCCCTCTTTGTGCTGAGTGACACGTGTCGCCAGATTCGACGTAACGCCGATATAAATATCTCCGCCGCGTCTGTTTGCGAGCATATATACGGCAGGTTGTTTCATCATCGGAGTTCTCCTTATCTGTTTTTTAATATTATACCGGATACGATTTGGCATAGGCGTTGAACGGGCGCGCTTAGCCGCCGCCCGGAAAAACTTCTGTTCGAGGCCGGAGCGCGAAGTCTTCCCAAAACGCCCCGCGCCATGCCTTGGCGCTTGACAAAATTATTTGTTCAGGGAGTATAATAGTTATTAGCAGATATCTGATAAGTTAAGAATGGAGAGATAGAATCACATGCTGTATCTTAGCGCCAGCGAGATAAGAGAGATTTTTTCTATGAGAGAGGCGATCGAGTCTGACCGCGAGGCCTTTATGATTCAGGCGGCAGGGTTGGCGGAGGTGCCGGTGAGGACGAATTTTAACGTGGCCGAAGGCGGTATCACCTCGTTTATGCCGGCTCTGATTAAAAAGTATCCGCAGGCGGGGATCAAGATCGTCTCGACATACGCGGGCAATTATAAAAAAGGTTTGCCCGCCGTTTCGGCGACGGTGCTGCTGGCCGACCCCGAGACGGGGGCGGTCAACGCTCTGCTTGACGGCACGGAACTGACGCGTATGCGCACCGGCGCGGTCTCGGGGCTGGCCACGGAGCTCCTGGCGAATGAGACGGCGGAGGTGGGCGCGCTTTTCGGCACCGGCGGACAGGCGGCCTCGCAGTTGGAGGCGGTGCTGACGTCAAGGCCGCTGAAAGAGGTCCGTGTCTATGACATGGCTCCCGAAAGGATCGCGGACTTTATCCGGCGCACCGCGGAGACGGCCGCGAAGTTCGGTACGACGCTCGTCTCCGCGGGGAGCCCGGCGGAGGCCGTCGCGGAGGCCGACGTTATTACCACGGTGACGACCAGCCCGGAGCCCGTATTTGACGGAACGCTCGTGAAGGCGGGGGCGCATATCAACGCCGTCGGCACTTTCATGCCGCATAAGCGCGAGCTTGACGAGTATATCGTGCGGCGCGCCGACAAAATTTTTATCGACAACCGGGAGGCGGTCATGAGCGAGGCGGGAGAATTCCTGATTCCGCTGGCGGCGGGGCGCTTCTCGGAAGCGATGATCACGGGAGAACTCGGCGATCTGCTTACGGGACGGACGCGCGGGCGCGGCAGCCGGGAAGAGATAACGCTGATGAAGACGGTCGGCTTCGCCACGCTTGATATCGTGATCGCGCATAAGGTCTATGAGAAGGCGCTCAAGGCCGGGGTGGGGACGGAGCTTTAGAAAACCGCCGCTGCGCGCCGTCAGGCCCGCCCGCCGGCTTTGACAGTGAAAATCAGAGGCAGGGCTCTTCGGCGGCGGCCGTCGCCGCGAATGTTTGAGCGGCCGCAGAGACGAAGCGCCCCGCGCCAGAGGCTTTGCCTCGGCGCGGGGCGCGGTTCCTTGAAAAACAGCGCGTCGTTATTTCAGATGCCGCTTAAAGAAGGATTCAAGTTTGTCAAAGGGAATGAGCTCCACGCGGTCATAGAGGTCGGCGTGACCCGCCCGCGGGACGATATAGAGCTCTTTCGGCTCGGCGGCGCGCTTGTAGGCGTCCTCGCTGAACTCCCTTGAGTGGGCTTCGGAACCGGTGATGAAGAGCACGGCGCGCGGCGAGATGGTCTCGATGTCTTCGAAGGGGTAGAAGTTCATGAACTTAACGTTGCTGACGAGCGTCGGGTGCGTAGTGGTTTCCGGGGACGCGCCCGCGGGGGTGAATTCGCCCCTTTCGGTGCGGTAGAAGTCGTAGAATTCGCGTTCGATGGGGTTGGACTTTTCGTTGATCTCGTGCACCGTACCGCTGGTGTACTGGGTCTTGCCGCCGGTGTATTCCGCGAAACGCTGCTTGGCGGCGTCGGCGATGATCTGCTTTCTCTGTTCAAGGCTGAGGCCGTTGCGGAGGCCGTGACGGTTTGCCGCGCCCATGTTGTACATGCTGACGGTGGCGACCGCCGCAAGGCGCGGGTCGATTTTTGCCGCGCTCACGGCGAAGCTGCCGCTGCCGCAAATACCGATCACGCCGATTTTCGTCCTGTCAACGATGGGCCTGGCGCTGAGAAAGTCCACCGCGGCGCTGAAGCCGTCGGCGTAGACGTCGGGCAGGACGGAGTTGCGGGGCTGTCCCGCGCTTTCGCCCCAGAAGGAGAGGTCGATGGCCAGCGTAATGAAGCCGCGTTCCGCCATCTTCTGGGCGTAGAGGTTTGCGCTCTGTTCTTTGACGGCTCCCATGGGGTGTCCGACGATGAGGGCGGGAAGCTTTGCGCCGTTCTTGATGTTTTTCGGAACGAAGAGGTTCCCGGCCACGTCCATCTGGTAGAGATTCTTGAAGACGACCTTCTCCGCCGTCACCTTGTCGCTTTTGTAAAAGTTGTCCGCGCCGTTTGACATGTCCGCCGCGAGGGCCGTGCCCGCCGTCAGGGAAATTATCGCCGTAAGTGCCAGTGCTAGTGCTGCTATTCTCATTTTTTACTGCTCCTTTCAGCTTTTCGCCGTTTTGATTTTTATTTGATGTTTTTTGCCGTTTGCCGTTTGCAGCGCGCCTTCCGCCTTGTCCCTGGCTTTTTTCATTTTGAAAGTCAGAAAATCCAGGCAGTCGATCATCCGCTGGTTTTCATGCATATCCCGCAGCAGCCGGTCCCGGTGTCCCACGAGGAGCGCCGCCTGTTCCGCGGCCTTGCCCTCTTCGCCGAGCGCGATAAATCTTTTGATATCCTCCGCGCCGCAGCCCGCGTCTTCCAGGTTTTGCGCGACGGCCTCTTTTTCTTTTTCCCTCAACCTCTCACCTCCTTGCGCATGATTATATTTTTATGCCATAAATATATCAAATACCTATAATTAATCTATTGTCATACATTACAGGCATAGTTAAAATAGATATATATTATTAGGAAAGGCGGGTGCGGCGATGGACCTGCGAGTGCTGCAATATTTTCTCGCGATCGCTCGCGAGGGGAATATCACCAAAGCGGCGGATTTTCTGCACATGACGCAGCCGACGCTTTCACGCCAGATCAAAGAGCTGGAGACGAGTCTTGGCAAGCAGCTGCTGATCCGCGGCAATCGGCGGATTACCCTGACCGACGAGGGGATGCTGCTGCGGAAGCGGGCGGAGGAGATCGTGGCGTTGTTGGAAAAGACAGAAGGGGAGATAACCGCCTCCGATGAGACGGTGAGCGGCGACGTCTTCATCGGCGGCGGCGAGACTGAGGGGATGCGCTTTATCGCGAGGACGGCGAAACGGCTGCGCGAAAGTTACCCCGAGATAAACTTTCACCTTTTCAGCGGCAACGAAGAAGACGTGACGGAGCGCCTCGATAAGGGGCTGATAGATTTCGCCCTCTTTGTTGGGCAGGCCGACCTGAAAAAGTATGATTATTTTCCCCTGCCGGGCAACGATCCCTGGGGGCTGATCCTGCGGAAGGACGACCCGCTCGCCGCCAGGGAGAACGTCACCCCTGAGGATCTGGAGGGCGTTTCGCTGCTTTGCCCGCGCCAGGTGGTGCTTAATAATGAGATGTCCGGCTGGCTGGGGCGCGATTTTCAGACGCTGAAGATCGTCGCCACCTATAACCTCATCTACAACGCTTCGCTGATGGTGGAAGAGGGGATGGGCGCGGCCCTCGGCATCGACGGGCTGATCAACGTCTTCGGCCGCGATGAGCTCTGTTTCCGCCCCCTCGAGCCCAAGGTCGCGGCGGGGCGCGTCATCGCCTGGAAGAAGTATCAGGTCTTTTCACGCGCGGCGGAGAAATTTTTAGAGCTGGTGCAGAGAGAGCTTTCACCGGACGAAGATTAAAAAAATATCACGACGGGAGATATAGAAGATCATGGATAAGATGCCGGCAAGTATTTTTAATGATGTCATTGGGCCAGTAATGCGCGGCCCGTCGAGCTCGCATGTCGCGGGGGCGGCGCGAATCGCGTCGGTCGTGCGGCAGTCTGTCGGCGGCGCGCCGCGGCGCGTCATCGTCGATTTTGACGTGAACGGCTCGCTCGCCGCCTCGCACGACGGGCACGGCACGGATATGGGCTTTGTCTGCGGCATTCTCGGCAAGGAGATCACGGAACCTGATGTCGACCGCTACGCGGCCCTCGCGCAGGAGGCGGGCGTCGAGGTCGAATTTCGCATTCTCGATTATGGCGCGGCGCATCCGAACAATTACCGGATGGAAGTCTGGGGGCGCGGCGGCGAACACCATCTGTGGGAGGGGGTCTCCGTCGGCGGCGGCATGATCGAGATGCGGCGCTGCGACGGTTTCCCCGTCTCCATCTGCGGCGATTTTTACGAGGTGCTGGCAAGGTTCCCGGAGGCCCGCGGCGCGGCGCGAATGTCGAATGCGGTTACGAACTTCCCCGACGGAAAGCGCAAACAGCTACGCATCTGCCTCAGCCTCGCCTGCCACCCTTCTACGGGCGACATCATCGGTTTTACATACACGCAGGATATAACTGAGGAAAAACTCGACGCCTATGCGCTGCAAAGCATCGTCAACCACGACTACGAGCTGATGGCGCGCGTGGACTTGCGCGACGGAAGCTATGTGATGTTCTTGCAGGCTGAGAGCGAACGCATGCTGATAGACAAGCCGTGATTTTTTGACGAGGCAAGCCGCGCCTTAGCGGAACGATATATCGGCGACCCCGCGGAACGCGAAAGACGGCTACGCGAGCTGGCCATCCCCAATATTGTGAAAAATCTTGGCGCCTCCGGTTCCTTCGCCTATATATGACGTTATGGAAGATGGCGCGGCGAAAAAGAAAAAATTGCAATTTTACTACATGAACCCCGAACGCGACTCCGTCTGCTTCGCCCGAGCCGACATCACCGGCACGGGGGAGTAGCTTCCGAGTGCGGTTGATTCTTTAGGAAGAAAGGTATTTATAGAGATGAAACTTACCATAGATAAAAAAATATTGGAAGATTTTCCCGAAGCCAAGATCGGCTGGTTGCGCGCGCGGATCACGAACGGGAATGTATTGTCCCGTGTGGCGGAGATAGAGTAAATGTCCAATTTCGGCTGCTGCGGCATCGACTGCGACGTCTGCGAAGCGAGACGGGCCACCGCCAGGTGCGACAACGCTGTGCTGGCTAAGATCGCTGCCGCACAGGAGATAGGAGATCGAGGGACGCGGTTCCTTCATTCTTCCATCGCGCCTGCGCTGTACCGGCTAGCTCGAGCCCGGAGAAAAGAGCGTCAGCTGCGCCGAATGCGCCATACGCGCCTGCGCGCTTAGTAGCCACATTCCGCACTGCGGCTTCTGCCCCGATTTCCCATGCGACCTCGAGACCTCCGTATGGGAAGCGGTTCCGGAATATCGCCACAATCTGAAGGTCCTCCGCAGCCGGTGAGTTTTTGCGAGGATGAGGTGAAGCATAAATTTATTTTGAATCAGCACATAATAAAATGACGCAAAAATCTTGACTAGTTCCTGCGCCGCAAATCTAGTGTCTGATATTGTCGGTCCGGTAGAGGAATTTGTTTAACCGTTGTCCATCTCTGTATCAAGTGTATGACGAAAAACGATTAATGATTTTTTGACGGCTTCCTCAAGGCCGTCAGTGTTTCCGGTGCAGAATATCTCCAGCAATTTCTCATGGTTTTCCATTACGGTTTCGTCCAATATCTCATTGCTCTTGCTGATATAAGGCCGGCAAAGTTCCATAATTAATATTCCCATCTTGATGATAAACTGGTTTCGTGTTGCGTCGAGCATAATTCGGTGGAATTTCTGATCGGACCTGTCTGCTTCAGGCAGATGAGCCCGCTGCTGTATAGCGTATTCGGTGAGAGTATGCCTTGCAGCGATTTTCTCTTCCTCCGTCGCTTTCGCTGCTGCCAGACGCAAATATGCTTGGTCAAACATTAGCCTGAATTCATAAAGTTCTTCGGCATTCGATCTTTGCAGCATCATGTCAAGAAGCAGAGGTCTTAATATTTCGAATCCCAACGATTTGCGTAAATATGTCCCCTTGCCTTGTGCTGATTCAACAACACCTAGAACTTGGAGCATTTTTATTGCTTCGCGGATGCTTGACTTTCCAACGCCGTAGCGTTCAGATAGTTCTCTTTCGGAGGGCAAAATCTCGCCTGGTTTAAACTCTCCATCACGAATCGAATTTTGGATGCTGTCCAATACAAGCTGGGAAAGAGTACCTTCTCTTCTTAATTCCATTTGATATCACTCCAAGTAAAAGATTGCATTTTTATAATTTTAACTCAAATTAACCTTTGCCGATATAATTTAAATAAACCAAGTTCAACTAAATTTCATCTCAAAATTACACCTGTTTTCATTTGGTTGTATGAGCAACAACATCAATAAAATTATATTGCATAAAATGCTTGACAAATACAGTATAATATTTAAAATACAATTTATCAGATATCTGATGTCTTCTAATCATATATCATATATCAGATACTTAGAATTGAAA
>JAEXGR010000004.1 GCA_023450745.1 Synergistota bacterium
GATGCTCATGCGCTACAACCCCGACCTGGCGAAAGAGGGCAAAAACCCGCTCGTCATAGACAGCAAAGAGCCGACCCTGCCGCTTGAAGACTACATCTACAACGAAGTGAGATACAAGAGCCTCAGGGCAACGGCTCCCGAAGAGGCGGCGCTGCTCCTTGAAGAAGAGAAAAAAGCCATTCGCGACAAGTGGCGCTTCTACAAACATATGGCTGAGATGAAGATGGAAGGATAGGATATCCATGTCTGAGATAGAAATCAAAAAAGAGATAAAAGACGGCAACGGTAAAGTAATCGCGACAAAGATCACGACAGGCGTCCCCGCTCAGGCGGCCCCTGCCGCGGCCCCCGCGGCAAAGGCTGAAAAGCCCGAAGCGGTGACCGTGACGGAAAACAAAAAGCCGGCGGCTCCCGCGGCGAAGGCCAAGCCGCGCGTCGGCATCATGGAGACCGCCTTCCGCGACGCGCACCAGTCGATCATGGCGACGCGCCTCCGCACGGACGACATGCTGCCGATCTGCGAGGCGATGGACGAAGTCGGCTACCACGCGATCGAGATGTGGGGCGGCGCGACCTTCGATTCGGCGATGCGCTTTCTGAGCGAAGATCCGTGGGAAAGGCTGCGCCAGATAAAGAAACGCCTTAAAAAGACCAAGACCCAGATGCTGCTGCGCGGCCAGAACATCGTCGGCTACCGCCACTATTCGGACGAGGTGGTCCGCGAGTTTGTGAAACGCGCTATCGGCAACGGCGTGGATATCATCCGCGTCTTCGACGCTCTGAACGACCTGCGCAACATGTCGATCGCCGCCGAAGCCGTCAAAAAAGAGGGCGGCGAGCTGCAGATGACGATCTCTTACACGATATCGCCAGTCCACACGCTCGACCTCTTCGCGAAGCAGGCGCGCGACATGGCCGATATGGGCGCGGATTCCATCTGTATCAAGGATATGGCCGGCCTGCTCTCGCCGGTAGCCGCGTCGGCGCTCGTAAAAGCGATCAAGAAAAAGGTCAATCTGCCGGTGCAGATACATAGCCACTATACGAGCGGCATGGCGGCGATGAGCTATATGGCGGCGCTCGAAGCGGGAGCGGACGTCGTCGACTGCGCGATCTCGCCCTTCGCGATGGGCACGAGCCAGCCCGCCACCGAGACTGTGGTCGCGGCGCTTGCCGGCGGTCCGCTCGACACGGGGCTTTCGCTGGAAAAGCTGCTGCCCGTCGCCAAGCATTACCAGATGCTCCATGAAAAGTATAAGGACATCATCATGGGCGTCAGCGGCGTCGACGTGAACATCCTTCTCTACCAGATCCCCGGCGGAATGTACTCGAACCTCCAGAGCCAGCTCAAAGAGGGCGGCTGCCTCGAGAAATTCAACGAGGTGCTCGAAGAGGTGCCGCGTGTCCGCAAAGAGATGGGATATCCGCCCCTCGTCACCCCGACCAGCCAGATCGTCGGCACGCAGGCGGCGATGAACGTCATCTCCGGCAAGCGCTGGAAGATGGTGCCGAACGAAGTGCGCCAGTATTTCCGCGGCTACTACGGCAAGACCCCCGCGCCCGTCGATCCCGAGATACAGAAGCTTGTTCTCGGCGACGAGGAGCCGATCACCTGCCGCCCCGGCGAGAAGATCGCTCCCGAAATTGAGCAGGCGAAGAAGGAAATCGGCGTGTGGTGCACGCAGCCCGAGGACGTCCTGTCCTACATCCTCTTCCCGCAGGTCGCCAAAGACTTCCTGCCCAACAAGTTCGCGAAGGAGAATTTCGCGAACATCGGCCAGGAGCCGCAGGAGACCCCCGAAGCCTACGCGGTGTAGGGAAGCTCAAAGATACCTGTTTTGCAAAGCTGGCAGAGGCGGCCTTTTCAGGGCCGCCTCTGTCTTAGTAAGAAACGTAAGACGCCGCGTTATTTGCCGTTGTATATTCCGTAGGCGTTGCATATCGGACAGCGGCAATATGCGCTGTAGCCTGACGAGATGTGCTGGAGGGACATCACGCAGGGCTGTGCTTCGTTGTCCGCGTTTTTGAAGCGTCCGGCATAGACGTTGTTGTGTGATTGGTTCCCGTTGCCGTCGCTGGATATGCCAAAAAGTTCGCTGTTCCACTTTGTGGACGTGTCGTTCGCCGCCGAGTATTCGGCGTAGGTTGTAGGGAAGCCGCCGTTTGTATCATCCATGCCGAATACCTTCGCGCCGCTCTCCATGATCGACCGCAGCTCTCCCGCGTCGAATCCGGGGGCGATCGTCATATCGTATATCTCGACGCTGCTGCTCCCCAATTGACCGCCCCAAATCGCGAGCCCTACCCAGCGGTAACGGTCGGGCGTCAATTTTCCCAGTTTGTCCGCCGTATTGTCATTGGCGCCAAGTCCTTTACGCGGATCAAGGCTCTGTGCCTTGTATACGCCGCCGTTGAAATCTTTGCCTCTGCGTGAGAATCCCTTTTTATAGCGTGAGTTGCTGCTGTTGTGATCGGGAGTCTGTACCGCGTAGAAGCTGTTTTCGGAACTGTAATAACCGCTGTTGTATTCGGCGCGGCTGCGGGTCCTTCCGATATCAGAAGAGTCCGCCCCATATCTTTTAGCTTTGAAGGTCAGCGTGTAATTGTTTCCTCTCTGCGTGACCTTTGGTTTCTGACCAACAAAATTTCCATACCATGCCGGCTCGGAATAGTAGAATCTTGGGCCGCAAAGGAAGGGGTCTTCCGCGCGCAGCTCCTTTTCCGACAATTTGGACTCGGCTATGACCTCGCTGAGGTTTTTAAGCAGCCGCATGCGTACGAGCAGCCGCGGGTTTTCCTTATCGCCGGTATGGTACTCTAGGATTGTCACCATATAGCGCCTGCGCGGCTGCATCGCCTTACATTCGTCCGTAAAGTCGCCTTTTGTCCTTCGTAAAGTTGTCTCGGCTGACTCTGTCGTTTTAAAGGTTTCGTTTTGCAGCGCGGTATTTACGTATTGCGGATTATAATAGTTGCTGTAAAAAGTACCGTTTGAGGCTCCGGAGATCGATCCGATGGCGGTGCTGTTGTTTATAGCGGACTCTATCGGAGAATCGATCTCCTGAATGCCGTAACGCTGATAGCCGCCGACGTTGCCTGTTGTATTTTGCAGGCGTATCGGGTAGCCGTTGGCGCCGGGGTCATAATAGAGGCAATAGCCGCTGGTCCCGCCTTTGTTCCTGTAACCGTTGAGAAGCAGGGCGATGCCCGCCGTCGCCTTTCCGGCCTCGGCGTCGATAATGATGGAATAGTTTGTGATATTCGTGTAGCTCGTGCCGCCGGTTATCTTTTTCTCGTAACCTCGCGCGTCGCCGATATCTTCCGGGCGTAAGGCGGCCGCGATCTGTATGTGGTTACTGGCGCCTGAGTAGGTCAATTTTGCGCTGTATTCTCCGGTCACCGCGTCGAGGCGGCCCTGCGCATAGTTTGCGTTGCTGTCCAAGTATATTTCTTTGTCCCCGCCGTCTATCAGGTGCTGCATCCAATCGTCGAACCAGCGCCGCCCTCTGACCTCGGAGGGCTGGATCTTGACGCGCACGCCCCACTGTTCGTATCCTCTGGGGCGCGTAAAGCCGCCGTCAGCGTCGCAGTAGGCGGGTACGACCCAGGCGCGGAGGAAGGCGTAGGAACCGAATAGTTGGGCATGTCCTTTTGCATCATTCTTCAATTTCCCGTCGCCGTCAAAATCTGCGTTCTCTCCGTAGAGTTTTGTGCCGGTGTATACATACAGCGCATCGGACGTCGGTATCTCGAGGAATTCGTTTTCTTTGCCCGAGGCTTTTTTATACTGGTCGCCCGCGAGGTAATACACGTCGCCTGATTTTATCAGCAACGGCCAGTAATAATCGCCTTTATTATGATCGTAGTCGGCCGCCGGAAACTCCGTTTCTTCCCAATAACCGGAGCTTTTTTTCAGCGAGGCCTTGCTCTCCGTGCTCGCGTACCAGAGTATCTTCGTTGCGTCTTTCTTGCCGGGAGGGACGATGATGTCGTAACGGACCTGAAGAACGCTGTCCTTTTCTACTGTTTCTTCGTTTTGCAGAATTTTATCGTTTTCGGAGCGGTTACGTATTTGCAGGTCGCGAAAATCGAAGATGTTAAAATGGAGCACCGGTCCGCTGTAGACGGAGGCCTGGACGTCTGGCCCCCGCTTCGCGGGCCTGTTGACGAGCGCCGAGTCGATTTTCAGCGTTACGTGAGCCGACTCGACCTTCGGAGCCTGCGCCTCCACGCGCATTCTGAGGATAAAGTTTTCAGCCAGGTCGGCCGAGCTTGCGGGGACGCTGAAATCGAGCGAGGTGATGAATTCAGAGCCGGTCAGAGGCTCGTCTTTGCCCCCTATCCGGCATTTCACGCATTGCTCCGCTTCGGCTATGTAGACATAGCAGTCCTCCGGGTCGCTGACTGACGTATCTGGAAGGCTGGGAAGGATCTCGATGATCGAGGCCCTGCTCATCATCGGCCATATTTTCTGTTTGAAGGATGCGGCAGTGAATCTCGCCCCGTTCGTTACCTTGCCGTTGGCCTCCGCACGCTCATAGAGGCGCAGCCCCATGCTGAGCCCGGTGATGGCGCCGCCCATTACGATCGTCATCATCAGCATGCCGATGATCGTTTCAACGAGGGTGAAGCCGCCTCTGCGTTTTTGTGCTTTCATCATCGCTCAATCCTCCCTTTTCAGGAGATAGAAGGTTGTTTTGCGCCTGCCGCCCTGTTCGTATTCGTATAGGTACAGCCCGCAGCTCAAAGAGAGTTCCCTCGGGTCTCCGTTTCGCGGAGCGAGAACGACGTTTGCGTCTCCACGATGTTTGCCCGATAATTCGGAGACTTCTACGTCCGGCGAGATGGTGAGGATCATCGCGTCCGCCTCCGTCTTATTCGTTATGTCCATGTCGGAATTGATCGCCTCTCTGGATTTCATGATGGAGCCGACGCTGAAAGTGATCGCCCCCATAAGCGCCAAAAGGCCGATTGTAAAAAGCAGAATCGAGATGAGGACTTCCGTTAAAATGGCGCCGGAGTGCTTAGTCATTTGACGTCCCACCCGTATATTTCTCCGTTATCTCTGCCGTAGCGGCAGGAGACGGCGGCGCTTTTGCCCTCCGTGCCGCGGGCCGTGACGCTTATCCGCATGTAGCTTGCGCCGGCGTCGGCGCTGACCGCCATGTCCAGGCTTGCCGCGAAGCCCCGCGCGGGGTCGGTGACATCCATGACGCCATGCTTATCCACAGTTTCGCCGCTTCCCGACGTTCCGTAATCTTTTTTCAGCTGGGCGCCGAGAGCCGCGGCGCCGGAACGCGCAAGAAAGAGCAGCCGCTGCTCTTCATAATGTTCCGTCTGCCACCTTTCGACGCGCAGCGTCCCGACCGTGATGTTGAAGGCCACGAGACTTAGCACTGAGAGTAGTATAAAACTTATCAATACGGTGATGATCAGCGCTGCCCCGCGCCTTTTAGACGATGATAAAAATATATTCATAAAAATCACATCCAGTCCAAGAAAAATCGGTCATTAACCGTACACAGCCGCGCTGCCGGAGCAGGTATACATATGTATATTGGAGAACAGAAAATTCACCGGCACAGGCTCCTTGATATTTTTAAAATATTTATAAGACTATAAGACATATTTGATTGTATTTCAAGCCTAGAGGTCCTTTGTATATGACAATAAGTCCTTCCATAATCAATATTGTCCGTGTTATTTTCAGGAGAGAGGCAATACTGATGATTGGAGCAATTATCCGGAAGTATCGAAAAATCAAAGGCCTGACTCAGCCACAGCTTTGTGAAATACTGCATGTGCACCAGACTCATATAAGCAAGATAGAACAGGGCAAACGGTCTCCCTCCTTTGCCTTGCTGGCAGAGATCCGCAGGGCTCTCGATATTCCTTTAGAAGATATCTGGAACGGCGAATTTCCGCAGGAGGGCGCTGCTTCCTCAGTACGTGAGACAGGTTCGCGTCCGCCAGAGGAAAATAGCATAGCGTTTTCTATGGAGAATGAAGTCTTTAGTATTATGACGAATCTTACCCAGGATCAGAAAAAAGGGATACTTGATTATGCGCGCGAGCAGCTTGAGCTCCAGCAATTGCGAGCGCTCCTGAAGAACCGGCATAGTGAAAATAAATGACGCTAAAGCGGAGAGGAAAAGCCTCGTGAATTTTTCTTTATAAAATGACGCTTGATTGAGCGAAATATCGTGCAAAAAATCGTCTTTCACTATAGAATTATCTGAAAAGCCAAATATAGGGGAGGGCGCCGCATGCTCCATGATTTTGCCGCAATGTCAAGAACCATCATAGAATTTATCAGCATACTTATCATTATGTGCGGCGTGACGGTCGCCATCTTCCGCGGATGCCGCCTCTTCTTTGCTGCGCGCGCCGGCCACAGCCTGCCGCGCGACGCCTGGATACAGCTGCGGCTGTCTTTTGAAGATACGCTGATGCTTGGTTTGCAGTTCCTGATGGCGGCGGACATCATCGGGACGATCAGCGACCCGGACCTGCAGGGCGTGATCGTCCTCTCCGTCATCGTTCTGCTGCGGGTCATCCTGAGCTTCACGCTCAGCCGCGAGGTGGCGGAGATGGACAGGCAGAAACGGGAGAGCGCCGCCGCGCCGCACGAAAATAGCTAAAGTTGTTATAATTTGTAAAATAAATCGTTAATATAACCGACTGAAAGGAAGTCCTTGCCATGAAATTTTTTCTTGATACCGCAAACCTCGAGGAGGTCAAGACCGCCTACTCATGGGGAGTAATCGACGGCGTGACGACCAACCCCACGCTTGTCTCCAAAGAGGGAAAGATAGATTTTCACACTCGCGTGCGCGAGATCGCGGAAGTTGTGAACGGTCCGGTCAGCGCGGAGGCCGTCTCTCTGGAAAAGGATAAACTGGTCGCGGAGGCTAAGGAGATCGCCAAGATCCACCCGCAAGTCGTCGTAAAAGTGCCGCTCTGTCCCGACGGCCTGGGCGCTGTGAAGGAGCTATCGACGCTTGGCATCAAGACGAACGTGACGCTCGTCTTCAGCGCCAACCAGGCGGTTCTTGCCGCGGCGGCGGGCGCGACCTATGTGAGCCCCTTTGTCGGACGCCTTGACGATATCGGCGAGGACGGCGTTAAGCTGATTTACGACGTCGTGGAAATCTTTGACCTCTACGGCATAGAGACGAAAGTGATCGCCGCAAGCCTGCGCCACCCCGCGCATGTTCTTGAGTGCGCGAAGGCGGGAGCCGATTACGCAACCGTGCCCTTCAAGGTGCTCAAGATGCTCTTCAACCACCCGTTGACGACAAAAGGAATCGATCAGTTCAACGCCGACTGGGCGGCGTACCTCTCGGGCGGGAAATAACGATTTCCTGATATTTCGTGCATAGACGGTCGGTCCCTCTTTGCGGGGCCGGCCATTTTTTTGGGGAAGGGCGGCCATGACTTTGGTGGTATAATCGTACAAATGGAAAATGCCAGGTACGTACGCTAAATAAAAGTGAAGAATGAGGGTGAAAGATGCTTTCTTTAAGGAAATGGGAGCGCCGCGCCACGGTAAAATGCCTGACGGCGGTTTTAGCGCTTATACTGTGGCTTGCCAGCCAGACCATACAATTCACTTTCGGCCCGATCTATTCCAATATGTCGCTTGCCATAGTGCTGAGCGAAGGGGGATATCTCCTGCTTGCCGCGATGTGGATCGTGATTAATAACACGGCCCGCGCCATAGTTCTCTACGGCGGATGGTTTCTTCTCTCTGACGGGCTTGCTGAACTTTTAGATTCAGGGAGGATCGCGTGGATACTGCCACCTGCCGCTATCCCTGTGAGCTATTTCGGCATGTCCTTTCTCCATTTTCCCTCTGTACCCCATTTCGGCGTCCCTGCCGTCATTACGCTCACCAGCGTATGGCTCCTCCAGTATATCTCGCATGATGTGAGGAACGCGGGATATAAGTTCGCGATCCTCGCCGTCGTCGTCTTTTCGATACAGTGGCTTGACCTTCTGCCGGTACTGACTCCGTATGGTTTTGGATGGGGAGAGCTGAGCTTTTCCGTGAAAAACATTTCCCTGCTGATGGAGAAAGATTATCTGCTGGACGTGGTATGCGGCCTCGCTTTTGCCTTCAGCGCCCTTGTCGCGGTGCTGATGACGAAGCTGTTCGTAAGCTATGAAAAGCAGCTGCGGCAGCTTCAGCTTCTGCGGCAGCGTGATCGGGAGCTCTCTCTGATGCGTACGGAGCAGGCCAGGCTCCGCCTTTATCAGGAGATGCAGTATCTCGTCCATGACCTCAAACGTCCCCTTACCACGGTGTTTGGCCTGGCCGACCTGTTGTCGATATCGCCCGACGAAGCCACGTCGAATCATAGCCGGGCGATACTCTCCGCGGCGGAAAAGATGGATCAGATGATAGGAGAGATAAAGAATCCCGACTCTGTTCATGAAGCCCGTGTGGAAGAGATAATAAACTATACAATGGCGCAGGTGCGCGCTCTGCCGTGGGGGGCCTCCGTATCGCTGGATGTTCCCGAACGGCTGATGGAGTGCAGCCTGATGCTGAATGTGATACGCTTTTCGCGAGTGTTGGTAAATCTTCTAGACAACGCGCGCCACGCTACGGAAAACCTGCCCTCCCCGCTGATATCGCTGGGGGTAAAAGCCGCCGGTTGCGGACTCACATTTATAGTTGACGATAATGGCCCAGGTTTCATAGAGCCTGAAGACGGTAAAAAGTCGTCATGGGGCTCTTCCGGGCTAGGCCTTGATTTTGTCAGGAACGCCGTCACAGGTTTCGGCGGTACGCTCGGATATGAGAGACGGGCTAAGGGAGGGCTTCGCTGCATGGTATGGATACCGTACAGTGACGGAAGGGAGAATGGCATATGGAGATAATTCTGGGAATAGTTGATGACGATGAGAGCATACTATATACGGTAAAGGCGATGGCTGACTCTCTCGGCTGGCCCATAAGAGCCACCGCCGACCCGAAGGAGGCTCTGGGGTGGGTCACGGATCATGATATAGACCTGTTGCTTGTTGATTATCATATGCCCCTGATGAACGGCATAGAGGTGATACGGGCGGCGCGACAGATATCTCCTGACATAGTGCTGATAGCCCTTACAATAGAAGAGGACCCGGGAGTGGCCGCAGATCTGCGCCTTGCGGGGGCCGATGATTTCGTATCTAAGCCGGTGCGCTTGGCGGATTTTTCCGCCAGGATATCGCTCCACTCGGAGCTTATCAAATACCGTTCGGATGGGCGGTGGCATGAGCGCGGCAAAGGACTTTCGGAAAAGACGGCGCGCCGGGTGCTTCAGCTTTTCACGGGGAAAAATGTGAGGCTGAAGGCGGGGGAGGCGGCGGAGATGGCGGGACTCTCTTACCCGGCAATGCACCGATACCTTGAACATCTTGTGAAAAAGGGACAGCTGCAGCGTACCGAAGAGTCTGAAGACGGACGGAGCGGCAGGCCGAGAAACGTCTATTTCAAACCTTAGGGAACCGCTTTTATATTACAAAGTGGATAGGTCAGCGTTTTCTTAGAAGAGCGCCGGCCTTTTATTTTACCGGTTTATCTTTCAGCAAATTCCATATCAGAGATAAAAAAGATAAAAAATATAGACGCCCTATATTAGATTGCCTAAAATTAGATTGTTCTAACAATTCTATATATTTTTCAGGAGGCATTCTTATGAAGAAGACGATGGTGCTTTTTGCGGCATTGATACTTGCGATGTCGGCCGCTTTCCCGGCGAACGCGGCCGAGGTGGCGGTGACGTCGATAGGGCAGAGTTCCGACGCCATGATGATCCGCGTGCTCATGAAATCGCTTAAGATCACGCCCGATTACGACGCAGTTATGAAGCCTGACGCGCTCAAGGATCAGAAGGTGCTTGTTGCGGTCGTAGGAGGAAGCTCAAAGGGGCTGGGCGCGGCCGGTATCAACAAGGAGGACGAGGTGAAACGCGGCGACGCCCTTTTTAAGGCGGCGCGCGCGAAGAAGATGAAGGTCGTCGTCATGCATGTCGGCGGCGAGGGGCGCCGCGGCACGCTTTCGGACCTCTTTGTCAAATCTGCCGTACCACAGGGAGATATACTTATACTTGTCGACGGTGCGAACAAGGACGGCCTGTTCGACAAACTCACAAAGCCGAAGAACATCCCGGTCAGGACCGCCCCTAACGTTAATTCGACAAAGGAACCGCTTAGGGCTGTACTTGCCGAATACGGCGTGACGCAGTAGCGTAATATCATGGAATGGTTCTGGCCGGAGGGATTTTATACCCTCCTTATGATAGGCGTCTTCGCCTTCGGGGCCTTCGCCTGGAAACTTCCCATCGCCGTCGCCATGGCTCTTGCCACGATAGTTGGGGCGCTGGCGGCGGGGGAGGGGATTCCGCTGCGCCATCTCGTTGAGGGAGAGTTCGGGTATGTCAACACGATCCTCGTCATCGCGACTGCCATGATGTTCATGAAGGTAGTCCTAGCTACGGGGCTTCTTGATTCACTCTCCGCCTGGATGATACGCAGATTCAGGAGGTTCCCTGCGCTTCTGTGCCTTGGGATCATGTTCATCATAATGGTGCCGGGAATGATTACCGGATCTTCGACAGCCGCCGTCCTCACAACCGGAGCGCTGGTTTCGCCCCTTCTCATGACTTTGGGCATGTCCAAGGTCCACACGGCGGCCGTGGTCTCCATCGGTGCGCTGCTGGGAATGATAGCTCCTCCCGTCAGCATCCCCGCGATGATAATATGCGCGGGAGTGGACATCCCCTACGTAGGTTTTGCCATCCCTCTCATGATATGTACCTTCCCGCTTGCGGCGGTATTCGCGCTCACGATGATATACCCCCGCATCCGTAAATTTTCCGATGAAGAGGCTCTTGAGGCACAGCTTGAGAAGATGCAGAAACACCCGCTGTCACCTCGCCTTATCCTGCCTGTCATCGTGCTTGTGCTCCTCTTTGCGGCGGACCAGTACCTCGCGGGCAGGTTTCCAGGAATGGGCATGCCTCTGATATTTCTCATCGCCGCGCTTTCCGGGTTGCTTTCGGGCGTGCGATTTGACCTGATCGGTACCGCGGAAGAGGCGGTAGACGACGCCCTCCCTGTAATGGGTATATTAATGGGCGTTGGGATGTTCATACAGGTGATGACTCTTATAGGAGTGCAGGGCTTTATCGTAGTCTCCGCGCTTAGCCTGCCGTCGTGGCTGCTCTACGCCGGAATCGGCGTTTCCATGCCTCTCTTTGGCGCGGTATCTTCATTCGGTTCCGCTTCGGTGCTTGGCGTGCCGTTCCTGCTCGCGCTCCTTAAATACAATTCGATAATAGTCGCAGCCGCTCTCTCTCTGGTAGCCTCGCTTGGCGATCTTATGCCGCCGACGGCGCTTGCCGGGATATTCGCGGCGCAAGTCGTGGGGGAGGAGAACTATTTCAAGGTGCTCAAAGTATGTATTATTCCCGGGCTTGTAATAGCGCTGTGGGGCATCGCCGTGATACTTCTGAGCGGCCCCCTCGCGGCGCTCATATTCTAAAGGAGGATCTGGCATGACATTGATATACAGGTTCATACTTCTGTTGGTCCTCATTCTCGTTTTGAAGTGTATGTTCCGCGAGCGCTCCTTCTGGAAGCAGGTGACCGCGGCTATGGTGGTCATTCCCGTGATCCTGCGCCTCCTGATGCTCAAGTAAAGGATAGTGGACAAGATGGAATACAGAGTAAAAGGAACAAAGGTGACGGCATTGATTCTATGCGGCATATGCGCGCTTATCAGCGGGTACGCCGCGATGCAGTTTATGCAGATGCGCAGCCCCGACCTTCTCATACCGGCGGCGGGATTCAAGCACCACATGCTTTCCGAATGGGAGCCCGCGCTTAAAGGGACGAACATGGATACTGCCGTTTTTATTCAGGACGGAGAGGAACCGGGAGGCACCGTATATGTGCAGGGCGGCATCCATGCGAACGAACCGGCCGGATTTATGGCGGCTGTTGTTTTGCTTGAGAACGTCAGTGTCAAAAAAGGACGTCTGATAATCGTTCCCTTTGTGAGCAACTCGGCGCGAACGCATAATTCGCCGCAGGATGCGGCTCCCCAGTCATTCAGGATAGAGCAGGAGGGCGGATTCCGTACATTTAAATTTGGTTCAAGGGCTACGAACCCGGTAGATCAATGGCCGGACCCTGACATCTATATACACTATCCCTCAGGTCAAAAACTTGACGGTTCTTCGCGCAGCAACATGAACAGGTCCTTTCCGGGGATCGCGAGCGACGGCATCACCCAGCTGGCTGGGCTGGCCGTGGTGAATCTGCTTAAAAAAGAGAATGTAAAGCTGGCTTTTGACCTTCACGAGGCCTCGCCCGAATATCCGGTTGTCAACGCGATGGTGGCGCATGAAAACGCAATGGAGCTTGCCGCCATGACCTGTATGGCGCTGGAGGGCGACGGCATACCGATGCGCCTTGAACCCTCGCCGGTTAACCTGCGAGGGCTGAGCCACCGAGAATGGGGAGACAGCGTGCCGGGACTCATGCCGCTGCTCATGGAATCCGGCAACCCGTCACAGGGACGTCTGCGCGGACGCACTGACGAAGCTCTTGTCCTAACCGGCAAGGATAAGGCGTATAAAAAGGCCGCGAAGATGGGGCTTCTCTTCATACCGTACGAGGGAGACCAGCCGTTGGCGCTGCGTACCGCGCGCCATGTTACGGGAGTACGCGTTGCCTCCGAGACGCTGGGCGACCTGTCCCCGGAAGACGCGGTCATATTTGAAGGCATTCCCTCTTACACGGATATAAGAGACGGGGGTGTGGGCAAGTGGCTCCATAGGGTCCCCGTAATAAAAACCTTGATACGGGGGTTTGCTTTGTGACAGTACGCTTTATCAATAAAGTCCGGGATGCCGGACGATCTTATAAGGAGGAGTTTTGATGATTAAGAGAACCCAAGGCCTGTGGCTGAAGCTGCTGGCCGCGATGATCCTTGTTTTATCGGTAACATTTGTGGCGTTTGCAGGGAACGTACCGACGACACCGAAAAAGCCCCATGACGTATATGCGAAAAACGGTATGGTTTCAGCCGCGCACGAGCTGGCTTCAAAAGCCGGAATCGAGATAATGAAAAGAGGCGGAAACGCAATTGACGCGGCGGCTGCTACAGCCTTTGCGCTTAACGTTGTGGAGCCCTACAACATCGGAATGGGCGGCGGAGGATTTGTAACTGTTCGCTTTGCAAAAACAGGCGAAGTTCAGTACGTAGATTTCCGTGAAGTCGCTCCCGCCTCGGCACGCAAGGATATGTATGCATCCGATCAGGCAAAAAAAGAGGGATGGTCAGCTAGGGGCGGAAAATCGGCAGGAGTTCCAGGATTTGTCGCCGGATGGTTTTTTATTCTTGAAAAATACGGCACGATGCCATTCGCCGAGGTGGTAAAACCTGCTCTGAAACTGGCGGAGGACGGATATGTATGGACCGAGGGACAGACAGGGACCCTTCAGGGCTCATATTACGAAGATCTCTACAATCTCAACGACGAGGGCAGGGATGTTCCGTATTTTGAAGAGGGGCTCCCGCGCCGCGCAGGCACGGTCGTGAAACATCCTGGGCTCGCAAAGGCATTCAGGCTTCTTGCAAAAGACGGAGCCAAAGCTTTCTACAATGGGCCTATTGGTGAGGCCCTTGTCAAAGCAGTCAACGATCACGGCGGAAATATGACGATGCAGGATCTCGCAAATTTCAAAGTTGTCGTAAAGAAACCGGTCGAGGGTACGTATAGGGGTTACAGGATATATTCCTCCGCCCCTCCTTCTAGCGGAGGCGCGCATGTGATACAGCTCCTCAACTTTATGGAGAATTTTGAAGTAGGTAAAATGAAACAGGCATCACCGGAGCTTTTCGACATGTGGGGCAAGGCCGAGAGAATGGTTTTTGCCGACAGAGACAGATACATGGCGGATACCGCCTTTGTCGACGTCCCTCTTGAGGGCATCACCTCAAAGGCTTACGCAAAGGAGATGTTCAAGAGATTTGATATCAATGCGAAACTGCCGAAACTAGAGAAACCCGGAGATCCCTGGAAATTTGATAAAACTAACAAGAAATCATCGCACATCGGAGACACGGGGCCCGAGCACTTCTCAACGACACACTTCTCCACCGTCGACAAAGAGGGCAATATCGTCGCCGCCACAAACACGATCAACTATTGGTTCGGGAGCAAAGTGATGGTCCCGGGATATCAGATATTTGTTAACAACCAGATGGATGATTTCTCTTCAAATCCAAATAGTGTAAACGCGCCGGAACCCGGAAAGAAGCCGCTTTCGTCTATGTCCCCCACAATCATCCTCGACCCGCAGGGACGTTCCTTCATGACCCTGGGTGCGGCTGGGAGCAGGATGATCCTTACCATCGTCGCACAGGTTATATCAAACGTCATCGACCATAAGATGACCATGTCCGAAGCTATAGAGGCCCCGAGAATATGGACTGACATGGAAGGTGAGACCATCCTTGAGGCCACTGCCGGACACGAGGTGATCGATGCCCTTAGAAAAAAGGGATACGAGCTGAACACTGAAGAGACATACCATGGAGTATGCCAAGGAATAATATTCGACCACGAGAAAAATATAATGGATGCAGGAGCGGATCAGAGGACGGGTACCGGAATGCCCGAGGGGTTCTAAGAGGGGGGAAACTATGAAAAAACTTGTTGTCCCAGTTTTATCTATCTGTCTTATGGCCGTGACGGCGGCCTGCTTTGCGGCGGCCGCGTCGCATGAGGTCTACGCCAAGCACGGCATGGTATCGGCAGCGAATGAGCTGGCGTCTGAGGCCGGCGTCGAGATCATGCAGAAGGGCGGCAACGCCATTGACGCGGCGGTCGCCACCGCACTGGCGCTGAACGTCGTGGAATTTAACGCTTCAGGCATCGGAGGCGGCGGGTTTATGACGATTCGTTTTGGCAAGACGGGTGAAACTATATGCCTTGATTACCGTGAGACGGCTCCGCAGTCAGCGGCGAAGGATATGTATGCCTCGGAGCAGTCGAAAAAAGAGAAATGGTCGGTTTACGGCGGCAAATCTGTCGGTGTTCCCGGCTGGCTCAAAGGGATGACCCACGCGCTGGACAAGTACGGTACGATGAAATTCTCCGAAGTGGCCGCTCCGGCTATACGCCTCGCGGAAGAGGGGTTTACCGTCGCTCCGATGCAGAATGGCATCATCGCCGACAACTATGAAACCCTGGTGAAATTCAGCGGTACGGAGCTGCCATTCTTTGAGGACGAGCTTCCCATAGAGGCTGGCCGCGTGCTGAAACAGCCGACACTTGCGAAGCTTTTCCGCCTTATCGGAGAGAAGGGGCCCGATGTTTTCTATAAAGGCGAAGTCGCCGATGCCGTCGTCGCGGCGGTAGCCCGCACAGGCGGAAAGATGACGAAGGAAGATCTCGCGAACTATAAAATGTATGACCGTACGCCTATAACTGGCACATACAGGGGGTACCGGATATACTCGATGCCGCCGTCGTCAAGCGGCGGAACTCACATCGTTCAGCTTCTTAATATAATGGAGAACTTTGACGTCAAGGCGATGAAACCGGGGTCAGCCAAGTTTGCCCACGCGTGGGCAGAGGCGACTAAACTGGCCTTTGCCGACCGCGGCAAATACATGGCGGACACCGCCTTTGTGCAGGTTCCCCTTGACGGATTGCAGTCCAAAGCCTACGCCAAAGAGTTGGCGGCGAGGATAGATATGAAGAAGGTGGGCGACAAAGTGGAGGCCGGCGACCCCTGGAAATACGACAAAGGACGGAACACGGCCTACCTTGCGGGACACGGCTTTGAGCGCCAGTCGACGAGCAGCTTCTCAGTCGTCGACCAGCAGGGCAACATCGTGACCTCAACGAACACGATCAACTATTTCTGCGGATCGTCCGTCTATGTCCCCGAGTACGGATTCCTGCTCAATGACGAAATGGATGATTTTGCGCAGGACCCCAATAGCGTCAACGCGCCTGAGCCGGGTAAACGCCCGCTATCTTCCATGAGCCCCACAATAGTTCTCGACCCTCAGTGGCAGCCTTTCATGAGCATTGGCGCGGCAGGAGCGACGCGCATCATCACTGCCGTGGCACAAATAATCATGAATGTGATAGACCACGGCATGAAGATGGACGAGGCTATAGAACAAGGGCGCTTCCACAACCAGAGCGGCACGCTGCTGCGTGTCGACGAGGGACGCATGAAGGACACCACAGTAGCGCTGCTTGAGATGGAGGGGTACAAAGTTGAGCAGGTTGGTCCCGGAACTTTGGGTACGGCCCAGGGAATCCTTTTCGACAAGGCAAAAGGCCAAATGAACGGCGGCGCGGACAGCAGGCGTCTTGGCGTGCCGGTGGGGTTTTAGCGATATAGTCTGTTTAGAGTAAAATAATTACATCTGAGGGGCGCTGGCGGCTTTCGGGCCGCCGCGCCTTTTCGTGAAAGAGGTGATCGCCGTGACACTGCCTATGATTCGTATCGTGGTAACGGGAAGCCGCGGTAAGAGCGGCGTAGTACGACTCATTCACGCGGGGCTCTGCGCGTGCGGCCTGCGTTGCCGCGGCCGCATAACGGGAGTTGTGCCGCGCGAGCTGACGCCTAGTGGAGAGCGCCCTATCCTGCGTTATGCCGGAGCCAACGTCGCCGAATTGCGCTGGTGGCTCCGACAGCTCCCCCCTGATACAGACGCGGCCGTGGCGGAAAACAGCGCCGTATCCCCAGAGTTACAGCGTGTCTGCTCAGAGGCGCTGCAACCGACGCTGACGGTGCTCACCAATACAAAGCCCGACCACGAGGCGCTATGGGGCAATGATGAACGTTCCGTGCTGCGCGCGCTGTCAGGCGCGCTTCCGCGCAGAGGCGCGATTGTGCTGCCGCGAGCGCTTGCCGAACGTCCCGATATGCGATTGCTGGCGCTGGAGAAAAAACTGGCGCTCCATGCTGTTGAGCTGCCGGCGGTTTTTTCATCGCACCTTGCCGTCAATATACCGCTCGCCTTGGAGGCCTGCCGGCTGACGGGTGCGAAAGAAAAGGACGCGCTCGCCGCGATGCGTTCGTTAAAGGCTGATATCGCGGATTCCGCGGTTATCCGCGCGGATGGGTGGGAGTTGGCTTTCGCCTTTTCTATCAACGACCTGCAAAGCACGCGGGGATACTTTACGTCGCTGGGGTGGCGCCCGGCCGAGACGTCATTTATTTATAATCATCGCGCGGACCGGAGCGACCGTTTTCGTTCGTTTGAGGCGTGGATGAAAAATGGCGGCTGGAAAAACGTGGTTATCATTGGTGAAAGGCCGCCGCTTTCCTCGCTCACCCAGCATTATAAAAGAATAAAAAATATGGAAGAATTCGCCTCGCTGTTAAATTTGGAGAGGCGTTCCTTCGGCTGCGGCAACGCGGTTTATGGATTGCCGCTCGCATTCAAACTCGCGGCTGAAGAAAGGGCTATAAAAAATGTACGATAACGTCACGCTGACGCTGGCGCTGGGAATCGCTGCCTCCATGCTGTGGGACAGACGTACCGGCTTTGCCAGCGGCGGGTTGATAGCCCCCGTGGTACTCGCGCTTTCGCTCTATGATCCTATGCGCGTCTCTCTCGGGCTGGCGATATCTTTTGCCGTTTGGGGCGCTCTCGAATTTCTTGTACGGCGCTTTGGCCTATATGGGCGCGCGCGTATCGGCGCGGCGATGCTGCTGGCCCTCGCTCTGCGGGCGTTTAGCGGGCATTTTTCACCTGACACGTTCTGGTTTGGCTGGGTTGTCCCAGGTTTGATCGCTGCCGACATGCAGCGGCAGGGAGCATTGCGGACGATTACATCCCTTTTTATCTGTGCGGCTGCCGTAGTCTTTGCAATGGAACTGCTTGTGTTCTGCGCGGGGGTGCTATAAATGGACACGCGGGAATTTCTTTACTACCAGCAGGAGGTTCGCCGGTTAAAGCGGCGCGTTTCTGCCGCGCTGTTTTTGGTATTTATGGCGATGGTTCTGCTTTTTGCCGTTGGCGGAGGTTCGCTTTCTCCGCGTGAAAAGAAACTCTATTCGTCAGTAGCGGAGGCTCAGGCCGAGATATGGCGCTGGAAAGAGTCTCTGAGAAAAAACCGGACGCGCGCCGTTGATATACATCGCACCGGCCTGATAGGGCTTGAATGGAGCCCTATCGCCACCACGCTCGGCGACCTTTCCTCAAAACGCGCCTCTTGCGACCCGCGCTGGAGCGTCGTAGTCTCGCGCTGGCTTGAAGAGCTTGACGTTCGCCGCGGCGATCCCGTCGTCGTGCTTTCCTCATCATCCTTTCCCGGTATGGCGCTTAACGTTCTGCTGGCTTTGGAGGCGCGTGGAGCCGACGTCAGCTTGATACTTTCGTTAGGCTCTTCAACATGGGGCGCGAACGATCCAGAGATGACATGGCCCGCGGTCGCAGCGCACTTGCGCGAGCGCGGAGCGCTGCACACCAAACAGAAATACCTGACGCTTGGAGGCGGCGGGGAGCGTGGCATCGGACTGAGCGAAGGGGGCGTCGCGATAATGAAAGGGATCGCCGCGTCAGAAAATACGCCGCTTATCGTCAGGGAAAGCCTCGCGGAAATGGTTGCTTGGAAGATGCGGGTTATAAATGAAATAAAACCAAAGGCAGTGATCAACATCGGCGGCGCGCATTCGTCGCTTGGTGCGGATGATGCTGCGGCCGGACTCGCTCCCGGTCTTCATCGGAAACAGGATAAAAACGCCGGCGACGGAGTGATAGCCAAATCGCTGGAAGCCGGCTATCCGGTGATGCATCTCCTCAATATGAGAGAGTTATGCGCCAAGACCGGCGTTCCCTTTGACGCCGCGCCTCAGCCCTTTATGCGCGGTACGAGAAGCCTCGCCTGCGCGGTTATTGGATTGTTCGTCTTTGCCGCCGCGCTCTTCTTTTTCAGACGCTGGAAGATCATGCCGCAGTAACTTTTTTGATAACAAATAGTTGTATAACTATTTAAAATAGTTTACAATATAGAAGATCTAAAATCCCAGAGCGGCGGTGAAAGATGATGACAGGCGGCGGAGAAATAATTTTATACCAGGCGCGGGACGGCAGCGTAAAACTTGAGGTGCAAACGGACGGGGAGACGGTATGGCTTAACAGGAACCAAATGGCCGCGCTCTTTGACCGGGACGTCAAGACGATAGGCAAACATGTAAACAACGCGCTAAAAGAGGAACTTGACGGCGATTCAGTTGTCGCAAATTTTGCGACAACTGCCGCCGACGGTAAAACTTATAATACGGAGCATTACAGCCTCGATATGATCATCTCCGTCGGCTACCGTGTAAAATCTAAACGCGGCGTGGATTTCCGTCGTTGGGCCGGCAGGGTTTTAAAAGAATATATTATGAAGGGATATGCCGTCAATGACCGGCGGCTGGCGCAGCTCGGCGCCGCCATTCGCATATTGCGCCGAACGGAAGACAGGCTTGACGCGAAACAGGTGCTGAGCGTAGTTGAAAGCTATACTGCGGCCTTGGACATCCTCGACGACTACGACCACCAGAAAATAAGCAAGCCCGATGGCCGCCGCGCTGAATATATCCTTGACTATGACGAATGCCGCCGCTTCATCGATCAGATGAAATTTGCCGGCGACTCGCCGCTCTTCGGCAACGAGAAGGACGACTCCTTCAAATCAAGCCTGGGCGCGATATACCAGTCGTTCGGCGGGGAAGAGCTATATCCAAGCGTGGAGGAGAAGGCCGCCAACCTGCTATATTTCGTGACGAAAAACCATTCCTTTTCCGACGGCAACAAACGCATCGCCGCATCGCTTTTCTTGTACTTCCTAGATAAAAACGGCATCCTCTTCAATAACGGACAAAAACTGCTCGACGATTACACGCTCGTCGCGGTGACGATAATGATCGCTGAATCCAAGCCTCAAGAGAAAGAGACGATGACCGCCCTCGTCATGAATTTTTTAAGCGCCGGCGTGTGAGTTTATGTTTGGTGAAGGTTGCTGCTCATCACCGTAGTTTTGACTTGCTAAATTTTACATTTTCTGTTTATATATCAAATATAAAAGATTATGTATTACAATACCTTGTTGGAGGAGAAAGGGTATGAATGCCAATAATCCGTTTAGCTCATTAAGCCAATACGCGCCGAGCGCGGCATTTAATACAAGCGTTGAAACATTGGTGGTACAGACATTGCGCTCCGCGATAACTCAAGGCGTTTTTTATCCCGGGCAGGAAATAGATGAAGCCGCGATAGCAGAGGCCTTGAAGATCAGCAAGATGCCGGTCCGTCAGGCGATCGCCGCTTTGGAAGTCGAAGGCCTGGTTACCAAAGTCCCGAGAAAAAAGGTCTACGTTACCAGCCTCGACAAACATGATATCGAAGAAATATACACGACGAGAATCGCGCTTGAAGAAGTGGCGATTAGGGCCGCCGTTAAAAAGGCCGGGGAAAAGGACTATGAGATGCTGGAGAAAAACCTTGCCATTCCCCTCTCGCAGATGGATGGTTATGTCGGCTTCCTTGAGGTCGATAAAGAATTCCATTCGCTCTTGTACGCACCTTCCGGATGGCAGCGCGTCATCAAATATCTACAGCAGCTGAGAAACAACACGGCGATGTACAGGATACTACGGGAACCTTTACCGCCGGAAAAACTCCAGCTTTCTTTGGAAGAGCACAGGGCGATATACGACGCCTATAAGGCAAAAGACGAAGAGATGACGGCAAAACTGTTAAGAGACCATACCTTGAGAACGATCCCGAGCTTAAGCGATATTGACAGGGCGAACGAAGCTATCTCCCAAAAATAGAATAAACGGCGAATAAGATATGAGCCATCCTTTTCACATGAAGAGGACGGCTCATATCTTTTATTTTTATAAAAGTTAAATTGTTTACTTGACAATGGTCAAAAGAATGATATAAATAATCTATGATAAAAAATCATAAATACAATTTATGTACAATCTGTTGAATGGAGGTGCCGCAGAAGGAAAGAAGTAGTTTACTGGGCTTATCTGGTATGTGGATTGTCGGCACGAAGGCAGAAGGGGTGGAAAAATGAGCAGCGCAAGGAACGATAAAAGAGATTTCCTGACCGGGGTCGTGTGTGTTGTATCTGGGGCGGGGTTTTATATTAACGTGCATTTGCAAGAAATGATGAAATTTGACCTGCTGGGATCAAAATTTTTCCCTAAGATAGCGTGTATGGGGATCATATTTTTCGGAGGACTGCTTGCGTTGCAGTCAGCTGTAAAAATAAAGGCTTTGGAACACAGTGATAGAAGCGCCGCAGAAAATAATGACGAAAATTTTTTTAATAAAAAGAAGCTGCTGTTTGTCATTTATTCGGTTGCATATTTTGCCGTGCTGGAACTTTCGGTGGGGTTCCTTTATGCTACCCCAGTTTATATGTTGTTAGATATGATACTGTTGGAAATCAAGAAACCGTCGTTATCAAAGATAGGCAGCTACGCGCTCTTCTCTGTTGTTGTAACTTTTGCGACGCATCAGTTTTTTAGTAAAGTACTTTATTTACTTCTTCCATAAAGAGGTGCATAAAATGAATCCAGAAATTATTCAAGGAATTGCCGGTATCTTTGCTCCGTTCCCCTTCATGCTCTTGTTGATAGGGACTTTTGTTGGGATTATCTTTGGCGCGATTCCCGGTATGACGGCGACGATGGGGATTGTACTGTTTTTGCCGCTGACATTCAAAATAGATCCGGTCTCTTCGATATGTCTCTTGTTGGGCATATATACGGGAGGAATATCGGGAGGATTGGTTTCTGCCGCGCTCCTGCGCATGCCGGGTACGCCCTCTTCTGTTGCGACTACCTTTGACGCCTATCCGATGGCGCAAAAGGGAGAGCCGGGAAGGGCGCTTGGAATCGGCATTTTTGCCTCGTTCATCGGCGGTTTATTCAGCTCTATTGCTTTAATATTTGTCGCGCCCCAAGTGGCTAAGGTTGCGCTGACCTTTGGCAATTTCGAGTATTTCTCAGTCGCGGTTCTTGCGTTGAGCATTGTGGTAGTTCTCTCAAAAAAATCAATGATCAAAGGTCTGTTGGCGACTTTTATCGGGCTTTTATTTGCGACGGTGGGAAGCTCTGAGATCGACATGGTGCCGCGCTTTACCTTTGGTTTTGAAGCGCTTGAGGGAGGTTTCAACATCATGCCCTTCCTGATTGGTCTTTACGCGATATCGCAGATAATTTCAGATATGGGTTCGGACAACAATGTCCTTGTTCCCGATGTACCGATAAAAAATGTCTGGATCGGGTTCCGGAATTTCTTCAGAGGGGATCTCGCAAATGTTGCACAGAGCACGCTGATCGGGTTTTTTATCGGCCTTCTGCCCGGGATAGGCGGTGCGACGGCAAATGTGGTCTCATACGGGAACGCAAAGTCGCATTCGAAGCATCCGGAGCTTTTTGGAACCGGTTGTAAGAGTGGGATCATCGCCTCCGAGTCTTCCAATAATGCGGTCATTGCCGGCGCGCTGGTGCCGATGCTGACGATGGGCATACCGGGTGACGCTACGACTGCGGTTCTCGTCGGGGCGCTGATGATACATGGGCTACAACCCGGCCCGATGCTTTTCAACACGAACGCGGTGTTTGTTTACAGCACGTTTTCCGCCGTCTTCTTCGCAAATCTGGCGATGTTTATCATGATGCTGGTGGCAATAAAGCTGTTTATAAAGGCGCTGAGTATTCCTAAGACATATTTGCTTCCCTTCATCATTACCATGTGCGTGGTGGGCGCGTATGCGCTGAATAACAGAATTTTCGACGTCTGGCTTCTGCTCTTTTTCGGGCTGATCGGCTATTGCATGGAGAAGCTGGAATTTCCAATGACGCCGGCGATTCTTGGCTTTGTCCTTGCGCCGCTTATCGAGAATAATCTCCGGCAAGGGCTTATGTCCAGCAATGGCAGCTATCTGCCGTTGCTGGAGGGGAAAATATCTCTTGCCTGTCTAGTTCTGACCGTGCTCTCGCTCGTCTGGCCGTTCATAAGCGATATGGCCAGAAGACGTAAAAATGTGAATTGATTTAGCAGCGATGATAAATCAAAAAAAACAAGGAGGCTCTATCATTATGTTCAAGAAGTTTGCGACGGTGTGCTTGTTGGTTTTGTCATTGTTTGTCCTCACAGGCTCAATGGCTTGTGCGGCGGATAGTTTTCCCGCAAAGCCCATCAAGATGGTTGTTGGATATGCTCCTGGAGGCGGAGTTGATACGACCGCCCGAATTTTTGCGAAGTATGCGGAAGAATTTCTCGGTCAGCCGGTGATCATTACCAATATTACCGGCGGTGGGGGCAGTATCGGCGCGCGAGAGGTCCTCAAAGCGAAGCCGGACGGCTATACGCTCCTTTGGATGCACGAGGCAATTTTGTCCGGATATATAACGGGGGTTGCCAAATTCAGTTGGGAAGAATTCACCCCTCTTGGCAAAGCGGTGGCCACCTGCGATGCTATTGTGGTCAAGGCTGATTCTCCCTGGAAAACTATCGATGAGTTTATGACTTACCTTAAAGAAAACCCCGGAAAGGTTAAGATGCCGGTGGAGATCGGCTCGATGAGCCAGCTGGAGCTTGCCGCCATCGATAATGCCGCCGGCGGAAAGAAAATCGTTGCCGTAAGCGGTGGCGGCGGCGCGACGCGCATCCCGAAGCTGCTCGGCGGGTTCCTTGACGCCGCTTCTCTGAACGCGCCCTCCATACCTCAGTACGTCAAGGATGGTTCGCTGCGTCCGCTGGCCGTTTGCACCCCCGAACGCAGCCCTTTCTTCCCGGAACTGCCGACGCTGAAAGAGAGGGGATATGATGTAAATAAGCCCTTCAATATGTATGTTTTTGGTCCCAAGGGATTGCCTAAAGACGTTGTCGCCAAAGTAAACGGCGCTTTGAAGAAGTTCTGTGATGATCCCAGAGTAAAAAAGGACCTTGCCGCGATCCTTGCCTCGCCTAGTTTTATGACGCCCGGTGAGCAGGCAAAATACCTGACGGACCTGACGAAATACCTCCAGGGAGTTGCCAAAAAAGCTGGCATAAACCAAAAGTAAAGAGAAAATATCCGGCAGCACGGAGCGGCGCACCGCTCTTGTGCTGCTGGAAAAACTAAATCTTTCCAAGGAGCTTGCTCATGAACAGTTCAACAAATGAAATTATAAAGGCCAAAGGGCTGCCAAGCGACGAAATCGTGTGTGGTGTCGATCGCGCCGGGCACCGGGCGCTGTTATACTCTCTCGGGATCGAAAGAGAAGAAATGTCGCGTCCGTTTATCGCCGTTGTAAATAGCTGGAATGAGATAGTTCCAGGATGCGCTCCTCTGAAAGAGATCGCCTCCTTTGTAAAAAGGGGAGTTTCCGAGGCGGGGGGCCTCCCATTTGAGTTCTGCACCATCGGTGTTTGTGACGGGTTGGCTCAGGGGCATCGCGGGATGTCCTACTCTCTTCCGAGCAGAGAGGTCATTGCGGACTCAATCGAAATAATGCTTAAAGCGCACTGTTTTGACGGCGCCGTCTTCCTTGGCAGCTGCGACAAAATAATACCGGGAATGCTCATGGCGGCTCTCCGGGTCAATGTCCCTTCGATCTTTGTGCAAAGCGGGCCAATGCTGAACGGCTGCCATAAAGGGCAGAAGCTCTCCATGCCGTCGCTGCGGGAATATACCGGAAAGTTTTTCGAGGCGGAAATCACGAAAGAAGAATTAGAAAAGATAGAGAAACGCACAATGCCAACATTGGGCAGCTGCGCGATGCTGGGAACGGCAAATTCAATGAGCTGTGTGGTTGAGACGCTCGGGCTGGGCTTGCCTATGACGGCGACGACGCCGCCCTTTACCTCACAAAAGAAACAGGAGGCGGTGTCGGCCGGCAAAAGGATTGTCGGGTTGACGCGTGAAGGAGTGAAGCCAAGAGACTTCGTGACAAAAAATTCTCTGGAAAACGCCCTGCGAGTCGGTTTCGCCATCGGGTCGTCAACGAACCTGGTGCTGCATATGAGCGAAATAGCGAGAGAGGCCGGAATCGATATATCCCTCATCGAAATGGACGAGATCAGCGCTTCCACTCCCTACATATCAAAGGTGCACCCCTCCGGCACGGTGCCGTTCAACGATCTTAATGCGGCGGGCGGCGTGCCGGCCATCTTAAAATCATTAGGCGGATTGCTCCATGGCGGCGAACGCAGCGTCAGCGGACAAAGTATAGAAGAGATTGCGAAATCGGCCGATTGGGAAGACAAAGATACCATCCGCCCTAAAGAGACTCCCTTTCACAGCAGGGGGTCGTTAAAGGTGTTGTGGGGCAGCCTGGCTCCTAAAGGCGCGGTTGTAAAACAGTCCGGCGTCGCGGAGAAGATGCGTGCCCACAAGGGGCCGGCAATAGTATTCGAAAATATGGAGGACGCTGTGGAAGCGGTGGAACACGGCCGGATAAATAAGGGGTCGGTCGTGGTGATTCGCAACGAGGGGCCTGTCGGTGGCCCGGGCATGAGGGAAATGCAGTTAGTGACGACGCTGATGGTGGGAACTGGCCTTTCGGATACCACGGCTCTGGTGACGGACGGACGTTTTTCTGGGGCGACTAGAGGGCCGTGTATCGGCCATGTATCTCCTGAGGCGGCTCTTGGCGGCCCCATCGCCTATGTGCGCGATGGCGATATGATCTCGATAGACTTAGACAAAGGCTCGCTGGATTTGGATGTCAGCAGCGATGAAATGCAAAAACGCGCGTCGGTTTCAGCGCATTCGCTAAAAAAACGACCTTTGCAGGAGGGCGTTCTTGGAAGTTTTGTTGAACATTATCTTAGAAAAAATGAGGATAAATAACAATGCCGATAGCCTTTATAAATATCATAGAGGGAAGAAGTCTGGAAAAGAAACGGGCCCTGGCTCATTCAGTTACCGAGGCGATCTGTAAATCACTGGACGCGCCCGTACAGTCCGTCAGGGTGATTATCAACGAGATGCCCAAAGACGGTTTTGCCATCGCTGGGGAATTGGTATGTGACAGGGAGGCCGCGAAACATTAAAATCTTCTTGTCTTAATATGAAATATATCATATAGTTGGATCAGATATTAGATGATTTTTCTAAAAAGGGTGGTCCATTATGAATACATCTGAGGCAAAAAGAGCAAGCAACAGGAATTTAGCGGAGAGCGTCTGTAAGGCTCTTGAGTCGCGCGGTTTTTCCGCGCAGTATGCTGAAAACGCGGAAGCCGCCTGCGAGCGCGCTCTGGAAATGATCGAAGACGGCGCGACCGTAGGCATCCCCGGGACGGTGACGGTGCGCGAGATCGGCCTGCCGGAGCGCCTGGAAGAGAAGGGCTGCAAAATATCCGAGCACTGGCTGCCGGATATGACCCCGGCAGAGCGCAAGGCCGCCCTGCTGGGAGAGCTTGAGGCGGACTGGTTTGTGACGAGCGCCAACGCGCTGGCGATGGACGGTACGATCGTCAACATCGACGGCGCGGGCAACCGCGTAGCGGTAATGGCTTGGGCGCCGGGAAAGATATTGTATATCATCGGCGTCAACAAGATTGCTACGGACGTCGATTCGGCGCTAAAACGCGCGCGTAGCATCGCCTCGCCGCCGAACGCGCTGCGCATCGGCAGAAAGACGCCCTGCACGGCGACGGGACATTGCATGAACTGCAATAGCCCGGACCGTATTTGCCGCGTGGTGACGATGATAGAAAGAGCGCCGATCGGCCGCGAATGTCATGTGATAATCGTGGGCGAAGAGCTGGGCTATTAACCGTTTGATCGACGGCAGGCAGCAAAGGGCCGCCCTTTTGTGGCGGCCTTTATCCTTAAACCGGCCCGGTGTCGCCCGAGATGCCCGCCGCGATTTTTATCTTGAGCCACGGCGGTTTCACGCCGCCCCCAATCACATTAACCCGCTTTGCTTCGTCGTCTGTAATGCTCATTAGGATCTGCCTCATAGCGACATTATCTCAGAACGATTATGGGGTGACATTATCACAGAACAACAACAATAACAAAAGCAAGCTTGCGTTAATAGAAAAAATCCCTTATAATTCACTGTCGTAATTGGAGAGTTGTCCGAGTGGTCTATGGTGATTGACTTGAAATCAATTGGGTGTCACAGCCCCGGGGGTTCGAATCCTCCACTCTCCGCCAACTGTTGATTTTGCCTTGCAAACACTAAGTTTGTGAGGCTTTTTCTTTTCAAAACGACCTTTACAGCAAACTAGTACAAATGAGGTTGATGTTGTATGCAGTATGCCGTTAAAGGTTCACAAACAGTTTATACTTTCAATCAAGGCTGTATAATCTATTTCAGGCAAGTCGTACCGGCTGACCTAAGACCGTTGATACGACGCTCAGAGTTCAGAGCTTCACTAGCCACGCATGACAAGAGGGCGGCCAAAAGAAAAGCGGCGTTGCTGTCTGCTAGAATATGGGATATATTCAACGGACTGCGAAAAGGGGATAAGAGAATGATGACACTCACAGCGGAGCAGATTCAAGAACTTGTGAAGTCGTGGATAAAGAAGGAACTGGAAGAGGACGAGACAAGCCGCGCCTTGAATGTCCGTCGCGGTTATATCTACGACAAAGATGATGAAGGTGAATCACCTTACAGCGTCGGATTGGACGAAGCCGAATATCGGGCAAATGAAGCGCTGGCAGAAAATACAACAGAGAAGTTCGCAAGCAATATAGCCCATGACCTCATAAAACAGAACGATGTACAAGTGAACAGTGACGCCGTGGAATATAAATTGTTATGCAGAGAATTGACAAAGGCACAGATAGAGCTTTGCAAAGCGCTTAGAAGCCGTGATAGAAACAAGTACCCAAACACATATATAGACAGCAAAACATTGAAGGTCAAAGAGCGCGCACCTAAGAGCGATAGTATTTCTGAATCACCCGTGAAGAAGCAACAAAAGATAACGCTCAGCAAAGCGTTTGAGGCATACAGAGATGAGGCGCTCGCAAGAAATAGATGGACACCAAAGACAGAGCAGACAATTAAAAAAGCCGTCGGTATCTTTATCGATATGACCGGAGACATAAGGTTATGTGACATAACGCAAGATACGCTTAGACAGGCACAGAAGGATTACTTTAACTTTCCAAAGAATAAATGTCATGTCAAACAGTATAAGGACATGACAATAGAACAGCTAAGAAAGATAGTTGTACCAGAACATGAGCGACTGAGCAACAGAACTATAGAAAATAACTTCTTGCTTGTGAATGGTTTTTTAAGATGGCTCTCAACAATGTACGAACTGCCGACGTGGATAAATACCATTCTTACAATGCCGAAGAAAAGCGTCGCGGAAGACACAAGGACAGCTAGAGATATGTTCTCAGCTGAGGACTTAAACAAAATATTCAATGACCCATTTTATGTGACAGGCGCTCCAACAAGGGCAAACGCAAAGAAACTTACTGCGGCGATGTTCTGGTTGCCGCTGATGGCGCTGTACTCAGGAGCGCGACTTGAAGAATTGGCACAGCTTTATCTAGCTGACTTCAAAATAATCGACGGAATAAAATGTTATGAGTTCACGCCGTTTATCGAAGAGGACGGAAAGATTACTATAGCGGAAGACAAGAGAGTTAAGAACCCCACATCTAGACGGGTCGTGCCGATTCATGACAAGCTGTTAGAGCTGGGGCTATGGGAGTATGTTGAAGAACTTAAAAAACAAGGCAAGGCAAGACTCTTTGAGGAATTGACAGCTTATGGGGCAGATAAAAAATTCAGTGCGGCTTATTCTAAGTGGTTTAATAGAAACCTACATAACAGGCTGAAAATTACAGGGAACGAATATACAGGTAAGAAAGTATTTTATTCGTTCAGACATACGTTTATAAACTATTGCCTCCGCAACAAGATAAATGAAAGGTGCTTTGAATCATTCGTTGGTCACAAACTTAAAGGAAATGAGGCAACCGTTACGGCATACGCTAAGGGATTGCCACCTAAAATGCTGAAAGCAGAAGTCCTTGACAAGATGGATTATGGTATAGACCTTAGTCATTTGAAGGGACATAAGTTCGCGAGATGTAGTAAATAAGCCCTATTTTTAAGAGGCATAAGGATACCTGTAGGCTAAAGTTATAGGCCTCTACAGCCATTCTAGAGGGTCTCCAATGCCATTGAAGGCGCGGCTATAGCGTCGCTAATGTTATGGCCTATGGTATAATCCTTCACGACGGACTTTCAAGGTAAGGGAACCTTGAGGTAGAAGTTGCTTCCCAAAAGAGAGGTGAAGCCGTGTCATCAAGCGGCAGAGACAAAGCTTCTCAGGCAAAGAGCAGAGCCGGTAAAAGGGCAAAGCGAAAGGGACGCAACGTCGCGAGCTTGGTACTCCGATACGTCCCTTTGTTTGAGTTGGCGCTCAAGTATCTCAGGTAATTCAACTACCTGAGAGGATTGTAACATTGCGTCGCGTCCACCGTCAATAGCGCCGCTAGGCGCGGTGCTTGTTGTTGCGTCGGGGCGGGGGCTTTGTTATTGTTCCTGAGTGGTAAGCTAAAACAGGACACGTAGGGGGTATAAAACGTACCATAGGGGTAAAAACAGGAATAAGGGCAAACGGAAGCGACGCAATCCAGACATTTGTAAATACAGAGTTCGGCAACATTCGTATGCTTAACGACACGCTGACGGGGAAGATACTTTTCTGCGGAAAAGATGTAGCAGAAGCGCTGGGGTACAGCAACTACAGAGAGGCAGTATCAAGGCATTGTAAGGGGGTCGTGAAACGCGACGGGGTCTGTTCCACAACAAATCAGTACGGAAAAACAACAGAACAGACTGTAGAAATGTCCTTCATTCCCGAAGGTGACGTCTATCGCCTCATCGTCCGTTCCAACCTTCCGACCGCTGAGAAGTTTGAGCGCTGGGTCTTTGATGAAGACGAAAGAGGTTCTATTATTAGTTATGGAACCTCTACTTTAGGTGGGAATCCTTGTATGCTTATCATCAACGAACCCGGCCTTTACTCACTCATCCTTCGTTCACGTATGCCGCAAGTGAAAAGTGTTGGTATCACCGAACTTTTTAAAAATGCTCACCTACGAAAGAGTAGAGCGTCGCATAAGCGCCGCATGGCGCGGCTTGACGTGGTTTGGAAGAAGACGAAAGGGGGTCAGAATTAATGACCACCCCCGGAGGAATGCAGTCTATGACCATCGTCAACGAACCCGGCCTTTACTCGCTCATTCTTCGTTCACACAAGTTGCAAGCGAAAAACGTTACTACCACTGACTTTTTTAAAACGGTGCCCCTACGAAAGAGTAGGGAAAAAGCAGAAAAAATAAATTCACAAAAAACAAAATTTGTCAATAGTAAAATTAACTCAAGCTAACCACTTAAAAGCCCTTGCTATCGCAGGATTTTTTAAAGGTGCCCCCCTACGATATGAATAGAAACCGTTAGATACCACACATTACATATCAGGCGCTGGGTAAAAGGCATAGGGCAAAATGATAGTAATGATGGTGCTGAAAAGACAGGCTATAACCGGCTTTTTTAAAACAGGCCCCCTACGATATGAATAGAGCGCCGCTATTGAGCGCGGCTGGAAACCGTTGGATATAGCACATTACATATCAGACACTAGGCAAAAGGCGTCGGGTAAAATGAAAAATGATGGCGCTGAAAAGACAGACTATGACCGACTTTGTTAAAACACTGCACCTACGAAAGAGTAGGAAACCGCATAAGTCCCATAAACGACGGCATAAGCGCCGCTGGACACGGATGGAAAGGCCATCACGACGCGCAATGTAATACGTAACTTTCATCACGACACATTTACACCAACGACCTACAGCCGCGCCATGCGGCGCTACAGTCATGATGATTTGGAAAAGTCCTATTATCAATGTAAGCGTCAAACCTCCCGTACCTGTTAACATCAGGCGTAATCCTCTAAACTCCCCTCATCTGATACCACATGCATAGAGGGGAGTTTTACAGTGATCAACTGCGAAGGCAAAGAGATTTACATCATCTGCGGAGCTACGGACATGCGCAAAGGGATCAATGGATTGGCTACTATTGCCTCTCTTCATCTGGCCGGCAGCTCTTTTGAGTCCGCGATGTTCATATT
>JAEXGR010000057.1 GCA_023450745.1 Synergistota bacterium
TGACGGCGGTAAGGCCGAAGAGTCCGCCGCGGAAGTGGAGGCCTAGGGGCGGCTAGGACACCGGACCTGACCGAATGGTACGGGAAGGTTATGAAAATGGATAGGTATCGGAGGTTTGACGCTTACAAACATTTCAACTCACCCCCACGCGGGGACGGGATTTTTTTCTTTCCAGCTTAATGCGAAGAGAGGCGCTCGTTAGGAGCGCCTCTCTTCGCATTGTTTGTATAAGTTTTTAATCTTCGCGGGTCAGTTCGTCTTGACGGGCGGCACGGGGAATCTCTTTGCCGCCGGCGGCCGGTAATTTTTTGCCGCCGCCGCGGGCGCTGGCGCGCCCTCTCTGTAGGGCACGCCGAGCGAGACCAGCCGCCCCTCTTTTGAAGTGGCGAAGTACCACCATTTCGTCTTTGCGTCGCGCAGCAGGGCGTAGCCGCCATTTTCGCTCTCATACCAATTCGCGCGCTCGTCGCCGCGCTTCCGTATCTCGATCACCGCGCCGTCGGGCTGTGTCACGCTTTGCGGAGTCTCAAGAGCGGGGCCCGCGTATGAGGGGCCGCAAAAGGCGGAGAATATCAGCGGCAGCAGCGCGGCGAAAAATATTTTTTTCATCTGTCCAGCCTCCTTTAGCAAATGGCGGGGGATATCAAAGACATCCCCCGCCGCAGGTTATCTTTTCCTGCCGAGGACCAGCGAAGCCGCGCCCAGCAGCAGAAGCAGCGGGTATGCCGCCGCGGAACAGCCGCTGCCGCCGCCGCGTCCCTGCTTTGCCACGACGGCGGAGACAATTTCGCCGGAGGGTGGGAAGGCGGCAAACCTTATTCCCGAGAACTGCTTGGCAATATTGGTATCTCGCGCGCCGTAGAAATAGGTGTCGGGACTTCCGTCGCTGCCGGCGTACCAGAGCGAACGCCAGCCGCCCTGTCCAGCGTCTTTCGCGCGAGAATCGCCGTCGGCCCAGATCGCCATGTTGCCCTGATGTCCCTCTTCGGTATAGGCGTTGAAATCATTTCCGTATCCCAGCGAGCCGGAGCCGACCCGTTCGTCGATATGTTGGAGCAATACTCCGCCCCTGAATGACGCGGGCAAGGGGTCGCCGTTACCCAAGCTTCCGCCGATGCCGCCGTCCCAATCGCCGGCGTTGGGATTTCTGACCTCGGCAAGGATATACTCATAGGTAGAATCGACATAGGGGGAGTTGATCCTCACGCTCGGAAAGACCCCGTTGCCCGGCGTGCCGCAAGTGAAGCTGACGGGCGTGCCGCCGGGCGTCAGCGTTTTGGGAACATCCCAGCCGAGGTATTTTCTGCTCCAGGCGTCGAGGTTGGGCGGCGTCATGCCGGGGTATTCTCCGCTTCTGCGCCCCCACGAGCCGCTCGCCATTACGGAAAACAGGCCGAGGCCGTTATTCGTATAGCTGACATCATAGAGGTCGGGCAGCTTGCAGATCTGGTGGCCGAGCTCATGGACGATACCGCCGATAAGCGGCAGGGGAACGTCCTCCGGCCCGCCAATCTTTTCAGAGAGCTCTCCGCCGTAGGACCAGTGCCCCAGAACGATGTCGTCCGAAACATAGACGTTGTGCTCACGGCCCTCGCCGCTCCACGAGCTCCAGGCGTGCATCCACACGGAGGGGGATTTGCCGGAGGCCGATTCTTCATATCCCGCAAAGAGCATATAGACGACCAGCTCGTCCGCTTCGATGACGCCGTCGCCGTTTTTGTCGAATTGTCCAAAATCGAGGCCGGTGAGCTTCAGCACGTTCGTCACGAAGGCCACCTCGTTCTTATGCGATATAGTGTAGTCTCCGTCATAGTTGCTGGAGCTCAGCAGGCGGTCGGGGTGACGTCCTTCGTTGTAGTCGGCGGAGGTCATGGTAATCTCGATGAGGTCCTTTTTGCCAACGCCGCCAAAGTCGGCGGAGACGATGCTCAGCGCTCCGTGCGACTGATCAAGATAGTAGCTTCGCACGGAGTGCGTATCTCCCCATATCTGATCTTTGGTGTCCTCAAATGTCGACTTGAATGCCGCGTCCTGAAAATTGATGCGGATGAATAGCGCTTCGCGCTCGCCCGCAATGGGGTTTGAGGTCCAGGTCCTCGCGGCGGCGGCGCTCGTTTTCGACGAGGCCGGACCGCTGTATTTTTTACGCAGGCTGGCCACCGTATTTTTTGCGGGGATAAAATTTTTCACGCATCCGCTGGGAGCCGCGGTCCCCGGCGCATAGACGACCGCGGAGGGCGTGAGGCCGCCCGCGGCCGAGGCAAGGGCAAAGACCCAGTATCCGGTGGCGTCGTCCTTCACCACCGCATATCCCTCCGCCGTCTCATACCAGTGCAGGAACTCGTCGCCTCGCTTCACGGCAAAAAAGCTCTCGCCGTCTGGCTGAGCCAATGTAAAACCATTCCGCAGCGCCGGCCCCGCAAGGGCCGCGCAGCCGGCGACGAGGATTATAAAAAACGCCATCAGCACCCGTTTCAAACTTTTCATTACGACACTCCCACTACAGTCAAATTATGTTCAGTCATATTCTAACGCTCTTAGGTTAATCACAATACAGAAAAACAGGCGCGCGCCCGTTTCAGTCCGTTATCACTTCGCGAAATCTTCTATGCTGCCAGAGCCATTGGCCGGGATTGGCGCGGATCATTTTTTCGTATTCTTCGTTCATACGGATCGTGAGACAGCGCACGGCCTCGTCGCGTTTCATCTCCGCGGGATGCGCAATCGGCCTGCCGATGGAAAGGCGGAATTTAAAGGGCTCAAGGCGTGTGAACGCCACGGGGATCATCGGCGCTCCCGTGAGCATGGAGAAGGCGGCCGGCCCGGAGGCCGTCGAGGTTTTTTGTCCGAAGAAGGGCGCGATGATGCCCTCGTCGCCCCAATGCTGGTCCGCGAGGGCACCTACCATCTCGTTATGCTTCAGCAGGGTGACGACGCGTTTCATCGAGGAGTCTTTCGATATCGTCCGTAAACCGGCGCGCTCCCGCAGAGTCTCTATCAGCTCTTTCTGAAAGGGGCTGTCCGAATGCCGCACGAGCCCGTGAAAGGGGTAGTGACGCGAGCACCAGGCGGCGCCCAGCTCCCAGCTGCCAAGGTGCGCGGAGAACAGCACCGCGCCGCGGCCCTCCGCCAACGCCTTTTCTATGGTTTCCAATCCGTTCAGCTCCACGACCATGCGGTCTATCAGCGAGGGGTCGTGCTGCCAGGCGAGCATCTCCACGCCGGTCCAGATCATGCTTTCGTAGGATTCGGAGAGTATCTTCTCGCGCTCGGCTTTGTCTTTTTCCGGAAAACACAGCATTATATTGCGGCGCGCCACGTCTTTGCGCACGCCGATCAGTTTCAGCGGCGAGATGAGGGCGCCGGCCAGCAGGTTGGCGCGCCAGCCCGGCCGGATGCTTCTGGCGAAGGCCATGAAGGCGCGAACCTGATAATCAGTGAGCTTTTTTTTCGTCTCTTCGTTCAAATGTTTCAGCCTTCCGTAGTGCGGCCGCCCGTCAGGAGAGCGGCGGACCGGTGTGTTAAGGACATTTTAACGCCGCGGGGTCGGAAACGAAAGCGCCGGAGCGAAAATTTCCCGGCAAGCGCAAGGATAGCCGTTCAATGTCTTCATTGGCAGGCTCGCGGCGTTTGCGGCGGGTTTTGCCTCTCCGCGCCGAAAAGAAGAGGAGGACGCGCGTTTCTACGCGGCCCTCCCCTTCTTGTTATGCGTTTTATTTGAACCTGAGCAGGCGGAAATCTTTCTTGCCGACGTTGAGCTGGAGATAGCGGCCCGCGAGCAGGTCTTCTTCCGTGACCTGGCGGCCCGCGTCGGTAATCTTTTCGCCGTTGAGATATGCCCCGCCCTCTTTGATCTTCTTTTTCGCGTTGCCCTTTGAGTCGCAGGCGCCGCAGAGGACGAGCAGGTCGGTGACGCCGCCGGTCTCCGCGAGGCCGGCTTCGGCGCAGGGGATCTCCGCCGCGAGGGTGTCCAGAACGTCGGCGGGAGCCTCTTTGATGTTCGTCTCGCCGAAGAGGACGGCGCTTGCGTCGAGCACGCGCTTGGCAGCCTCTTCGCCGTGGACGCGGCAGGTCATCTCCCAGGCGAGCTCTTTCTGCGCCTGACGGAGGTGCGGCGCTTTTCCGTGCTCTTCGAGCAGCGCCTTGATCTCGTCAAGTTCGCGGAAGGTGAAGAGTCTGTAGAGCTTCTCAAGGTCCTTGTCGTCGACGTTGATCCAGAACTGGTAGAACTTGTAGACACTCGTGCGCTTCGACGAGAGATAGACGGCGCCGCTCTCCGATTTGCCGAATTTCTGTCCCTGCGCGTTGAGAAGCAGCGGGAAGGTGATGCCGTAGCACTGCCCGCCGGACTTTTTGCGCGCGAGGTCCATGCCCGCGATGATATTCACCTGCTGGTCGTTGCCGCCCATTTGGAGGGTGCAGCCGTATTCGTTGTAGAGGTGGTTGTAGTCAAAAGCCTGGAGCAGTATATACGAAAGCTCCGTGTAGGTGATCGACTTGTCGGGGTCGAGCACGCGGCTGCGCACGTATTCGCGGTTGACGAGGAAGCTGACCGAGAAGTATTTTCCCGTATCGCGCAGGAACTCAATGTAGTTTTCCTTCTTGAGCCAGTCGTTGTTGTTGACGAGCAGGGCGCTGTTCTCGCCGCTTTCAAAGTTGAGGAAATGCTTGAGCTGCTCCGCGATGCAGGAGACGTTGTGGAGGATCTGCTCTTCGGAGAGCAGATTGCGCTCGGCGCTCTTCCCCGAGGGGTCGCCTATGCGTCCCGTGCCGCCGCCGGCGATGGCGATCGGGCGGTGTCCGAGGCGCTGGAGCCACGCGAGTCCCATGATGGCGACGAGGTTGCCGACGTGGAGGCTGTCGGCGCTCGGGTCAAAGCCGATGTAACCCGTCACCATATTTTTCATAAAGTGCTCTTCGAGCTCTTCATTATGGCTGCTCCACTCGACAAAGCCGCGTTCCCTCAAAACCTTAAGTGCGTTCGTATACATAAAAAAACCTCCAGAGTTTAGAAAGTACTTATTATCCGGCGGACGACGGTCCTATTTCGCCGCCTTATACCAGTTTATGCGTCCGGAAAGCGGTTTTTCCCAGACGACGAGCACGCGCCCGAGCCGTTTCAGGACGCTGCCGAAGGAGTCGGTGATCCCCTGGTCGAAGGGGGACAGCGAAAGCTCCGGCTGCAGCGGCTCCGCGAGCTGTTCTTCGCCGCTATATTCTTGATAGCCGCCGTCGTATGGCTCCGCGTCCTCCATGCTCTCCTCCCCAAGGAAGCTGCTCATTTTGGTCATCTCGGAGAGCGCGCCGCCAATGCGCGGCAGGTCCGCGAGCATCCAGCCGACGACCGCTTCGTCTTCTTTAAGGAATTTGCCCAGCCTGTTTTTCGCGTTTATGGACTGCGGCGTGGTCAGCCCCAGCACCGCGATGCCGTCGCGGCCCGCGCCGATCACGGAGAAGGGCACGTTGGTCGTCCCGCCGAAGGAAAAGCCGGGAAGCGGCTTGGGCTCCGCGCCGAAGAAAAGGTTTTTCCAGAAAGAGTCGACCAGCTCGTTCATGAGCGCGGGGCGGCCGGAGAACTCTACCAGGAAGCCGGGCAGCGAGAACCAGAGAATGCGGTTCTGACCGCCAAGGGAAAAGACCGTCTGTCCGGAGAGCACTTCGCGTATCTGGTCGTCCTTCATGTCGAGGTTTTCCGCGATCTCCCCGAGGGAGGAGAGGGGGAAGGGCCAGTCCCGCGGATCGCCGCCGAGCGGCGGCAGGTTGACGCCCATCGAGAGCAGAAGCGGCTCGGGAATGATGCAGTCCCCCGTATCCCACCGTTTCGCCTTCAGCGACGAGGAAAGATAGGCCTCGACCGATTTTCCGAGGTCCACAAGCGCCCAGCGGATTTCGCCCGCGGGGTCCGCGGGGCTTTTAGGCTCGAGGCCGCGCCAGGCGGCTTCGACGGTAATGGGGAATTTATGCTCCGCGTTCGCCGTGATCGTGCCGCCGTCGGATATTTCAATGTGGGCGGGCCAGCTCTTTTCCTGGCGCCATTTTTTACCGCCGAGGTTTCCGGCGGATCTTTTTGAGGCCTCTTCCATGCGCCGCAGCGCCGGAAGCTCCGCCGCCATCGCGACGGTTTTACCTTTGACGGCGTAATAGACGGGCGAAGAAAGCCCCTCGGCCTCTATCACGAAGACGCCCTTATCGCTGCCGGCGCGCACGGAAGCTCCCTTGAATATCGGCTTCAGGCTCTCGGGCAGAGCGCCTTTTTTAAGCGCGGAGGTATCGGCTGGGGCAAAGCGGAGGGAGGCGTAGACCTCGGCCATTCCCCCGCCGCCGTCTTCGACGAGCAGGGCGGCCTCTTTCGCCGCCGCCGCCGCGGAGAGAAGCGCGTTGCGCGGCGTGCCGCCTTTAAGCAGCGCGTAGACGCCATCCGTCAGCAGCGCCGAAAGGGCCTGGGGATAGCTGCCCTCTTTCGTCTCCGTCAGCACATAGGGCCTTGAGTCTTCGGGCCGGGGGATCATCGTCAGGATGCCAGAAGAATTCCACAGGGTATATGAGAAAAACAGAGCCGCAAGTATCACCGCCGCTGCGGCTGCGCCCGCGGCGTATTTAACCTTCTCCGTCATAAAGCATCCCGTCCTTTTTGTTCCACTGCGATTATCTCTTTTCTTCTTCTTTTTTGTACTCTATCCTATTGTCGCTTAAGGCGGCCGCGGTTTCAAGCAGTGTTCTTGCTGAAATGAGGAGCGGCATGATATTTTTGTACTGTTCTTCGTTGCGGATAAGCGTCTCCTGCATCTGCGCCGTACGCGCCGAGATGAGGTTCAGCGCGTTCTCCACATCCCTGGAATTGATCTGGATGCGGTCTATGATGCGCGGCGAGATGACGGGCATCGCGGGCTTCGCCGGGGCCGGCGAGAGAAGATCTATTTCGTCGCCGATCGCCGGAATGCGCGTCGAATAGCCGTTGTCCTTGAGGCCGAGCGCCAGGGACTCCGCGGACTTCGGTTCGCCGTGGACGATGACGAACTGCGCCTTTTTGGGGAAATGGGCCGCCCATTTGAGCAGGTCGTCGCGGTCCGCGTGGGCGGAGAAGCCGTTTAAGGTGTGGAACTTGGCCTTGACCGATATCTCTTCGCCCGCGATGCGCACCGTCTTCGCGCCGTCGACGAGGCGGCGTCCAAGGGTGCCGTATGCCTGGTAGCCGACGAAGAATACGTGCGTGTCCTTTTTGAAGAGGTTGTGCTTGAGGTGGTGCATGATACGTCCGCCGGAGCACATGCCGCTTCCCGCAAGCACGATGCCCTCGGCCATATCGTTGATCGCGCGCGATTCGTCGGCGCTGCGCACGAAGCTGAAGCCCTGCGGTTCGAAGGGGTCCTCCCCGCCCATCAGCAGCTCTTTAAGCTCGCGCGAAAGCAGCGTCGTGTGCGCCGAATATATTTCAGTGGTCTTGACGCCCATCGGGGAATCAAGGTAGATGTTCGGCATCTTGAGGTCGGGAGATTTTTTCTGGAGCAGCTTGAATTCATAGAGCATACGCTGCGCGCGGTCGACGACAAAGGTCGGCACGAGCACCTTGCCGCCCGCCCGGATGGCCTCTTCCATCGCGCTCTGGAACTCGGCGCGCGTATCTTCAAGCGATTTATGGAGCCGGTCGCCGTAGGTCGATTCGATGAGGACGAAATCGGCCTCCTCGACGATTGCCGGCGGCTTTTCGATCACGCCGTCGAACTGGCCGAGGTCGCCGGAGAAGACGACCTTGACGGGCTTACGTCCCTCGCCCTCCGATATCCAGGTCTCGATTATCGAGCTTCCGAGGATATGCCCCGCCTCGCGATAGCGCACCTTGAGCCCGGGACAGATTTCGACCATCTCGTCGTAGGGTATCGGGTAACGAAAAGCGAGCGCCTTTTCGACGTCGTTTTCGCTGTAGAGCGGCTCCACTTTCGGCAGCCCCTTGCGCGCGTTCTTGCGCGAACGCCATTCGGCGTCTTCCTGCATGATGTGCGCCGAGTCGCGCAGCAGTATCTCTATCAGCTGCGAGGTGGCGTGGGTGCAGTAGACCTTTCCCTTGAAACCCTGCTTGACAAGGAGGGGTATCCTGCCGCTGTGGTCGATATGCGCATGGGTCAGGAGGACGGCGTCGATATCGGCGGGACTGTAGGGAAAAGCCTCTCCCTCGTGCTTATCTTCGTCCGCGCCCTGATGCGTGCCGCAGTCGACTAATACTTTGTAACCATCCGTCTCTATCATATAGTTGGAACCGGTAACTTCGCCGGCGGCGCCCAAAATTCGCAGTTTCACTGTAGATCGCCCGGAGGCTCCCACCTTTCGGAATTAAGAATCGATAAGAACGTCCGCCAATAAAACAACAGCGCGTAAAACTGTCGGCAGACATTCCGCTCCGGTTATTATTCTACATTCTGAAGCGGCACTTCACAACTTATAATTGTGCCGATTCCCAAAGTGGATGTGATTTCCAAAGAACCGCCGGCGAGGCGTATGCGCTCCTTCATATTCGAGAGCCCGCGGTGTCCCTGTACGCGGAGTTCTTTCACGTCGTCGGGCATGTTGAAGCCCTTGCCGTTGTCCTCGATGCGCATGATGATCCGCTCTTCTTTTCTCTCAAGCTGTACGGAGATGAAGGTGGCTCCGCCGTGGTGGACGGAGTTGTTTATCGACTCCTGCACCACCCGGTAAAAGGCGAGGCAGAGGGGGGCGGGCAGAGATTCGTCGTCGTAATCGCCGCCGTCTTCGACTTCAAGGTCTATCTGTACGCCAAGCTGCGAGGACATGCGGTTGCAGAGCTCCGCCAGCGAGTGACGCAGCCCGAGGTCCAGCCAGGGCGGGGTGAGGTTGTTGCAGAATTCGCGCATCTCTTTGACGCCGATCATCGCCACCTTTTCGGCGTTCTCCAGACTGCTGATGGTCTGTTTGTCGGCGACGTCCAGCGCCAGAAGCCGGAGCCTTTGGACCAGCGCGGTGACGTCCTGCAGCGGCCCGTCGTGTATCTCGCGGGAGATACGCTCGCGCTCCTCCTCCTGCACCTTCACGATGTCGGTGATGTAATCGCGCGAAAGCTGCTCTTTGTCTATCGCCGACTGCGCGAGCACGACGAAGGTGGAGCGCAGCTGCTGCAGCTCGGGAACGGCCTCGGGCGCCGAGGCATCGGGCAGGTCGTAGCCGAGGCGCAGCGAAGAGACCTCCTGATCCAGCTCGCGCAGCGGCAGGATGACCTTTTCATATAAAAGATAGATCGCAAGAATTGTGATAATGGCGAGGGTGCCCATGATAAAGGGCCAGACGGTGACGAGGAGCACCATCGAGCCGAAGAGCATCTTCCAGGAGACGGCGCCGATGATGTAGATGTTCTCATCGGGGATGGAGTAGAACATCCCCGTAAAATAGTCTCCTCCTTTGCCGCGCACCTTCACGGGCGTAGGGGAGTCGAAGGAGTCCACCCAGTCCACGAGAAAGTTCACCTTCCCGGGAGAGCCGTAGATAAGCGTTCCGTCCTTCTGGAAGACGGCGAACATCCCGGGAAGGTTCATCTCTTTCAGCACCGCGGCGATGGAGGTTACATCCCTGTCGAGCGGCTTTCTCCTGTACGTGCCGTCCGGCTGGATGTTCCATTTCTTTGAATCGAGTCTGGCGGCCACGCTGTCCACCAGGTTCTCGACATAATTATTGGCGTTGGACTCCATGCTCTTCTCAAACTGGTCGTAGACTACCCACGCAAGCACCAGAGCGAGAAGCGCGGGGACAAGAAGGGCGGTTATGAGCTGATAGAGGAGCCCTTCCTTCCTCATTTAGTCAAGAAGTTCCTCCATGGTGACGATGCCGTACTTCAGGGAGAGCAGCATCGCCTCCGTCTTATTTTTAGCCCCGAGCTTGTCATATATCGAGGCCAGGTGCGTCTGGACGGTGCGTTCGCTGATGAAGAGCTGGGCGGCGATTTCCTTCCCCGAGAGGCCGCGCGCCGCGAGCAGCAAGACCTCGCGTTCGCGGACCGACACTGGCTCCGGAACAAAATCCTCGCCCTCTTCGACCGCGCTCGCAACGTCGCTGTCGAGATAGAAACCGCCGCGCGCCGCGATTCTGATCGCGCGCGAGAGGGTGTCCATGGTGGCCGTCTTGAGGACGTATCCGCGCGCGCCGGCGCGAAGCGCCGCCATCACATACTGATTCGCGTCGTAAGACGTGAGCATCAGCGAGGCCGTGGGAATCCCCGCCTCCTTTACCTTGCGCGCGAGCGCGATGCCGTCAAGGCCGGGCATCCGGATATCGAGCAGGGCCACCTGCGGCCTGTGCGTCTGAATCCCCTCCCATGTGGCGTTGCCGTCGGCGTATTCCCCGACGATATTAAAATCCGGTTCCTTTGAAAGATATCCCTTTATTCCCTCGCGGGTAAGGGGATGGTCATCGGCAAGAACGATAGAAATAGACATTATTTTTTCTCCTTTCCCTATTGTACGATTATATTTCGTTTTTATTTTTTGTTTTTAAAACGAAAAAATATCCCTGGGCAGATCCTGCGGATCGACCCAAACACTCTCCACTCCCGACTCCGCCATGACGGCGCGGGCAAGCTCGTCGGGGTATGGATGCAAAAAAAAGACCTTTACGCAGCCGGCGTTTATCAGCGCCTTCGTGCAGTAGATACAGGGCTCGTGAGTACAGTAGAGCCAGGAGCCGGCCGTCGACGTTCCGGCGGCGGCGGCCTGGGCGATGGCGTTGATCTCCGCGTGGGAGCCGCGGCATATCTCATGCCTTTCACCCGAGGCGATCCCCAGCCTTTCTCTCAGGCATCCCGCCTTCTCACAGTGGCTCACCCCGCGCGGAGCGCCGTTATAGCCCGTGCTCAGTATCTGCCGGTCGCGCACCAGCACCGCCCCTACCTTACGGCGCAGACAAGTGCTTCTGCTCGCCGCCACCTGCGCCATAAGAAGAAAATATATGTCCCATTCGGGCCGGTTCGTCATTTATTTCGCCTCCACAACGTTGATATTAAGGGAAATTACTGATCTGATATATCAGCTGCCGTCAAAGCGGCCGAATGCGCGCCAAGTAAAATCTCCTCCATCAACAATTATATAATCTATATGTATATCATACTTTTTTGCATGGGAAATTACTGATTAATCTTTATGTTTTAAGCGATATCCGCCGTAAATAAACAAACCCGCCGGCCCTCTCCGGCTCAAAAAATAAAAATTATCGCGGCGGAAGGAGAAATCCGGCTATCCGCGCGTACCGCGGCGTTCCGCCGCCGGGAGTAACGACAGCCAAGCGAAAGCTCCCATTAAAACGCGGGAGAAACGGTTAAATTCACCGCAAAAGGCGATTCCCCGCGTAAAATTGCGGCGGCCGCGGCCTCGCGGTCTCACATCTCCAGCGCGGCGGCGTTGACGAGCCGAATCACCTTTTCCCTCAGCTCCGACGGCAGATGGCGTCCCAGCCTTGCGCAGACCTTCGCCTTGTCGCCGCAGAGAAGACAGCGGCGTTCGGAAAGTCCCATCTGGACGCGGGAGAGCGAGCCCTCGCGGGTAAGAATATCGATATCGAGCACGCGGCCCGCGGTCATGGAATTCTCCGCCTCGACCGCGCACCGTTTCAGCGCGGCGGCCTCGTATTTTGAAGCGTCAAAGGCTCCCTGCCAGCAGACGCCCGCGCCGTTCTCGAGATACTGCTCCTCGGCGGGCGCGGCGTGCGCGTGCGCCAGCAGATACTTGCGGCATTTCCTGACGATCGCGAGGTCGCGGGGAATACGTTTAGGGTAACCGGGGATGTTGAGCCCGATCTGACAGACGAAATAATTCCCCGCCGGCGCCTCAAGCCAGCGCCGCTGCCAGGCGGCGCGTTCGTCGCGCCCCGCGAGCACGTCTTCAAGCGGCGTCATTTCTCTTCCCTCAGCTTCGCGGCCACGGCGGCTCCGCGCGGCGTCTTCAAATAAGCGAGCGTCACCGGCGGCAGCAGCTCCGCCAGCCCCGCCTCTTCGCCGGCGGCGATCAGCGCGCGCACGCGCGAGGCGGAGATCACTTCGCCCCCCGCCGCCGCCCGGCCGATCTCCGTCACACGGCAGCCCAGCGGCGGCAGCGTCTCCTTCAGCACGGAGTTGTAGAGCGCGGTGACCGGCGAAAGCGGCTCCGTCCCCACAAAGCGGCGGTCAAGCCCCAGCGAGGGAACGAAGAGCGACGCGAAGAGCCGCGCGTCAAGCTCGGCCTGCGCGCGCGCGACGGCGCTTTCGCCCCTGTCTTTGAGGAAATAGGTGGGGAAGGTCGCCTGCGAGACCGCGTAGTGCGAGCTGGACAGCACGCGGACGTTGGCGAGATCGGCGGTCCCTTTGCGGACGAGCTCCAGGCGGTCGGCAAAGGGGAAGACGGAGGCGTCTTCCTCAACGACGATCACATAAAAGAGCGGCGAAAGCTTTGCCGCCTCTTCGATCAGATAGCGGTGCCCCCGCGTGAAGGGATTGCAGTTCATCACGGCCGCCGCCGCGGGCGCGCCGTTTTCCTCTTTAAGCGCCGCAAGCGAGCGGCGGTAGTCTTCCGCCCCCGGCACGCCGCATTCCATAAGCACGGAACGGCTTGCGGCCGCGAGCTCGCGGAAGCCGAGCCCCGCGAAACGCGCCGCCATCTCCGGCTTCGTATAGACGAAGAGGTGATATATCCCCTCTTCGCGCGCGGCCCGCATCAGCGCCGAGATGACGGTGCCCGAGAGCCCCGCCTCCTGCCATTGCGGGTCGGCGGCCACCATCTTTATCACGGAACCCGAGAGGCTCGCCGTCGCGACGACGTTCTCCTCGCTGTCCTCCGCGATCGCGGTATACTCCGGCGAGCCCTCGAAAACGAGACCGCTGCGTTCCAGCAGCCCTTCGACGGCCCTCCGTTCGTAGCCGCTCAGATTACGCGTTACGCGGCAATTCAGTCCAAACATCCTGCGGTTATCCTTTAATCCTTTGAGAGTTTTCTCTTCACAATCTCCCCGATCGCCGAACGCGGCATCTCGGTGACAAATTCGATGATTCTCGGCACTTTGTAGTAGGAGAGCTTCTTCTTGCAATATTCGATGAGCTCCTTCGCGGAGGCCCGTTCGCCCTTCTTGAGCACGACGAAGGCCTTTACGATCTCGCCGCTTATCGAGCGGGGCACGCCGATGACGGCGGCCTCCTGCACCAGCGGATGCTCCTCGAGCGCCTTCTCCACCTCGCGCGCGTAGACCTTGAAGCCGCCGACGAAGATGACGTCGCAGGCGCGCCCGACGAGATAAAGGTAGCCCTCCTCGTCAAACTTCGCGATATCGCAGGTGTTGAACCAGCCGTTCTCAAAACGTTCCGCCGTCAGCTCCGGATTGCGGTAGTAGCATTCGGCTACCGAACTGCCCCTGATCCAGAGGTGGCCTTCGCGTCCCTGGGGAAGCGGCTCGCCGTCGTCGCTGCGTATCTCGGCCTCGACGCTGGAGAGCAGCGTGCCGACGCTGCCCGGCTTCACCGCCTTTATCGAGGGCGGAAGCGCCACCACCGAGGAGGCCTCGGTGAGGCCGTAGCCCTGGAGCACCGGAACGCGCAGCAGCTTCTCGGCGCGCCGCCACGTCTCGGCGGGCAGCCGGTCGCCGCCCGAGAGGATGCAGCGCATCGAAGAGGAGACCGCCGCGCCGCGCGAGACCGCGCCCACCATCAGGGCGATCATCGTCGGCACCGCCGTGGCGATCGTCACCTCAGCCTGCTTGATGGCGTCCATCGAGGACTCGACGGGCATGAAGGAGGTCAGAATCGCCTGACGCGTCGCCTTGATAAGCGGCAGCAGCGCGCCGCATAAAAAACCAAATACATTTGAATTGGGCAGGGCGTTCAGAAAGACGTCGTCCTCGTTGAGCATGTCGATATGCTCAACGCAGCCCTCGATGCAGGCCAGCAGGTTGCCGTGCGTCAGCGGCACGGCCTTCGGCTCTCCCGTGGTGCCGGAGGTATAGAAGATGACCGCGGTGTCCGCGCTCTCTTCGGCGCAGGGGCGTCCGGGAAGGTTCTCGTCGAGGGTATCGAGGCTGATTACGGAGCAGGGAATCCCCTCCTCGGAGATCAGCGGAACGAGGTCCTCGCAGCCGCGATAGGTAAGCGCCGCAAAAACGTCCGCGTGGCGCAGCTGCCGGATCAGCGGCACATAACCGGAGCGGAAATCGATCAGCACCACCGCCCCGCCGAGCCGCCAGACCGCCACCGCCGTCGCGAGCAGCACGGGGCTGTTCGGCATCAGCAGCGCCAGACGCTGCCCCTTTTTGAAGTTACTGGCGCGCAGCCGCTCCTCGCACTCCTCGATCAGCTCAAGAAAGGCGCCGCGCGACCACCAGGTCTTCTGCCACCAAATAAAGGGCTCCGCCGGAAGCCTGTTAAGATTATCCCTGATAATGATATCCAGCCTCGAACTCAACTGCATCACATCCATCGTTTATTTCTGCAAAATGTTATTTTATCGTATTCAGCAAAGTTCTCCCTTAATGGCCGAAAGTCAGGGCCATATAGGCCTCCCAGGCGGCCGAGAAGGGGAGCATGCTCTCGGGCACGTCGTAGCGCGGATGATGCAGCGGGTATTCAAGCCCCGTACCCATCAGCATAAACAGCGACGGCACCCTGTGGCTGAAAAAGGCAAAATCTTCGCCGGAGAGCAGAGGGCGCTCGAGCATATTGAGACCGTCCTCCCCAAAAAACGGAACCCCGACACGGAGGAGCTCGTCCACCATATCGAGGTTATTATCGACCTGCGCATAATTACGGGTGTACTCCACGGAGGCCAGACCTCGGAACGCCTTAGCGATAGCCGGAGCCACCGTTTCGATGCGGCTCTGCACAAAGTCGCGCACCTTCGGGTCGAAAGCGCGCAGCGTGCCCCAGAGGTTCGCCTGCTCGGGAATGATATTATAGGCCTCTCCGGACTCGACCTGTCCGAAAGAGACGACGACCGGCTCGCGCGGGTCCACCTCGCGTGAAAGCATCGTCTGAATCATAATGATGATATTCGCGGCAATCGTCACGGGGTCCACCGTCATATGCGGCTCGGCGGCGTGCCCCGCCGTCCCCCGGATATCTATATGGATGCGGTCGGAAAGCGCCGTCATGACGCCGCGCCGCGTGAAAAGCTCTCCGTAGGGGAGCTCGGACGCCCAGTTCACGGTGACGCTGCGCCCGATATTGAACTTCTCGATGATCTTGTTTTCCGTGAGCGTCTTCGCGCCGCTACGTCCCTCGCCCGCCGGCTGAAAAAGAAAAACGATTCGTTGTTTCAGCTCGCCGCGGTACTTCGAGAGGACGGCGGCCGCCCCCAGAAGCGAAGCCATCTCCGCGTCGTGGCCGCAGCCGTGCATCGCGCCGGGCATACAGGAAGAAAACGGCAGCCCCGTCTGTTCTTCGGCCGCCGTCGCGTCCATCGTCGCGCGCAGCATCAAAGCCGGCCCCGGGATGTCGGCTCCCAGCACGCCGACGACCGCGGTCTGAATGGCAAAGCCCGTCGTCACCGCCATTCCGGGAATGGCGCGCATCACGTTGGTGATCTTTGACGCCGTTATATTTTCTTCAAAAGCAAGCTCCGGGAACTGATGAAAATCCCGTCTCCAGTCCTGCATATCTCCGGAGATCCGTTCAGCCTCGGCAAGCAGCGAAGCCCCTAAAGATGAAAGCTCCAGATGTTCCTTCATGCCCGTTCTTCCTTCCATCGCAGAAAAACATGCGAACTATACATTCGAATAGTTTATCACAAAACAGAGGGAACGTGTAAAATAAAGCGTGCGGCGGACAGCCGCCCCGCGCCGGCGCGCCCGGGCGCAAGAAATGACGGTGAGGAGGATGCACATGACGATTCCGCAAAAAGGGGCCGCGGCGGCCGCTCTTTCATACTTCTGGTGGGGTTCGATGCCCCTATACTGGAAAGCGCTGCTTGCGATTTCTTCTTTTGAGATACTCGGCCACCGCGTCGTATGGTCCGCCCTCTTTACCCTCGCGCTCATAATATTCACGGGGCGGTGGAAAAAAACCGTGACATTCGCCGCGCAAAATAAACAAAAAACCCTCTGGCTCATTCTCGGAGGCTACCTGATAACTTTCAACTGGGGGCTCTACATCTGGGCGGTCAACGCGGGGCGCATCCTTGAAACGAGCCTCGGCTATTACATCAACCCGCTCGTTTCGATGTTCTTCGGGATGCTCTTCTTCCGCGAAAGGCTCCGCCGCGCCCAGAAAATCGCCATCGCCGTCGCGGCGGCGGGCGTCTGCATACAGATAATAGCCCTTCATGAAATACCGCTCGTCTCGCTGGGGCTCGCCCTCTCTTTCGGCCTCTACGGCGTACTGAAAAAGGCCGTCTCCATCGAGCCCGCCATCGCGCTGGCGATCGAGACGCTCTCCGTAGCCCCCGCGGCGATCGCCTTCCTCTGCTGGCTGCAGCACGCCGGGACCGCGCACCTACCCTACGGCCTCACGACAAACCTGCTGCTCGCCGGGACCGGCGTCATGACCTCCGTGCCGCTTTTGCTCTTCGCCTACGCGGCGCAGCGGATAAAGCTGACGACGATCGGCTTCATCCAGTACGTATCCCCCACCATGACCTTCATCATCGGCACCTTCATCTACGGCGAACCGCTCTCCTTAGGCCGGGCGATGACCTTCGCCTGTATCTGGAGCGCGCTCGCCATCTACTCCGCCGACACCATATTCAGCGCCGGCAAACAGCGGGGACTGCCGGAAAACCTTTAGCGGGCGGCGCGGAAAATACCATCAAAATTTTTAATTCGGATCACTATTTTGTATAAAATCAAAATCCGCACTGTCCGCCTGTTGACATTTTCGCCTTATGCGGGTAGTATGTCGGGAAATTATTTCTGACACGAGAGAAGGGTGACCGCATGTTAAGACAATACAGAAATTCAGCGTTCGTCTGCACAGGATACACCCGACCTCGACCGTATACCCTCTAATAGACCCTCCGCGGGCCCGCGCGGCCCGCGCATCCCTCCTTATCGCTATGAAAAAATATCCGCTGGCGCCCGCTCCTTTGGGGGCTGAAGCGTCGACGCGGCATCATGCCTTCGCGCTCTAAACGCGCGCGGGGGACGTCGTTCGTATGTAATCTGAAAGGATGAAACAAAATGAAAAAAGTAAATATAGACCGTCACACAGCCCAGACACGCGCTGCCGCAGCGGAAACCCTTGAGGGAAAGACCCTCGGCGTCGCCGGCTTCGGCCACCTCGGAAGCTCCATCGTCTCGTCGCTCCTCGCGCACGGATTTCCAAAAGAACGGCTGCTGATATCGTGCGGCGGACGGGCCGAAACGCGCGAACGCGCCCGCGCGGCGGGCCTGGCGCACTGCCTGACGGATACGGCGTCGCTCATGCGCCGCGCCGACATCATCCTCCTCGCGGCGCGGCCGCAAAACCTGACCGACTTTCGCGGGCTGGCCGTCAAAAAGGGGGCCTTCCTCCTCTCCTTCATGGCCGGCATCTCGCTGGAGACGCTCCACCGCGTATTCGACACGGAGCTTTGCCGCGTCATGTGCAGCGGCCCGGAGACGATCACCGACGGCCTCGGCCTAGGCGTCTCCTTCCCCTCCGAGGCGCGCTCCGGCGCGGTGCTTGAGGCCGCCGGGCTCAAGGTATTCGACCTCTCCTGCGAGAGCGAGCTCGACTCCTTCACCGTCGGCATCTGCCTGCCCCCGATCCTGCTCAACATCGAGATAGACGAAGGGGAAAAAAGAACCGCGCTCCTTGAAATGTCAAAGCGTTACCCCGTCTACCGTGAACTCGCCCCCTGGATAGACCGCGTAATCGCCGCCCACGCGGGAGAAAAAAGCGCCGCCGCGCTCGCCAACGTATCGACAAAGGGCGGCGTGACGGAGGCGATGACGACGGCGCTGCAAAACGGCGCCTCCTTTTCTCAAGCGCTCGTGGCCGGCCTTTCGCGCAACGACGAGCTCTGCTGTGAACTGCGCCGGCGGTTCGCCGCCTCGGCGGCGTAGCCGGACGCCGCGCGGCGGCAAAAGGCGGAGGGCCTCCCCTGTAAAAGCGGAAGGCCCTCTATTATATTCCTAATACCGTTAAATCCGTCTTTGCGCGTCCGTCTCAGAAAATACCGCCGCGTTCCTGAGCCGGACGGCGATGGCCGCGGCTAGCCCCGCCTTGATGACGTCTCCCCCGATCGTACTCAGAAAGCCGATCGAAAGCACCTTAAAAAAGGTCGCCCCGCCCGACTTGACCCAAAAGTTCAGGATGGCATAGAGATACGCGACGCCTGCGATATAGACGACGGCGACGCCCGCCATCGCCGCGGCAAAACATTGAAGCCGCGTCACCGAACCGTACCTTTCCAAAAACATGTCCCGAAGACGGCCGCAGAGCCAGGCGCAGCCGATAAAACCGATGATATAGCCGAAAGAGGGCATCAGCACCGCCGCGGGACCGGCGGCGGCGGTAAAGACGGGGATGCCGATCAGCCCCATCGCCATATAGAGAGCCTGGGAAGCCGCGCCCTTCCTCGGGCCAAGCAAAAGCCCGGCAAGCATACAGACAAGGGTCTGCAAGGTAAAGGGCACGAAGGGAACGGGAACGATCAGCCTCGCGCCGACGGCGGTAAGCACCGCGAATATGGATATCTCGGTCATAGTCTTTATCTTCATGCCGAAAATAATAGCGCGGCGGGGCACTTATGTCAATCTGTAATTAATATATGGTTGACACTATTCCAGAGCCGCGCAGGCGGAAACCGCGGCGCAATTTTTTCCCGAAGCCTTCGCCCGATAGAGCGCGGCATCCACCGCCTTATAGAGCTCGTCGAAGGACTGCGGGGCGGATATCATCAGGATGCCGACGCTTATCGTAAACGGCTCTATGCCCCGGCGGGCGCACGCCGCCGCAATCCTTTCGCGAAGCAGGACGCAGCGGCGCTCCGCTTCTTCGGCGGAGGCGGCTCCCGGCCAATAGACGGAAAATTCGTCGCCGCCCATGCGCCCGACGGCGCACCCCGCCTCCCCAAAAGTTTCGTTCAATATCTCAGCGAGCAGCATGAGGACCTGATCGCCGTGATAATGCCCATACGTGTCGTTGACCCGCTTGAAGTTATCGATATCTATCTGCATCAGCGCGGCGGCGTCGCCGGCTCCGAGCCGCGCGGCGCTATCCCTGACGATCTGCCTCTGAGTCTCCGTGTTATATATTCCCGTCAGCGCGTCCCGCCGGGAGAGATGGAAAAGCCTGCGGTTCAGCTCTCCGTAGGCGCGGGCGTTCTTCACCGCCGCATAGGCGAGAAACGAGAGGAGGAGAATTATCGACAGCGCCGCCAGCAGTATCACCGGGCCGTAAGTATACATGATCGCCGGCAACGAGACCCTTCTGTCTATCTTCACGGCGGTGCTGAGGACTATGCCCTGCATATCGTCGGGGGAGATCGTGGCAAGCGCCTTATTCATGATCGCGATCAGGAGCGGGTCGTCCTTCACATAGCCGATGCAGAACTCCCGCCCCTCCTTGCCGTGCGGCAGGCTCAGAATATTGTTATAGCTATACTTCAGCGTGTAATAGGCGAGAGAAAATTCGTTGGAATACCCGTAATCGGCGCCGCCGTCATTAACGGCGTCCAGCGCCGCCTCGCGCGTATCGAAGTAGACCGCCGTTTCGGGGTTCACGCCGGAGGGAAGGTCGCTGCCCCTTATCGCGGCGTATCTTTTATCATGCAGGTCTCCCGCGTCCACGCCATTTCTTATATAAATGACCGTCTTGGAGGTCAGGTACGGCTTTGAAAGCGCGGAAACGGGAAAACCCTTCATCGCGTACTGTTTGGCGATGGCGGGGATGATATCGGCGCCGCCCGCCGCCGCGAGCGCCAGATATTCCTTCCCGTCCCGGACAGGGATGAAAACGAACTCAAGCCCCGTGCGTTTCCCGATCGTCTCGATGACCTCGCGCGCAATCCCTTTGGGCTTTTTATTCTCGCCGATATAAGTTATCGGAGCGACGCCCGTGATAAAAGCCGCCTTGATGGGAGGGGCCGCCGCTATATATTCTTTCTCTGCGGCAGTAAGAGAGAGAACTTCCTCCGCCCTCTGCACAGAGGCGGCCGCCGCGCCGCAGCTGACCGCCAATATCAACATCATGTAAAACATGACCGTTCCGAATCTGGGCAAAAAACTCCCTCCAGCATCTTTATTATATTTCCGGAAAAATATTTTATTTGCTTATATCTTAACACAATTCAGCGCATAAAAACATTACGGCCCCCGCATACGCCCCGCGCCGGTTTTCCCGTCATCAGGCGAAAGCGCAAACGTTGGTTTTGTTTTGTTAGATTGCAACGATCAATTGGGGTTTGGCATTCAATCGCAAAAAATAACCTGCTGCCAATTAGGCGGTTTCTGCTTAGATTTTGATCTTGGCTCCCTCCCCGAGGGAGCTCCCCGCGAAGCGGGGTGAGGGAGAGTTGACCTTGGTTTTATGCTTTTCTCTTCTTTAAAGTTATGAAAACCTTAAGGTCAAAGTCTACACTCCCTCCGACCCGGCGAAAACCCGTCGCCGGCCCACCTCCCTCAGCGAGGGAGGCTTTCAAGGCGCAAACCAAAATCGTTGAATAGCGGCAGATTATTTTTTGCGATTGTACGCTAAACCCCAATTTATCCTCTACCCTATCGAAGATAAATCGGCGTTTAGACGTGCCGATGACGACGCGAAATAAAACCGGAAAACCGCAGGCGCACTTTGGTGCGTCGAGGATTTTCCGGCTTTGTTGAGCTAAGTCAGCGGCGCGTATAAACGCCGATTTAGTTGAAGTCTCTGCGCTCTTTGATACGTGCTGCCTTACCGCTGAGCTTGCGGAGATAGTAGAGCTTCGCGCGGCGGACGCTGCCCTTGCGCGTTACTTCGATCTTGTCGATCGACGGGCAGTGGACGGGGAAGATTCTTTCCACGCCGACGCCGCTCGACATCTTGCGGACGATGAAGTTTTCGCGGAGCCCGCCGTGCTGGCGGCCGATGACTACGCCTTCAAATACCTGGATACGCTCGCGGTTTCCCTCTTTGACTTTGACGTGGACCTTGACGGTATCCCCTGAACGGAATTCAGGAATCGAATCTGCGTCTTTATGGAATTTCTTCTCAACCAGAGCTATTCTGGGATCCTGCATGAGGTTTTCCCTCCTTCTTTTATTATCTTTTTATTGATTTTTATCTTTTGAAAGGCCCCGCGGTCTCCCGCGCGCCTCTCCGTTTGCTTTTTGAGCCTGCGGCTCTTATCTCCAGCCGAAGAACCGGTCGAGCGTAATGCTGACGGCGCTTCTCACGGAGAGGTGGTTCCAGCCGTCGCAGCCGCCGATTATCGGCGTCATTATCGCGTCCGCGCTCCCTATCACCTCGTCGTGAAGCCCCCAGCCCGTTCCGAAGATGAGGACGGGGCTGTGATCCTGCCTGAGGATCTCCCTTTTTAGGGTGAGCCAATGCTGGGCTCCCGCGTGACGCTTCGCCGTGGTGGCTATCGTGAAGGGCTCTTTTTTCTCCCTTTCACCGACCCACGCCAGCGCCTTCTGGACGGAGGCGAATATTTTCAGCGTCGAGAAGGCCTCTTTGCGGTCGGGGTTGTATTCCGCCCCCCAGCCGGACGTCCAGTGTCCGGCTATCCGCTTCGCCATTTCGCGCTGCTGGGCGAGCGGCGTCACCAGCAGGTATTTTTTTATTCCGTAGGTACGGCAGGCGCGCGCGATGTCGTGCAGGTCCATCCCCGTTATCGCGGTGGAGGATTTCTCCCCGTGCTTGTCGAGTACCGGGTAATGCACCTCCATTACGTAGGCGCCTCCCGAGAGCCAGGGGATTATCCCCGCTCTCGCCGCGAGGTCGGGCCGCCGGTCAAGCGTCCGTTCCACGGAGCGGCGGCGGCGCCACCGGTCGATGGCCTTCGCGTCGCCGTTCATGAGCACCTCGGGAACACGCTCTCCCTGCCATGCGGCGGGGCGCGTGTAGTGCGGCGTGTCGAGCATTCCGCTGTAGAAGGAGTCCTCCGTGACCGAGGAGTTGTTTCCGACTACTCCCGGGATGAGGCGCGAGACCGCGTCGACGATCGCCATCGCGGGCATTTCGCCGCCGGTGAGCACAAAGTCGCCGAGCGATATTTCCATGTCCACGTACTTTTGGGTGAAACGTTCGTCCACCCCTTCGTAGTGGCCGCAGATTATCGCCAGGTGTTCCCGGCGCGAAAGGTCTTCCACAAGCTCCTGGTAAAGGTGCGTCCCCTGCGGGCTCGGGTAGACGACGTACGGCTTTGCCGCCGCCGAAACGGAGGCGAGCGCCTTTGAGAGCGGCTCCGCCATCAGCATCATGCCGCCGCTTCCGTAGCAGTAGTCGTCTATCTGCCGGTAATCGCCTTCCGCAAAGTCTCTGATGTCGATCACACAGACCTCCAGCCTGCCCGCCGCGATACCGCGTCCGAGGACGCTGGCGGCCAGGTAGCTGCGCATGAGCTCTGGAAAGGCGGTGATGATCGATATTTTCATCTCAGTCCCACAGGCCCTCCGGAATATTTACTGTCATGGTGCCTTTTGCCGTATCAACGTTTTTTATCACATCGGCAACCGCCGGTATCGCTTTGGAAGCGCCGCCTGAGGTCCTCACGACATAGACGTCGTTGCTGCCCGTGTACATAACTTCCGTTATCTCCCCGAGCTTATCCCCCGTGGCGGCGTCGAATACCGCGAGGCCGATGATGTCGTCCAGCCAGTATTCGTCCTCCTCAAGCTCCACCCGTTCGTCCTTTGCCACCGTGACGACGGCTCCTCTCAGGGCTTCCGCCGCGTCGCGGCCCTCCACGCCCAAGAGACGAAGAAAGAAGGTGTTTTTTCCCTCGTATGGTTCGATCCTGCTCACCGTGTAGGCGCGCATGGGCTTTCCCGGCAGTGTCACGTCGAGCTTTTTCATGCCCAGAAACCGTTCGGGGAAGTCCGTCAGCGGCAGCAGCAGCATGTCGCCGCGCACGCCGTGGGCTCCCACGATCTTACCGATTTCGTATCTCCCCTCCGGGGTTCCCTCAGTCTTCTTTGACATCAACATCCACCTTTTCGCCGGACTTTATCGAAGCGGCCTTCGCGACGTGGCGGATGGCGTTGATCGTGGAACCTTTCTTGCCGATTACCCGGCCTATGTCATCCGCGGCCACCCTTATCGTGATGAGGATGGCGCCGGCCTCGGAGCGTTCCTCCGCGACGGAGACCTCTTCGGGCTTGGTGACGAGCCGGCGTACGATCAGGTCAACGAGGTCGACATAGTTTGCCATTTTCTGCGTCCACCTATTCCGCTGCGGGAGCGTCGATGATTCCCGCTTTTTTAAGCAGCACCTTCGCCGTGTCCGACGGAGAAGCCCCGTTGGCCAGCCAGTGAGCCGCGCGTTCCGCGTCTATTTTGATTTCCGCGGGCTCCATGAGCGGGTTGTATGTGCCCAGTATCTCGATGAAGCGTCCGTCTCTCGGTGAATGAGAGTCGGCCACTACCAGACGATAAAAGGGAGCCTTCTTTTTCCCGTGACGGGAAAGACGAATACGAACTGACATTTGCGCTAACACCTCCTGTGTTTTTTCTCTTGACAGTGCCGCCGGCCTGATGCGTTAAAGCCTGACCGGGAGCTTTATATTGAAAACGGGGATTTTATCTCCGAGTCAATCGTTGTTTGCGCCTCAGCGGAAAAAGCCGCGCTTGCCGCCCTTCATCATGCCGCCCATTCCCGGAGGCATTTTGAAGCCGCCCTTGCCTCCCGACATTTTGCCGAAGGTCTTCATCATGCCCTTCATCTGCTCGTACTGCGCGAGCACCTGGTTCACCATCTGCACCGAGGTGCCGGAACCCTGCGCGATCCGTTTGCGGCGGCTTCCCTTGATTATTTCGGGGTTGCGGCGCTCTTTGAGCGTCATTGAGAGGATGACCGCCTCCGTCTGCTTCATGCGCTTCGGGTCGATGTCGGCGTTTTTCAGCGCCTTGCTCGCCCCCGGTATCGGCAGCATCTCAAGCACCTTTTCCAGCGGGCCGAGCTTCTTTATCTGCTGGAGCTGCATCAGCATGTCCTCCAGGGTGAAGCGGTTCTTCTTGAGGCTCTCCGTCATCCGCTCTATATCGGACTCCGAGGTGGCGGACTGTACTTTTTCCAGCAGTCCCTCCATATCTCCCATGCCGATGATGCGCTGCGCCATGCGGCGCGCGTCGAATACTTCGAGGTCTTCTGTCTTTTCACCGCAGCCGGCGAGCTTTATCGGCACGCCCGTGCTGGCGCGCACCGCCAGCGAGGGACCGCCGCGCGCGTCGCCGTCGAGCTTCGTCAGTACGACGCCGGTAAGGCCGAGGCGCTCGTGGAAGGTGCCCGCGACATTTACCGCCTCCTGTCCCGTCATCGAATCGACGACGAGCAGGATCTCCGTCGGCGCAGTGGCCGCCTTCATGGATTCGAGCTCGTGCATGAGCTCGTCGTCCATTTGCAGCCGTCCCGCGGTGTCGAGCAGGATCATGTCGCAGAGGTGCGACTCCGCGTAGGCGCGCGACCGGCGCGCGACCGCCACCGGGTCCGTCTCGCCGGGCTCAGGGCCGAAGAAGGGGATGTTCGCCCTCTCCGCGAGCACGCGGAGCTGTTCCACGGCCGCCGGGCGGCGAAGGTCGCAGGCGACGACGAGGGGCTTGTGCCCTTTCGACATCCGGCGCGCGATCTTCACGGTAGTGGTGGTCTTGCCGGAGCCCTGGAGGCCGACCATCATGTAGACCGTCGGCGGCTTCGGCGAGATGACAAGAGGCGCGGGGGCCTCTCCCATGATCTTTATCAGTTCTTCGTAGACGATCGTGAATATCAGCTGCGAGGGGGTGATCGACTCCAGGACGCTCTGCCCCGTGGCGCGCGTCCGAATCGCTTCGACGACGTCCTTGACGACTTTGTAGTTGACGTCGGCTTCAAGCAAGGCGCGGCGCACTTCGCGCAGCGCGAGGTTTATATCTTCTTCCGAAAGTTTTCCCTTGCCGCGCAGCCCCGCGAATATATTTTCAAAACGTTCTTTCAGTGAATCAAACATGGCGTCACCTACGCTTCAAGGATTTTTTTAAATGCCGCATAGAAATCTTCCGGCAGGCGCTCGCGGTTGTCCTCAAGCATCTGCTCCATGGTCTCCGTCTTGTGCCGCCGCGCGACGAGGCCGAAGGATTTTTCATAACCCTCCATGTGTTCCCGCGCGCGCGTGATGAGGTCGTGCACTCCCTGGCGCGAAACGCCCAAAGTCTCCGCCGCCTCCGCAAGCGAGAGGTCCTGCATGAGAATCATCTCGCAGGCCATCCGCTGCTTTTCCGTAAGCTGCGCGCCGTAATTGTCGAGCAGAAGCCCGTCCCTGATGCGCTGGTCCAAAGAATCTTTTTCCGCCACGGCAATCACTCCCCTCAGTCAACCAAAGGATTATACAGAAAGCCTGCAAGCCTGTCAAGGATAATTACTTTACAGGCAGGGCGACAGCATTTACTTTTCAGAAGCGGATAAAAACATCAAGTAACGCCTGCATAGGGCTGGTCTTTATCATTTTGCCTTCCTCTTTGAGGAAGGTGGGCCGGCGGCGGTTTTCCGCCGGGTCGGAAGGAGTGTTGACCTTAACCTCGATTTTAAGCCCGCCGTGTCTTGTTTTTTTACCCTTTGGTTCCCACACGGTATCGAGCGGGCACGACCGTCGAAGCAAGAAAAAGGCGATGCTCAAGACAGCTCTTAACCCGCAAATTTTTCTTGCTCCGCAAAAAGTAAATGCTGTCGCCCTACTTTACAGGCATAACGCCGGTTAACTGCAAAAACAACGCCGTCCTCGGCGCCGGCTTCCGCAAGCGGCCAGGGCGTTGGGCAGGGGGGGCCGATTGAAAATCGCCGGTATCAATGTCCGAAAACGGCGAGCATAGTTTGCAGTTTCTGTTATATTTGATTCATAAAGACGGGAGGGGAGACGGGATGGACAAAGAACGGCACAATCAGCTTTATGCCGCGTTCAAGTCGAAGGACGGCCGGTTCGACGGACGCTTTTTTGTCGGCATTACCTCCACCGGGATCTATTGCCGGCCCGTGTGCCGGGCGCGGATGCCGAAGGAAGATAACTGCGTGTTCTATTCTACGGCGGCGGAGGCGGAAAAGGCCGGCTTTCGCCCGTGCCTGATCTGCCGCCCGGAGCTTGCACCTGGCATGTCGGCTGCGGACGCGCAAACGGCGCTGGCCGGGCGCGCCGTCAGATATCTCGGGGAAAACTGCACCTCCGGTGAAAGCCTCGAGGCTCTTGCGGCAAATCTCGGCTATACGGGAAGACATCTTCGCCGGGTGTTTTTGGAGGAATACCATGTGTCGCCGGTGGAATATATACAGACCTGCCGTCTTTTGCTGGCCAAAGCCCTGCTCACGGACACGAACCTGCCCGTGACACGCGTCGCGATGGCGGCGGGCTTCGGCAGCCTCAGGCGCTTCAACGACCTTTTTCAGAAAAAATACCGGCTCTCTCCGACCTGCTTCCGCCGGCAGGCGGGAACCAAAGAGGCAAAAAGCGGCGCGGTCACAGTCGCCCTCGGCTACCGTCCGCCCTATGAATGGGAGCGGCTGCTGCGCTTTTTGGCCATGCGGGCCATCCCCGGGGTGGAAGCGGTGTCCGCCGGCGAATACCGCCGTATCGTGCGGACGGCCGATAAGAACGGAAACGCGCTCTTCGGCTGGATAAGGGTGGGCAACTGCCCCGCGAAGAATCTGCTCACCGTCGCGATGAGCGAAAGCCTGCTGCCGGCGCTGCCCCGGCTCCTTGGGCGCGTCCGGGACCTGTTCGACCTCTACTGCGACCCGGACGCCGTGAGCGAATCATTGACGGCGATGAACGACGTCAAACCCGGCGTGTTCATCCGCGGCCTCCGCGTGCCCGGCTGCATGGACCCGTTTGAGTTATGCGTGCGCGCGGTCTTAGGCCAGCAGATCACCGTAAAGGCGGCAGGGACGCTGGCGGGAAAGATCGCCGCCGCTTTCGGCACGCCGGTAGACGCCGGGGCGGACATGCCGCGGTATGCCTTTCCGGCGCCGGCCGATATTCTCGCGCTGGACGTCCCCGTAGAGGAGGCGTTTGGGGCGCTGGGCATCATCGCCTCCCGCTCAAGGGCCATCTATGCGCTGGCGCAGCGGTTTGCCGCGCGTGAAATCGACTGGGATCTGTGCGCCGAGCCCGAGGCCGAGATGAAGAAGCTGACGCAGATCAGGGGCATCGGCCCGTGGACGGCGACGTATATCGCCATGCGCGCCATGAAATGGACGGACGCCCTGCCGGAGACCGACCTCGGCATCCGCAAGGCGCTGGAGGGCAGGACGCCCCGTGAGATTCTGGCTCTCTCCGAGGCCTGGAAGCCGTGGCGGAGTTACGCGGCGATGGCGCTGTGGGATTACCCTCTCCCCAAAAGCAGCTGACGGCGGCGGGCGCAAGTTACAGACGAAAACCTGAGCGATGAAGCCCCGGCAGGGGCGACTTAGAGCGATCTCGATGAGATTGCCGAAAGGAGAAAAAATGATTTATACCACGCATTATGATTCCCCGGTGGGCGGACTGCTGCTTGCCGAACGCGACGGCGCCCTGATCGGGCTTTGGATCGAGGGAGAAAAATATTATTTCAGCTCTCTTGTGGATGAGGTCACGGAGCGCAAGACGCCGGTGCTCGCGCTTTCCCAAGCGTGGCTCGACCGGTATTTTGCGGGAGAGAGGCCGGAAATCGGCGCGCTGAAGCTGTCGCCCGTAGGCGGCGCGTTTCGGCAGGCGGTGTGGCGGATACTCTGCGAAATTCCCTACGGCGGCGTCACGACCTACGGGAAGATCGCAAAAGAAATGGCGCTCCGCACGGGAAGGGCGGGAATGTCCGCGCAAGCGGTCGGCGGCGCGGTCGGGCACAATCCGATTTCCATCATCATTCCGTGTCACCGCGTAGTGGGAACAAACGGAAGTCTGACCGGATATGCCGGCGGCATTAATATAAAGGCACGGCTGCTCGCCCACGAGGGTGTGGATATGACGCGGTTTTTCGTGCCGAAGAGGGGTACGGCGCTTTAAACGAAACAGGAGCCTGTAAGCGGGGGCGTTTCATCAAACGCTCCGGCGCGGCCATAGCTTCTCGTGCCGAATTCCGCGCCGCGGGCGCGGCGCAAGCTCAGTTAAATATGCAAAACACCGATTAATCCGCCTGTATTAATAGACCAGACTGCCTGTCATCAAGAAAACATTTCAAGATGCGAAGAAGCCTGCCTGCCAGAAAACAGGGAGGAATACTTCCGCGGCGCCGTAAATTGCCAAAAATTAAAATTTGTACGAACGAGGTGCGTTAAAATGGGGCTATGGATTACAGCGGCCGTATTCGCTTTCTTTATAAAGGGACTGTGCGGGTTTGCAAATACGTTGACATTTACCACGATACTGTCTTTTGGCGCGGCAAATATCAATATTTCGCCCGTGGAGCTTGTTTTGGGCTACCCCGCAAATCTAATCATCGCCTGGAGCGAAAGAAAATCTATCCGGTGGTCGATTTGCGCGCCTTTGTCTGTTTTGGTAATTGCCGGGAGCATTCCGGGAATTCTGTTTTTAAAAAACGCCGACGCGCAAATAGTTAAAATTATCTTCGGCTTCACCGTTATCTTTATCGGAATTGAGATGCTCCTGAAAGAATCCTCGCAAAAGAGGAGAAAGAAATCAAAGCTGCTGTTGGGATTTATCGGCGTTCTTTCGGGGATCTTATGCGGCCTTTATGGAGTCGGCGCGCTTTTGGGCGCATATATCAGCAGCGTCGCCGAAGACAGCCGCGCCTTAAAGGCCAACATCTGCGTCGTATTTCTGGTGGAAAACACCCTGAGAATGGCCTTATATTCAGCTTGGGGAATCATCACGCCGCAAGTCTTGAGATCTGCCGTCATGCTAAGCCCGTTTATGATTGCAGGCTTGCTTGCCGGAGTAACAAGCTGTAAATTTCTTGACGAAAGGCTCGTCAGAAAAATCGTCATTATTATGCTGATTATATCGGGCGCGGCACTGCTGGTTAATAATTTGTAAAAAACCGAAGAGGCTTTGCGAAAACGCGCGGGACGTGCGGGAACCGCCGCGGGAGGAAGAAAATCCCGCCCACCCGCGGCGGTTCGAGAGATCGCGGCTTGCCTCTCCCGTCATTGCTCCATATCCGCGCCGCGCGAAGTCCGCTTTGATTCTGGGCCTGCCGTTTCGTAAACCGCGTCACTTGCCGCGGTTTGCGATTTCGATCCGCACCTCCACCTCGTCGCCGAGCCTTTCAAAGGCCGAGAGTTCCGAGGTGATTCTTCCCATGCGTATCAGTCCGGACTGATCGGAGCGGTCCTCCCCGGCGTAGAAGACGGCAAGCGAGGGGCCGGCTGGATAATATGTCACGTCGCCGTCGCGGAAGTCTGTGATCGCCTCGCCCGCCTGCGGGAGGGCGGCGATCCGGCCGTAATATTCCCGTCCGCCGTAGCGTTTCATGCCAATGGTGCGCGGCAGGGTGGCCAAAAAGGCCCGCGTCGTCTCGCTGTCGTCCAGCGACGCAGTAATCACCGTATCCTTCACGGTCATCGTTACGGCTGTGGTTTTCGCCGCGGCGCGGCCGCCGGCGCGCTCCATCGTGACGCGGAAACTCCCGCCCATCGCCGCAAGCTGCTCCATGCCGGATTCCACATGGCCGATGGGCACCAGGTCGTCGTGATAGCCGAAATCTTTGTAATAAAAGACGAGCGTGTTCCACGGCTTGTACAGCGTCACGTCGGCCACGCCGGGATCGACGCCGGAGCGCACTCCGGCGGTGTCGAGCTTCTCCGGGAGGCGGCAGATCTTTTCGATATTGTTGAAGTCCTCGAAGGTCTGCGTCAGCGGCAGTCTCGCGGCCAGATCTCTGGCCGCCGCGTTGTCTTCAAGCCGGACGATCGCCTCCCCGCCCTCAAAGCGCAGGCGAATCCTCTCTCCGCCGGGCTGCGCGGCGGTCGCGCGCGGCCCGCCGCCGGATAAGAGGCAAAAAACCGCCGCCAGAAAAAGCGCCGCCGTCGTAAAAAGCAGCAACGTCTTCTTTTTCATCGTCCCGCTCCTATTGGCCCGCGGGAAAATCCGTCGAGGCCGCCAGCTCCCTTTGGCTCTCAAAGTCAGCAAGGCGGGCCCGCAGCGTCGAGACGGTGCACGCAAGCGCCTGCGAGCCGAGCACCATCCGCAGAGGCGCAGGCTCCCGCCCCACGCTTTCAATGATGCGCGCCGCCATACGCGCGGGGTCGCCGGGGGCCAGCCCGTTGGCGGAATCGAGCATTTTGAGGAAGCCGTGCGCGGGGCTGCCCTCATATTCCGGCATCAGCTTCGCCACCTTCGCGCTCCCGTAACGGAACTCGGTGCGCGCGCCGCCCGGCTCCACCAGCGTCACGCCGATGCCGAAGGGCGCGACCTCCTGCGCGACGGACTCGCAAAAACCTTCGATGCCGAATTTCGTCGCGTGGTACATAGAATTGCCGGGAAAGGCCACCTGTCCGCCGTAGGTGGATATCTGAACGACGCGCCCGCCTCCCTGACGGCGCAGGTACGGCAGCGCCGAGCGTATGAGCTGGATGGAGCCGGTCAGGTTGGTGGCGATGATGTGATCGATCTCGGCGTCGGAGAGCTCCTCGGCCGCGCCGAAGAGGCCGTAGCCGGCGTTGCTCACCACAACGTCGATGCGGCCGTATTTCGCAAACGCGGCGCCGACAAGCCGGTGGATGGCGGGAACGTCGGTGACGTCAAGAAGTTCGCAGTCAAAGGTGTCGGGATATTTTTCCTGAAGCGCCGCCGCCTTCGCGCGGTCGCGCACGGTGCCGACGACCCGTTCTCCCCGTGCGAGGAGCTGCCTGCTGATCTCATAGCCGAAGCCGCTGCTGACGCCCGTAATGAGCCATGTACGTTTTTCCATTGAATAGTCCTCCTGATTTTTATCTTTTTAATCTTTCTGAGCCTGACAGCCCGCCGTTTCGTTTACGCAATCCAGCGCGTTCAGCGCGCGCGGGTAACCGATGAAGGGAATACATTGAGAGACGACCTTGATCAGAAAGTCCCTGCCGTTGCCAAGACGAAAGTTCGCCGCGACGTGCGCGGCAAGCTGCTTTTCGCACCCGCCCTGCGCCGCGAGAAAGCAGAAGGTGATCATCTCGCGCCGCCGGAGGTCCAGCCCGCCGCGCGTGTACCAGTCGCCGAAACAGTTGGCGGTCAGCCAGCGGTTTATGTGACGGCTTGCCGGCGCGCCGGAATCGCCGAAGTCTTTCATGCCGTCGCCAAAGATCTCGACCAGCGTCCGCGCGCCAGCCGCGAAGCGGTCTGCCGCCGTCGTCCGCGCCGCCGGGGGCAGCGGGAGTGCCACGCCGCGCCGCGCGATGATCTCGTTCGCGGCGTGCAGAAAGGGAAATACCCTCCCGATGCCGAGGTAGGCCGTGCCCTGGTAGAGCATCTCCTTCGCCTCCGCGGGGGTCACGCCGAAGTTGAGCGCCGCGGGCAGCATCGCCCGGTACTCGTCGATTCCCTGACAGCCGATCAGTACGGCCAGAATCGCCGTCATGCGCGTCCGCCCGTCAAGATCGTCGCTGTTTACCACCTCGTCAAAGGCAAAATTATCAAATCGCTCGATAAATTCAGGATCGGTATCCAGAAATTTTGAACGATAGCCCGGAAACATCTTTTCGTGATATTCTTTCGCCGCCGCTGTAACCGCCATCTCGCTTCTCCTCCTGTCAGTCCGGCCTCTGCCGAAAACCGCCGCTTAATTGATTTACCCCCGCCTTCGGGGAGCATTTTTTCTTTATACCGCGAATCGGCCGACGCTGAGATAATTCTATGGGGGCGGCGGCAAATCAGCAATTCCAGCTGCTGATGCGTCCGATAAGTTCTGCTTATGCGAAACGCGCGCGGCAAAAAGCCGCCCCCCGTCGTCCGACGGGAGGCGGCTGCGGAGATACCGGCCCTGTTATTCTTTATTGAGCAGCCGGTACAGGATGTTCGCGAAATCTTCCGTATAAGGGGCGCCGCCGTCCTTTTTCCAGAAGGCGCAATAGTTGCGCCGCAGCGGGCCGCCGCCGTTGTGCAGCGGCAGGCGGACGAGCGGTGAAACGAGCGGCGGCAGCGTGCCCGCGCCTTCCACGGGCAGAAAGCCCTTTTTACCGGCGGCCAGGAGCCTCCCCGCCTCGAGGGTGTCCGCAAAGATAAATTTGCCCGTGAAGCCAAGCGCGCCACGGTAAAACTCTTCCTCGTTGCGCTGCTGTTCCCGCGAAGAGACGAGAATGCAGGCCATTCCCTTGAGATCTTCGCGCGTCACATATTCTTTTCCGGCGAAAGAGGCGGAGGGAAAAAGTTCCACGTAGCAACCGCAGTAAAGCAGGTGAAAGTTGACATACTCCTCGGAAAAGGCCCGGCGCTGGTCGCTCAGAACAAGGTCTACCGTTCCCGCGCGCAGCAAGCCGTACAGCTCCTCATGCGTGCCGTTCACGATATCCACCGCCGCCTCGGGATGCGCCTGCGAGAATTCCGCCGTCGCTTCGAGCAGCTCCTGCCCGCCGTAGCATCGCAGGTAACCGACGCGCAGCCGCCGTTCGTCGCGGCCGATACGGACGGTCTCGCGGCGCAGAGACTCCGCCTCCGTCAGCAGCTCCTTCGCGCGGCGGTAAAAGTATTCTCCCGCCGGCGTGAGGGAAAAACCGCGCGGCTCCCGGACGATCAGCGTTACGCCCAAGTCGTCCTCCAGCGCTCGTATCTGCTGCGAGACCGCCGATTGGGAGATAAAGCACTCTTCGGCGGCTTCCGTGAAGCTGCCGTACTCTACGACCGCCGTAAAATATTTCATCTGCCGCAAAAGCATGGGCGTCTGTCACCTCCGGAAGTTTTATTGATCTCCATTGTATAATGAAAAGGCCGGGTAGAGAACATCCGTCTCCATCCGGCCGCGGTTTTTAGATTAAGCTTGGAACGTTATGGCTTATTTGCCGAGGTTCTTCTTGAACTCCGCCATCAGCTCGGGGGTCATGCCGCGCTGGCCAAGCTTGTCCCATGACGATACGCAGGCGGCCTTGATCGGCTTGAGCTGCGCTTCGGTGTAGGTGAAGACCTTGATGCCCTTTTTCTTCATCAGGTCCATGTACTTGACGTCTTCCGCCTTCGCGGTGTCGATGGACTTAAGCGTGAACTTCTTGGCCTCTTCCTGGAAGATCTTCTGATCGGCGGGGGAGAGCTTCTTCCATGACTTCTCGCTGATCATGAAGGGAAGGTATTCCATCGAGTAGTTCGTCGCGTACCAGTACTTGATTACGTCGCCGAGGCCCGTGTAAACGGCGGCTGTCGCCATCGCGTTGACGGAGTCGCAGACGCCCGTCTGGAGCGACTGGTAGACGTCGGCCCAGGGAATGGTGATCGTGCGGAAGCCCATCGCCTGCGCGCCGAGCATATAGGTGTCCATATTGGGAACGCGGGTGAGAACGCCCTTGTCAACCTTCGGGTTGAGGGGATCTTTAAGGGGCTTCGTCGAACCGACGCCGATCATGCCTTCGACATAGGAGCCGAGGACGCGGACGCCGAGGGGCTTGCCGAGTTCGCTGAGTTTATTGGGGAGCCAAGCGCCGGGAGCGAAAACTTTTTTCGCCTCATCGTAGCCGCTGACATAGCCGTTGATGTAAACGAGTTCAAAGCGGGGGTCGAATGAGCTGGCAAACGACGTTACCGACATGTCTACCGTGCCGCGGATGAGTTCTTCCATGACGAGCGTGTAGTCGCCGAGCTGGCTGGCGGGGAAGACGTTGATCTTGACGCGTCCGTTGGTTCTCTTCTCGATGTTCTGCGCGAAGTCCTTCATCATCTTCGTGCACTGGTGCTCTACCGGCTGCTGTCCCGCGAAACGGAAAACGATCTGGTCCGCGGCCACAGCGGCGGTCGCCATTATGGCGGATACGAGGACTGCTGTCATGAGTACTGCAAATTTCTTCATTACTGGTACCTCTCCCTTCAATTTGTGCTTTTATCTAAATACGGCTTAAACAAGCCGAAAAAGCCGCGACGGTGCTTTCACCTATACATATTTATGTAAAATTGCGTAGTCGTTTTATTGGATACAAGATATATCAGAAGAACGATCATGTCAACGTTAGAATATTTTTTTGCTAAAATAAATAATTTGATATCAATCAGATATTTTTAAATTTTTATTAATTTATAAAAAAACGCCCTTGACGCCCCGCCATCAGCCGCAAATCCGCCGGAGGCCGCCCTCCCCGCCAAAGGCGAAGTAACCGCAGAAATTATCGACTACACAAAGATTTATCATCCCCACAGGCAGCTTTGCGATAAAAATGGCCGCCGCGGACGATAAAAAAACTTTACCGTGCAGGCAGGCCATTTTAATCTTAGTCGAACCTCATATAGCGTTCAGAAATATCACGTTATTATAATATTCGGGTTTATTTTGATATATCAGAACGATTATCAACGTTTTCAGCGGCGCGTCGCTTTTACTTATGCGACACCTCGATCTCAAGTTCGCGTGAAATTTCCCCGTCCTCTTCGAGCTCGTCGCCGCGGCACTGCCGGAACTCGCGCTGCAGGTAGTACAGCTCCTCCTCAAGGCGGATGATGCGCGCCAGCAGCTCCTCGGGCGAAAGGGCCGCCGACGCGCTGCTCACGGGCTTGCCGTCCACCTTCACGATCCGCGCCCGCATCCCGGTGACGGTGGCGTTTTCCGGAACGTTTTTCAACACGGCGCTGTTCGCGCCGATACGCGAGTTGGCGCCGACGGTGATCGGACCGAGGATCTTCGCGCCGCTGCCGACAAAGACGTTGTCCCCGAGGGTCGGGTGACGTTTGTGGCTCTTTTCGTTTCCCGTGCCCCCTAAGGTGACGCCCTGGTAGAGCGTGACATTTTTGCCGACAATCGCCGTTTCGCCGATGACGACGCCCGCCCCGTGGTCGATGAAGAAACCTTCCCCGATCTGCGCCGCGGGATGAATCTCGATCCCCGTCCACCAGCGCACGAAGAGCGAGATGAAGCGCGGCAGCACGGGGATGTGCCAGCGCGTGTGAAGAAAATGGATGCCGCGGTGCGCGGTGATCGCGAGAAAGCCCGGCGTACATAAGACGACCTCGAGAAAGCCGCGGAAGCCGTCAGGGATTGCCGGGTCGTTCCGCTTCGCCGCCAGATAGTCGCTTTTGATATATCTCCATATTCCCATAAAAATTCCCTCCCGGTATATAGTAAAAGGGGCCTGTCTCACGACAGGCCCCTCAATATAACGATGTCAATAACGTAAAAAACTATCCGCCTGCGGCTCTATAAGTACAGCCCGACCGGCCGTACGGTTTTTAAATGAGAAGCCGTACAGCAACAACATGACTTATTGGCGGAAATCGACGCGGTCATCTTTCTCATAGCTGACATTCTATAGGCTTTAGGGATAATTGGCAAGCCTCGCTTTTTATAGTCCGATAACTTAAAATACTTTTGAAAGTGAACGAGGGGAGGCCCTTCAATGATGGAAAAGATCAATCGTGCCGGCGTCGAAGCGCTGGCGGCGGACCGCATCGGGGAGGCGGCGGAACTAGCGGCCCTCTGCATGGCCGACAATTCCTACTATGCGGACCTTTACCGGGGCCTGCCGCGGCGCGAGAGGCTCGCCCTGATGCGCGAACGCATCAAAAATACCCTCGTCTACTGCGCGGCAAACGACGGGCTTTTCGGCGTGACCGGCGGCCGGGGGCTCGCCGCTTATGAATATCTGGTCGATTACCGCAAACTAAAGAAGGAGACGCCCGCGCTCTGCCGCGCGATCTTCAGCTATGGCGACGCCGCCGGCGACGCGCCGCACCTGCGCGAGATCGAGCGCCGCCTTGCGGAGCTGCTCGCCGTCGGGAGGCGGATAACCTACATCCTCGGATGCGGCGTCGCCCCGTGGGCCAGAAACAGCCTCTCCACGATGGCGGCGATGGCGCACTTCAACAAAAGGCTGCTCTTGAGCGAAGAGGTGATCGCCGCCGATTTTTCAAACCGCGCGCTGCTTTCCCTCTGCGCCAGGCACGGAACCTTTGAGATAACCGCGTTAGGCCGGGACTACTGGTTTTTCCTCAGAAAATGACGGGCCCCCGCGGGGAGCCCGTCATTTTTCTTATCGACCGCTCTGTTTTCCGCGCGGCGAACGGTACTTACGCCGCTGCCGGGGCCGAGGTATTTTTCTTTCCCAACCTTACCAGAATGACCCAGGTCACGATCACGCCGACCGCGCCGATCGTCGTGATAAGCTGACTCGGTGAAAGCCCCATGATGGCGAAGACGACGAAGACCAACCGCTCCCAAAGCTTGAGGTCGCGGTTCAGGTAGCCCATCATCGCAAAGCCGAAGCCGAAGCAGGCCGCCACGCAGGCGAGGATGCCGTAGGCGTTCTGCAGCAAAGACCCTTGCAGAAGAATGCCCGGGTCGTAGCAGAAGGCGAAGGGCGTGACGAAGGCGAGGAAGCCGAGCTTGCAGGCGGTAAAGCCCGTCTTGTTCGGCTCGGAGCCCGCGATCGAGGCCGCCGCATAGGCCGCGAGGGCGACCGGCGGCGTGATGTTCGAGATGATCGCGTAGTAGAAGACGAACATGTGGGCGGAGATCGCCGGGAAGCCAAGCTTCGTGAGAATGGGGACGCCGAGGGCCGAAGCCAGAATATAGGCGCCCGTCGTCGGCAGCCCCATCCCCAGGACCAAGGAGACGATCATGACGAGGAAGAGCGCGAGCAAAGGAATGCCGCTCGTAAAGGCCAGCACAAGGCCGACGAGCTTGACGCCGACGCCGGTCAGCGAGACGGAGGCGAGGACGATGCCCGCCGTCGCGCAGGCGACGCAGACCAGCGTGATGTTCTTCACCCCGCCGTAGATGGCGTCGACGATGGCTTTCGGCCCCATGCGCTTATCCGGCTGCGGCAGCGAGACGAGCCAGGAGAGGACGACGCCGATCGCCGCGGCGCGCATCGGCGTCATGCCGACGAAGAGGAAATAGACGAGTCCGATGATCGGCAGGAAGAGGTAGGCTTTTTTCAGCACCTGCTTCTTGTCGGGAAGGTCCTCGGGCGAGAGTCCCCTGAGGCCGCGCTTCATCGCCTCGAGACGTATCATGAGGAAGACCGCCGCGTAGTAGATGATCGCCGGCGTGATCGCCGCGATGATGATGTCGACAAAGGGAACGCCGAGGAAGGAGGCCATGAGAAAAGCGCCCGCGCCCATGACCGGCGGCATTATCTGGCCGCCGGAGCTCGCGACCGCCTCGACCGCCCCCGCGAAGTGCGCGGGATAGCCGATCTTCTTCATCAGCGGGATGGTGAAGGTGCCCGTTCCATAGACGTTGGCGACCGCCGAGCCGGAGATCGAGCCGAAGAGGCAGGAGCTCATGACGGCGATATTCGCCGGCCCTCCGGGAGCGGTTCCCGTGAACGCCTGGGCCACCTCCATAAAGTAGGGGCCGGTGCCGCATTTTTCCAGGAAGCCGCCGAAGATGAGGAAGGCGGCGACCAACGTCGCCGAGACGCCGAGCGGCATGGAGAAGATGCCTTCGTCAGTGAGATATACCTGCTCCACGACCTCGGACATCGAGAAGGAGAGCCCCTTCATGATGCCGGGCAGGGACTGCCCGAAGTACATATAGGCCGCGAAGAGGAAAGCGATGACCGTCAGGGGAAGCCCGACCACGCGGCGGGTGCCCTCAAGAAGCAGCGCGAAGAGAAGGATTCCGCACCAGAACTGAGCCGCCGTCAGCGGGTCGACCTGCTGAATACGCATGACGATGTCGTCATAGTTGAGAATGACATAGATCGAGGGGACGGCCGACAGCGCCCCTAATACCCAGTCATAGAGCGGCACCCGGTCCATGGGCGCCCTCTTGAACATCGGGAAGAGAAAAAAGGCCGTCGGGAGGACGAGTCCGAGGTGGATATTTTTCTGCAAATAGGATTCATAGGCGCCGAATACGGAGGTATAGAGGTGGAAGAGACCGATCGCCACAAAATAGACGTACATAAATTTATAACTCAAACCGCTTAATTTTCGCATTTACACACACTCCTGCCTAAACGGGATGGGACAGTCCGGCATCAGGTTAAATAACGACAAAAAGCCGTTATCTGTCGTTAGTGAAAAGGGGAGAAGGGGGAGCGGAAGAAGATTCCTCCGCTCCCGGGAGATACTTAAGGTCGGGACCTATTTCTTGGTTTTTGCCTGCAGCTCTTTCCAGTATTTCAGCGCGCCGGCCTGCGTCGGCACGCCCTGCGGCACCGCGATCTGCGGCGTCAGTTCGTCGATATCCTTCACGGCCTTCGCGAGGTTGGCCTTGTTTTCCCAGAGGGTCTTGCAGAGGTCGTAGGCGAGCGTATCGGGGATGTCGTTGCGGACGACGATGCAGGTGTAGTCGCCGACGGTCTTGACGGGCTTCTTCACGCTCTTGTAGATTCCCGGGTCGATCGTGAAGGTGACCGTTCCGTAAGCGTCGGAGAGCGCCTTGAGCGCGCTGTCATCGACGGGGAGGCAGACGATGTCGGCCTTGCTCTCGATGTTCATGACGATCGAGGCGACCTTGCCGACCGAGAAGATGAAGAGGTCGATATGCCCGTCGGCGATGAGGTCGGCGCCGCCCTCATACGAGGCGAATTCCATCGAGCCGCCCATCTTCTTGATATCTTTATAGGTCACGCCGTAGCCCTTCATAAAGAGCGACTTGACGACGAATTCCGAAGAGGTGCCGGGCTTCAGCGTCGCCATCTTGACGGGGATCTTCTTGTCAAAGATGTCGCCGAGCTTCGTTATCTTGTTCTTCGCGGCAAAATCTTTGCGCATGATGAAATAGGTATACTGGGTATAAAGGTTTGCGAGGATCGCGGCGTTCTTCGCGGGGCGGCCCATGAAGTCCTGTTCGCCCTTGATGGCCGCGCCGAGAAGCGAGGTGACGGAGAAGCCGAAGTCGCCCTTGTGTCCGTTGGCGTTGATGATGTTGGAAACGCCGCCGCCGGTGCTGCTCGTTACGGAGATCGTGTTCTTGGACCACATATCGGCAAGCGCGCTGCCGAGCGCGAACCAGTTGCCGCCGGGAGGTCCGGCCATGAACTTAAGCTGCGCGGGCCATCCGGCCTTCGGTGCGGGAGCCGCCGTCGCGGGCGCCGCCGCTACTGCCAACAGAGAAACAAAAAGTAAAAATACCGCCAATTTCTTCACGTAGATCACCATGCTTTCTTATAATTTGACCAAAAGGTCAATTAAAATATAACGTCTTGCTACACGGGGAATTATATCATAATATTCTAAAAACCTAAATAACGAACATCATAATCGGGATAAAATATTTTTTAAACAGCGTTATTGGCTTTTTACTTAATATTATTATGAAATCACAATTATGACTTACAAATATATGTATATTTCCTCTAATTAGCGTCTCTTTTGTTAGAAATATAATTGGAATCTCATAATGTATGCAATCTTTCACGTCAAAAATTCTGCTTAATTTTATCAATCATTATCATAAATAATATAAAAATATTTTTATGCAGGATATTTTCATTTTTTACCGCAAAAAAATCCATGCTAGCTACAGCTGAAAAATAAAGGCCCTCTCGTTTTTTGAGAAAACAGAGAGGGCCAGTTTTAAATTATTCTAAATTTAGATTAAAGTTTTATTTAGCTTCAATCATTACCTTTGCAAAATTTTTGCCCTCTTTGAACGCCTTGTCAAGTATGGAAGTATCCTCCAGGACGGTGCCCGTCACCGCGGAGCGCAGATGGCCGAGAAATTCCATGCCCGTGAAATCCGAGACCGACTGAATGACATAACCGACGATATCCGCGCCGGGCAGCGGCTGCTCGTGGGCGTGGTTGTCAAAATATGTCGTGATGAGGAAGATCCCCTTGCCCTCGAAAAATTCGCGCGTCTTGTAGCCGTAGAGGCGGTCGAGAAAAATCTTCGTCAGCGACGAGGCGCCGGTCCACCAAACAGGCGTCGCGAGCACGAGGGCGTCGGCCGCCTTCACCTTCTTCATCACTTCGCGCATCGAGTCGTTGTAGACGCAGAAATCTCTCTCTCCGCACTCGCACATGTCGCAGGCGTCGCAGGGATGGATACTCTGCTCCTGCAGGTTTACCACTTCAACGTCGCTGCCGGCGGCGCGCGCGCCGTTCACAAACTGAGAGAGCAATATCGCCGTGTTGCCGCGCAAACGGGGACTGCCCTGTAACGCTAATATTTTCATATTGTCTTTTTCCCCCTTAGGAGTTATGTTATTCACCTGATAAACAACCAGACGGCCTGCCAAAACGCCGCGCCGGCGTCGGGCGCTCCGCCTGTGCTATCTGTTATTAAGGAGGCAGCGTCTGCCTTAGTGAATATTGGAACATTTAACGCGGGCGATGTCAAGAGTTTGCCGCAAAATATTGGGCGGATGCAGCAAAGCACGGCCGCGAGTCTATCGGCATTAAATGGAGTGAAGAAATAGAATGGCACATGAATTTATCGAAATAACGAACGCCTTTGAAAACAACCTCAAAAACATTTCCGTCAAAATCCCCAAAAAGGTCGTGACCGTATTCACCGGCGTCTCCGGTTCGGGCAAATCGTCGCTCTGCCTCGACACCATCGCCGCGGAGTCGCGGCGCGAGCTCAACGAAACCTTCCCCAGCTTCGTACAGCAATACCTGCCCAAATACGGCAGGCCGGAGGTGGAGCGGATCGCCAACCTCCCCGTCACGATCGTCATCGACCAGAAAAAGCCCGCGGCCAACACCCGTTCGACGGTCGGCACCTATACGGACATCTATTCGATTCTGCGCCTGCTATTTTCGCGCGTCGGACGCCCCTTCATCGGTTACTCCGACGTCTTCTCCTTCAACCACCCGGCGGGCAAGTGCCCGCGCTGCGACGGCCTTGGCATCGTCAATGATCTCGACATTCATAAGCTGGTCGACTTCGACAAGAGCCTCAACGACGAGGACACGATACACTTTCCCACCTTCGGCAGGGGGCTCTGGCGCTGGAAGCGTTACGCCTACAGCGGTCTCTTCGACCTCGACAAGAAGATCAGAGACTACAGCCCCGAAGAGCTGGAGCTCTTCCTCCACTCGCCGCAGATAAGGCTCAAAAACCCGCCCGCGAACTGGCCAAAATCCGCCAAATTCGAGGGCATCTATCCGCGCATGTACCGCAGCATCATCACCACCAAGGAGGGCAAACGCTTCCAGCATATCCTTGACAGGATGGTCAGCACCTACGAATGCCCCGAATGCCGCGGCTCCCGCGTCAACGAAAAGGTGCGCAGCTGCCTCATCAACGGTAAAAATATCGCCGACGTCACGGCGATGCCGATTCCGGAGGCGATCGAGTTTGTAGACTCCATCACTGACTCGATGGCGGCGGACATCAAGCGCGAGCTGGGCCGCCGGCTCGGGGCCCTCGTACAGATCGGCCTCGGCTACCTCTCGCTCGCGCGCGGCACCGGCACCCTCTCCGGCGGCGAAGCCCAGCGCATCAAGATCGCGAAATACATCAACTCCGCGCTCACCGATATGGCCTACGTCCTCGACGAACCGAGCGTCGGCCTCCACCCCAAGGATATCAGCCTGCTCAAGGAATCGCTCTGCGCCCTGCGCGACCACGGCAACACCGTGCTGATCGTCGAACACCACCGCGAGGTGATCAAACTCGCCGACCACGTCGTCGACATGGGCCCCGGCGCGGGAAGCGCCGGCGGTCGCGTCATCTTCGAGGGCAGCTACGAAGAGCTCATCGCCTCCGACAACCTTACGGGCCGCATGCTCAGGAGAAAAAGCCCCTTCAAGAAGAACCTGCGCCAGCCGACCGGCTGGTTCGAGCTCGGGCCGACCTCGCTGCACAACCTGAAAAACGTCGCCGTAAAGCTGCCGCTCGGCGTGATGACGGTCATCGCGGGAGTCGCCGGCTCCGGCAAGAGCTCGCTGATGGAATCCTTCCAGCGGGATTGCCGCGAAGAGGTCATCTTCATCGGACAGAAAAACATCGGTATCAACCTCCGTTCGACGCCCGCGACATACCTTGACATCTCCGACGAGATCCGCGCGCTCTTCGCGGCCGCGAACAAAACCGCGGCCGCCTGGTTCAGCTTCAACTCAAAAGGCGCCTGTCCCGCCTGCGGCGGCTCCGGCATGATCGTTTCCGGCATGGCCTTCATGGACTCCATCGAGACGGTCTGCGACCTCTGCCGTGGAAAACGCTACTCCAAAGAGGCGCTCGCCTATACATATAATGGAAAGAACATCGCTGAAGTGATGGATATGACCGTCGTCGAGGCATCAGAGTTCTTCGCCGGCAAGCCGTTATGTGAGAAGCTCCTTTCGCTGCAGCGCGTCGGACTCGGCTACCTCCACCTGAACCAGTCGATGACGACCCTCTCCGGCGGCGAGCTCCAGCGCGTGAAGCTCGCCTCGCACCTCGCGCGGCGCGGCTCCATCTTCATCCTCGACGAGCCGACCGACGGGCTGCACCTTGACGATATCAAAACGCTGATGAAGCTTTTCAACGAGATGACCGACGCGGGAAACAGCCTTTTCCTCGTCGAACACAGCGTCGACGTCATGAAAGAGGCCGATTATATAATCGAAATGGGGCCGGGAGGCGGCCAATCCGGCGGCCATGTGATCTTCCGCGGAGCGCCGCAGGAGATGCTCGGCTGCGAGAGCTCCGTGACCAGGCCCTACCTGAAAGACAGCCTGCCGGAGCCGGACTAGCGCCCGCGCGGAAGACTATCTATATTAAAGAACATAAAGGAAGCTGCGAATGATCATCAACGTCCCTAAATACCTGCCGCAAAGCGATGCGTTCTCCTTTACGGCGATTGATTTCGAGAGGGCCAACAACAGCCAAAATTCCGTCTGCCAGGTGGGGATATGCGTCGTCGAAGAGGGGCGGATAATAAAGTCCCGCGAGTTTTTCGTCAGGCCGCCGCAGCGCGTGTTCTACTTTCAAAAAAAGGCGATGGAGATACACGGAATAACCTCCCTCGATGTGGAAGACGCCCCGACCTTCGATAAAGTCTGGAAAAAAATCCTCCCCGACATCGAGGGCCGCCCGCTAGTCGCCCACAGCTTTCGCGACGACGCGCTGACCCTGGACGCGATACTTTGCAGCTACAGAATAAAATACGACTACCAGAAATACGGACACCTCTGCACCTTGGAACTGGCCCTGCGGGCGGAAATCCACGGAGAGAACAGCAAATACAACCTCGAGGCCCTCTGCGGGCGCTACGGCATCACGCTGCGCCCGCACCACGCCGGCTCCGACGCCGAGGGCTGCGCGAAGCTGGCGCTGAAAATGGCGGCGGAGCTGTCGATAGATTCCTTCCGGTCGCTCGCGGAACTCTCTCAGACGCCGAATTTCCATGAACCGGAGCTGCCGGACATCCTCACCTACTCCGACCTTGGCGTACTGGAAAATTACCTCCACCGGCTCAAAAACAAAAAAACCGTGCGGCTCACAGACTGCCCCAAGCTAAAGGACCTCGGCCGGGCAAAAAAGATCATCAAAAAATTCCCCGCGCTAGTTCTCAAAAAAGATTCCGCGATGAGCGCCCAAGGGCTCGCGCAGTGGTTCGCCGAACAAAAGCCCGACCCCGCGCCCCCCAAAATCCGCCGGAGAAGGCCGCGAAAGAAAAACAAACCGGCAGCGGTAAACGCCTAATCCGATATGGAATGAGCGTTGACCTTTGGGGCTGAAATTGAAAGCTGCGAAGCGCAAACGCAAAAATATAAGTATGCTCCAAAAAGCTCGTTTCCCTTCCGGTGCCTATGCCCGGCCACTGTTTTGATCTTTGCTCTAAAAGCCTCCCTCGGAGAGGGAAACGGATCGCCGCAGTTTTCTCGGCGGGACGAAAGGAACGTTAGCCCCTCGGAATTGAAAGTGAAAATTGGCAAGACGTGAGCACAAAACACACGCCCAAAGCTGGCGCGCCTATCCCTTCTATGCCCTGCCATTGTTCCGATCTTTGCCCTAAAAGCCTCCCTCGCCGAGGGAGACGGATCGCCGCAGTTTTCGCGGCGGGACGAAAGGAACGTTGCCCCCTCGGAATTGAAAGTGAAAATTGGCAAGGCGTGAGCACAAAACACACGCCCAAAGCTGGCGCGCCTATCCCTTCTATGCCCTGCCATTGTTCTGATCTTTGCCCTAAAAGCCTCCCTCACCGAGGGAGGTGCCAGCCGCAAGCTCTTTGCGGCTGGCGGAAGGAGTACTGAGCTCCCTGGATCAAGACGCTTCATGGCGGCTTCTTCGCCTTTCGCAGACAGTACAGCTCGTATTAGATAAAATCTATGACCTAAACCTGATTGGCGTTGTCAGCCCCATAACCAAAATCAAAAAAACTCCGCAAAGATAAGTCATAAAAACACAGACCGCATGGCATTCAAATGTCAGCCCTCAGGCTGCTGAAAACAAAAACAGTGGCGAAAAAGGTGTACCTTTTTCGCCACTGTGGAATTACGCTGTCATCTTCTGAAAAAGACCTTTTTTGTCTTTCAACGTTCCCATATTGATACAACGAATCACCAAAAAAGTCAATAACTGCGCGGCGAAAAAGGTACACCTTTTTCGCCGCGCCAAGGGCGTTCGACGA
>JAEXGR010000028.1 GCA_023450745.1 Synergistota bacterium
CGGCGTCCGGAGAAGATGACCTTCTTACGCGCGTAATACCTGTCGAGAAAGGCGGAGTGCGCCGGCAGCCAGCGGTCCACCTCTTCGATATCCTTGACATATTTTGTGATGACCATGAACATGGCGAAGACCCTCCTTCACGATGTATCACTTGGATATTATTTTTTGATCACTAGAAACAGGCTCGAATCGTCCACCTCAAATATTTGCCACTCGTATCCCGCTGCGCGTCCGATCATTTCAAGTCTTTCGCGCCGGTGGGTCGTTGCGCGGAAGCCGTCTTTGCAGACGATGACGCCCTCTTTCGTTTTTTTCATATCCAGTTCGCCGAGTAGCCCCTTGGCGGCCTGCTCCCTGAACCACGCCAGCCTGCCTTCCCAGAATTTCGGATGATAGGTGCTGAAAAGGGCGATCCCGCCATTTTTCAGCGATTTCAGCATCTTTATGACGAAAGCCTCCGGATCGTCAGCCTTTACGGAGGACAGCCCGTTCTGCAGACATAATATGGCATCGAAACGCTCCTGCATGTCAAGGCGGTGTGCGTCCATGACCAGAAGCTCGGCGTTCGTTACATCCTTGAGATAGTTTTTTCCGTAGGCGACGTTTTTCTCCGAAATGTCGATGCCGGTCACGCTTTTGACGCCGGGTGCGATCTCCCTCATGATCCGGCCATATCCGGCGGCAATTTCAAGGACGCAGTCACTCTTTTTCAGATGGCTCCGCACAAAGTCTATCTCCCGTTTCAGATATTCGGCGACCCGCGGCAGCTCCGTCTCGTATACCTGGCGCAGCCGCTCAGAATGCAGGTTTTCTGCGTAATAATTTATCTTCGCCACTCTGTCTCCTTACCTCCCAAAAGCTGTTTTCTCATCGCCGCCTGCTGTCCGCCGCGGCTTCACCGTAACGGGCGCGATATAAGGCGCGGGGCCGGGCTCCGTTATGTGGACCCGCCCCCAGTCGATGTATCTTAGTGTTTTGCCACAAGCTCCGTAAGAAACGCTTCATCCGCTAGATAGGGCAGAGTGATGTGCTGCCCCGCGCGGTTGTCGTTGAAGGCCGCCGAGACCTCGAGCGCGCCGTCGTTCCGCGCCCAGGCACGTCTGGCCACGCCGCTCATCACGTCCCAGTTCAGCGCGCTTTTTATCGTTTCGTCGATGCGGTATGAGCCGTCGAGTACCAGTCCGAAGCCGCCGTTGACCGCTCTTCCAATTCCCACGCCGCCCCCGTTATGCAGCGCCACGAGGCTCATGCCGCGTGCCGCGTTTCCCGCGTAGCATAATGTCGCCATGTCAGCCATGATGTTGCTGCCGTCTTTGATGTTCGCCGTCTCACGATAGGGTGAATCGGTGCCAGAGACGTCGTGATGGTCGCGCCCGAGCATCACCGGGCCGATCTCGCCGTTCCGCACCATTTCGTTGAATTTGAGTGCGATGCGGATGCGCCCCTCCGCATCCTGGTAGAGGATGCGGCACTGGGTGCCGACGACCAGTTTGTTCTTCTCTGCGTCGCGGATCCAGGCCCAGTTGTCGCGGTCTTGGAAACGCCTGTTCGGATCGATGCACGCCATCGCCGCCATGTCAGTCTTGTGCAGGTCCTGCGGTTTTCTTGAAAGGCAGCACCAACGGAACGGGCCGTAACCATAGTCGAAGAGCAGCGGTCCCATGATGTCTTCCACATAGCTGGGGAAGATGAAGCCGTCATGGGTATCGGCACCGTTTTTCGCCACTTCCTTGACGCCCGCGTCGTAGACGGCGCGCAGGAAGGAGTTGCCGTAGTCGAAGAAATAGCTGCCGCGGTCCACGAGTATCTTTATCAGTTCAAAATGTTTTCTGAGCGTCCTATCGACGAGCAGGCGGAATTTTTCCGGTTCTTCCCTGAGCAGCCGCGTGCGCTCCTCGAAGGTTATGCCGGCGGGGCAGTAGCCGCCGTCGTAGGCGGCGTGGCAGCTCGTCTGGTCAGAGAGCAGGTCGATGGCGATGTTGTGGTCGACGGCATGCTGCAGCAGATCGACGACGTTGCCGTGGAAGGCGATGGAATTGACTTCGCCCTTAGCCATTTCTTCTTTCGCCATTGCGAAGGCCTCTTCCGGCGTCTTGGCGATCAGTCTGACCCAGCCCTGTTCATGGCGCGTATTTATTCGCGACCAGTCAACCTCGGCGGTGATCGAAACGCATCCGGCGATGTCCGCCGCCTTTGGCTGTGCGCCGCTCATACCGCCGAGGCCCGAGGTGACGTAGAGGCGTCCCTTCATGCCGTCGCCGCACTCGCCAAACTTGATGCGTCCTGCGTTGAGGATTGTGTTGTAGGTACCGTGAACGATGCCCTGCGGCCCGATATACATCCAGCCGCCCGCCGTCATCTGCCCGTAATTTGAAACGCCGAGCTGCATCGCGCGGTGCCACTCCTCCTGGTTGTCGAAGAGGCCGACCATCAGGCCGTTGGTGAGCATCACGCGCGGCGCGGTGGGGGATGATTTGAAGAGGCCGAGCGGATGGCCGGATTCAAGGACGAGCGTTTGATCCGGCGTCAAGATCTCAAGGTATTTTTTTATCAGTAGATACTGCATCCAGTTCTGACAGACCTGTCCAGTTTCGCCGTAGGTGACGAGCTCGTAGGGGTAAAGCGCAACGTCGAAGTCAAGGTTGTTGTCGATCATCACCTGAAAGGCCTTGCCTTCGATACAGCCGCTATTATATTCGTCGATAGGTTTCCCGTAAAGCCTTCCCTCGGGGCGGAAGCGGTAGCCGTAGATGCGCCCGCGTGTGCGTAGCTCCTCAAGAAATTCGGGGGCGATTTCCGCGTGATGCTCTTCCGGGATATAGCGCAGCGCGTTCTTCAGTGCGAGCACTGTCTCCTTTTCGTTGAGCGTGTAAACGCGGTTCGGCGCGCGGCGATACTGCGGGTCGAACTCTTTTTTCGGTGGCAGCCCGCCGGGAAATTCCAGCTTGATTTTCATTGCTTCGCCGAGCAGTTTGTTGTCCATCATCTTTCCTCCTTAAAATATAGTTTAGTCGTTGTAGCGCCAAGGCTTTCTTGATTGCTTTTCGGTTCTGCAATTGTATAAATTAGGTGTAAAATATATATCAAGAATAATGTTTTAACTGTTTTGTTTATATGCCTTACAAAAATACAGTTTTTACATTTTTATAAATTTTTTATATTTCTTTGACACAGTAATAACTATACTAAATAGCGTTATAGCGCGCTAATGTACTATAAAATCATTTAATCTAATCCGGCGGAGGTGATATTATTGAAACTAATACTGCATCTTCTTGGGCAAACCTGTATAGAAAATAATCACGCAATAGTCATCTTGCCTTTTAAAAAAGCGGATGCTATTGTTTTTTATCTTGCGCTGGAGGGGCGGCGCTCAAAAGAGAAGATAAAATGTCTTTTCTGGGGCGATAAGGATGAACGCCAAGCCTCAGGCAATATACGTAACGTTATTTATTTACTTAGAAAATTCCTGCCTCATAATTTCTATGTAGAGCAGGGGGGCTTGCTCTTGCGTGATTATGCACTGGATGTAGATGAGCTGTGCGCCTCCTATGACGGTGGTATTTCTCCTCTGCTTTTTGAAGAACCGCTTTGTGGCTTTGAGTCACTGGAAATTCCAGATTTCAACGAATGGCTCATATGTGCAAGAAGACAGATCAGGGAAAAAATAATTGCTTGGCTAAAGACTCGCGCTTATGTATTTTCAAACAAGGGCATGGAGGGCGCAAGGATAGAATCTTTGCTGGCTATCCTAAAAATTGACCCTTTTGATGAAGGAACTGTCCTTGAGCTTATGAAGATGTATGTAACTTACAATCAAACAATGAAAGCTTTATGTATATATAAAGAATTTTGTAAAAAGCTCCAAAGCGAGGCGCAGGTGCGGCCCTGCGCGGAACTTCGACATTTTGCAGAGAAATTGTCAATTGACACGCCAAACAAAAAGTCAGGCAGAGAAGAGTTTTTCTGCGGAAGAAAAAATGAGGTCCGGAAAGTATTAGACTCTGCAATGTATCAGAGCGGCCGCATGCATCTGTATTTTATTCATGGAGAAGCCGGGGTAGGCAAAACCGCTTTTGTTAATCATGTTCTAGGTCTTTTGCAGTCAGATGACATGGTTGTTTTCAGCGCTTCGCCGATACCAATTGGGGAAAGGTTTGCATACTCGGCTTGGAAAAATGTAGTTACACAGATGGTTAATTTATTTAGAGAAGCTCAAATTTCTCTCGACTCCCAATACACGGCGATTCTGGCAAGATATTTTTATGATGTTTCTCATGATGAGTATTGTCGAGGCGCAGCGCCCTTACCTCAGGAACGGGAAACCTTGATTATTGCAAAAATACTTGGCGATATGGCGCTTAGAATATCAAGAGGTAAACGTTTGTGCTTAATTTTTGAGGATATGCATTGGTTCGATCCCCAATCTTTAAAATTACTTCAAATTTTTATCTCTGAGCTCAAGATTCCAGCAATGATTTTTATGACGTGTCGTCCTGAAGGCGCGAAAAATCTGATGAGTATAGTTTATAACCTAAGGCCATCTATTACGTATTCTGTACTTAGCTTACAGCTTTTACCTTTCTCAAAAGAAGAAATAATGGCATTTTTTCGAGCCTTCTTATCAGAAGACATAATTCGCTCACGGGGAGAAACTTATTTTGTAAGGGAAAGTTCGGGCATCCCGCTTTTACTGGTTGAAATGACAAAAATATTAAAAGAAAACGCAAATGCCGAATGCCGGGCGGGGTTACGGGGATTAATAATGGGGCGTATGGAGGGACTTACGGAAAAAGAACAAGAGGTTCTTTCCATACTATCTGTTTTTGGCAGCCCGGCGGCGCCTGATGACTTGGCGTTAGTCGCGCAGATTAGCTTAGAGGAAATATCCTGCCCCATAGTGGGGTTATTGGGAAGAAAAATGATTCGAGAAGTAGAGGAAAATGGGGACGTGTTTGTCGCATTTTCACACGACAATGTTAGAGAGTGTGTTTATGAATCAATTCCCAAATTTAAAAGGAAGAGAATCCATCAAGAGATAGCGACGGTTTTGAAAAGGCATTATTCGCCGCATAGGTGGAATCCCGCTTTAAGCGGGAAGCTTAGGCATCATTACAAAATGGCAGGCAATGACATGGCGGTTCTGGAACAGCACTTACAGGAGATGAGCTTTCACATAAACCTAAATCACATCCTTTTTCCGATGATTCAGGATAAAGTGCTTCTAAAATGTTCACTGCCATTCAGCGACAGAGAAGAAACGGAAGAAAACTTTTCGGCGGTTCGTGAAATTCTCAGTAATTGCCGTTATGCTGACAGAGACAGAGTGCTTTTTAAGCGGATGGAAGCTTCATATTTGGAAATGTACGGCGGCTACAAAATTAATTGGGGCGAGTATGAAAGCGGGAGGAGCCTGGTGGACGCCGCGTTAAAATTGGCTAATGATTATGGCTTTGATGATGTTGCACTGTATTGTATGGAAGATATAGCGCACCAGTATTTGCAGACCGACAAGAGCGCGGAACTTTCAAAGTGTGGGAAAGATATTTTTGATCTCGCAAGCAAAATGGGAAAGGAAAACCATAAAGGGTTAGCATATAGATTGATCGGCATGGCTCAGCTTATTGAATGTAATTATAGACAAGCGGAAAGTATCTTTATCGAGTCTATTAAGGTATTTGAAGCACTTGAAATGGCGGGTAAATTTTACACTCTAAATTTACTCGCCCCCAGGTGCTATATCGGAGAGATGAGGCAGTGGCTTGGCGAAAGCGAGTATGCTATGGAACAATTTAAATATTGCTTGGATAGATGCAAAAGAGCTGGATTGTTCTGGGGACAGAGCCATTTTCATGCCCATATTGCTGATACGGCATTAGACATAGGCGATTACCGCCTGTTCAGGGAGCATATTAGGGAAGGCGTTTTACAGTTTGAAAGATCGCAGGGAGGGCATTGCTGCTCCATACTATATAGCCTTAAGGCAGTCTGCGATGCTCAAAGCGGGGATTTTAAAGAAGCAATACGTTCACTTATGAAAGCCGATTTTTTGGTTGCCATCGGAAAGAGGAGCTGGTGCGCCGCGCAGTTGATGGCAAAAGGCTGGGTCGGCAAGCTAGCGGCGGAATCTGCCATCGCGGTGCCGGGATATCTCGAAAAGCCCTGGGATTATTACGCCAAAGCCGCCGTAAAGCTCTATGAGGACTTTGGGGCGGTGCGCCGCGCCGAACGTATAAGAAAAGAGCTGGAGCTTTAACCCAAAAAGCCGCTTCTTTAGATCACGGTCTTTTTCGCGCGGCGCGTGCAGCGGCGCTGCCGGCATGTCAACGCGGCGGCTGTCGTAAAATTTTCCCCCAAGACAAGCGTAGCGCCACCCTTTGAGGTGGCGCTGCGCCGGGGAAAGGATTTTTTATTTCATCAGGCGCGCGCGTCTGCCCGCTTCGAGGGCGGCCAAGGCGGCCTGTGGGTCTTTCATCTTGCTGAGGAAGATCATCGCCGCAATGATGTAGGGCTTGAAGCTCGCCTCTTTGTAGAGCGGCACGCGGTAGCGGTCAAAGACGGAGCCGGCCACTTCGCCCTCTTTGCAGCTGACGCCGGTGATGTCGGCGGGGAGGCAGTGAAGGTAGAGCGCCTTGCCGTTTTTCGTGCTCTTCATCATCTCTTCGGTGCATTCCCAGTCCTTGTGGGCGGCGTTCTGAGCGAGCAGCTCTTTTTCAAGGGTCTTGATGCCCTCGAAGTCGCCCGCGCCGTAGAGGTCCGTGCGCTTTTCCATCGCCTTGAAGGGCGCCCAGCTCTTGGGATAGACGATGTCCGCGCCTTCAAAGGCCTCGGCCATGCTGTTGGTTTTGCGGAAGGAGCCGCCTGAGGCCGCGGCGTTCTTCTTCGCCACCTCTTCGACATCCTCCATTACCTCATAGCCCTCGGGATGGGCGAGCACGACCTCCATGCCGAAACGGGTCATGAGGCCGATGACGCCCTGGGGCACGGAGAGGGGCTTGCCGTAGGAGGGCGAGTAGGCCCAGGTCATCGCCACCTTTTTGCCCTTGAGCTTTTCGACGCCGCCCATCTCGTGAATGACGTGGAGGGTGTCGGCCATCGTCTGCGTCGGATGGTCGATATCGCACTGGAGGTTGACGAGTGTCGGGCGCTGCTCGAGGATGCCGTCTTCGTAGCCCTCTTTGACGGCGTTTACGATCTGGTGCATGTAGGCGTTGCCCTTGCCGATATACATGTCGTCGCGGATGCCGATGACGTCGGCCATAAATGAGATCATGTTCGCCGTCTCGCGGACGGTCTCGCCGTGCGCGACCTGCGATTTGCCCTCGTCAAGGTCCTGCACTTCGAGCCCGAGGAGGTTGGCGGCGGAGGCGAAGGAGAAGCGGGTGCGCGTCGAGTTGTCGCGGAAGAGCGAGATCGCGAGCCCGCTGTCGAAGATGCGTGAGGAGACGTTGTTTTCGCGCAGAGCGCGCAGTGCGTCCGCCACCGTGAAGACCGCGTCGAGTTCGTCGCGCGTTTTTTCCCAGGTGAGGAAAAAGTCGTTGTTATACATGTCGGCGAAGTTCAGCCCGTTGAGGGCGGCGATATATTTATCCATAAGCGGCATTTTATTATCCTCCTGTATTTAATAGATTATTTGTCAGCGCGCGGGCGTCAGCGTGTCGCGGCCGCGCTATTTGCAGTAGAGCGCGGGCAGCGCGGCGTATACGGCGGCGCAGGTCACGAGGTCCTGCTTCCAGGTCTTTTCGTTCGGAGCGTGAGCCTGAGCCTCCGCCCCCGGGCCGAAGCCGATGCAGGGGATGCCGTTGCGTCCCATGATGGAGACGCCGTTTGTGGAGAAGGTCCATTTGTCGGTCAGCGGGCGCGCCGTCCTCATGGGAAGGGTCTCCGCCGCGCCGACGCGGGCGTTTCCGTAGAGATTCTTGTAGGCCTCCTCGAGCGCTTTGGTGACTTTGTGGTCTTCGGGAATGACCCAGGTGGGGAAGTAGCACTCGATGGGGTAGACCAGCCCTTTATAGGAGGGACGGGAATATTCGTACATGGAGACGGTCACGTCTTTGCCGTATTTTTTCACCGCCGGCAGGGCGCGGATCTCGTCAAGGCAGCTTTCCCAGGTCTCGCCCGCGGTCATGCGGCGGTCGAGGGAGACGGCGCAGGAATCGGCGACGGCGCAGCGTGAGGGAGAGGTGAAGAATATCTCGGAGACGGTGACGGTGCCGCGGCCCAGGAAACGGGCTTCGCGCCATTCGGGGTTGTATTTTTCGTCGAGCATTTTGACGAGCCCTTTGACGGCCTTGTCGTCGGCGGCGTCGTTTTCGTTCAGCGCGCGCACGTCCTGAAGGATGTCGGCCATCTTGTAGATCGCGTTGTCGCCGCGCTCGGGAGCCGAACCGTGGCAGGAGACTCCCTTAACGTCGACGCGAATTTCCATGCGGCCGCGCTGACCGCGGTAGATGCCGCCGTCGGTCGGCTCGGTGGAGACGACGAACTCGGGGCGGACTTTGTCCTCGTTGATGATGTACTGCCAGCAGAGGCCGTCGCAGTCTTCCTCCTGCACCGTGCCGGTGACGAGCACGCGGTATTTGTCGGAGAGCAGGCCGAGGTCCTTCATGACCTTCGCGCCGTAGACCGCCGAGACGATGCCGCCGAGCTGGTCGCTGGTGCCGCGGCCGCCGATCTCCGTCTCGTTTTCGTAGCCCGCGTAGGGATCGAACTTCCAGTTGGAGCGTTCGCCGAGGCCGACGGTGTCGATATGGGCGTCGTAGCCGATGAGCGTTTTGCCTGCGCCCATATAGCCGAGGACGTTGCCCATCGGGTCGATCTCCACCTTGTCGAAGCCGACCTTCTTCATCTCTTCCGCGATACGGTTGACGACGCCCTCTTCGCCGCAGCTTTCGCCGGGGATCGCGACAAGGTCGCGCAGAAATTTCGTCATCTCCGCGCCATAATTCTCCGACGCTTTTTTGATTGCGCTGAAATCCATGATTATTCCCTCCATGTCTAAATCTTTAGATTTTTGTAAGTAAAATATCTAATCCGCGCGAGGCCCGGTTTTGCGTATATTCCGCGGCTCTTCGTCAGCGTCCGCAGGCGCCGTCCCAGACGACGCGGCGGTAATTTTCCGGATCGGTGTCTCCCTCGGTGGAGAAGAGGAGGATGCGCGATTCTTCGCCGACGGCCAGTTTTTCGCGCAGCGGCGCGAGCGCCTCGTCGGTCATCAGCGAGTAGAGGAAGCCCGCGGGGGCCGCGCCAGATTCTCCCGAGATTACGCGCGGGTCGCCCGCGAGCGGCGCGCCGAGGACGCGCATGCCGTTCGCCGCCACCCAGTCGGGTACTGAGACGAAGACCGCGACTTTGTCCTTCAATATCTGCCAGGAGGAGGTGTTCGGTTCGCCGCAGGCCAGCCCCGCCATGATCGTGCGCATGTCGCCGTCGACGATGCGGATGCCGCCGTCTCCCGCACAGGCCGAGCGGTAGAGGCAGTCCGCCTGGTCCGACTCCACGACGACGAAGGTCGGGGGATTTTCAGGATATTTATTGGCGAAGTAGCCGACGACCGCGCCCGCGAGCGAGCCGACGCCAGCCTGTATGAATACGTGCGTCGGAGCCTCTTTTGCCGCCTCCGAGAATTGCCCGTCTGCCTCCATCGCCATCGTGCCGTAGCCCTGCATGATCCAGGCGGGGATTTCTTCGTATCCCTCCCAGGCGGTGTCCTGCACGATGACGCCGCCCGGCGTCCCGGCGGCGGCTTTCGCCGCTTTGCGCACGCAGTCGTCGTAATTGAATTCCTCGATCGTCGTCACCGCGCCCTCTTTGCGGATGTTGTCGAAGCGCGCCTTCTGAGAGCCCTTCGGCATCATGATGACGGATTTCTGCCCAAGCTTGTTCGCCGCCCAGGCGACGCCGCGTCCGTGGTTGCCGTCGGTGGCGCTGAAGAAGGTGATCTCGCCGGTCTCTTTTTTGAGTTCCGGGGAGGTAAGCGCGTCGTAGGTAAGCGCCTCGATGGGGCGGCCCGTCAGCTTGGAGATGTAGCGCGCCATTGCGAAGGAGCCGCCGAGCACCTTGAAGGCGTTGAGGCCGAAACGGTATGATTCGTCCTTGATGAAAAGGTTCCTGACGCCGTAGAACTTCGCGAGCTCTTTGAGCTCCGCGAGCGGCGTTACTTTATACTGCGGAAAGCTTTCGTGGAAGGCGCGCGCGGCCTTCACATTGTCATGAGCCATTATTTCGAGCTCTTTGTCCTCTGCCTTGGGCATTTTGTTCTCGATCCACTTGATGCTATTCATATCAGCCGCTCCTTCGTTAAGGTAGTTTAACTTTCGGTATCTACAGAATCGATATAGTTGTAAAGCGTAAATTTGGATATCTTAAAGAGCTTGCAGACGCGGTCTCCGGACTTCAATATCTGGAAGGCCCCGTTATTTTTCAGGTACTGGACGGCTTTGATCTTGTCGGCCTTTTTCATCATCGGCACCGGCTTGCCGACGTAGCGGACGGCGCCCTCGATCAGTTCGTCAAGCAGCTCGCCCACGTTCTGCGGTATGCGCTCCGGCTCTTCGTTTTGCGGCGCGACATGCAAAAAGTTTTTTATCGTCGATTCGGCCATCGCGAACTTGGTGATATCGTAGTTGATGCAGAAGATGCCGGCCGGTTTTCCCTCGTCATTTTTTATATATATAGAAGAAGACTTGATCAGCCGTCCGTCAGAGGTCTTCGTAAGGTAATCGTAATGATCTTCCAGCTTTTCCGGCGGGGTCTTTAACGCTTCCAGGACGATGCGCGACGGGCCGCCGCCGACCTCACGGTGCGTCACATGGCCGTTTTCGATGGCGATGATGGTATTGTCCCTGTTTTCAGACTCCAGGTCATGAATGACGATCTCACAGTCTTCGCCGAACTGTGCGGCGAGCCCTTTCGCGAGCCGCTTCATAAAATCTACAGCCGATGTATCCTGCATGTAATCATCTACTTTCGAGTTGACCTAATTTTTACAATTACCTCTGTAGCGTGCGCATATTGAATATAGCACAATAATTTCCATAGTCAAGGGTTTTTCTAAAAAATTTTTTGAAATTCTAAAAAATTTTTTGACGAATCTATTGCTTTTCATTTTATATGTGCTAGAATCAGGTTAAACGGGTTGAAGCACAAAATAATAATGACGGACAGGCGTTCTTGTTACATAATCGGCAATACTGATATCTAAAAAATTTTTATGTTAACGTCAATACAATCATATCACAGGAGGTTTCTGGCATGAGCGACCGAATGACTCCCATTCCCTTTGGGATTTTGATGGAGTGGATTCTTAAAGATGTGAAAGAGGGCAGAGGCGTATTCGGCGTGCGTTTTCCTTACCGGGCAAAGGGAGCGGCGCTGGATTTTCTCGGCGAAAAGATCGAAACGCCCTTCGGCCCGGCGGCGGGGCCGCATACCCAGCTGGCGCAGAATATTATCGCCGCCTATTTTGCCGGTTCGCGCTTCTTTGAGTTGAAGACGGTGCAGACGCTTGACGGGGAGGACCTGCCGGTCTCCAAACCCTGCATCGACGCGCGCGACGAATGCTACAACGTCGAATGGTCGACGGAGCTTCGTGTGCCGCAGGCGTTGGCGGAGTACGTCAAGGCCTGGTATGTCCTGAAGCTGATCGCCAAGGAGTTTTCGCTCGGCGCTCCCTGCGGCTTCATGTTCAATATGAGCGTCGGCTACGATCTTGAAGGCATCAGGTCGGAGAAGATCGACGCCTTTATCGAGGGGCTGAAGGACGCGCGCTGGACGGATGTCTGGAAAGAGTGCGAGGACTGGACGCTGGCGCATCTGGAAAGGTTCAATAATCTTGACGAAGATTATGTCAAAGCCATCTCGCCCGCGGTCTGCGGCTCCATTACCCTTTCGACGCTCCACGGCTGTCCGCCGCGGGAGATTGAGCGCATCGCCGCCTACCTGCTCGACGAGAAGAAACTCCATACCTTTATCAAATGCAATCCGACGCTCCTCGGATATGAATATGCCCGCGCGAAGATGGACGAGCTCGGCTTTTCTTATATGCAATTCGACGACCACCACTTCCTTGACGACTTGCAGTACGCCGACGCCGTGCCGATGCTGAGGCGGCTGGCGGACAAAGCGGCGGAAAACGGCCTTGATTTCGGCGTCAAGCTCACCAACACTTTCCCCGTCGATAACCCCAACGACTATATGGCCGGCGGCGAGATGTACATGTCGGGACGCGCCCTTTTCCCGCTGACGCTCGAGGTGGCGCGCCGCCTTTCGGAGGACTTCGGCGGCGGGCTGCGCGTTTCGTGGTCGGGCGGCGCGGACGCGGAAAACATCGCTTCGCTCTACAGCGCCGGCATTTGGCCGGTGACGCTCGCCACGACGCTTTTGAAACCGGGCGGCTACCAGCGGGTAAAACAGCTTGCCGACGAATACGCCGCGCGGGGCTGCGGCCCGTTCCGCGGCGTGGACAATGAGAAGCTCAAGGCTCTCTCCGCGCGGGCCTCGCTCGATAAGAAATACCGCAAGCCGGCGAAGCTCCCGGCGAACAAAAAGATAGACAGGCCCGTCCCGCTGACGGACTGTTTTATAGCCCCCTGCGAGGAGGGCTGCCCGATAAATCAGGATGTGCCGGAGTATGTCAGGCTTGCCGGCGAGGGCAGGTTTGCCGAGGCGCTGGCGGTGATCCTCGATAAAAACCCGCTGCCCTTCATCACCGGCACAATCTGCAGCCACCGGTGCATGAGCAGGTGTACGAGGAATTTCTACGACGAATCGGTGGCGATACGCGCCGTCAAGCTGCTCTGCGCGGAAAAGGGCGTCGGGGAGGCGATGAAAAAGCTGCCGCGGCCCGCGGCGCGGAGCGAAGCCAAGGCCGCGATTATCGGCGGCGGCCCCGCCGGTATGGCCGCCGCCTATTTTCTCGGCCGCAGCGGCGTCAAGGCGACCGTGTACGAACAGGCCTCCGTATTTGGCGGCGTCGTGAGCCGCATCATTCCCGATTTTCGTATCGGCGCGGCGGCGGTGAAAAAAGATCTGGAAATCGTCTCGGCCTACAGCGCTGACTTTGTCACAGACGCCCCCCGGCAAAGCATAGCGGAGCTCAAAGCGGCGGGATTTAAATATGTGGTGTTAGCGAACGGCGCCTGGAAGCATGGAAAGCTGAAGCTTGAAGAGGGCGAGACGACCGACGTCTTTGATTTCCTCGAGAAATATAAAAACGGCGAGTGCGATGGGTTGGGCGAATACGTGGCCGTCGTCGGCGGCGGCAACACGGCGATGGACGCCGCGCGCGCCGCGAAACGGGTCCCCGGAGTTCAGCGTGTCAGCCTCGTCTACCGGCGGACAAAGGCCTATATGCCCGCGGACCTTGAAGAGCTCGAACTGGCGCTGGACGAGGGCGTCGTCTTCCGCGAGCTGCTCGCGCCGAAGGCCTTCCGTGCCGGCACGCTCCTCTGCGTGCGCGTAAAGCTGGGCGAGCCGGACGCCTCGGGGCGACGCCGCCCCGTAGAGACTGCGGAGACCGTCGAAATACCGGCGGATACGGTGATCGCGGCGGTCGGCGAAGAGGTGGAGAGCGAATTGTTCACCGTAAACGGCCTTGCCGTCGACGGCAGGGGGCGCGCAGTCTGCGGCGGCGATATGCGGGTTGCGGGCGCTGAAAACGTCTTTATTATCGGAGACGCGCGGCGCGGCCCCGCTACGGTGGTCGAGGCGATCGCCGACGCGAGGGCGGCCGCCGACGCAATCGCGCGCGCGGAGGGCCTGGCACTTGCTTCGGCGGCGCGCGGCAACGGCGGCGCAGCCGAAGAAGCCCGCGCCAGAAAAGGCCTGCTTGCCGCTTTAGGCGAACCGCAAGCGGAGGCGAAACGCTGCCTTGAATGCGCCACCGTCTGCGAAAATTGCGCCGACGTCTGCCCTAACCGCGCCAACCTGACGGTGACCGGCCGCGACGGACGGACGCAGATAATACACGTGGACTCTATGTGCAACGAATGCGGCAACTGCGAGACCTTCTGTCCCTGGAAGAGCGCTCCCTACAAAGATAAATTCACCTACTTCGCCGGCGAGCGGGACTTCGCCGACAGCGCTAATTCCGGCTACGCGGCGGTGGCGGACGGTTATCTGGTGCGTCTGAACGGGGCCGAATACCGTCTGGGCGCGGAGGCGCTGGCGGAGAAGCTTCCTCCCGAGATCGCCGCGCTCATCATGGCGTCGGAGGAACAGCTTCCCCCGGCGCTCTTTCGCGGAAGAAAGAGGTAAAAGAGGCTGCTTGCTGCGGCAAACGCATTAAGCCTCTTTGTGAAAACATTGCGCAGCCGGCGGCGCCGGGCGGTATTTTCGCTTTCAGGCGGCGTTTGCAGGCCCGGAGAATACATACCGAAGGGAGTCCCCGGCATTCCCTTCGTTATTCCGTAAGACAGCTTACGGCGGCCGTGATGAAAGCGCTGAAGATGACGCTGTCCGGCAGCGCCGGAGGGGAGCGATATTTCATGCGTTTGCCCTCGGCCGCCCGCCCTGAAAGATAAGGGGGAGATAAAATGGGAGAGCAATACAGCTTTATTGTAAACGGGAAAACTTACGAGACCGCGCAGGATAAGCCGCTGCTTCGCTTCCTGCGCGACGACCTGGGGCTGAGTTCCGTAAAGGACGGCTGCAGCGAGGGCGCCTGCGGCACCTGCACGATCATCGTGGATGGAAGGGCTGTGCGCTCCTGCGTTCTGTCTACGAAAAGAGCCGCCGGTAAAAACATCGTTACGACGGAGGGGCTCAGCGAAAGGGAAAAGGAGGCCTTCGTCTACGCCTTCGGCGCGATGGGCGCCGTCCAGTGCGGCTTTTGCACCCCCGGGATGGTGATGGCGGCCAAGGCGCTGCTGGACGGCAACCCGAATCCGACGGAGGCCGAGATAAAGCGGGCGATCAGAGGGAACATCTGCCGCTGCACCGGCTATAAGAAGATCATCGAGGGCATCGAACTCGCCGGCGCGGTTCTTCGCGGCGAGGCCATGATCGAAAAAAGCCTGGAGGAGGGTGACTCCTTTGGCGTCGGCAAGCGGGCTTTCCGCGTCGACGTGCGCGAGAAGGTACTCGGCTATGGGGAATACGTCGACGACGTGGTGATGGAGGGCATGGCCCACGCCTCCGCCGTCCGTTCAAAATATCCCCGCGCGCGGGTGCTGGATATCGACACCTCCGAAGCTCTCGCGCTCCCCGGCGTGCTCGCCGTGCTCACGGCGGAGGACGTGCCGCACAACAAGGTCGGCCACATCCAGCAGGACTGGGACGTGATGATCGCCAAGGGCGGCGTGACCCGCTGCGTCGGCGACGCGCTCTGTCTCGTCGTCGCGGAGGACGAAGAGATTCTGGCGCGGGCAAAGAAGCTCGTCAAGATAGATTACGAAGAGCTGGAACCGGTGCGCAGCGTCCGCGAGGCGATGGCCGCGGGCGCGCCGCCCGTCCACGAAAAGGGCAACCTCTGTCAGTCGCGGCACGTTACGCGCGGAGACGCGAAAAAAGCGCTCGCCGAATCAAAATATGTCGTGACGCAAAGCTACAGCACGCCCTTCACCGAGCACGCCTTCCTCGAGCCCGAGTGCGCCCTCGCCTTTCCCTATAAGGATGGCGTCAAGGTCTACACCTCCGACCAGGGGGTATACGACACGCGCAAAGAGATATCGATCATGCTCGGCTGGGAGCCGGAACGCATCGTGGTGGAAAACAAGCTTGTCGGCGGCGGTTTCGGCGGCAAGGAAGACGTCTCCGCGCAGCACGTAGCCGTGCTCGCGGCGCTGGCGGTGAGACGCCCCGTAAAGGTAAAATTCTCCCGCGGCGAGTCAATCGCCTTCCACCCGAAGCGCCACGCGATGGAGGGGACCTTCACGCTGGGCTGCGACGAAAACGGCGTCTTCACAGGGCTGGACTGTGAGATATACTTCGATACCGGGGCTTACGCCTCCCTCTGCGGCCCCGTGCTTGAACGGGCCTGCACCCACTCGGTCGGCCCCTACTGCTACCAGAACACCGACATTCGCGGTTTCGGCTACTACACGAACAACCCTCCGGCGGGAGCCTTCCGCGGCTTTGGCGTCTGCCAGAGCGAATTTGCCCTCGAATGCACCATCAACCTGCTCGCGGAGAAGGTGGGCATCTCCCCCTGGGAGATCCGCTACCGCAACGCGATAGAGCCGGGGAAGGTGCTGCCCAACGGGCAGATAGCGGACCGTTCGACGGCGCTCAAAGAGACGCTCGAGGCGGTGCGCGAAGTATACGAAAAGAATGCCGGACGCGCCGGCATCGCCTGCGCGATGAAGAACGCCGGCGTCGGCGTCGGCCTGCCCGACAAAGGACGCGCCAAGCTCGCCGTCCGCGGCGGCGCGGTGGAAATCTACGCCGCGGCCTCGGACATCGGGCAAGGCTGCGCGACAGTCTTCGTCCAGATGGTCGCGGAGGCGACGGGCCTCGGGCGCGCCCGGATCAAAAACCGCGGCAGCAACTCCGAGGTGGCTCCCGACTCAGGCACGACCTCTGGCTCGCGCCAGACATTGATCACCGGCGAGGCGGTGCGTATGGCGGCGGCGGAGCTCGCCATGGCGCTGCGGGAGGAGGACGGGGACCTCGCGAAGCTCGAAGGGCGTGAATTTTTTGCCGAATACTTCGAGCCCACCGACCCGCTCGGCTCGCCGAAACCATACCCCAAGAGCCACGTTGCCTATGGCTTCGCGACCCATGTCGTCGTTCTCGGCGACGACGGCCGCGTGAAAGAGGTCTACGCGGCGCACGATTCCGGCAAGGTCGTCAATCCGATTGCGATTCAGGGGCAGATCGAAGGCGGCGTGCTGATGGGACTAGGTTACGCGCTGACGGAAGATTTTACGCTGAAAGACTGCGTGCCGCAGAACAAATACGGCACGCTGGGACTTTTGCGCGCCGACCAGATACCGGAGATCAAGGCGATCTACGTTGAGAAGAAAGAGCTGCTGGACGTCGCCTACGGAGCGAAGGGCATCGGCGAGATCAGCACCATCCCCACCGCGCCCGCCGCGGCAGGCGCCTACTACGCGGCGGATCATCTCTTCCGCACGAAACTGCCGCTCGCGGATACGCCCTATAGCAGAAATAAAAAGTAAGAGCCCAAGCCGCCGGCCGCCGTGAGTCTATTCGCGGGGCCGGCGGCGTTCATGAGAGGTTAACGTTCTCGCGGCAAATTTTCTTGCCTTCCGGCCGTCGCACAATATCCGTCAAGCGCCCCAGCCAGAGCCTGGCGGATGAATAAATTATTATTTCCCCTTTGGCGCGGCGTCGCTTAAAGGCCGCTCTTCGCCGAGGCCGCGGCGATTTAGCAAAAAAAATCCTGCCTGTTGACAATATCTGAAATTCCTATATAATATTCCCCGTTCGGCCCAATTGGGGTATGGTGCAACGGCAGCACGCCTGACTCTGGATCAGGTAATCGAGGTTCAAATCCTTGTACCCCAGCCACT
>JAEXGR010000059.1 GCA_023450745.1 Synergistota bacterium
AGGCCATCCTTGTTGAGGTAAATTACCCTGTGTTTTGCAAGTAATTGGCGTTGCGTTTACCATGAAAAAGTTTTTTAGGCCTATAGCAACGTCAGTTTTACTGTGCCCTTTTTTATCGGCCAAAGCGACTATTATCCTGTTTTCATCTGTATTTACTCGATTTTCTCTTGTTTTTCTTTGCCTTTTTAATATTTTCCTGTCGCTGCTTTTATATTATTCAGACTAAACGCAACTGGTTGCGTTTAGTCTGACCAGGTTGCATTTACTTTGAGGATTGACCTTTATTTTTGCTGCGGCGGACAAAGACGCCGCCGCCCCCGGGCAATTCCACATGTCCGCGCGGACGGCGCTCTATGTTATAATGGCGCAACTATCGAGGAAAGGATGTCTTTGTCATTAACTCTCCGGCATTAAAGGAAGAACAATACAGACGCATGGGGAATGAGCCGATACCAAGGCTGATTCTGAGTTTTGCGCTGCCGGCCATCATCGGCATGATCGCCGGCGCCATATATAATATTGTAGACCGCATCTTCGTCGGACGATATGTCGGCTCCGCCGGGCTCGCCGCGATCACGGTAAGCTTTCCGATGATGATGATGCTGATGGCCTTTACGCTGCTCATCTGCGTCGGCGGCGCGTCAAGGGTCTCCATACTTTTCGGCGCGAACAGGCGGCGTTTCGCGGAGCAGGCGCTTACGACCACCTTTGTCTTGCTGGCGATCGTCGGCGCGGCCTCTATGGCGGCAAGCTTTTTCGCGGTGGACGCGATGCTTATCCTCTCCGGCGCTTCGGGCGAGGTGCTGGAGATGGCGCGGCCCTACCTGCGCATCATCCTGCTCGGGGCCCCCTTCGCCCTCTTCGGCTTCGGCGCCAATTTCCTTGTGCGCGCCAGCGGGAACCCGCGCTACGCCATGTGTACGCAGATCGTCGGCGCGGTCAGCAACGTCGTCCTCGACGCCTTCTTCATCATCACGCTCGACATGGGCGTCGCGGGGGCCGCCTACGGCACGGTGCTCGCGCAGGCGATCTCCGCGATCTTCGGACTGTCCTTCTTCTGGCGGCGGGAGGCTCCCCTGCGTATCCGCGCGTATTTTATCGGCCTGCCGCGCTGGGAGGTCTTTAAAAAGATCTGCGCCGTCGGCAGCGCCCCGTTTTTCATGGAACTTTCTTTTGTCTGTTATATGACGCTGATGAACCAGCTCATCATAAAATACGGCGGCGAGGCGGGGCTGTCGGCGATGGGGATATTCCTCAGCCTGGATTCCCTGCTCTTTCTGCCCGCGATGGCGATCGGCGAGGCTTCGCAGCCGATCGTCGGGTACAACTACGGCGCGGGCATGCCGCGGCGCGTCATCAAGGCGATCTATTGCGCGCTGGGGATGGCCGTCGGTTTTTATATCATCAGCTTCCTGCTCGCCGAGATTTTCGCGGGGCCGATGATGCGGCTCTTTACGAACGACGAAGCGTTGCTCGCAATCGGGATACCCGGTATGCGCGTCGGATATATCGGCCTCCCCTTCATGGGGGTGACGATCATCACCAACTCGGCGCTCCAGGGGCTGGGGAAGGGCTTCGCCTCGTTGGCACTGTCTTTTTGCCGCCACGTGCTCTGCATGTTCGTGCCGCTGATACTGCTGCCGCGTTTCTTCGGACTGCTCGGCGTCTGGATGTCTTTTCCTTGCGGAGACGTCGGCGGGTGCGTCATCTCCTCATGCTTTCTTATCTGGACGATACGCTGGCTAAAAAGCCCGGCGGCACTGGCGGTGAAGTAAAGGGCTTATCGCCCTTCGCAGTACCGGCCGCGAATTGGGGAACCGCTGATTAATTGAAAATAAGCCGAATAATAGCCAACGCATGTCCGCTGATTAGGTGTGCCAGGCGCTAAACGCAGCAGGCCTAAAGCGGCGCGGAGGCGTATATTGATACGTTGGAACGACGGGCGGGGGCTGCTGCGTGACGCAAGTGGCGCATATAATCAGCGGTTCCTTAGATGACGATGATCTCCTCGGGCGAGCCGGAAAGCAGTTCCGGCTCGCCCTCTGTCGAAAGGTACGAACGGCAGGAGGTAATTTTTGCGCCGTCCGGCAGAGCGACGGACGGATGAAGGTTGAAACGCATGCCGGGCCTGACCGTGATCTTCTCGTCGCCGCTGATTCGCGGCAGCTCCCACGCGTCAAGCCCCTGCGAATGGCCGACGGCGGGGGACGGGCTCTCTGTTTCGCGCCCGTAACCGTGATCTTGCAGCACTTTTTGCGCAAGATCGGCAAGCCGCGACACGGGAACGCCCGGCCTGATGGAAGCGGCAGCCTCTTTCTGCGCCGCCGTCACCGCCCGGTAAGCCGCGGCGTATTCTTTTTTAGGCTTCCCCAGGGATACAAGCTGGACGACCTCGCTGAAATAACCGCCGCGGCCGGAATGCGCAAACGCCGCATAGTGATAGTCGCCCGGCCGCCATATATGCCGCCGCTGTCCTGTGAGGGAAAGAGCCCCGAACGCGGGGACCTCGGAGGAGGAAGTCATCCAATAAAGGTCTTCCGCGCCTCTTTGCACCGCGCAGCGGGAGGCCTCGCCAAGCGCTTCCCGCTCCGGACGGCCCGCCGCGACATTTTCAAGATAGCTTTCAAGAACCGCTTCGTTGAGGATGGCCGCCTCTTTTACAAGCGCTATCTCCGCCGGGCTTTTTATCATCCTCATCCGCGCAAGCGCCGCGGAGAGGTCTTTCGTCACGATTTTGCCGATACGGCGCTGAAATGACAGGCAGAACGCCGACGACACGCCTCGCCCCCAGGCGGTCCCCACCGTTTTGCAGCCGATCTCCCGCAAAAGGGCGGCGACGCTCTCCGCGGGCTCCGCCGCGTATTCTCTTTCCGGTATGGGCCGCGCCTCGTCCACAACGCCGCAGGCCATCGCGTAATCCGCCCCGCGGCCGTCGCGCGGGAAAAATACTACCGGCCCGCGGCGGGGGATGACGAGGTACTCCTCGAAGGCGGGAAGGTAATAATTTATCAGGTAGCGAAGTATCCCCCGCGCGTCGATCTGCGCCGAGGCCCCGATGCAGAGAGCGTCAATATCCATCTCCGCCATAATGTAACGCAGATACATTTGCCGCCGCTTGATCTCATCTTTCGCTATGCACATGGCGATGGCCTCACGCCGGACGGCGCGGCAGAAAGGCCGTCGTTTGCGGCGCGCGGAAAACAAAAAGCGGGCAGGCCGGTCTGTCTCTTGTTCATACGTTATCCTCCGCCAAATATAATGTAAAGAATATACTGACATTATATCTTCTACCGCGTATAAATCAACGCGATAGCGTATTATATGTACGCTCATAAGTATTGCTTCTTTTATTGAGACTGATTAATGTTTATTTATGGTTAAATCATTTGCAGAATTGTTGCGGGAATATCGCGGAGACAGGTCGCAGGCTAGGGTATCGGAGATTTTAGATATTTCTCCCACATACTACAGCGAGTTGGAGCGCGGAAAAAAAGAGCCGTCCTATCGGATATTGTCTCAAATCGTGGCGCGTTCGGGAAAGGAGATGGCCTTTTGGCTGGGCGGCGAAGAGCCGCTTTCGCCCGGCGGACAGCGCCTCTCTTCTGAGGGAACCGCCGGCGAGAAGATACCGTGCCTGACGGTCCCGGAGATAACCGTAATGCTCGGAAAGCTCTGGTACAGCATAGACAATTCCCCCATCCACGCCGACGACAGAAAGGTCATCGCCGAGATGTTGGACGCCTGCCGGAGGTCGTTGGATAAGACCGGCAAATAAAACGGAAGAAAAAACGGGGAGGCCGCCGCAAAAGAGGCGCCTCCCCGTTTGTCGTTTCCCAGCCTCCGTCCCATTTTAGAGACAGTCAGCCGCATATGGGGCGAGATTAATCTTTGTCGATCACCGGCGTCATGATCCTTCTCGCCGGCGTGCCGACATAGGTGCCGCCCGGTCCGAGCTTTTTGACGACGGAGCTGCCCATGCCGACGGTCACATCGTCGAGGATCGTCGTGTAGGGGCGCACCATCGAACCAAGCCCGAGGAAGACGCCGTCGCCAAGCATGACGCTGTCCGCGACCGCGCTCTTGGGCGCCATATGACAATAGTCGCCGATACGGCTGTCGTGGCCGATGAAGCAGCCGGAGTTGACGATGCTCTGCTTGCCTATCACCGCGTCAGATTCGATTATACATCCGGCAAAGACGATCGTTCCCTCGCCGATACGCACCGAGCTGTGGACGATGCCCTGCGGGTGAACGAAGACCGGCCAGCAGACCTCTTTGAATTTCTCGCGTATTTCGCGGCGGACCGCATTCGAGCCGATCGCGATGACGGCCATCGTCTCCGGCGTGTCGGGCATCTCCGAAACCGGTCCTATGATGGGAAGACACCAGAGCGTCCTTCCCCACAGCTCTGGGTTATCGTCGTAGATCCCCGCGCACTCCACGCCGCAGGCTTCAAGCGTCGAAAGCACCACTTTCGCGTGGTCTCCGGCGCCGATAAGAAAAACCTTCTCCTTCTTCTCCATCATTACCACCCTTTCCGTTCTGTTTATTATATATTTACGATATATTTATTGTATCCTAATTCGTTATAAAGTAAAATAAAAACTGCGGAATCCAGTCATATCATGATATAATAGAGATATTATACTGGACTTGAATTTCCACTATTTTCTCGGGTCCATCGGAGGGGTCTCTTTGCGTCGACTGATTGTAAAACTTATACTGCGGCTTTTTTTTAAAGTAAAGGTCAAGGGCTGGGAAAACTGGGAAAACGCCGGTGAAGGCGTGCTGATCGCACCGAACTATGTTTCATTCATCGATCCGTTAATTCTCGCCGCCTTCCTACCGGAAAAGGTTCCCTTCGCCATCGAGCGGCGCCTCACGAAGAAGCGTTTTGCGGGGCTTTTTCTCCCGATAGCGGACACGCATATTCTGGACGCCGACGCCCCGCTGACGCTCAAGTATTTCCTGAATCTGCTGAAAAACGGGGGGCGCTGCGTCATCTTTCCGGAGTTGCAGCCCACCATCATCGGCAATCCCATGAAGGTCTCGCAGGGGGTCGCGATGATCGCCGACCATACGAAGGCGAAGATCCTGCCGATACATATCAAAGGCACGGACCGCACGCCCTTTTCGCGCATCCAGCACAAACGCGGGGTGCGTTTCTTCTCCGAGGTAACGATCACCGTCTTTCCCGTACAGAACCTCAACATCCCCGAAGGGCTGACGGGGTCGAAACGCAACGCCGCCGCCGGACGCGCGCTGGAGCGCATCATGGACGAAGCGTCGCTCGCGGCGCGCAAGAAGCGGAAGCCCTTCTGGGACGTCCTGCTCGACGCCCGCCGGGAGTTCGGCGGCAACGTGCGCATCTTCAGCGACGCCGGAGCCAAGCCCGTCACCTATAACGGCTTTATCACGCGCATACTCCTGATCGAGGAGGCGCTGCGCCAGCAGCACCTTGAGGGCGACAATATCGGCGTGCTGCTGCCGACCTCGCTCGGCGGCGTCATTTCAATGTACGCGCTGCAAAAGATGGGCAAGATTCCCGCGATGCTGAACTTCTCCCTCGGGCCCCGCTCGCTCGTGAACTGCTGCCGCACCGCCTGCATTAAGACGGTCGTCTCGTCGCGCAAGTTTATCGAGCTCGGCAAGCTTGAGACGCTTTCGCAGGCGATCGAAGAGGCCGGGATACGGATCTTCTGGCTTGAAGACGTGGCCCCGCTGATTACGACCGGTAAAAAGCTCTCCGCCGCGCTGCGCGCGCTCTTTTTGCGTTCAAACCCCGAGGACCCCGAGGCGGCGGCAAAGCCCGCGGTGATCCTCTTCACCTCCGGTTCGGAGGGCGCGCCGAAGGGCGTGGTCCTGAGTTATAACAACCTCAACACAAACCACGCGCAGATGTTTACGCGCGTTGATTTTTACCGTTCGGACCGCGTTCTCAACGCGATGCCGATCTTCCATTCGTTCGGGCTCTGCGGCGTCTTCATGCCCGTCTCGCTGGGTTTCTTTGTCTACCTCTACCCGTCGCCGCTTCACTATAAGACGATCGCCACCATCTGCTACGACGAGCGCATCACGCTGCTCTTCGCGACGGATACCTTCCTCGCCGGCTACGCCAAGGCCGCGGGCGACAACTACGACTTTGCGACGATGCGCCTTCTCGTGCAGGGCGGTGAAAAGCTCAAACCCTCGACGCAGGAAACCTGGTTTGAACGCTTCAATGTCCGCATCACCGAAGGCTACGGAGTGACGGAGGCCGCGCCCGTCGTTTCAAACAACTACTACGCGCACCACAAGACCGGCACCGTCGGCACGATCGTCGCGGGACTTGAATACCGCCTTGAGGCGGTCGACGGCGTGCATGACGGCGGCCGCCTCTGGCTGAAGGGCGAAAACGTCATGCTCGGTTATCTGCGCGCCACAAACCCCGGAGTGCTTGAGCCTCCGAAGGACGGCTGGTACGACACGGGCGACATCGTTCATATAGACGACGAGGGGTATGTGACGATTCTCGGACGCGCAAAGCGCTTCGCGAAGATCGGCGGCGAGATGATCTCGCTTGCGGCCATCGAAGAGGCGATTTACGAAATATGGCCCGACGACCAGCACGCGGTCACGATGATGCACGGCGCGAACCGCGAAACGCTGACGGCGGTCACGACAAGGGCCGACATGAAACGGGACGAGCTGCGCCAGAAGCTCTCGGAGATCGGCATGGCGGAGATCGCGATCCCCAAAAAGCTGCTCTACATGGAGACGATTCCCCTGCTCGGCAACGGCAAAACCAGCTATGTCGAGCTTGACGAAATGCTGAAGAACATGAGCTCCGAGGAGTAAAATGTCCCTGATAAGATAACGCGCCGCGAAAATACGACTTCAACAACGGGCCGGAATGAAATGTTCCGGCTCGTTTTATCGTTTTTAAGGTTTTTATAAATTTGGCAATATTTATTAAAATTATTTTTCACAATTTAAAATCAATCCTTACACTATTGACATACCTGCCTGTCGGTATGTATAATTCTGAGGCTCGTTATGTATATGTTGATGGGAGGTGAAAAAATGCGCAGGACAAAAGAGGCGGCACTTGAAACGAGGGCGAAGATTTTAGAGTCAGCGCTCGACATTTTCAGCGAAAAGAACTTTTCAAACGCCTCTCTCACGGAAATCGCCGCCAATGTCGGCCTCACAAAAGGCGCGCTCTACTGGCACTTCAGAAATAAAAACGACTTGCTGCTCCGGCTCATCGAAGAGACGTGCAAAATCGGCGAGGACGGGGTGAAAAACGCCTTTGACGCTCCGGATTCCACCGGCAAACTACGAATGTATTATAAGGGGGCCCTTTCGCGCATCACGCAAGACGACCGCCATAAAAAAATTCATAAGATCATGCTGAAGCGGGACGAATGGCCGGAAGACATTCAGGAGAGCGTATGGCGGATCATCAAAAGTTCCCTCGAGCGCGAAAAGGCCATGGTGGAAAAGTTTATCCGCAAGGGACAGGAGGAGGGGCGTTTCCGAAAGGACATCTCTCCGGAGGCGCTGGCGGTGCTCATCAGCTCTATCTTCCACGGGCTCTGCGTGATGCAGCTCTCGGGGATGTTGCCGGCGGAATTTCCGCAATATACCGATATCCTATTTGACGCTTTTGAGAAAGAATTAAACGCAAAATAATAGCAGACTCGCTATAATATAACCCTGTTTTTAGAAATAGCACTAATCGAAATGATCTTTAAGAAAGAGAAGGTGCGTATAGAAAATGCAAAACCCGGAAGAAAAGAGGAATATTGAGTTGAACAGCAAACAGAAAACCGGTTGGATCAAAATCGCGCTCATCGTCGTGATCGCCGCGGCGGCCATATACGGCTACAAGGCATGGAACGGCGGCAAGGCGGCGCAGCAGCAGACGGCGCAGAGCGCCGAACCGCTCGTCATCGTAAAGCCCGTCGAAAAGGCCGACGCCTCGGCGCAGCCCTCGGAGTATGTGGGACGCGTCGAAGCCATCCAGTCCGTACAGGTAAAGCCGCAGATCGCGGGCGAGATCGCGAGAGTGTATTTTAAAGAAGGCTCCATCGTCAAGGCCGGACAGCCGCTCTTTCAGATAGACCCCGCCCAGTATCAGGCCACCGTGGCGCTGAGAAAGGCGGAGCTCGAACAGGCCAACGCCAATCTTGACACCGCGGAGAAATATTACGCGCGCGTTAAGGCGGCCAACGACCGCGCCGTTTCCGCCGCGGAACGCGATACGGCGGAGAGCAACGTATTGCAGGGCAAGGCCGCTGTTTCACAGGCGAAGGCCAACCTGCGCCTTGCGGAGATCAACCTCGGCTACTGCCGCATCACCGCGCCGATCACCGGCAAGATCGGTATCGCGAACCTGACGAAGGGCAACTATGTGACGCCCTCGAGCGGCCCTCTGGCGACGATCGTCCAGATGGACCCGGTGCGCGTCTCCTATTCGCTGCCCGACAGGGATTATCTTGACCAGCTGGAGTTCTTCAAGAAAGAGGGCGCGGTCTATAAAACAAAGCTCATCCTGAGCAACGGCACAGAGCTTGACGTTCCTGGACAGCGCGATTTCGAGGACAACACCGTGGACCAGACGACGGGAACGGTGATGATGCGCCTGCGCTACACGAACGACGGCGGCATGCTCATTCCCGGCGAAATGGTGCGCGTTTTCACCCAGCCCGTCAAGAGCCGCATCGTGAACGTCATCCCGCAGACGGCGATCATGGCCGACGCGGAGGGCGACTATGTATACGTCGTCGAGGCGGACAACACGGCGCGCAACGTCAGGGTCAAACTCGGGCGCGAGCTGGGCTCTTTGCGCGAGGTGGCAAGCGGCCTCAATGAGGGGCAAAAGGTGGTCGTCGCCGGGCTGCAGAATATACGCCCCGGCGTCAAGGTCAGGATAGACACCTCCGCCGCGGCGAATGACGCGGTTTCAAATTCCGTCCTTGACGAAACCTCGGGAGCCGAGATTATAACTTCCGGAGACAACGGCACGAAAGAGGCAAAATAGACCATGTTCGCTAAATTTTTCATCGACCGCCCACGCTTTGCAATGGTCATTTCCATACTTATGGCCCTTGCCGGCGTGATCGCGGCCTTCTCGCTGCCCATCGCGCAGTATCCCAACGTCACGCCGCCGCAGATACGCGTCTCCACCACCTACCGCGGAGCCGACGCGGTCACGCTCGCAAACACGGTCGGCGCGCCTCTCGAAGAGATGGTCAACGGCGTCGACGGCATGATATACATGAACTCGACGTCCAGCAACAACGGCAGCTACGAGCTCTACGTCACCTTCGCGACGGGGACTAACCCCGATATGGCGCTGGTCCGCGTCCAGAACCGCGTTTCGCAGGTCACGCCGCAGCTGCCTTCGGAGGTTACGGCGGAAGGCATCACGGTCGAGACCTCTTTCTCCGACTCGCTGGGCTTCCTCGCGCTGACGTCGCCCAACGGCACCTACGACGAGGCGGCGCTGATGAACTACGCCTACGGCAATATCAGAAACACGCTGAAGCGCGTGGCCGGTATGGGAAACGTACAGGTCTTCGGTTCAAAATACAGTATCCGCGTCTGGCTTGACCCGGCGCGCATCGCCTCGCTCGGACTTTCGATCAGCGACGTCGCCGCGGCAATCCAGAGCCAAAACAAGCAGGCCTCCATCGGCTCCATCGGCACCACGCCGGCCGATACGGATACGCCGCTCGTTTATACGCTGCAAACGCGCGGCCGTCTTTCAACTATCGGCGAGTTCGACAATATCATCGTGCGCACCAACGCGCAGGGAGGGCTCGTCAAGCTGCGCGACATCGCGCGCATCGAGCTTGGCTCCGAATCATATAACGTCCACGCCGAAGTTGACGGCGCGTCATCCGCGATGATCGCGATGTCGCAGGCCGCGGGCTCCAACGCGCTCGACGTTATGTCCGGCGCAAAAAAGACGATTGAGCAGCTCTCCGCCTCGCTGCCTCAGGACATGAAGATCAGCATCATGTACGACTCGACCCTTTATGTCACGGCGACGATAAAGGAGATACTCCTCACGCTGCTGCTGACCTTCTCGCTCGTCGTCTTCGTCTGCTACCTCTTCTTACAGGACTGGCGCGTCACGCTGGTCCCGGTCGCGGCGATCCCGATCTCGCTGCTGGCGACCTTCACGGGCCTCGCGGCGATGGGCTACAGCATCAACATCCTTTCGCTATTCGGGCTGGTCCTCGTTATTGGGACGGTCGTCGACAACGCCATCGTCGTCGTCGAACGAGTAACGTTCATCATGGACAGGGATAAATGCTCTCCTGAGATCGCCACCATCCAGGCAATGAAGGACGTCACGGCGCCGATGACGGCGACGACGCTCGTCTTCCTCGCCATCTTCGTCCCGGTCGGTTTCATGGGCGGCATCACGGGCGAGATATACAAGCAGTTCGCGGTCACGATCTCCTTCGCCGTCGTCTTTTCGCTCGTCGTCGCGCTCACCCTTTCCCCGGCGATGTGCGCCCACATGCTGCGCGAAGTGCAGCCGTCCAGAAACGGACTGCTCCGGTGGTTTAACGTAACGCTCGCGAAGACCACGCGCGGCTATGTCAGAGGGGCGACCTGGCTCGCGCGCCGCGCGGTCGTCACCGTGGCGATACTCGCCGCCGTCATCGGCGGCTGCTGGTTCGTCTACGCGACCACGCCGACGGCCTTCATCCCGGATGAGGACCAGGGCGTCGTCTTCATGACGGTACAGCTGCCGGAAGGCGCGTCGTTCTCCCGCACCACAAAGGTGGCGGGCTCGATGGTCAAAGAGATACAGGCAATCCCGGGAGTCAAGAACACCACAAATATTGAAGGCATCAACCTCATGGGCGGAAACGGCGAAAACGTCGCCTCGATGTTCTTCCCGCTGCTGCCTTGGGATCAGCGTAAATCAAAGGATATGCAGCTTGATTCCATCGTCTCTAAGATCAGGCAGATCGCGGCGAAGTATCCGCAGGCGCAGACAAACGTCTTCACACCGCCGGCGATCAGCGGACTCGGCATGGCCTCCGGCCTTGACATGAGGCTGCAGTCGCGCGAGGAAAACGACCCCGCGAAGTTGGCGGAGGTCATGCGCAACCTGCTGGTGCAGCTCAACCAGGCGCCGGAATTCCTCTATGCCTTCAGCGCCTACACCGCCGACACGCCGCACCTCTATCTGGACATCGACCGTGAAAAGGCCGAGCTGATGAACGTTCAGGTCGGAAGCATCTTCTCCACGCTCCAAACCTACTTCGGCTCCGCCTACATCAACGACATCAACATCGGCACGCAGGTCAACCGCGTCATGGTGCAGTCGGAGTGGAACTACAGAAACAATATGGACCGCATCGGCAGCATCTTCGTGCGCAACGCCAACGGAGAGCAGGTCCCCATGCAGAGCCTGACGACGATCCGCAAGACCCTTGCCCCGCGCGCGATAGACCGCTACAACCTCTATCCGAGCGCCGGCATCACCGTAGTCATGAAACCGGGCTACTCGACGGGGCAGGGTATCGCGCGCGTCGCGGAGCTGGCGAAAAACCTTCCCCAGGGTTACTCCTACGAATGGTCCGGCATGACCTATCAGGAACAGGACTCGCAGGGCGGCGTCATCCTCGTGCTCGTGATCGCGCTGATCTTCGCCTACCTCTTCCTCGTCGCGCAGTACGAAAGCTGGTCGGTCCCCGTACCGGTCATCCTCTCGCTGCCGGTCGCCATGTTCGGCGCGCTGGGCGGGCTGCTGGTCATGGGGCTACCGATCTCCATCTACGCCCAGCTCGGCATCCTGCTCCTTATCGGACTGGCGGCGAAGAACGCGATCCTCATCGTCGAATTCGCGAAGGAACAGCGTGAGGAACACGGACTGCCGCTGATCCAGGCGGCGGCCACCGCGGCGAGCGAACGTTTCCGCGCCGTTCTGATGACGGCCTTCACCTGCGTCCTCGGCGTGCTGCCGATGCTCTTCGCCTCCGGCGCGGGCGCGGCCAGCCGCAAGGCAGTCGGCTCGACGATGTTCTTCGGGATGAACGCGGCGACCATCTTCGGTATCTTCATAATCCCCGCCCTCTACGTAATCTTCCAGGGAACGCGCGAGAGAGTAAAGGGACGCGTAAGCAATACCGTAAAAAGAGAAGAGGACTAAGGAGGCGCGTGATGATGAAAAAACTTACCCTATGCACCATATCCGCGCTGATAATGCTGACGGCCGGCACAGCCTTCGCGGCTAAGACCGAACCCCAGCTCTCCTCGCGCGACATACAGCTCAAAAACGGCGAATGGACGATGCTCGCCCAGCTCTATCCCGTTCCCGCCGTCTCCGCCGACCTCTCGCAGGCACTCACCCCGGAACGCCTCGCGAGCTGGTGGAACGTCTTCAACGATCCGATGATGACGGAACTCATCTTAGAGTCGCTTGAAAACAACAGAGACCTCACGGAGGCCCGCGCCAAAGTAACCGAGGCCCGCGCCTCGCTCGGCATCAGCCAGGCAAACCTATTGCCGTGGCTCGACTCCACGAACTTCTGGAACAACGGGCGCACCCCGGTACAGGCCGGAGGTACGGGCAGCGGCACCAACCTCTATAAGCTCGGCATCGACGCCTCGTGGGAGATCGACATCTTCGGCGGTCAGCGCGTGAACGTCAGAGCTCAGAGGGCGACGCTGGAAGCCCAGTACGCGGCTCTTTATTCAACCTGGACGAGCCTCGCCTCAGAGGTCGCGATGAACTACATCTCGCTGCGGACCCTGCAGGAGCGCTTGGCGATCGCCCGGTACAACCTCGGCCTCCAGCAGGATACCGTGGACATCCAGCAATCGAAGGTGGACTCCGGACTCGCGGACTCGCTCGCGCTCAAGCAGGCCCAATACACTATGGAGCAGACAAAGGCCGGCATTCCGAGCATCGAAACATCCATAGAACAGGTTAAAAACGCCCTCGCGATACTCGTCGGAGAGGTTCCCGGCACGCTGGAAGAAAAGCTGACGGGCAAACAGCCGATACCGAAGATCTCCGGCACGGAGCTCATCGGCATCCCCGCGAACGCCATTCGCCAGCGCCCAGACATCCGCCAAGCCGAACGGCTGCTAGTGGCCCAGCTGGCGCGCAAAAAATCGGCGCAGGCCGACCTCTGGCCCAAGTTTTACCTCACCGGCTCGATCGGCACCGAGGCCGGCAACTGGGGCAGCCTCTTCACCGGCCCCGCGAAGCTCTACAGCTTCCTGCCGCAGATAAGCTGGCCGATCTTCCACGCGGGCGCGATACGCAACAACATCAAGGTACAGGGAGCGATCGCCGAACAGCTGCTCGCGGCCTATGAGCAGACGGTGCTCTCCGCCGTCGGTGAAGTGCGCGACTCGCTCTCCGCCAACGTGAAAGAGTACGAGCGCAACGAATCGCTCAAGCGCGGCGTCGAGGCGGCCCAGACCGCCCTTGACGTGGCGAATGACAAATACGCCAACGGCCTCGTCGACTTTACGAACGTCATCAACGCTCAGCGTTCACTGACGGCCCTCTCCGAGGAATACGTCATCAGCGAGGGGCAAATCTCGACCAACGCCGTGAAACTCTTCAAGGCTCTCGGCGGCGGCTGGCAGCCGATGGAAGAGGCCGAGCGCGCCCTCGCCGAAGCGGCGAAACAGGCTAAGAAATAAACTTACGCGCTATAAACGGCGACGGGGCCCTCTTTTTCAGGAGGGCCCCGTTTTTAGTTTTATAGCGGCAAAAATTTAAAGAGCGTATTCCCTTGGCGGATTACCGGAAAAATCCGCGATCACCGCACGCGCTTCGTCCAGATAAAAGACCTCGAAAATGGGATTATCCGCGCTCTGATATATTCCCTTCACAAGAGGGTAGGCCATGCAGCCCTCTTTCACCGGCAAATTATCCTCAAAGACGGCTTTACCGGCAATGCGCAGCCAGGCATAGGCGGGGCTGGATACAGTCACCTCGACATAAGGGTTGGCCTGCATCTCCTTATAGACCTCTTTCGTGCTGTTGGTACAGAACCAGAGTTTTCCCTCTCTCTCAAAGCAGAACATAAAGGGACGGCACTTGCCCCGGCCGTCAAGCCCCACCGTCGCCAGGTACTGTACGGGATTTTCGCTGAGAAACTTTACCACTTCATTCATAAAAAGATTCCTCCTTAAAATGTTTTTATACGAAGAGCTTGCCTTTGACCGCTCACAAAACTATAATAAAATTATAAGGATACAATGTAAAGTAAGCACAAATTTATGCTATAGTAACCATAATGATACTAATGGAGGAAATATGGATGCCGTTAAAGAATGATTTGCCGCCCTGTCCGGTGGAGACGACGCTGACGCTGATCGGCGATAAATGGAAGGTCCTGATCCTGCGAGACCTGATGGAAGGAACCAAACGTTTCGGAGAGCTGAAAAAATCGATTGGCAGCGTCACCCAGAAGGTGCTCACGCAGCAGCTGCGCGCGATGGAAAAGAGCGGCCTTCTGACCCGGAAAGTCTACGCCGAGGTTCCGCCCCGCGTCGAATACACCCTCACGGAGACCGGCTACAGCCTAAAACCGATCCTCGACGCGATGGGGAACTGGGGAACGAGTTATAAAGAAACGCTCGCTGGCTGACGGTGAAGGCGAAAATGATAATGAATATTCAAGAGAACCTGAAAGGGGAATCCCAATGAGGGATGGGTTTATAAAAATTGCCGCGGTTTCACCGGAAATGCGCGTCGCCGACTGCGCCTACAACGCGGAAAAGATCACCGAGGCGATCTCACGGGCCGCAGCGGAGGGAGTGCGCCTGCTCGTGCTGCCGGAGCTCTGCCTGACGGGCTACACCTGCGGCGACCTCTTCTTTCAGCAGGCGCTTGCGGAGGGCGCGGAAGCCGCGCTCGCAAGAATACTGCGCGATACGGAGAAGCTGTCCGTCGCTGCGCTTGTCGGACTGCCCGCCGCGCACAAGGGAAAACTCTATAACTGCGCCGCCGTCATCTGCAAGGGCAGACTGCTCGGCGTCGTACCGAAGAAAAATCTTCCCAATTACGGTGAGTTTTACGAAAAAAGATGGTTCCGCCCCGCTCCCGCGGAGAATATGCGCCTGCGGCTCTGCGGCGGAGACGTCCCATTCGGGACCAAACTGCTCTTCCAGTGCGCGGCGATGAAAGACTTCCGCTTCGCCGCCGAGATCTGCGAAGACCTCTGGGTACCCGAGCCGCCGTCAGTGCGGCATACGCTCGCGGGGGCGCTCATCATCGCAAACCTTTCCGCAAGCGACGAGACGATCGGCAAGGCCGAATATCGCCGCACCCTCGCCTTGAGCCAGTCCGCGCGGCTTGTCTGCGCCTATGTTTACGCGGATGCCGGCTGGGGCGAATCAACTACCGATATGGTCTTCGGCGGGCACAACCTCATTGCGGAAAACGGGCGGCTCCTTGCGGAATGCGCCCCCTTCACAACGGGAAGCTGCACCGCCGTGACGGATCTGCAGCTGCTCGCGCAGGAACGCAAGCGTCTGACCACATACGCTGCGGACGGCGCCCCGGATTATGAGACGGTTATCTTTGACATGGAAACGTCAGAAACAGCTCTTGCGGAACGGGAGACAGCGCGGCTGCCCTTCGTCCCCGAGGACGGCGCGGAGCGCGGCAAGCGCGCCGAGGCGATCCTCACGATGCAGGCCCACGGCCTAAAAAAGCGGCTGGCACACTCGCGTTCCCGGAGGGCCGTCATCGGCGTCTCCGGCGGGCTCGACTCCTGCCTCGCGCTGCTGGTCGCCGTCCGGGCGATGGATATCGCCTGCCGCCCGCGAAAAGACGTGCTCGCAGTAACGATGCCATGCTTCGGCACGACTGCGCGGACGCGGGGCAACGCGGAGCTGCTCTGTGAATCCCTTGGCGTGGAATTTCGCTGCGTCGACATCACTGAGGCGGTGAAGCGTCACTTCCGCGATATCGGACACCCGGAAGACGATTACGGCATCACCTTTGAAAACGCGCAGGCGCGCGAACGCACCCAAGTGCTGATGGACCTCGCCAACAAAGAGGGAGGGCTCGTAGTCGGCACCGGAGACCTGTCGGAGCTCGCGCTCGGCTGGGCCACCTACTGCGGAGACCAAATGTCGATGTACGGCGTTAACGCCTCCGTACCGAAGACTCTTGTGCGCCATATCGTCCGGCACGCGGCCGACAGTACGGAGAACGAGCCGCTGCGCCGCGCGCTGACGGACATCCTGGACACCCCCGTCAGCCCGGAACTATTGCCCGCTGACGGCGGCAAAATCAGCCAGCGGACCGAGGATCTGGTCGGCCCCTACGAACTGCATGATTTCTTCCTCTACTATGCCGTGCGCTGCGGCTTTGCGCCGCGAAAGGTGCGCCGGCTGGCAAATGCCGCCTTCGCCGGCGCATATGACGCGGAGACGATAAATAAATGGCTGAAAAACTTCTACCGGAGGTTCTTCGCCCAACAGTTCAAACGCTCCTGCATGCCGGACGGCCCGAAGATCGGCTCCGTAACGCTCTCCCCGCGCGGAGACTGGCGCATGCCCTCCGACGCCGCCGCGGCGCTGTGGCTCGCGGAGCTGGAATGAAAGCCGCGGCGCTCGCATGCCGCCCCATGCAAAAATTTCGGCAAACAATACAGCATCCGAGCGCATTTAGGTTATTCGCTGCAACTAAAAAATCGGGAGAGACATCATATATTCTCCCGCATCACGCGGCAGGGGCTGCCGCAGGCGACGCTTCCGGCGGGGATGTCACGCGTTACGAGACTACCCGCGCCGACGACGCATCCATCGCCGATAGAGACGCCGGGCAGGATGATCGTGCCGCCGCCTATCCAGACGTGCGCACCTATAGTCACCGGCGCGGTGTGGGTGACGGGAAACTCAAAGCCGTCAACAATATACTTTTCTTCCCAGCGCGCTTCCGGCGTCATCGGATGAAAGGCGGTATATATCTTCACATCGGGGGCGATCAGTGTGTAATCGCCGATCGTTATCCTGTCGTCGTCAAGGAAAGTGCAGTTCATATTGATAAAACAGTTTTCGCCGAGAAAGATATTTCCTCCGACATTGGCGTAAAAGGGCGAACGGACGCAGAGCCGCTCTCCGCGGCCTCCGAGAAGCTGCGTGAGCAGGGTGTCCCGCCGCTCTTTTTCGCCGTCCGGCGTGCCGTTGAGCTCCAGCAGCAGTTCCGAGCAGCGGCATATCCGCGCCGCCAGTGAATCTCCGCCATAATTTTCCGCGCTATTTTCACCCACCGTCAATTCCTCCGCTCGTGATATCGGCGTCAGCCGCATGAAACGGGGCCTCCCCGACAGAGGAAGGCCCCGGCTGTTTTTGTGGATCGTTTTTACTGCTTTTTCAACACGCCGCCCTCTACTCCTGAGGTGGCGAAGGCGCGATAGCGGTTCAAGAAGGGGCTGTCGACCTCCTGAACGTGGGGAACGAACTTTTTCCGGCGCTCTTCCAGCACCGCTTCGGAGACGAGCAGGTCGAGACGTTTTTCGGGGATGTTGATGGATATTTCGTCGCCCTCCTCGACAAGGCCGATGGGGCCGCCGACCGCCGCTTCGGGCGAAACGTGGCCGATCGCCGCGCCGCGCGTCGCGCCGGAGAATCTGCCGTCGGTGATGAGCGCAACGGTGCCGCCTTTGCCCTGTCCCATGATCGCCGAGGTGGGGGCCAGCATTTCGCGCATTCCGGGGCCGCCCTTCGGCCCCTCGTAGCGGATGACAACGACGTCGCCGTCGTTGATCTTGTTCGCCATGATGGCGGCGCTCGCCTCTTCTTCAGAGTTGAAGACGCGCGCCGGTCCCTGGTGCACAAGCATTTCAGGGGCGACGGCCGCCTGTTTGACGATCGCGCCGAGCGGCGCGAGTGTGCCCTTCATGAAGGCCAGGCCGCCCTCTTTATGGTGCGGAGCGTTCAGCGGCCGGATGACCTCCGTGTCGGAGACCTTCGCGCCGACGACGTTTTCCGCCGTCGTCGCACCGGTGACGGTAATCGTCTCGCCGTTTATGAGGCCGGCTTCGAGCAGCTGCGCCATGAGCGCCTGCACGCCGCCCGCGCGCCAGAGATCCTCAATGTGGTGCGCGCCGCCGGGGCTCATCGAGCAGAGGTGCGGCACCTTCGCGCCGATTTCGTTAAAGAGGTCAAGCGAGAGCTCCAGCCCCGCCGCCCAAGCGATGGCCGGCAGGTGGAGCGAAGTGTTCGTCGAGCCGCCGAGCGCGAGATCCACCGCCACGGCGTTTCTAAAGGCATCCACGGTCAGAATGTCCCGGGGGCGAATATTTTTTTCCACCAGGTTCATCACCGCGCGCCCCGCGTCTTTCGCGAGGCGGATGCGGCCCGCGTGTACCGCGGGGATCGTTCCGTTTCCAGGCAGTCCGAGGCCGAGCGCCTCCATCATGCAGTTCATCGTGTTGGCGGTGAACATGCCGGAGCAGGAGCCGCAGCCGGGGCAGGCGTTGTCTTCGATCTCCTGGAGCGCCGCGTCGTCGATCTTTCCCGCGCCGCGCTGGCCGACGCCTTCAAAGACGCTGTTGAGGTCCAGGGTGCGTCCCTTGTGCTGGCCGGCCATCATCGGGCCGCCGGAGATGACGACTGCCGGCAGGTTGAGCTCCGCCGCCGCCATCGCCATGCCGGGGATGATTTTGTCGCAGTTCGGAACGAGTACGAGGCCGTCCAGCGCGTGGGCGCGGGTCATCACCTCGACAGAATCCATGATGAGCTCGCGGCTCGGCAGCGAGAATTTCATTCCCTCGTGGTTCATTGCGATGCCGTCGCAGACACCGATGACGGGGAACTCTATCGGCAGGCCTCCGGCGGCGTAGATGCCCGCCTTGACCGCCTCCGTGATTGTGCGCAGGTGCACGTGGCCGGGGATGACGGCGTTATAGGCGTTCGCCACGCCGATCCACGGGCGCTCTATCTCCCAGTCCGTGTAGCCCGCCGCCTTCAGCAGCGAACGGTGCGGGCTGCGCAGGTATCCCTTTTTCGCTTTGTCGCTGTTCAATTTATTGTCCACTCCCTATCCAGTTACCATGTTGTCTAACGAATTACCGGGGTATACCATGGGCACGACCAGCGCTCCCTGCGGTATCCTGATGTCTACGAGCGCGGGGCCGGGCTCGGCGAGCGCCTTTTCAAGGGTTTGACGCAGCTCATCCGGATGCGAGGCGGAATAGCCGGGCACGCCCATCGCCTCCGCGATTTTTACAAAATCAGGGGTGCGGTTGTATATCGTGTTGGAATAACGGTGGTCGTAGAAGAATTGCTGCCACTGGCGCACGTTGCCGAGGCAGGCGTTGTTGAGCAGGATCACCTTGACGGGGATGTCGTAGCGCGCGCAGGTGTCGAGCTCCTGGATATTCATCATCAGGCTGCCGTCGCCCGCGATACAGCAGACTGTCTGCCCGGGGCAGGCATAGGCCGCCCCCATCGCCGCGGGGAATCCGAAGCCCATCGTGCCGAGGCCGCCGGAGCTGAGGAAACGACGCGGAGCCTCTACGCGGAAGTGCTGCGCCGCCCACATCTGGTTCTGGCCGACTTCGGTGGTGACCACCGCTTTGCCCTCCGTAAGGTCGTGGAGCGTCTCCAGCACCTGCCAGGGCGCGATCTCGCCGCTGTATACGGGGTGCGGCATCGGCTCTTTTTCGCGTATTTCCGCAAGCGTCTTGTTCCATTCGCCGTGGTCGGCGATTTTTTTCCTCATCGCTTCGGATAGTGCCTCCAGAACGCGGGAGGCGTCGCCAACGAGGTAGACGTCGGTCTCTATCGCCTTGTCTATCTCTGCCGCGTCAAGGTCGATGTGGATGATCTTCGCGTCGGCGGCGAAGCGCTGGCGGTTGCCCGTCGTGCGGTCGCTGAAGCGTGAACCGATGGCGATGATGACGTCCGCGCCCATCAGCGCGCGGTTCGCCACGGGGTGTCCATGCATTCCCGCCATGCCAAGCGCAAGTCCGCTCGGGTGGGATTCCGGGAAAGCGCCCTTACCGAGCAGAGTCGTCGTGACGGGAATCTCGTATTTCAGCGCAAAATCTATCAGCAGCTCCGAGGCGCCTGAACGGATAACGCCGCCGCCCGCGAAGATGACGGGACGCTCCGCGTGTTCGATGAGCGAGACCGCCGCCTCAAGCTGCTTGACGTCGTAGAGATTTTCGGGATGATAGCCCAGGAAATCGAGCTCCGTCGAATATTTATAGTCTCCCATGCCCTTCTGGACGTCCGCCGGCACGTCGACTAAGACGGGGCCGGGGCGCCCCGTTGAGGCGATGTAAAAGGCCTTATGGATCGTCGACTGCACCTGGTCCGGCGTGCGCACCTGAAAGCTGTGCTTGACGAGCGGGAGGCTGGCGCCGACAATATCCGCCTCCTGAAAGGCGTCGGTGCCGATCATCGTCGTCGCCACCTGTCCGGTGATCGCCACCATCGGCACCGAATCGAGGTTTGCCGTGGCGATTCCCGTGACAAGGTTCGTGGCTCCGGGGCCCGAGGTTGCGATACAGACCCCCGGCTTGCCGCTCGTGCGGGCGTAACCGTCGGCCGCGTGCGAAGCCGCCTGTTCGTGGCGCATCAATATGTGGTTTAATTTTGAGTCATAAAGAGCGTCATAAAGATGGATGACCGTACCGCCGGGCAGCCCGAAGACGGTGCTGACCCCTTCGTCCTCCAACGCTTTGACGACCATCTGAGCCCCGTTCATTTTCGCCATGTAAAATGCTCCTTTTTGCTCTGCTTTTTTACTTTTATCTTTGCTTTTGTATTTGAAACGTTTAAACTCGGAAAATTCTAGGGCTAGAGGCCCTAGATCCTAAATAACTTGGTTTCAGCCTCCCGGAGGCGCACTTTGGTGCGCTGAGGACAGGCTGAAGCCAAGTTATGACGGAGATGGGGGCTATAGCCCTAGAATTTCGGGACTTCCTTCTGCTCCATCCACGGCATCATCTTGCGCAGCTCTTTGCCCACCGCTTCGCAGGGGGCCTCCTGCGCCGCCTTCGCCCACTTCTTCATGCGCGGACGTCCGGTCTGATTCTCAAGTATCCAGTCGCGCGCGAAGGTGCCGTCCTGTATCTCGGTCAGCAGCTGCTTCATCGCCTTGCGCGATTCTTCGCCGATGACGCGCGGGCCGGCGGTCATATCGCCGTACTTCGCGGTGTCGCTGATGCTGTAGCGCATCCAGCTCATGCCGCCCTCGAAGATCATGTCGACGATAAGCTTCATTTCGTTGATGCACTCAAAGTAAGCCATTTCGGGCTGGTAGCCGGCGTCGACAAGCGTCTTGAAGCCCTGCTGCATCAGCTCGGTCACGCCGCCGCAGAGAACGGCCTGCTCGCCGAAGAGGTCCGTCTCCGTCTCTTCACGGAAGGTCGTCTCGATGATGCCCGCGCGGCCGCCGCCGATCGCCGAGGCGTAGGCGAGCGCGAAATCCTTTGCCTTGCCGCTGGCGTCCTGGTAGATGGCGATAAGGCAGGGAACGCCTTTGCCCTCTTTATACATCGCGCGCACCATGTGGCCGGGGCCCTTCGGGGCGACCATGAACACGTCGTGCGACGCGGGGGGAACGATCTGTCCGAAATGCACCGCAAAGCCGTGCGCGAAGAGCAGCTTCGCTTCGGGCTTCATATTCGGCAGTACCTGATTCTTGAAGATATCGGCCTGCATGTGGTCGGGCATGAGGAACATAATGAGGTCGGCGAGCTTCGCCGCCTCCGCGACGGTGTAGACCTCGAAGCCGTCGGCCTCTGCCTTCGCCTTTGATTTGCTGCCTTCGTGCAGGGCGATGATCGCCTTAACGCCGCTGTCACGCATGTTCTGCGCGTGCGCGTGCCCCTGGCTGCCGTAGCCGATGACGGCCACCGTCTTGCCGTTCAGAAATTCGAGGTCCGCGTCGCGGTCGTAATAAACCTTTGCCATAATAGAAACACTCCTTAAAATAGAATTTTATATATATATCGCTATAAGTGGGTCCGCAGACAGGTACCCTGCGGCGACGAACTTAGTAGTTTCCCAAACAGCGCGCCCGAAAACGGGCCGCTAGCCTTCAAAACCGGTGCGCGAGAGCGCCACCTGCCCGGAGCCGGCAGTCTCGAGGATGCCGTAGGGCTTGAGCGCCGCCATGCAGGCCTCCACCTTGCCGCGGTCTCCCGTCACCTCCAGGGTGATCGCATCCGAGCCAAGGTCCACGACGCGGCAGCGGAAGATCTCCGCCGTCTGGAGGATATGCGGGCGGCGTTCGACGGGGGCCATGACCTTGACGAGCGACAGCCAGCGTTCCACGAAGGGGCCCTCCTTGGTGAGGTTGCGCACCTCGACGACCTCGATCAGTTTCATCAGCTGTTTGCGTATCTGGTCATATACTCCCTCCTCGCCCTCGATGATTATCGTAAAACGCGAAAGGCCGGGAATGTCGGTACGACCGACGCTCAGACTCTCGATATTGTATCCGCGGCGGTAGATGAGGCTCGCGATACGCATGAGCACACCCGGACTGTCTTCGGAAATGATGCTGAAAGTACTCTTCACTCTTAAAACGTCCCTTCTCAAAAAACTTTTATCGATAATCCCTGACGGTGCAAAAACGCGTAAACGATATTGCCCCGCACTGCACTGTTATCCGCGGCAAAAAAAAGACCGGAACCCTCAGCGGGTCCCGGTCCGAAAGTAACGCGGCTATTAAGCGCCGGCCATCTCGGGGGACCCGCTGCTAATAATGCGTACTACGACGACTATGTTTGCTACGTTGGATGTACAATTATCTCTTCGCATTGCCGCCCGTCCCTTCGATGTCGGATTAAAAAGGATATTGATCCTTTTTGCATATTACGGGACATAATAAAAGCACTTTCGTGAAATGTCAACTATTATTTTCCCGCGATGATTTTAATTTTTACACGGTCTTTTTTATACGAACTTAATTAAATTACGGTATAAAAAAGATCATAAAACAGAATAAAAGGCGTTCACCTGTTTTTATGAACATAACACCTTTTTCTGCCTTTAGAAACTGTCATCTATTCTGAGCACTGTCTCTTTGAGTACCTTTGCGCCGCGTATGAGATCGGCGTCGCTCGTAAATTCGTCTTTTGAGTGGCTTATGCCGTTATGGCTCGGGACAAAGATCATCCCCGTCGGTATGACATGGGCCAGCGGAGAGGAATCATGGGAAGCGCCGCTCGGCATCACCGCAGCGGAATATCCGGCCTTGCCGGCGCTCTCTTTTATTGTCTTCACGAGCCTCTCGTCAAGGAGCACCGCCGGCTTCGCGCCAAGTTTTTCTATTGATACGGAGCAGGGAGCGGATCTCTCCGCCATCGCCGAAAACTCCGAGCAGGCGCGTTCGACGGCCGCGTCGTCGATCGAACGCAGTTCAAGTACGAAGCGCGCCTCTTCCGGCACGACGCTGACGTGGCCAGGGAAGAGCTCCAAGACGCCGATATTGCAGACAAGCTCTTTTTGCCCGTCCATCCAGCCGAACCAGTTGTGGATCAGATCCGCCGCCGCGCGCATGGCGTCTTTTCTCTCATCCATCGGCGTGGTGCCCGCGTGGTTGGCCGCGCCCTTGACGCTGACCGCCAGCCGCGTGATGCCGACTATGCCCGAGGGCACGCCGATCTCGATCCCCCGGCGTTCGAGAAAGGGGCCCTGTTCAATGTGCAGCTCGATAAAGGCCACGTATTTGTCCAGCTCTCCCTTGCTTTCCGCAATCGCTTTTTCGCCGACGCCGAATTGCGCGAGCTGTTCGCGCCGGTAATCGGCCGGCAGCAGCCCCGTGAAGGCGCGGCTGCCGAAGGTGCCGCCGAGCGGTTCGCCCTCTTCGCCGATGAAGGCGACGACTTCAAGGCTGTGTTTAAGGAGCTCACCGCTCTCTTTTACCGTCCGCAGAATTTCGAGCGCCGCAATTATGCCAAGCGGACCGTCGTAGATGCCGCCGTTATCCACGGAGTCAAGATGCGAGCCGGTGAGGATCGTCTTTTTGTTTTTTCCCTCAAGACGCCCGAAGAGGTTTCCCACCCCGTCAACCCGTGTCTTTAGCCCGGCTTCTTCCATTTTACCTTTGAGCCACGCGCGCGCTTCGAGGTAGGACGCGCCGTAGGCGAGGCGCTGGAGTCCATGTTCCTCCCTCCAGCCGATTTTTCCCTGCGCGAAGAGGTCGTTAAGAAAACGGTTCTCGTTAATGGCGGGAGCCATTATGCTTTCCCCTTCAGAAGACATTTGCCGCCTCCGGGTTCGCCAATAACCTCGCCGTTGTCGTAAACGACGCCGCCCCGCAGGATGACCTTGTCGATAACGCCATTGAGCCTCCAGCCGTCAAATACCGCCGCGATATCCTTCGCCATCGTTTGCATATCTTCCTTTTCAACAGTAAATTCCGCCGCCGGGTCGCATAATACGAAATCGGCGTCCGCACCGATTCTGATCGCCCCTTTGTCCGGGTAAAGACCGTAGGCCTTGGCGGGATTCGTCGCGATGAGTTCGACCGCGCGGCGCAGGGAGATTCGCCCGTCCGCGACAGCCTTCATCATGAGGCCGAAACGCGTTTCTAGTCCGGGGAAACCGGCGGGGGCAAGGAAGATATCTTGCGGGCTACGCTCTTTTTCTTCTACCGTGTAGGGGGCATGGTCGCTCCCTACTGTATCTATCGTACCGTCTTCTATATAGTTCCACATTTTTTCGACACGCGCCCTGTCACGCAGCGCAGGGTTGCACTTCGCGTAGGCGCCGTATTTATTGAGGGCCTCTTCCGTAAGGTAAAGGTACTGCGGGCAGGTCTCGATCCAGATCTTCATGCCTCTGGCGCGCGCGGCTTTGGCGGCCTCTACTGCCTCCGGCGTCGAGATGTGCACCAGATAGAGGGGGCAGTCTATCGTCTCGGCGAGACGGATGAGGCGGTCCACCGCCAGCGCTTCAGCGACGGCGGGACGCGAGGCGGCGTGGTCGATGGGGGCGACGCGCCCCCTTCTGCGCAGCTCTGCGATCGCACCCGCGACGAGATCGTTGTCTTCCCCGTGGGCCGCCATCGGCAGGCCGGTCTTTTTTACCTCTTCCATGACCTTCAGCAGTTCATAATTCGTTTCGCTCGTGAGACCGGCGAATTCCTTTTCGCGCCCCTCCGGCGCAGCGTGGAGGAAGGTCTTATATCCCCAAACCCCCGCTTCAGCGACGCGGCCTATCTCCTCTATATGCTTGCCGCCCGCCGCGCCGAGGAAGGCGACGTCGACGATCGCTTGCTCCCTGACGGCAACGACGCGCGGCGCGAGCGTCTCCGGGCTGTACTGCGGCGGAGTGGAAATGGGGTGCTCGATGATCGTCGTGACGCCCCCTGCGGCGGCGGCTTTTGTGCCGGAAATAAAGGTCTCACGGTGCGCCCCGCCGGGGTAGCGGATATGAACATGCGGGTCTACCCCGCCGGGAAGCAGCGTCAGCCCTCCCGCGTCGATCACCCGATTGGCCGCGGGAAATTCCCCCGCCGCCCCCAGCGCGGCAACCTTGCCATCCTCCGCCAGCACCCAGCCTTTAAAATAATCATCCTCCGTGAGGATCTGCGCGTTTTTAACCAACAATCTTTCCATAATAAAATCGCCTCTGGCTTTGACGGCCGGACTCGACTTTACCGAACCGGCGTCAGATTTTTAGTTTCTTCGATCAATACAGAGAGCCACATGTCCCTGTCTCTCTCATAATCAAACCTCGTGCCCGCGACCGTCAGCGCCATGATCAGGTCCGTCCCGCACATGTCAATGTGAACGGATATCGCGGCGACGCCGGGGTCCATCTCTTCGACCGATTCGCAATATCCCTTTTCCCTTATCTGTTGCAGATCTTCCCTCAGCAGCTCCGGGTCCGTCACCGTAAATGGCGTGAACGCCTCCAACTTCTGAGAGAGCACCTTTTTCACAAGCGCCTCCGGAGCGTACGCCAGAAGCATCCTGCCGCTGGCCCCGGCGTGAAAGGGCTGTTCCTCGCCGATTATTGAGGCGCTCCTTACGACGCGGTTCGATTCTATCTTGTGCAGACAGACCACCCGTTCGTGATCGATAATATTGAGGAAGGCGGATTGCCCGCACCGTTTGACCACATTCCGCAGCACGGGATCGATCTTTTTTACCGTGTCGAGATTTACACGCCATTCGTTGGCCAGCGAGAGGAATTTCAATCCAATATAATAATTCTTGTCCTCTTCGTCCTGATAGGCCCAGCCGATGGCGGTCAGCTCTTGCAATATGCGGTGAACCGTACTCTTCGGCACACCGGTAAGCTCCTCTATCTTCCTTACGCTGTGCGCCTCTTCCGAATTTTCAAGCGCCTCCAAGATCGTCAGGATCGTATCTATGGAATCAAAAAACTTTCGCATCGGTCATCCTCCCCGCCGGGCCGCTCTCCGCAACAGACGTGGAGAATCACCGGACAGCTTTTTATTTGTGCTCGCAGCCGCAGGGCGGAAGGTCGTCCTGTATCCAGACGCCATCCTCCGGATCGTCAAGGACCTCGCCGTCGGCCACGCTCATCACAGCTTTGAATATCTTATCATAACCCGTGCAGCGGCAGAGGTTCCCTGAGAGGGCCTTTCTCAGTTCGTCCATAGTCGGGTGCGGATTGCGGTCGAGCAGCGCCTTCGAGGAGAGAAGCATACCCGGCGTGCAGTAGCCGCACTGTATCGCGCCGTAGGCGACGAACGCCTTCTGGAGCGGATGAAGGGCCTTCTCGCCGCCGAGCCCCTCTATCGTCAGAATATCCGTTCCCTCGGCGTCGGCCACGAGCATAAGGCAGGAGTTGACGGGCCTGCCGTCAACCAGCACCGTGCAGGTGCCGCATTCGCCGCCGCCGCATCCGCACTTGGTTCCGGTAAAATGCAGATCGTCGCGCAGAAAATCGAGCAGAGTATGGTTTACCGGTACCTCTTTCGTTATCGCCTTGCCATTCAGAATAAAACTTACCTTTTTCTTAAGCATCTCTCTCACCCCTCAGCCTATCTGCAAAGCTCTCTCAGCAACCCGGCGGCGGCAGCCCTAAGCATGTGGCTCCGATACGCCGCCGAGCCGCGAACGTCGTCTATCGGCGAGGCGGCGGCGGTGACAAGCCCTGAGACCTTCTCAATATCACGCGCGGCGTCCGAACCTTCAAGCGCCTTTTCCGCTTCCGCCGCCCGGATCGGAGTCGGGGCGACCGAACCCATTGCGATGCGGGCCCTAGTACAGACTCCGCCCGCGAATGAAAGGGAAACGGCCATATTCATCACCGCGATATCGGCGGCCTTGCGCGGCCCCATTTTGAAAAACGCCTGCCTGGTATCCTCCGGCATTTTCGGGAGGCGCAGGGCCTTCAATATTTCGCCGCTCTCAAGGCAGTTCTTTCCCGGTCCTTTGAAGAAGTCTATTAGCTTCGTCTCACGTTCATGTTTACCGTCGGTGATTACCGCGACGGCGTCCGAGACCAGCAGGCCGGGTACCGTGTCCGCACAGGGCGACGAATTGCAGATATTACCGCCGATGGTGCCGAGGTTGCGTACCTGCGGCGTTCCGATATTGTCCGCCCCTTCCGCGACGGAGCGCCATCCGTCATAAAACTCTTCGGATTCGGCAAGTTCCGCGATCTTTGTCAGCGCTCCGATAATGACCCCGTCGTCCGAGAAGCGCATCCCTTTAAGCTCTTCTATACCTTTAAGATTTACGACCACCGCCGGCCTTCTGACACCGTGCTTGACCTGCACGACAAGATCGGTGCCGCCAGCTATCGCCCACGCACCCTCCGCCGTCAACAGGTTGCAGGCCTCGGCGACCGTCTTCGGCTCATAATAATCAAATTCTCTCATAACCTACGCCTCCTTCGCCCACAACGCATCGAGTACCTTTTCCGGCGTACAGGGAAGATCAGGGATCCTCACCCCGCACGCGTCATAGATCGCGTTGGCGATCGCCGGAGCCACGGGGTTCGTAACTCCCTCGCCAACACCCTTCGCCCCCAGAGGCCCCGTCGGCTCCCAGGTCTCCTCCGTAATCACCTCGACGGGCGGCATATCCATTGAGGTGAGAATCTTATAATCCCCGAATTGTGCGTTGAGCGGACGTCCGCTCTTTTTATCAAAGACAGTATCTTCCATGAGCGCGTATCCGGCCCCCATGTGCACACCGCCGACGATCTGCCCTTCGACGTTGTTGAGATTCATGATCGTCCCCGCGTCGGCTCCAGCGACAACCCTTACTATATCGACCTTACCCGTGATCGTGTCTACGTCCACCTCGGCGAAAATGACCGTGAAGTGCGGCGGACAGGCCTGCGGCCGTATCGTAGAGGTGGCGCAGACATTGCCCCAGCCGCTGGAAATACCCTTAAGCATCACCTCTCCGACGGACTTGCTCACGCTCGGATCGGCCACAAGATAGATGCGACTATTTTTGATGTCGATCTCTTCCAGCCCGCAGCCGAAGACGCGCGCGCCCCATTCAATGATCTGCTCGCGGATATCCGCCGCGCATTTCGCGACCGGCTGCCCCGCGCCGTAAACGCCGCGGCTCGCGTGCGTCGCGCCGTCAAAGATCGTGCAGTCGGTATCGCCGTCTTTGATATGCACGTCCTCGTAGCGTAGCCCGACGATCTCGGCGACCATCGAGCAGTAGACGCTCATGTTGCCGCTGCCACAGTCCGCCGCCGAATTGAGGATTGTCGCCGTGCCATCCTCGTTCATCTTGACGATCGCCCCGCTCACATCAATGATAAACTTGTTCGGCTTCTCGGAGCCGCAGCCCGACGTATGAAAACCACGGGCGAGCCCGATGCCGCGTTTAATCCAGGGCTTGTCGGGATATGGCACCCGCCCGCTGCCGCGGCCCCTCTTCTCCCAGCCGATGGCCGCCGCGCCCTTTTCGAGGAGCGGTAGCGTGCCGTTTGAACGGATGGTGCTGATGACCGCCGGACCTTGTCCGTAGAATTTATCTCCGACGGAGAGGATATTCATTTTGCGGAATTCTATCGGTTCAATGCCGAGCTTCTCAGCCGCCTCGTCCATCAAGCTTTCCATCGCCCAGGTTGCCTGCGGGTTTCCTGCGCCGCGCATCGCTGTCAGCGGCGGCGTGTTCGTATAGACGGCACGCCCTGACATGCGCAGATTGGGGCACTTGTACATCGAAAGCGTGAAGCCTGCGGCAAGCATCATCTTTGAAGATCCGCTGAAAGCGTAGGAGCCGGTGTCATCCGTAACGTCGGCGTGAAGGGCGATGATCTTCCCCTCTTTCGTAAATCCAGCCTTGAGATCGAGGAGCATCGGGTGGCGGCCGCAGGAGAGGAACATCTCTTCGCGCGTCTTCTCCGCCTTGACCGGAGAACCGGTCCTTAAAGCGAGGAAAGCGCAGATATTTTCAATAAATCCGGTCTGGATGTGAGCGCCGAAGGCTCCGCCGAGGAATACCCGGTGACAGGTGATTTTTGAAACTGGCAGGCCGAGGGAATAGGCGATATTCATGCGCATGGCATGGATGCCCTGCGAAGTGGCCCAGACATCAACATGCCCGTTTCCGTCGGGCACGCAGAGGACGGCGGTCCTCTCAAGCGGGGCGGGGTTCGGCTTTGAAGTGCGGAAATGCTTCGTCAATATCAAATCCGCCTCATCAAAGGCCTTTTCCACGTCTCCGATGGTGATGTCGACCATGTCGAAGACATTGCCCCTTATATTGACCGGATTGTCGCCCTTGAGCGCCTCTTCGTGTATCACGGGCGCCTCCGGCGCAAGCGTCGATTCAAAATCCAGAGCTGACGGCAGCACCTCGTATTCAACTTTTATCTTTTCGATGGCCGCCTCCGCCGCCTCTACCGTCTCCGCCGCCACCGCTGCCACACGGTCCCCGACATGGCGCACGTGACGCTCCAGCAGATAACTGTCCTTATACATGATCTCCGGAACATGGAGATACTGATGCATGCTCAATATCTTCGGCACATCGTCGTAGGTTATGATATCGACCACGCCCGGCACGTTCAGCGCCTCGCTTTTATCGACGCTCTTCACGACCGCGTTTGCGTAAGGGCTGCGCAGTATCTTGCAGTGAAGCATATTCGGCACATAAAGGTCGCCGGTATACTTGAGCCTGCCCATCGCCTTGAGGCGCGCCTCCTGCTTCTCCTGCCTTTTGCCAACGATCTGGAAGTTCTTCAATGCGACTCACTCCCTATATTCTTCTCATATTTAAACTCAAAACGACAGCAATTTCGCGAAATACTTATACATAATCAACGCCAACATCCTTTTTCGTCCATTTTATAAAAGACATATCCACATATTATCCCTGGCAAAATTGGCCAGCTAAGCAGAAGCAATGTTGGTGCTTTCACAGGCAGTTTCATTACCAGTCCAAATACTATAAATAACCAAAAGGTTGTGCAAAAAGCAGAACAGTAAAGCCCTAATTTACTTTTTTCATTTTTCATTTTTATACCTCCAGATTTAAACAGGTTTATGTATCTCGGCGTATATCTCCGCAGCACCTTCCTGCTTTGTGCAGAGAGAAATAATGACCATGACGCTCATCGAAAATACAATTCCGACAAGGTTGATCGGTACCCACCCTGGGATTATTCCTTTATTTTTAGCAAGAGTTATTCCAATTATCAGAGGCATCGTTAAGAACATTGACCATGTTGCACCAGCGGTCGTGGCCTTTTTCCACAAGAGGCCACAATATATCGCAGGCACCCACGCACCAAAAGCGGCTGTGGCAAAAAGAAAAGCGTACATAATCGTAGCTGTTCCAATACTTGGGCTAAGTGAGCCAAAATAGACAATAACGCCTATTACTATTACTGCAAACCTAGAGACCAGCAACAGCTGTTTTTCACTCATATTCGGGAACATGAAATCTTTGATTATGCAAGAGCTAAGTGTCGCTGAAGCCTGCTGGTAAAGGGAAGTTGCCGTGGATATCGCGGCAGCCACAACTCCTGCAAGTCCTACCGCCCCCATTATCGTCGGTACAAGGTTTTTACACGCCCAAACATAAGATTCCACAGGTTTCACTCCAGTGTTCAGTAAGGGGAAGAAACTAAAAGGATACAGCAAGGAAATCATCAGCACAGGATAGATCGCAGCGAGAAGGATCATTGCCTTTCCAAGCTCTCTTTCGCTCTTTGCAATATTTACGCGGCTTATCAAATGCGGCGCGCCTATATTCAACAGAAGAGAGAGAACATTCATCTCAATTATCAGCATTAGCCCATTGAATTTTGACGCATTACCCTGCCATGTAAATATATATGGCAGGCTTTCTTTAGCCTTGGTAATTGCGACATCAAGCCCGCCGACATGGTACACAACAGCTGGCCCTATAATTAATGCCGCCATAAGAAAAACAATGAACATTGCAGTATCGGTCACAACCACAGACCTCATACCACCAACAACCGTAAATAAGGTGATAATTATCATGATTGCAATCAAAGATATTTGATTTGACCACCCGAACAAATTGTTGAGAACCACTACAGTTCCCATTATTACCGTTATCATGTAAGCAGTCATTGAAATAAGCACAACTATGGCCGCAGCTAATTGCGGAGCTTTACCTGGGTATCGCTTTGCAAAAAAATCAGGAATGGTTAAGAGCTTCATTCTATAAAGGTAACGGCCGGCATATAACCCGACGAAAAGGCTCGCTGATATAGTTGCGCCAAACTGGGTTATCATCGCCAATGGGCCGGACATGGAAGCTGTTGCTGTGAATCCGGTAAATGTTACACTGCTGAGATTAGATGCAATCAAAGTCCCTGTTATAAAGAAAGCTGGAGCACTGCGGCTCATTACAAAATGATCCTCGACAGTTTTTGTCTGTCGCCCCGCGTATAAACCAATAAACAAATAACCGAACAGAAAAACTAGTGAAATTATCCCATAAATATCCACACTTATTCCCCCTCATATTTGTTTGTAGCACTTTCGATTTTGTGACGATTAACGATGATAGGACATATGTCCCGTATGTATATATTCAACCCTATTATTATATTTTTGTCAATATTATTTTTTAAAAAAATCTATGTACTATTTTTTATTAAATAATATTCTTATAACAATAAATACTTTTGTATATTTCAGAAATATTAAAAGTATCTTACTTAATGCAACACTATTGCATTAAAATTTTAGGCTTAAATTTAGTCCTGTGATAGGCACTCAAATCTACATTGACAATAATTACTATTGAGAACATAATATTGGGACATAAGTCCAATATTATGTCCAACAACTATTCTTACAAAACAAAAGGGTGAAAGGGAGATGGGCAAAAATAAACTTGCGATAGTGCGCGGGGGCGGAGACCTCGCCACGGGAGTGATACACCGGCTTTGGAGGTCAAAATTCGACGTGCTCTGTCTTGAGACGGCCCGCCCTCTTGTGGTGCGCAGGACCGTCGCCGCGGCAGAGGCCGTATTCGACGGGAAGTTTGAAATAGAGGATATGTGCGCCGTGAAGATCGGATCGCTTGCTGAATGGACCGACCGGCGCAAGGTGGCGGTGCTGGTCGACCCGGAGGGAAAATCGATCAGGGAGCTTTCTCCGTCCGTGGTCGTGGACGCGACGATGATGAAGCGTTACACGGGGACTTCAAAAGATATGGCACCGCTGGTACTTGCACTCGGCCCCGGATTCTCAGCACCGGAGCAGGTACACGGCGTGATAGAGACAAAGCGGGGACATTATCTCGGCAGGCTCATCACCAACGGCTCCGCGATCCCCAACACGGGCGTCCCCGGGATGGAGATGGGTTACACCACGGAACGGCTGCTGCGCGCGCCAGCCAGCGGTTATGTAAAGAATGTACGCGATATCGGCGACCACGTCGAGCGCGGAGAGCTGATCGCGGCAGTCGGCGAGGCGGAGGTCCGCGCTCAGATAAGCGGAATACTTCGCGGCCTCATACACCCAAGCGTAAAAGTGGAGGCGGGGCTCAAGATAGGCGACGTCGATCCCAGAAACGTCAGGGAACACTGCTTCAGCATCACGGACAAAGCTCTGGCGATCGCCGGCGGCGTGCTCGAGGCGATAATGAGTTTTAATTGCCGTTAAATAAACCAACGCAAAATATACTACACACAATACCGTTCGCAAGATTTAACAGACGTACATATCATTTATCTATAAATATTACACAAAAAGACTCTGAAATACCTGTAAACTAGGATATAATTAATAGATATAGTAATTATTTAAGGAGATAGATAATGAGCGCGGCAACGATTTCAAACATAAAATGTATGGCTAAAGTCTTCGAACTTTTTTTCCGATACAGACTAGAGCTTTCGCTTTCCGAAACTGTTGTGCAGTGCGAAGCGCCTGAGGCTCAAATTAAACCTATACTGGAAAAACTTACAAAACGAGAGTGGCTGTTATTCTCAAAAACAAAAAAAACATACCGCTACGGCATGAAATTGCTGCCATTTACAAGAGAAGAAATACTAAAAGCAGAACTTGTACGACAGTTTACCCCCATTATGAAACAGCTTTCCATTGCTTGTAATCAGGGCACAATGCTCAACTTTCTTGAGGGTATAAAATCTGTATGTATACAAAAAATAGATCCTAAAAATTCGATACACATTGCGACCAGAATAGGCGGAGAATCTCCGCTGCATGCCGGAAGCAGCGCAAGGGTCCTGCTTGCCTATGCGCCGGAAACCGTACGTGTCAGCGTCATGTCGTCTCCTTTAAAAAGATATACTCCATTCACCATCACATCTCCGGAAGAACTTAGCAAATCCTTATTCGAGATACGCCGAACCAGATGCTGCTCCAGCATTGAAGAAATGAGCCCGGGGGCCGGTTCTGTATCATGTGCGATCTTGGATGAAGGCAACAACTTACTTGCCGCGCTCTCGATCATCGGCACGCGTTTTGCCTGTGAGAAGGAGGGGGCTCTCTGGAAGGTGCTCCTCCTTGAGGCTGTCAAAAAAGTTAAGCTGGCATAGACAAAACAGAACGTTGTAACCTCAACCTGATTGCAATATAATTGCAATCAGGTTACTGAGAGGGGGATTCGCTTTGAATATAGAAAAAATATTAAGCGGCGCCGGGCTGCGTACTACGCGCCAGCGCAGGGTGATTCTTGAATTGCTTTTCAGACAGGGCTCTCCCATGTCGCACAGCGAAATACTATCGATGATCGACGATCACCTGGACCGCGTCACGCTTTACCGCACGCTTGAGACGCTGAAAAATTCCGGCATCGTCCACCAGGTGCAGGGCATCGACGGCGTGTGGCGCTTCTGCGCCCACGAGCAGGATACCGACGGCTGCCCCGGAGACCATCCGCATTTTCTCTGCCTCTCCTGCGGCAGGATGTTTTGCCTGCCGGATCAGAAGATGCCGCGCGTAAACGTTCCCGAGGGAATGCAGGTAGAGGGAAAACAGTTTGTCGTCTACGGCACATGTCCCGGCTGCGCCGTACAAAAATCGGAAGAAAAGGAAGAAAATAAATGAAGATCACTACGATCCCGCTCGAAGACGCCGTCGGACTGCCGCTGGCCCACGACCTGACCCAGATCGACGCGAAGAATCATAAAAAATCCGCCCGCTTCAAGAAAGGGCAGGTGATAACGGAGGCCGATCTCGAGACGCTGCGCGGCATGGGGCGCGAAAACCTCTCGATCATGGAGATGTCCCCCGGAGACGTGCACGAGGACGACGCCGCGCGCCAGCTGGGAGAGGCCCTCTGCGGCGACAATCTGCGCCTGACGGAGCCCTCAGAGGGGCGCTGCAATCTCGTCGCGGAGAGCGCGGGCATTCTCTGGTATCTCGCGGAGACGGTAAACCGCGTCAACCAGGACCCCGACTGGGTGCTCTCGGCGCTCGCGCCGCACCGCCCGGTACTCGCGGGCCAGGTGGTGGCCGGTTTCCGCATTCGCCCGCTCGTAATGGAGGACTACCGCGTGGAGCGCGCCGTCGCGGCGGTGCGCGGCAGTAAACCCTTTATGATCCTGCCCTTCAAGCCTCTAAAGGTCGGACTGATCACAACGGGCAAAGAGATCGTCGACAAGAAGGTGGAGGACGCTTTTCGCCCGAAGCTGCTGGAGAAGCTGTCGCGGCTCAACGGCACGCTGATGGGACAGCGTTTCTGCACCGACTCTCTGGAACAGATCAGCGGGGCGATCGCCGCTTTTCTGGGCGAGGGCGCGGACGTCGTCATCTGCACCGGCGGTATGAGCGTCGACGCCGATGACAAAACGCCGGGGGCCATCCGCAGCCGCTGCCGCAAGATATCTTTCCAGGGCACGCCGGCGCTTCCCGGCGCGATGCTGATGCTGGGCTGGGCGGCCTCGCCGGAGGATGGCCGCGACGTGGCGGTCATCGGCGCCCCCGCCTGCGTCGCCTTTGACGAGAGGACGGCGCTCGACAAGCTGCTGCCTTTCGTCTTCGCCGGCATAGAGCCGGGAGACCTGGTGCGCCGGTGGGGCGTCGGCGGCCTCTGCGAGCACTGCCCCGTGTGTCATTATCCAGCTTGCTCTTTCGCCGCCGGCTCTTAGACGCGCTGCTGGATATATGTGTCCGGCGCGTCTATTTGGCGAAACAGGCATCGGCCGCTATTTAAAAATATCAAAGATAAGAGGCGATAGGGATGAATATCGAACTTTTGAGTAAGATAAACGAAGAGGTGCAGGCAGGGGGATATGGTGTGCTCTGCACCGTGACTGGCGAGAACGGCTCCACGCCGCGCAGCCGCGGGGCTTCGATGTGGGTGCGGCCCGACGGCAGTATCGCGGGAACGATCGGCGGCGGCCTGATCGAATATGAGGCGATACAGGAGGCGCTGCGGCTGATAAAGAGCGGCGAACCCTCGCAGACCTGGCACAAGAGCCTTACGGAGCGCGACGGCATGGCCTGCGGCGGCAGCGCCGACGTCTATATGGAGGTGATCGGCCGCTGCGACGAGCTCGTCATCTTCGGCGGCGGGCATGTCGGGCGCGCGGTCGCGGAGCTCGGAGCCTTCGCCGGTTTTCGCGTCACGGTCTGGGACGAGCGCCCCGAGTTCGCCAACGACGAGCATATCCCCTGGGCGCGCAACATCGCCTGCCCCATCGACAAGATCTACGAAAACGGCGTCGCGCTCCACGAACGCAGCTACGTCGTCATTATGACGCGCGGGCACGCGCTCGACGCCGAGGCCGTGACGGTGACGGACGGAAAACCGGGAGCCTATTACGGCATGATCGGCTCGCGCAGCAAGATCGCGACGGTGCGCAAGATGCTGCTCGAGCGCGGCGTGAGCGAACGGCACCTCGACCGGATATATCAGCCGATCGGGCTGCCGATCAAGGCGGAGACGCCAAACGAGATCGCCATATCGGTAATGGCGGAGATACTGGCCGTAAAATACGGCGCGGATATAAAAAAGCTGCGCGGATAGGCAAGAAACGCACCGCCAGATTCGTTATTTACCCTTTGAGATGAGACTTTCGTACCTTATAAGTATGAAAGTCTCTTTTTTATATCAGAAAGGGTGAGAAACGACATGTTTGTCTTCAGAATCTCCGTCATAAAGATTATCGCGCTGTCGCTATTGTTAACCGCAGCCATTTTTCCGGTATCCGGCGGCGCGGAGGAAAAGCAGGTGCTGCTCAAGGAGGTCGTACTTTCCCGCCACGGCGTGCGCAGTCCCACGCAGCAAGCGGCTGCGCTCGCCGGCTTAAGCGCCAAGCCCTGGCCCCAATGGCCGGTAAAGGCCGGGCATTTAACGGCGCGCGGCTCGTCGCTGATCTTCCTGCAATGGAAGGCGGAGCGCACGCGGCTGGAAGCCCTCGGGGTAACGCCGGATAAAATCTTCATCTGCGCCGACGCCGAGCAGCGCACAATGGCCACCGCGGGGGCCATCTTAGAGGCGCTCGCCCCTCATGGAGGCCTGGCGCCGGTTCTCTCCGACCGGGCTTTCGTCTATCCGATCTTCCACCCCGTGGAGGCCGGCTTCGCGAATTTTGACGCCGTAGCCGTCCGCCGCGACATTCTGAAAAACGCGGGCGGCAGTCTCGCGGCGCTCCAGCGTGAGCTGGCCGCCAAGCTCGACATCCTTGCCGAGGTCACGGGGCCGCTGCCGGAAAAGGCCGCCGCCCGCGCGGGCGTGCCCGCAGGCTCCGCATTTACCGCGATTCCCTCCGAAGTCGAATTCCGCGACGGGAACCGCTCCGTCGGCATCACCGGAGCGCTGGGCGCCGCTTCGAGCGTCGCGGAGATTTTTCTGCTTGAATATTGTCAGTGGCCGGGTAAAAACGCCGGCTGGGGCGCGGTGGACGGCATGATTCTGAGGGACGTCCTGCCGGTGCACAGCAAGGTATTTGATGCCGTGAACCGCGCGCGTTCCGTGGCGCGGGCGCGCGCGGGGTCGCTCACGATGCTGCTGGCCTCCTCGCTGTTGTCGGAGGAGCTCTGCCTCGCGAAGGTCTCCGACGCCGTCAAAGTCCCGGCAGCGGCGGCAGCCGCGGCGATTTTCGTCGGCCACGACACAAACATCGCCGGCGTAGGCGCGCTCATCGGCGCAGACTGGCAGCTGCCGGGATTCGCAAAAAATGAGATACCGCCCGGAAGCGCCCTGATCCTTTCGCTCTGGCAGAGGGGAGACGAAAAATTCGTGACGGCGGAATTTGCCGGACTCTCGTTAGAGGCCTTTCACAGCGACGCCAACCTGCCCGGTTCCGTGAACAGATGCCGCATATCGCTCGCGCACATGCAACAAAAACCGGGGACGCGCCCCGCGGATGAGTGCGCGCCGGAAGAATTCGCGGACTGGGTCAACGGCGTCATCGCAAACACCCGGGTGACGGCGATGGAGCTTCGCACGATAAGCGCCTATCAGACGGACGCGGAGGCCTGCTTCGGCACGGCGGCCGAAAAGCGGCGCCAGCGCGTCGAAATCCTCGCGCGGCGGCTGCCGCAACCGGTAAAATTATGCGGCGCGGCCTCTCTGTAACAGGGAGGGCCGCGCCGCAAATTACCGCGTTACTTCTTAGCCGTCACGGAATAACCGCTCTCGGTCTCCTTCCACTCCGTCTTCCAGCCCGCGTGCTGCGCGAAGCGGATGACGTTTTCGCGCGAGGTGACGGTATCGACAAATATCTCCGCCACGCCCGCGCTCATCTTGTCGAGCGCCTTTTTGGTCTCTATCACAGGCTGCGGGCAGGAGAGCCCGCGCGCGTCCACAATCGTCTTTTCCATTTTCAAGGCCTCCTATGCCATCTTATTTCTGAATCCGAAGCCGACGAGCAGGCAGAAAGCAAGCCCGATGATCGTCGCCGGCGCGCCGAAGCCGCCGATGCCGGCGCCGGAGCTCGCGAGGGAGAAATTATGCGCGAAGGCCGCGCCGACGAGCATCCCCATGATGAAGGAGCCCGCGTCGGAATCGCCCTCGCCGGACATGATGAGCATTCTGCCCGGGCAGCCTCCCGCGAGGGTGAAAGCCAATCCCGAAAGCACCATACCGAGGAAGTTCCAGAGCTGCATCGTATGCGCCACAGGCTGTCCCTCAAAGCCCGCCTTGAACTGTCCAAGGGCAAGGTTGGTCACAAAGGCCGCGAGAATAAAGGCCGCGATTCCTTTAAAGAGATGCGAATCCCGCACCATGATCAGGTCGCGCACCGCGCCGATCGTGCAGAAGCGCGTCCGCTGCGCAAGCCAGCCCACGACGAGACCGGCGCCGAGCGAGATGAAGATGGGGGCGTGCGCCGCGCCGGGGCCCTTTGCGGAGAAGAATACCGGCCCCGTGCCCTCAGGACCGAAAAGGGGCTTCACGAAGAGCAGCGCGAGGATGGCCAGGGCCAGCAGCGGCATGACCAGCCCCGCCGCCTTCGGCGTGGGGCGCGCCGCGCCGAGGCTGAAACCGTTATAAAGGAACCAGACGCCGATACCGATACCGGCGATGAGCCCCGCGATACCGGCGATGGCGTTCCAGTCGCCGCCCGCCAGACGCAGATAGGCGCGCCACGGACAGCCGAGGAAGACAAGCGCGCCGATCATCGCGAAAAAGCCGAGCGCGAAGCGCACCATCGGCGAGGAGCCGCCGCGCGGCCTGTATTCAGAAAAAGCGAGCGCCGAGGCGAAGGCTCCGAGAATAAAGCCCGCGATCTCGGGGCGCAGATACTGCACGATGGCGGCGCGGTGCAGACCGAGAGCGCCCGCGATATCGCGCGTGAAGCAGGCGACGCAGAAACCCATGTTTCCCGGGTTTCCAAACTTAACAAGCAGCGCCGCGATGACGCCGAGGATGAGCCCCGCGAACGCCGGGCCGTTTTTTGACATAAGAAAACGATCCAAAATGATTACCTCCTGTTGGTTTTATATGTGGATATCACACAGCAACGCGCCGGCAGGCGTACCGGCCATCCCTTCACATATCAATACAACAGGCAAGAAAGGAGATTATCCTTCTAAGAGCGGAAATGTGAGGGAACGACAGCAGACGGCGGACTCGGTACACGAGCCGAAGCTAACGGATCACACCATGGCAGCAGTTCCCCCCTCAAGAAATTTTCTCATCTAGCATATTGGTTATTATATACACTAACCCTTTATTTTTGCAAATTACAGCGACGCATTGTTGTGCAAGGGCCTAAACAGAGAGCGACGCCGCGCGGCGCTCATTCTTTGGACAAAAAGGCGCCGTCATTAGGATCAGACCTTCAATCATTACGCCTACGCAGAAAAATATAAGTATAAAGCACAATGTGCAAAGGATAAAAGGGAATTATACTTGCCGATATAAGGTCATAAGAGAGCGAACCACAAAAAATAAATAGATTCACGCGCAGAAAGGGATGAAATAAAATGTCTGCCAACAGAGAAACCACGGGCGCGTCCAAAAGAATCAGGCGAAGCCCCGAATTACTTATAAAAGAACTCGATACGAAGATGAAAAAACTCGAGGAGCGCATCTATAAAAAGAACAGGGACGCGGTGCATTATATCGGCGCGGCGATCTTAAAACGCGCCAATTTTGATTTTTCCGCCTTCACACACGAGGACCTGGAAGATATCCAGAACATGACCCCGCGCGGCGAAGAGATGGTAACGGAGATAATCAAAAAAGCCAGCCAGAGCTGATACCCCCCTAATAAACCCCGCAAGACAAAAAGAGGCGGTCAAAAGACCGCCTCTTTTTGTCTTGGCATATTTTTATATTTCGCCGCCCTAAATCAGGAACTGGAACAGGTCCGGCTTATCGTTAAGATATTCGTAGACGATATTATGCTGCTTCATGCGCTCGACAAGCGGCGCGAAGTCCTCCGCGTGGCGCAGTTCGATGCCGACCACCGCGGGGCCGCGCTCGCGCGAGTTCTTCTTGGAATACTGGAAATGCGTGATGTCGTCGTCGGGGCCGAGCACGCGCTCAAGAAATTCCCGCAGCGCCCCCGCCCTCTGCGGGAAGCGCAGGATAAAATAATGTTTCAGCCCCTGGTGGAGCTGTGAGCGCTCTTTTATCTCCTCCATGCGGGTAATGTCGTTGTTGCTGCCGCTGATGACACAGACGACGTTCTTGCCGCGGATCTCGTCCTTGATATATTCGAGCGCGGAGACGGAGACGGCGCCCGCCGGCTCGACGACGATGGCGCTCTCGTTGTAAAGGGAGAGTATCGTCGTACAGATCTGCCCCTCCGGCACCTGGACCAGCCGGTCTACCACTTCACGGCAGATGTCGAAGGTGATATCGCCCGCCTTGCGCACCGCGATGCCGTCCGCAAAGGTGTCGATTTCGGACAGCTCGACCGGCTTGCCCGCGTCAAAGGCGGCCTTCATCGAGGCCGTTCCCGTAGATTCTACTCCCACGACGCAGGTGTCGGGGCTGAGGCTTTTGAAGACGCTGCCGACGCCGGACATCAGCCCGCCGCCGCCGATCGGCAGCAGGATGTAGTGGAAATCGCCGAAGGCCTCGTTGAGAATGTCCAGGGCCAGCGTCGCCTGCCCCTCGATGATCTGCGGGTCGTTGAAGGGATGAATAAAGGTGCCGTTCTGGGACTCGCACCAAGCGATCGCCTCGTTGCAGGAATCGTCGTAGGTATCGCCCGTCAGCACGATGTCGATGTTATCCTTGCCGAACATCTTCACCTGGGTGATCTTCTGTTTCGGCGTCGGCTTAGGCATAAAAATGGTGCCCTTGGTGCCGAGCTTGTTGCAGGCCAGAGCGACGCCCTGGGCATGGTTGCCCGCCGAGGCGCAGACGACGCCGCGCGCGAGCTCCTCCGGCGACAGGCCGGAGATCTTGTTATAGGCGCCGCGTATCTTATAAGAGCGGACGATCTGCATATCCTCGCGCTTGAGCCAGATATTGGCCCCGTAGCGCTCGGAGAGCTGAATATTCAGCATCAGCGGCGTGTTTACCACAACGCCGCTGATGCGCTGTTTTGCTTTCTGAATGTCGTGAAGCTGAGGCCGGTAGTCTGACATCTTCTGCGCCTATAGTCTTACATTGATGATCGCCGTAACGCCGACGCCCTTGACGCGGCGAAAACGCTGGATCGGATTGAGCGAGTCTATCGGGATCAGCGCCGTCGCGCGGACGCTGCTGAACTCGCCCTCAAGCTGCGCTACCGCCTTCGTGCGGTCGATGGCGTCCTTGGTCGTCGCGCCGACCTGGGCGGCCCCGATACGCGCGCCGTCGCCGATTGAAACGATCGGCACCACCTTCGTGTAGCCCTCGTACTTAACGCCCTTGTTGAAGGTAATCGTGTTGATGAAATCATTCATCTGCGGCGAGATGGCCGTCACCAGCCAGCCCCCCGCGACGCCGATGGCGCCCTTCTTGAGGATGTCGCCGAGGTCCAGCGCCCTTGCCGCGGGCACGGAGAATATCATTACCGTACAGATAAGCGCCGCCGCCACGGCATTGTTGATCTTCTTTTTCATCGTTTCTGTTTCAGACCTTTCTCTTAAAATGCTACCGAACTCGGCCGGTGTCTCTTGTCGAGAATCTCGATCATGACACGGTCGACCGTTCTCATTCCCTCGCGCGAAACGCGCCCCACATTTTCCACCGTCTCTTCGATCGTTTCGCCGAAGACTCCCTGGGGGACGGCCAGCTTCTGCCCCCGAAGCGCCCACTCCGCCGCGTAATAGGCCTCGGTGGCCGCGGCGCCGACCTTCAGCGCGCAGCTTTCCTTCGCCCCGTCGCAGAGCATCCCCGCGATATTCGCAAGCAGCAGGCTCATCGCGGTGCAGATCTGCTCGTAGCTGCCGCCCATCATATAGGTCATGCCCGCGGCGGCTCCCGCTCCCGCGGCGATAGAGCAGCCGCAGACCGGGGAGAGACGCCCGAGATTATGCTTGACGAAGCTCGTCGCGATGTGGCTCACGGCGACGGCCTTCGCGATCTCTTCCTCGCTCTTGCCCGCGCGCCTGCCGAGCACCGCGACTGGCAGGATCGCCGTGATCCCGTGGTTGCCGCTGCCGGCGCTGCTCATGACGGGAAGCAGGATGCCGGACATCCTCGCCTCCGCCGCCGCGGCGCAGGTGCTGCGTATCTCCATCGCGGCGGAAGTTTGCCCGCCGCGGTCAATCTCCAGCAGCGAGCGTCCGAATTTGCTGCTCTGGAGACAGGCGCCGCAGCTGCTGCATTCCTGCTGCGTTTTGAAGCCGCCTTCCGCGACCCGGTAGTTCATGTTGATGCCGTCCCAAATAAATTTAACATCTTCGGCGTCGATCTCGTCGGCCAAGGCGAGCGCCTCCTGCAGCGTCTGCGGGAAACCGTCGTCAAAGCCGCTGGCAGACGACCCCCTGCGCTCAGCTTCAAATTTAGTTTCGTTGTCAAGCACCGTTTTGACAACGTTAGAATGGCTGTTTTCAATGAGGCAAACCGCCTTGTGCCCCGGCGTAAATACGGAGGCGAGCACATAGACGCCGCTCCGGTCCGGGTCGCAGTAGATGGAGACGCGCTCCTCGCGCACCCAGGATTCGGCCTTCGCCACGTCGTCAAGCGTGCTGTTGCGAAGCACCTCGAGGCCGAGCGAGGCGTCCCCGCAGATCGCGCCCATCGCCGCGGCGATGGCGTTGCCGCGCGCGCCCTGCGTGCCGGGAATCCCGACCGCCATGCCGTTCTTATAGATACTGGAGCTCACCGTCACGCGGACGGCGGCGATATCGTCCCTGTCAGGCAGCTCCGCGCAGGCGTTGGCCACGGCGAGAGCCACCGCTCCGGGTTCGGTGCATCCCAGTGCCGGCTTGACCTCGCTGTGAAGAAACTCTTTTAGCGTAAGCATTCCATTTTCCTCCTGTTGTCGGATCTCGTCGCGCTGCTTTCGATAATATACCGCGTTAAAGGTATTATATCTCATTCTTACGCGTTCTATAACATAGCCGCCGGCTCCTCTTTACGGCAAAAGATAAAAAAGCCTTTCGATTAACGCCGGAGGGCGGGCGGATAACTTAACATATTTTTTAAAATATCAAATATTTTTCCTCGTGTAGTTGACAAATAACCGCGGCTGGGGTAGTTTTATTAGCGCTTTAGCCGCTTACGGCCATTTTATAAAACCTTCAGGAGGCAATTTTGATGGAATCATACGCAACAGATCTGTTGACGGCGCTGGCCGTCGTAATGAACGGGGTGCCGCAGGGACTGCTCTCGCTCTCGCTCGGCTTCGCGGCCTTTCCCACCGCGATCGCCTTCCTCATCGGAGCCGCCGGCTCGTTCGCCTTCAACTCCGTCGCCACGATCTCCTTCCAGGCTGAGACAATCGCCGTCGCCGGCAAGCTCGGCAGCACGCCGCGCGAGAGGCTGAGCCTTGTATTCTGGGGCGCCTTCTTCCTTCTTATTCCCTCGTCGCTGGGCCTCAACGAAAAGATCGTGGAAATGATCGGCCCCATCATCGTCAACGCGATGATGGCCGGCGTCGGAGTGATGCTCGCGCTCGTCTCGATCGACATGCTTGAGTCCGAAAAATATTCCGGAATCTCGTCGATGGCCGCAGCACTCGCTATCTGGTTCATCACCTTCGACCTCGCGAAGACGGTCATCATCTCCGTGATCGCCGCGACAATCGTCTTCAACGTCATGAAAAAATACGGAAAGGTCGAAGTACAGAACCTTTACGTCGATGAGAGCCGCGAAAAGCTCACGCTGGGAAACATCGAATGGAAAATATGGGAACATCCGAAGATCTTAGTCAGCGGCCTCGCCCTCGCCTGCCTTAACATCGGGGCCAACATCAGCTTCGGCAAGATCACCGGCAGCATCGCGAACACCAACGCGAACATCGACCACCTCGCGATCTACTCCTCGCTCGCCGACATGGGCTCCTCCTTCTTCGGCGGCGGCCCCGTCGAGGCGATCATCTCGGGCACGGCGACCGCGCCGCATCCCGTGACCGCGTCCATCATGATGATGCTGATCATGGCGGCGATACTCTTCCTCAAGCTGCTGCCCGTGCTCGGGAAATACGTCCACAGCGCCGCCATCTCAGGATTCCTCTTCGTTCTGGGCGTCTTCGTCACCTTCATTTCAAATATTCAGGCAGCCATATCGCTTGCGCCGGCGGCTCAGGGCCCCTTCGGCTTTTCCCCCTGGGGCATGGTCATCGGCGCCACCGTTATCGCCTCCGCGCGCTGGAACCCCTTCTACGGGCTGCTGGCAGGCGTGGCGATCAAAATAATATTCGGACTATAAGGAGAGAACCGTTATGAATGAGACCTACACTCTGCATGTCGCGGGGCTGACGCGTGAACTGAAAAAGGTGCGCGTGGCTCCGAGCCTCCGCATCGCCTCCTTCGTCATGCTCGGCGACACCGGGCTCATCGAAAAATGCGCCGACGCGCTCTACGAAGAGATCAAAAAACTCGGAGAGATCGACATGCTCGTCTGCCCCGAGGCCAAGGGCATTCCCCTGACACATGCCCTCGCGGTACGCATGGGCGTGGATTACGTCGTCGCGCGCAAATCGGTCAAAGGCTATATGGAGCACCCCATCGTCGCCGAAGTCAAATCGATTACGACGACGGAAAAGCAGATTATCGTCATCGACGAATTCGACGCCGCGAAGCTCAAGGGCAAAAAAGTCTGCGTCGTGGACGACGTCGTCTCCACCGGCGGCTCTCTGCGTTCGCTTGAGGACGTCCTCGCGAAGACGGGCTGCTCGGTGGTCAGCAAAGTCGCCGTACTGCTCGAAGAGGGCGGCTATTCAAAGGACGACCTTATCTACCTGGAAAGGCTTCCCGTCTTCAAAGATTAATAAAAACAGCGTAAAAACGCCAAAGCCGCCTGTTTTATGAGGCGGCTTTCACTTTTTTCTGCTATTATAGTGAAAGGAAAAAACATCCGGGGGTACCTTCATGAACAACATACAGCACCTGAGATACGCCGTCGAAGTAGAAAAAACAGGTTCCATCTCACGGGCGGCGGAAAATTTATTTATGGGACAGCCGCATTTGAGCAAAGCGATCCGCGAGCTCGAGGAGGATATGAATATTACAATATTCAACCGCACCTCCAAAGGCGTCGCGCCGACGCCGCAGGGAGCGCGCTTCCTTGAATACGCGCGCAACATCTTGGCGCAGATAGACGAACTCGAATCGCTCTACAAACCCTCCGGTTCGCAGACCTTCAGCCTCTCGCTGCCGCGCGCGAGCTACGCCGCCTGCGCCTTCACAAAATTCACGGAAACCCTCGACGGCGGCGAAGCCATCGACCTTAAATATCACGAGACTAACTCCATGCAGACCATAAAAGACGTCGGCGACGGCCGCTTCGGCCTCGGCATCGTGCGTTACCAGGACGTGCACGAGAAATACTTCCTCTCGGCGCTCGAGGAGCGCGGCCTCAAATACGAACACATCTGGGACTTTGAATACCTCGCGCTGATGTCCCGGAAGCATCCGCTGGCGGCGGCGCCGGAAATAAGCTACAGCGACCTGCGCCAGTTCACGGAGATCGTCCACGACGACAACTCCGTTCCCGCGATGCCCGTCTCCGAGGCGCGGGTGCTTGCGCAGAAACACGAAAAAAAGAAAAAAATCGCCGTCTACGAGCGCGGCATACAGTTTGAGCTGCTTTATCGCCTGCCCAGCACATACATCTGGGTATCCCCGATGCCGCGCGAGGTGCTCGAATTATTCGACCTCGTACAGCGTCCCTGCTGCGACGCCGACAACTCCTTCCGCGACATCCTGATATTCCGAAAGAACTACCGCTTCAGCAGCGAGGACAAGACTTTTATCAAAAAATTGAAGGAGACCGCGGCGGAAGTTTCCGATAACCTCAAATAGGCAAAGTATACCGATATTATGATATCGATATACTTAAATTAGTACCTGCAATTTGTGAAAGATATAAATTAACATTTACTCCGTAGGGTAGAAATCACGGGGCGTTATGTCCCTATTCGTACTAAGGGGAGTGAATGAAGATGAAATATCCGAAACTGTTCGCACCAGGAAAGATCGGAAATCTCACCGTTAAGAACCGCATCGTTATGGCGGCGCTGGCAATGGGCGTTGCCGAAAAAGACCAGACTATTGGGCCGGCCTTTCTCG
>JAEXGR010000012.1 GCA_023450745.1 Synergistota bacterium
TGTGGCGAAAGAAACAAATTAAAAACAAGTTTTGTAAGGAGGAATTTCTTTGGGCCAGCAGGGCGGTTTGACAGGTATGTTGCTACCTCTCGCAATGTTTGCGGCGATATTCTATTTCATGATTATCCGGCCGCAGAAGAAGAAACAGAAGGCGCATGAAGATATGCTCGCCAGCATCAGTAAGGGAGATACGGTGATAACCGCCGGAGGGTTCTTTGGAATAGTCCGCGAGACCCTCGATGACAGCTACATCATCGAACTCGACGAAGGCGTTAAAGCGCGCATACTCAAAAGCTCCGTCTCTATGAAAAAGAACGACGGCAGCGCGACAGGATCGCAGTCGAAGAAAAAGAAGTCCAAAAAATCCGAGGCTCTGCCGGAGGAGACCAAGCCTCAGACAGAAGAGGCCAAACCGGTAGAAGAGGCTCCCGTTTTGGAGGCCGCCGCGGTCGAGGGCAATCCCGACGCCGCGATAGTCGAAGAAAGCGCTGCCGCCCCGGAAAATAAAGATGGGGAACCCAAGAAAGAGGCGTAACAGGCGCCTGCAATTTTAACTTTACTCTGTTTTTTCATACGGAGAGGACAACTAACCGGTCCACTCCGTTTTCTTTGTGAGGAGGCGCATGTAGATGCTAAAGAGAGACAAATGGCGGCTCGTTTTGGTCGTTGCAGTTGTCATAATTGCCACGGTGGTGGCATTCCCGATAAAAGGGAAAATACGCCTGGGGCTTGACCTGCGCGGGGGCGTCCATATCATCCTTCAGGCGAAGGGGACCCCGGAAAATCCGCTGACCCCGGACAGCCTGGAAAGACTTCTTGTCGTTCTGCGCTCCCGCGTTGACCAGTACGGCATTGCCGAACCGGTGATCCAGCGCGAGGGAGACGACCGTATCGCCATCGACCTTCCCGGAGTGGAAGACCCCGAGGCGGCTCTGGACCTTATCGGGCGCACCGCCGTCCTCCAGTTCCGTCAGGTGCTTGGCGAGTCGCCGCGCGTCCCGGCGAAGCCGGTGCGGGCGAACTACGACAGCGACGAACAGTTTAAAACCGCCGAAGAACGCTGGTCGGCGGCGAAAAACGAAGTCGACCTTTACATAAAGCAGATGGAAGAGGCGGTCAAGTCAAATTCCGATATGGCGGTCGCCAGAAGCGAAAACGGCAGCGCCTATCTCTTAGGCAAACAGTATGTCGGCGGCGGAGACCTGACAAAGGCGGAGACGAACTTCGACCAGTTTGGCAAGGCGGCCGTCTCGCTGAAATTCAACACGGAGGGCGCCAAGCTGTTTGACGAGGCGACGGCGGCCAACATCGGCAAGCAGATCGCCATCGTGCTTGACGGCGTCGTGATCTCCGCCCCCGTCGTGCAGCAGCGCATCTCAGGCGGCGAGGCCCAGATCACGGGCTCTTTCTCCACCGCGGAGGCCAACCGGCTCGCGATCATGCTTCGCGCCGGCGCGCTGCCCGTTTCAGTTGAAGTCCTGGAGAACCGTTCCGTGGGTCCGTCCCTGGGCGCTGACTCCATACACGACGGCATCAAGTCCGGCCTGATCGGCGCGGCGCTCGTTGTGATCTTCATGGTAGTCTACTACGGCCTGCTCGGCATCGCGGCCGACCTCGCGCTCGCGGTGGCGATGCTGCTGGTCATCGCCACGCTCATCGCGCTTAAATCGACGCTTACGCTTCCCGGCATCGGCGGTATGATTCTTACGATCGGTATGGCGGTCGACGGCAATATCCTCATCTACGAAAGAATGAAAGAGGAATTCCGCTCCGGCAAGACGCTGATGGCGGCTCTCGACACGGGGTTCCGCAAGGCGCTGATCGTCATCCTCGATTCGAACATCACCACGCTCATCGCCGCCGCGATACTCTTCTACTTCGGAAGCGGCCCGATACGCGGTTTTGCCGTCACGCTGAGCATTGGCGTAGTCGCCTCTGTCTTCTGCAACACGGTGGTTACGCGGACGCTGCTGGGCATAGTCCTTTCGGCGCGCAAAAACCACACCCTATAGAAAAGGAGGCAATAAGAAATGGCTACGTTTGACGCTTCAAAACTCAACTTCCCCTTCATGAAGTACAGAAAAATGCTGATCGGCATCAGCCTCGTGTGTATCCTTGCGTCGTTCGGCCTCCTGCTGACAAAGGGGCTGAACCTTGGCGTTGACTTCACGGGCGGTCTCGTTCTCCAGGTTAAATTTGAAAAGCCGGTGGACATCGCCAACGTGCGCGCCGCGCTCAGCAAAATAGGGCAGGGCAACGCGACGATCCAGGCCTTTGACAGCACGGATGTGCTCCTGCGCTTCCAGGCGCAGGACGATCAGGTCCGCAAAGCGGTTCTTGACGTGCTCAAAGCCGAGGTCGGAGATTATAAAGTGCTTCGTATAGACAAGATCGGACCGGTGGTCGGCAGCGAACTCCGCGCGCAGGCGACTTACGCGCTGCTGCTCGCCCTCGCCGGCATTCTCATTTATATGGCCTACCGCTTCCGTTTCCGCTTCGGCGCGGCGGCGGTCATCTCCCTGATGCACGACGTCATCCTGATGCTCGGCGTCTACAGCCTCACGGGCAAAGAGGTCTCCGTGACCTTCATCGCGGCCATCCTCACGGTCGCCGGCTATTCGCTCAACGACTCGATCGTCGTGCTCGACCGTATCCGCGAGAACTGGGGACAGGTGCGCGGCAAGGGGATCATCGAACTTGTCAATACCTCGGTAAACCAGACGCTTTCGCGCACCATCAATACTTCGGTGACGACGCTTCTGCCGGTCGTTTCCATGTATATCTTCGGCGGCGAGGTCATCAGCAACTTTGCCTTCGCCTTCCTTATCGGTATCGGCGTCGGGACCTACAGCTCGATCTATATCGCAAGTTCCATGCTTGTCGAGTGGTATCTCCGTTCCCCGAAGTACTAAGATATCCATACGGCAAATACCTAAAAAAATCTCTCCTTATCATCGAGGAGAGATTTTTTTTATGTTATGTTGTATGATATAAGGGTATATGAAGATGGGTAAAGGGCCGGCCCCTTTGCCGACTGGAGGGATTTGTTTGAAAAGCTACATACTCGCGATCGTACTGACCATGTTCCTCTCTGCGCTGTTTGCCTTTCAAAATATCGGCGAGGTTACCGTCAGGTTCCTCATCTTTGAATGGACGCTGCCGCAGGGGGTTTGGGAGGTTGTCCTATTTTCTTCGGGAGCGGCCATTATGTGGTTCTTCTCCCTCTTCTCTGTCTTTGAGGTCCGCTCAAAGTACAAGAAGGAATTGAAGCAGAAGGATGAAAAGATCGCCGCTTTAGAACAGGAAAAGAAGGCGATTCTCGATTCCTTCGTTACCCGGACGCAGGCGGCGCCGGAGAGCCCCTCGCAGGAGAGCGGCGCCCCGGAGGCGGAAACGGCGGAATAACCTTTGGTCATACGCTGCACCAAAGACTCACTGAACATCTTTACCAGGTCAACGGTCTCAGCGGAAATAGCGGCGAAATTTAATTGCTCCCCCTTACAGGCGTCACTGCTGGAAATGCGCGGACTCACCGCGGATGTGATGCCGCGTGAGGTGGAAAATTGGCTTTCCCCGCATTTACCGCTCCTGTTGGAGAAATTGGACCTGGGAACGGAAAACAATAGAGCGGTGGAGCTGGTACGCGGGCTTGCTCCGACCTCCAACGTCGTCGTCTATGGCGATTATGACGTGGACGGGATCTCCGCCACCGCGATCGCGATGGAGCTTGCGCTGGTGCGCGGCGCCCATGTGCGTTATTTCATACCGCATCGCTTCAATCAGGGCTATGGCCTCCATAACGACGTCGCGGCCACGATCGCCAAGCGGGGCTGTGATTTGGTCATCGTGGTGGATTGCGGCTCGCAGGACGTCGAGGCGGTCGAGACGCTTAAAAAGAGCGGCATTCCCGTGATCGTCTTCGACCACCATCTCGTTGAGGGAACGCCGGCCAGCTGCGACACGATGATAAACCCGCAGATCTCGGGAGACGCCGCGGCGAAAAAATTATGCGCCACCGGCGTCATCTGGAGCTGGATATGGCAGAACGAGCTGCTTACCGAGCGCCAGCTGATGCGGATGCTCGACGTCGTCGCGCTGGCGACGATCGCCGACTGCGTCTCTCTCGCCTCCTCGCTGAACCGCGCGCTCGTGCGCGAGGGGCTGAAAGCCATCCGCACGCATACGCGCCCGGGGCTCAATATCCTGATGGAGCAGCTGGGCATCACGCCCTCGTCGATAGACACCGAGGACCTCGCGATGAAGATAATCCCCTGCCTCAACGCGGCGGGGCGTCTCTACCTCGCGGACCTCGCGGTCGATATCCTCTTCCCGAGCAAAAACCTCGCAAGCAACGTAGGCCGGCTGATCGCGCTGAACCGCAAGCGGCGGGAGCTCTCCTCAAGGATACTCGAGCAGGTCGACAGCGCCGCGGAGGGAGAATACAAGTACGTGCTTACAAACAGCGACTGGTCCGTAGGCGTTCTGAGCAGCGTCGCCAGCCGGATATGCAGCGAGCGCAATTCTCCGGTGGCCTTGGTGGCCGCCGTCGGCGATATTATGCGCGGAACGCTGCGTATGCCGGCGGGAGGAGACGCCGTCGGCGTGCTGAAACGGCTGGCGCCGCTCCTCAATACCTGGGGCGGGCACAGGCTCGCGGCGGGATTCAGCGTAAAGACCGAAAATTGGGAAAAATTGCGCGGCATGATGGAGACGATGCTCTCCGAAGTCGAGGTTGTAGGCGAAAAAGAGGACCTCCTCTACTGGAGCCCCGCCAATATGGATATGAGCACCTGGTCCGAGGCGGTCGCCCTCGGTCCCTTCGGTATGGAAAACCCCGCGCCGATGCTCTACGCCCCCTACGGCGGCCAGATGCGTGTGGTGCCGCTTGGCAAAACGGGAAAACATGTCAAGGTCGAGTTGGGCGCGGCCTCTCTGCTTGCCTTTGGCGCCGCCGATATGTTCGACGGCCGCGGGGCGATCGACGGCTGGGTCTACAAACCCCGCCTCGATACATGGAGGAACGTCACCTCTCTTCAATTCATCCTTGAAAAGATGGTAATGCAGGAGCAATAATTCGGGCGGCGGTGATAGTGTATGAGCGCAGAAAATAAAAGTACGGCAGTCAATGTGAGATCCGCGCACATGTCGGAGATCGCGAATATGGGAGGTTTTTCTATCGGCGAGCGGGAGAGCCGCGCGCTGATGGAGAGCTACTGGGGGCGCGTCTCCGAGGAGCAGCGCGTCGCTTCGCTGCGCCTCGCGTGGCAGGACCTCTGGGCAAAGGCCTCCCTCTACCTTCCCAAAGAGGATATGAAGATGATCGGCGAAGCCTTCGTCTTCTCTTCCGTGGCTCACGGGAAGCAGCGCCGTCATACGGGCGAGCCCTATATAATCCACACGGTGAGCGTAGCCGCGATACTTTCAGGCATGGAGATAGACAGAGAGACGATCGTCGCCTCGCTGCTGCACGACGTGCTTGAAGACACCGCGGTGACGCCCCCGCAGCTTGCGGAAAAATTCGGCGACGACGTGGTAACGCTGGTGGACGGCGTGACGAAGCTCGGCAAGCTGCAATTTAAATCCGTCGAGGAATATCAGTCGGAAAACCTCCGGAAAATGTTCGTCGTCATGGCGAAGGATATTCGCGTGGTGCTGATAAAACTTGCCGACCGGCTTCATAATATGCGCACGATATCCTCTCATCGGCGGGAGAAGCAGCTTTCAATCGCGCGCGAGACTCTGGAAATATATGCGCCTCTCGCCCACCGCCTTGGAATTTACCAGGTGAAAAGGGAGTTGGAGGACCTCTCCTTCCGCATTCTCGACCCGGAGATGTACTATGACATCAAACGCCGGGTCCGAAAAAAACTTCCCGAACGCGAGGGGATAATCAAAGAGGCGATGGATATCCTCGAACAGCGGATCAAAGAGGATAAAATCGAGGCCTCCATAAAGGGACGTCCCAAACATTTTTACAGCATCTACGAGAAGATGCGCCGCAAAAACCTTTCTTTGGAACAGCTTTACGACCTGCTTGCGCTGCGCGTCATCGTCAAAACGATCAGCGAGTGCTATCAGGTGCTTGGGCTGGTGCATACGATATGGAAGCCCATCCCCGGGCTCTTCGACGACTATATCGCCAATCCCAAGAGCAACATGTACCAGTCTCTCCATACGACGGTGGTCGGCCCGGAGGGCGAGCCCCTCGAGGTGCAGATACGTACGAAAGAGATGCACCTCCTCGCCGAATACGGCATCGCGGCTCACTGGAACTACAAAGAGGGCGGCCACAAAGTAGACAGTCTGGACAAGGGGCTCACCTGGATACGCAAGGCGCTGGACGCCGCCCCCGAGCACAGCGAGGGAGAGTCCGGCGGGGCGGGGGAAAGCGGCCCCGAGGGCGTCTCCGAAGGGACGCTCTTTCTTGACAATTTAAAGACCGACGTCCTTTCAAACGACGTCTTTGTCTTTACCCCCAAGGGGAAAGTCGTGCGGGTGCCGAACGGCTCGACCTCGATAGACTTTGCCTACGCCGTGCATACGCAGGTCGGCCACAAGTGCGTCGGCACGATGATCAACGGCCGCATCGCGCCGATGGATCAGGAGCTGCATAACGGCGACATCGTCCGCATCCTTACATCGCCGCAGGGCAAGCCGTCGCGAGACTGGCTGAAGATTGCGAAATCCAACCGTACCCGCAGCAAAATAAAATCGTGGTTTCGCCAGCTGGAGCGGCAGGAGCGCGAAGAAAAGTCCAAACGCGGCCGCGAACTGCTGGAAAAAGAGGCGGCCCGCCGCAGCCCCGGCGTGGAAAACCCTCTGGAAGCGGTAAACTCCCAGCTTGCCCACATTGCGCGCGACCTGGGCTATTCAAGTCTGGAAGAACTTATAATCGCCGTCGGCTCCGGCAGCCATTCGCCGGCGAGCGTCCTCGGACGCATCGCGCCGGACAGCGCGAAGACGCCGCCGGAGGCGATTCCCGAGGTTCCCGTGCCGCAGCAGCGGAAAGAGGCTGATTCGGAGATCGTCGTGGAGGGGGCCCAAGGCGTGCTGGTGACCCTTGCGCAGTGCTGCCGGCCGATACCGGGCGACCCGATCGTCGGCGTCGTCACGCAGAGCCGCGGCATCTCCGTACACCGGCGGGACTGTGCGAATATCGAAAAAACGGACCCCGCCAAACATGTCGCGGTATCGTGGGGCAGACCGAAGGACACCCGCTACACGGCGCGCATAAAGGTCGAGGGCGTGGAAAAACAGTCCCTGCTCGCGGATATCGTCCAGGCGATAGCGCTGATGGACGGACTGATCTCCAACGTGAAGGCGAGCGTCGTCAACAACACCCGCACGCGGGTGGTGGCGGACCTGCAGGTGAAAGACCTTGAGCACCTTTACAGGATAATCGCGAAGCTTAATAATATCTCGGGAATACTGGAAATCACCAGGGGGTAGAAAAAAGATGAAGGCGCTGTTGCAGAGAGTCTCCTCTTCCAAAGTTTCCGTAGAGGGCGCCGTCGTAGGCGAAATCGGCCGCGGCATCACGGTGCTGCTCGGCGTCGTGCCCGCGGACACGCAGCGGGATATAGACTGGCTGGCGGAAAAAATCGTCAATCTTCGCATCTTTGACGACGAAGATGGTAAAATGAACCTTTCAGTCTCCGATGTAAAGGGCGAGGTCCTGGTGATCTCCCAGTTCACCCTTTGCGGAGAGTGCAAAAAGGGCCGCCGCCCCTCATGGGCGAAGGCGGCGGCGCCGGAGTTTGCCAACGAGATGTATCTCAGATTTATCGAAGCGGTGAAAAAAGAGGGAATCCCCGTCGCCCACGGTCAGTTTCAGGCATATATGGCCGTGGATATACAAAACGACGGACCGGTTACCTTGATGATAGATACCAAGGAGTGAACTGTATGAATATTAAAAGATTTCCCCTGGGAATGTTATGGACGAACTGTTACCTGATCTGGGACGAGGCCGGAGACGGTTTCGTCGTCGACCCTGGCGGCCCTGCGAAAGAGGTGGAGGATTTTATCCGCAGCCACGACATCAGAGTGCACTGGATAATCCTCACCCACGGACACAGCGACCATATCGGCGGCATCTCCGACCTGCGCAACCTCTCGGAGAACGGCGTGGCGATTCACAGCGAGGACGCCGAGTGTCTGACGAGCGCGAGCAAAAACCTCTCGACCTATATGGGCGAAACGGTGGAACTTCCCTCCGCGGAGAAGCTTCTTAAAGAAGGCGACCGGCTGAAGGTCGGCAAGATGACGCTCGACGTGATCCATACGCCGGGGCATACGCTGGGAGGAATATGCATCGTCGTCACCGACGGCGACGAACAGATACTGATATCCGGCGACACGCTCTTTGCGCGCTCGATAGGCAGAAGCGACCTCCCCGGAGGCGATGAGGACGTTCTCATCGAATCGCTTAAAAAGCTGGACGGACTGCCCGATAAGCTGAGAGTATTCCCCGGGCACGGTCCGGAAACGACCATCGGGGCGGAGAAACAGTATAATCCCTACTGGCCCAGATAGGTCCGGCGATGGATTTCTCGCAACTTCCGCATTGCGAACGGCCGCGGGAAAAACTCATCAAATACGGACCTGAATCGCTCACGATCGCCGAGCTTCTCGCCATCCTTTTGAGGACGGGCAGAAAGGGCGAGGACGTGGCGGCGCTTTCGCTGGGACTGCTGCGCCGCATGGGCGGCCTGGAGGGATTGGCGCGGGCCTCCACCGCGGAGCTGATGCAGGAAAAGGGGCTGAAAGAGGCGAAAGCCGCCTCACTCGCGGCAGCTCTTGAGCTGGGCAAACGCATGGTGCTCATGAAGAGCGCGGAAAGCGCGGACTGGCGCGGCGTCCTGCTCTCTAAGGCCTTTGACACGAAGTATATGGAGCGGGAATCTATCTTCGCGCTCTTTCTCAACGCCAGGGACCGGGTGATCGGGGAATCGGAGCTCTCCTTTGGCGGCATCTCGGGCGCTTATCTGGACATGCCGGTCTTTTTTCGGCAGGCGGTGAGGGTTTCGGCGGCGAAGGTCGTCATCCTGCATAACCATCCGGACGGCTGCCAAAGGCCGAGCCGTGAAGACGTTGGTCTTACGGAGTTTATGGAACAGGGGCTGCGTTTTCTGGGAATGCAGCTCAAGGGACACTATATCGCCGCGGACGGCGAACTCTTCCCCGTAAAGGGGGAGCCTTTGCCGGTCAACAGCTTGGGGGCGGCGGGCGAAATATACGGAATCAACCAGAAAAAGTCAATTGAAAGCGGGGGCTAGTTTTGTTCAGTTTCAGACCCAACCTCTTTAACCACGAGATAGGTATAGATATTGGAACGGTAAATACGGTCATCTATGTTAAATCAAAGGGCGTCGTCATCAACGAACCCTCCGTCATCGCGGTGCGCAACTTAGGACGCAAGGGACAAAAGGAGATCATCGCCTTCGGCGCCGCCGCGAAAAAGATGGTGGGACGCACGCCGCAGGGAATCACGACGGTGCGGCCCCTTTCGCACGGCGTTATCGCCGACTTTGAGATGACGCAGCATATGATTCGCCATTACATGGCGCAGGCTACGGCCTCGGGCGGCATCTTCTCTCATCCGCGCGTCGCCGTCTGCGTGCCCGCGAGCGTCACCGAGGTGGAAAAGCGCGCCGTCGTCGAGGTGACCTTAGCCGCGGGGGCCAAAGAGGCCTTCGTCGTGGAGGAGCCGCTCGCCGCGGCGGTGGGCATCGGATTGCCGATCGACGAAGCGCAGGGCAACATGGTCGTCAACATGGGCGGCGGCACCTGCGAGGTGGCGGTGCTCTCCCTCGGAGGGATTGTCATCAATCAGTCCGTCCGGGTGGCGGGCGACGCTCTCGACGAGGCGATCATTTCGATGCTGCGTCAGAATTACACCCTCGCTATCGGCGAGAGCACGGCGGAGGAGATAAAGATCGCAATCGGCTCCGTGATTCCGCTGGAGCAGGAGCTCAAGATGGACGTCAAGGGGCGCGACCTTGTGGACGGGCTGCCGAAGGTGGTAAGCATCCGCTCGGAAGAGGTCCGCGAGGCGATAGAGCCGATCGTAATGCAGATAGAGGACACGATTCGCTCGACCATCGAGCGGACGCCGCCGGAGCTTGTGCGCGATATCGTCGATCAGGGAATCGTCCTCTCCGGCGGTACGGCCAATCTTCGCGGGCTCAACATCCGCTTTGCCGACGCCCTGAACGTTCCAATCCACATCGCGGAACAGCCCGTCTTCTCCGTGGCCTTGGGTCTCGGCAAGATACTTGAGATGCCGCAGGATAAAAACAGGCTCTCTATCACCGTCGAGAAACAGGGCGTTTAAGGGACGGAATCAATCGATGCAGCTTCTTGGCAGGGAAAGCCGTCCATGGCTGAGCGGAGTCGTATCCGTTCTCGCCGGGGTGGGGGTCCTGCTTTTTATGACCGCGGCGCCGGCTGCGAAATATATGGCCGTCGAATGGGTGAACGCGGCTCTCACTTACCCCGAGAAGCCGGTACTCTACGTGCGCAATCTCGTCAAGCTCAGCGGGAACTGGGTGCTTGAACGGGCGAGCCTCAACGAGCGCGTCGAACGCCTCGAGCTTAAAAACCAGGCGCTGGCGGAAGCTCTTCAGCGCGCGGGGATCAAAGAGCCCGCGCCGAAAGAGGCCTACGTCCGCGCCGTCGTCACCTTGCGCTATCCCCAGGATTGGTGGCAGGAGTTCCGCATCGATAAAGGGGCGCGCAGCGGCGTGCTGGAAAAGGCCGCCGTCACCTCCGACGGCTATCTCGTCGGGCGCGTCACGCGGGTCGGCGAGAGCTATGCCTGGGTCGAGCTCATCACCTCCTCTTCCTTTCTGCTCGCGGCGGCTGTGGATCAGACCCGCGACCTTGGCGTCGTCAACGGAGACGACTTCGGCCACCTCAAACTGCTTTATATACCGGAGGAGCGCAAGCTGAAGCGGGGCATGACGATCTCGACCTCGCTGATGAGCGACCTCATTCCCCCCGGTCTGCCGATCGGGACGATAATTGACATTGACGAAAACAAAGAGGGCTATACAGAGATGAAACTCAGCGCCGGCGCGCATCTCACGCAGCTGTACAACGTCGAGGTCTTCACGGGGCGGGGGGCGGCGAAATGACGCTGCTGCTCGTCGTCTGGCTCTTACAGGATTTCGCGCAGCTGCTGCTGATGGGCATCTGCATGGTGCCCGACGCCTTTTTGCTGACGGCGCTGCTGATGGCCCTGCTGCCGAATACCGCGAGGGAACGGCAGGTGAAACTGGTCTGGGCCGCCTTTATCGGCGGTCTGATATGGGACCTGCGCTGGACCAATCTGCCGGGGCTCACCGCGGCAATCGGCGGCGGCGTCATCGGTCTCGCCTGCTTTCTCTGGCAGAAGACGCCGGTTCAGGGCCGTACCTATATCACCTTCACGATCATGTCCGCGGGCTGCGAGCTGCTCTACGCGGGGATACACTTCTTCTTCTGGACCATCCCAAGCCAGACGGCGATGCGCCAGTTCATCGTCCAGCAGCTGATGGCGGTGCCGGTGATCGTATTTTTCTCGTGGCTCTTCTGGAAGGTATCCAACCGGAATGGTTAGTTCGCAGTATTCAAAGTTTGACATCATGCGCCGCATGCGCTTTTTGCAGGCGGCGGTCTTCGTATCATTCATGCTGCTCGTCGCGGGGCTCTTTTTCTTTCAGGTGGTGCAGGGCGACACCTACGTCAAGCTTGCCTCCCAGAACCGGCTGCGCATCCTGCGCATCCTGCCGCCGCGCGGCAGCATCGTCGATATCAACGGCGCGCCGCTCGCGGTCAACGTGCGGACCTTCAACATCAACGGCTATCCGATAGACCTCCAGCGGGAAGAGAACGTAAAGTCGGTGACGGCCCTTCTGGTGCGCAACGGCATCCCGATGACGGAAGAAAAATTCCGGGAGCTGGTCGCGAAGCAGTACTCCGCCCCTTACCGCGCGATAACCGTCGCCACGAATCTCACCTTCGCGCAGGTCGCGGAGATGATCATGGACCGGGACTTCAAGAAGGTGCTCTTTTTGACGCCCGTCTGGCGGCGCACCTATCCCGCTGCGCAGTATGCCGCGCACATCGTCGGCTATGTCGCGGAGATCACCAAGGAGGAGCTTCAGGAGAAGGACGCCGAGATCTACCGCGGCGGCGACATGATCGGCAAAAACGGGATCGAGGGCGAATATGAGGATATCCTGCGCGGCGCCGCCGGCGAAGAGGTCATCGAGGTCGATTCGCGCGGACGGAAGCTGCGCAACATCAGCTACGTGAGGTCGACAAAGGGCGGCGACATGACGCTGACGATCGATCTTGCCGCGCAGCGCTACGCGGCGGAACTGATCGGGAAATACCGCGGTACCGTCATCGCGATGGATATAAACGACGGCGGCATCCGCTGCCTCTATTCGTCGCCCTCCTATGACCCGAACCCTCTCACCTGGGGCATCACCAACAAGGAGTGGGCCGCGCTCAACGACCATAACGAGAGGCCGATGATGAACCGCGCGATATCGGGGGCCTATCCCCCCGCCTCGACCTTTAAGATCGTCACCGGCTCGGCGATCCTTGAGAGCAGGGTCGCCAACAGGAACACGACCGTCAGCTGCCCCGGGTATTTCGAGCTTGGCAACCGGCGTTTCCGCTGCTGGAAGCACAGCGGGCACGGGCGGGAAAATATCATAAACGCCCTCCGCGATTCGTGTGACGTCTACTTCTACCAGCTGTCGAACCAGATGGGAATCGACCGGCTGATAAATATGGCGGACAAGTTCGGCGTAGGCCGGAAGACGGGGATCGACCTGACGGGCGAGGCTTCGGGGACGCTGGCCGGCCCGGCGTGGAAAAAACGGCGGATAAAGGAGAACTGGTACGGCGGCGACACGGTGAACTACTCTATCGGACAGGGCTATGTGCTGATGACGCCGCTCCAGGTATTAAGAGCCTACGCAGCGCTCGCAAATGGTGGTAAACTTTTAAAGCCGAGACTCAATACCACCGCCGCGGTCGAAAGCGAACCGCTTGAAGTCTCGCCCGAGGTGTTGAAATTGATCCAGCAGGGCATACAGGAGGTCACGCGGAGCGGGACGGGAAAGAGGGCCAGCTCTTACGGGGTCCGAGTCGCGGGCAAGACCGGCACGGCGCAGAATTCGCACGGCGACGACCACGCTTGGTTTGTCGGATACGCTCCCGCGGATAATCCTAAATACGCGGTCGTCGCGATCGCGGAGGCCGGCAAGGGCGGCGCTGCGGTCACCGGCCCGATCGTAGGGAAGATGCTCAATTTTCTCATAAACGGCAAAAAATATACCGAACCCAAACCGGCGGAAGAGGCAAAGACTCCTGCTGCGCAGACGGGAACATAAGGGAGATATGGGATTGATGATTTTCTTTATCGAACTTAGTTTGTTTATTAGGGGTGCTGGAAGATGATTCAGTTAAAGGGCAGACAGGCGGGGTCTCTAAAATGCGTCGTTCCCGCCGATATGAGCGAGCGTCAGATGTTCGAGGGTTTTAGTTCGCTGCTTTCCACGGGGAGCCATCTGCTCGCCGGCAGCGAAATAGAGATAGACCTTCAGACGCGCCGTTTCTCGCCGGCGCTGCTGCTGAAGATTTGGAAAACTTTTATCGAGCCGAGCGGCTGCGCCGTCACTCTCTGGTCGGTCTCCGACCCGCAGTCCAGGGAATACCTTGAAAGGATGGGGTTCCGGACTTCGGCGGGCGAATACACGGCAGAGCGGCCGGAGAAAAAAGAGGCGCGGCGGGAGGAGGCCGGCGACGGCATCTATCCTGGCTTCGTCTATTTCGGCACGCTTCGCGGCGGCCAGAACATCGGCCACGCCGGAGACGTGGTGATAATCGGCAACGTAAACCAGGGGGCTGAGGTCACAGCGAAGGGCAACGTCACGGTGATCGGACGTCTCAACGGTCTTGTGCACGCGGGATGCGGCGGCAGCGACGAGATGACGGTGGTCACCCGCTCGCTGGAGGCCGGGCAGGTGCGCATCGGTACAAAGGTAGGTATCATCGACAGGGATTCCCTCTTCTGGGGTAAACCGGTCACGATCAGGATATTGGAAAACGAGGTACTGGTGGCTCCATGGCCGGTACTATAAAGGAGGATGCAGTTTTGGGGTGCAGAATAATCGTAATTACTTCAGGTAAGGGCGGCGTCGGAAAGACGACGACCACGGCAAATTTAGCGGCGGCTCTCGCTTCCGAGGGGTATAGGGTTGTGGCCATCGACGGAGATGTCGGATTGAGAAATCTCGACGTTATCATGGGCCTTGAAAACCGCATCGTCTATACGCTTATAGACGTCATCGAGGGCAACTGCCGGCTCAACCAGGCGCTTATACGCGACAAACGGCTGGAAAACCTTTACATGATACCGACCGCGCAGTCCAAGACGAAGGACGCCGTCTCGGCGGAGCAGATGGAAAAACTCTGCGGCGACCTGAGTCCGGATTTCGATTTTATACTCATCGACAGCCCCGCCGGCATTGAGTCGGGTTTCCGCAACGCGGCGGCCGGGGCCACCGAGGCGCTCGTCGTCACGACGCCGGAGGTTTCTGCGGTGCGTGACGCGGACCGCATCATCGGCCTGCTCGAGTCGATGGACAAGGCTCCCATCCAGCTGATCGTAAACCGTATCCGCCCCGATATGGTCAAGCGCGGCGAGATGCTGAGCGTTCAGGATGTGCTTGACATCCTCGCAGTGGATCTTGTTGGCATGATCCCCGACGACGAATCGATCGTCATTTCGGCCAACCGCGGCGAGCCGCTCATCTTCTCCGGCGGTACAAAGGCGGGCGAAGCCTACAAAAATATCTCTAAGCGGCTATGCGGCGAAGAGGTCCCCTTTATGGACCTTTCGAAGGAAGAGGGCGGAATATTCGCCTCGCTGCGCAGACTGTTTTCCAAGGGTTAGGTGATCCGTATGAGAATATTTGATTGTATCAGCAGCCTTTTCGGCTCTCAGAAGAGCAGCTCAGTGGCGAAGGAGCGGCTGCAGCTGGTGCTTATCCATGACAGGAACGATATCTCGCCGGAGATACTCACGGCGCTGCGTGCCGATCTTATAAATACGATCAAGAAGTATCTCGATATCGACGAGAAGGGAATCGAGCTCGACCTTAACAGGGAAGACCGCTCGGTGGCGCTGCTGGCGAGCATTCCGCTGAAAAACATGCAGCGGCCCGTCAGGGGCAGAAAGAAGACGGAGGAGTAATGGCCTTCGCCGTCAAGCTTGGCGCATATTAACGATGGCTGAAAAATTTTCCACAAGCTGGAGCGACATCCGCTCCTACACGGACTGGGTAATGATCATCGTCACTCTTGTCCTCTTCTGCTTCGGCCTTGCCGCGATCTACAGCGCAAGCGCCTCGTTCGCGAAGGGCGACGCCTCCGTTTCGGGCTTCGTAATAAGACAGCTGGTCTGGGGCGCGATGAGCGCTGTCGTCTATCTGGCGGTACTCAAAGCGGATTACAGGAATTTTCTTAAATACGCCGGCCCTCTCTTCGTCTGCATCGTGATAATCTTTGTGGCGCTGCTTGTCGTGGGTCATACCGCGAAGGGGTCGCAGCGGTGGTTCAACTTCGGATTCTTCCGTTTTCAGCCCTCGGAGCTAGGCAAGGTAATTTTCGCGCTCGTGCTTGCGAGGATATGTTCGGCGCTGCCTCCCAACAACAGTCGCGGGATCGGCGCCGCCGTGCTTGTCGCGGGGGCCGCCATTGTGCCGATAATGCTGCAGCCGGATCTGGGCAGCTCCCTGGTTTATGCCGTGATGCTGATAGCCGTATTCATCGCGGCGGGTACGCCCGTGAAGATCCTCGCTTCGATGGCGGGGGTGGGTGTGGCGATGCTGCCGCTGGGGTGGATGATTTTGAAGCCTTACCAGAGAATGCGTCTGTTGGTTTTCCTCGATCCGACGATCGATCCGCAGGGTTCGGGGTATAATGTTATACAATCGCGCATCGCGGTCGGTTCGGGGGGCCTTTACGGCAAGGGCTTCATGCACGGCACGCAGGGCAAGCTTCACTTCCTGCCGGAGCCGCACACCGACTTTATCTTCAGTGTCTTCTCGGAGGAGTTTGGCTTTATCGGATGCGCCGTTGTGCTGCTGTTCTTTGCGGTCCTGCTGTGGCGCATTCTGAATGTTTCGCAGTACACGAAGGATTTGCAGGCGAAGCTGATGTGCGCCGCGATTGCGGCGTGGCTGTGGTTTCAGATCATGGAGAGCGTGGCGATGAGCATGGGGCTTGCGCCGGTGACGGGGCTGCCGCTGCCGCTCTTCAGTTACGGAGGCAGCTCTCTGCTCGTGATATCGCTGGGGCTCGCTCTGGTCCAGAGCGCGAACATCGTCGCGCGCAAAGATAGATTTTAACCTGGGTATGCTCCGCCGGACTGTACGCGGCCTATTGGCGTACGGGCGGGCGGATTTCGTATAAAAGATTTTAGGAGGAAATTATATGCAAGGAGCTATTGAAGAGGGGCGGCTTCGCCGGCTGCTCTCCTCTGTTAAGCGCCCGTCCCGTTATATCGGCGGCGAATGGGGAAGCGGCCCTGTCAAAGAGGGAGAGGACCTTGTGCGTATCTGTTACGCCTTTCCCGACCTCTATGAGGTGGGAATGAGCTATCTCGGCTTTCAGATACTCTACCCGCTGACGAAATCGCTGCCCTATGCCGACGCGGAGCGCGTCTACACGCCATGGCCGGATATGGAGGCGGCGATGCGGGATTCCGGCACGCCGATTTGGGCGCTTGAGAGCAAACGTCCTCTCACCGATTTTGACGCTGTAGGCTTCACGCTGCAGTACGAGCTTTCATACACGAATATCTTGACGATCCTCGATCTCGCGGGAATACCGTTCCGCTCCGCGGAGCGCGGGGAAGAGCATCCGCTCATCCTTGCCGGCGGTATCGGCGCGCTTGCGCCGGAGCCGGTCGCTCCCTTTATCGACGCCTTTATGGTGGGGGACGGTGAGGTGCTCATCCCGGAGGTGCTGAAATGTCTCCACGGGCTCAAGGGCGCCAAACGGGCTGAGAAGCTCGCGGCGCTGGCCGCCATCGAGGGCGTCTATGTGCCGGCGCTGTACGACGGAAGCAAAA
>JAEXGR010000007.1 GCA_023450745.1 Synergistota bacterium
AGTTTTGACCTTGGTTTTATGTTTTATCTTCTTTTAGTTATGATTAAGGTCAACGTCAAAACTCCCTCCGACCCGGCGAAAACCCGTCGCCGGCCCACCTCTGATGTAACTACCAGCCGATTGATGGAAAAACTAAGTTCGGCGACGAAAATCAAAGATTTTCTGCCTCACTTATCGCACAAATCAGAAAAACACTGATTTGGCTCTCTGGCCGCCTCGCGAGGGAGGCTTTAAGCGCACAAATCTGCGTTTTTCTGATTTGGCTCTCTGGTTCCCTGGCTCCCTCGCCGAGGGAGCTGGATCGGCGAAGCCGAGACTGAGGGAGTCTTGACCTTGGTTTTATGTTTTATCTTCTTTTAGTTATAATTAGGGTCAACGTCAACACTCCCTCCGACCCGGCGGGAAAACGCCGCCGGCCCACCTCTGATGTAACTACCAGCCGAGTCGCACAAATCAGAAAAACACTGATTTGGCTCCCTGGCCGCCTCAGTGAGGGAGGCTTTAAAAGCGCACAAATCTGCGTTTTTCTGATTTGGCTCTCTGGTTCCCTGGCTCCCTCGCTGAGGGAGCTGGATCGGCGAAGCCGAGACTGAGGGAGTTTTGACCTTGGTTTTATGTTTTATCTTCTTTTAGTTATGATTAGGGCCAAAGTCAAAACTCCCTCCGACCCGGCGAAAACCCGCCGCCGGGCCACCTCTGATGTAACTACCAGCCGAGTCGCACAAATCAGAAAAACGCTGATTTGGCTCCCTGGCCGCCTCCCCGAGGGAGGCTTTTAAAAGGCGCAAACCAAAATCGTTGAATACCAATAAATTATTTTTGCGGTTGAACGCCAAACCCCAATTTACCTTTTGCCTATCAAAAAGCCAATCGGCGTCCACAAGAGGAAGATTACCATGATGCCCGCTGAAGAACGGCGTTTCCCGGCGGCCTTTTTCGCCGGAGCCCGCAAGCCCGCCTTTTTACGCTCCGCCTTTTGCCCCATTTATCGTGAAACGGGGCGGGTTTGTCGTTCACAATGTCCTGGAAGCGGTAAAATATCTCTTGTTTATCCGTATTTTAGAGTTATACTTCTAAAAGTAAAATTACGAAGGTATAATCAATTTGAAAGAGGGTATAGGTTTTGGCACTTTGTTATTACAACGAAAAGTTCTCCCCCGTCGCGGAATGCGCTCTGCCTCTGACAGATATGGCAATCCAGCGCGGCGTGGGCGCTTTTGAATCGATCAGGATATATGAGGGTACTCCCTTCGCCATGACGCAGCATCTCGAGAGGCTCGCCGGCAGCGCCGCCGGTTCCGGCATCATGGCGGAACCGATCATCAAGAGACTGCCGGAGATCATCCGCGAGGGCATCGCGCTGCCGGACAACAAAAATTTTGACGGTCTCGTGAAGCCTTATATCACCGGCGGGGACGTGAACAACAAGGGGAGCTTCCCCAGCCCCCGGTTTTTCGTCATCTTCGACGGAGTTCACAAACCGACTGACGATGAAAAGAGAAACGGCATCGCGCTTGAACCAAACCACGTAGCGCGCCCCTTCCCGCTCATAAAAAGCACCAACTATCTATTCGGGCTTATTCCCCTTTCAAAGGCCCAAAAGGTTAATTTTGAGACGCTCTACATCACCCCGGAGGGAGAGATCACCGAGGCGATGAGCAGCAACTTTTTCCTCTGCAAGGGGGGAAAGATCATCACGGCGCCCGTCGGCAAAGTGCTCAAGGGCGTGACCCGCGACATCATCATCACCCTCGCGCGGGAAAACGGCTTCCAGGTCGAGGAGCGCTGCCCGTTGGAAAGCGAGCTCGCCGAAGCGGACGAGGCCTTCATCACCGGCACGGTCAAGGAGATACTCCCCGTCGTGCGCGTGGGAACCCGTCAGATAGGCAGCGGACGCCCCGGCCCCGTGGCGCAGAACCTCCAGCATATCTTCCTCAAAAACCAGCATCGCTGGATGGACTGAGCGGAGAAAAATGACAACCCGGCGGGACGGCGCAAACCAAGTCCCGCCGTTTTATATGTCGTGAAAAAATACCTGCGTTTCACATTTTTAACGCCAGTCGCCTATTCACTGGTCAGCGCCGTGCTGACGGGCCTCTTCCTCGCGGCCGCCGCGGCGGCGTATCTGCCGGCCGGAGGAACCGGCGTTCTCTCCGCCTTCCTCTTCCGTTACGGCTACCCCCTCGTCGCCGTCTTCGGGGCGGCCGCGGCTGCGAGCCCGTTCAGCTTCGCCCTTTGCCTGTGGCTCTCGCGCCGCCACCGGAGGGAGGCGCTGAAAGAGGGACGTATTTACCGGAACGCACCTTTGGCCTTAAGCCTGACGACGCAGGGGATATTACTGGCGGCGCTGCTTTTTTTCGTCATTTCCAATCTCTGTTGAGCCCGCCTCCCGCTTAGAGGGGCAGCTTTATCTTTTCCACCTCGGGCATTCCCGCGGCGGCGATAAATTCTCTCAATCTAGAAAGAACGTAAAAGAAGGATTCGGCCAACAGCGCCGCGAAGCCGCCGGCGTCTCCGCCGTCAAGGGCGTCCAGCGCCCGCCCGCATTTGTCCGCGATAACGACGGTGGCGCCCCTGGAGCTTGGCTGGTACATTAAATGATTTCCCCAGAGAAGCAGGCCGTTTATCTCCTCGAAAATCACCCGCAGCGGCTCGGTGGGCAGCGCCTCGCAGACGCAGCCGGCAGCGACCTTGAGGACCACCGCCCCCGGCTGATTCAGGCTTTCGCGCAAACGGCGCTTCTGTCCCTCCGTGAACAGCGCCGCCGAGAGGCGCGCGGCGTGCGGGATCAGCACCGTCATGAGCTGCAGCGCGCAGAGGTAGACCCAAATATCCCGCTTCTGTTCCGGCTCCGAAAAACGACTGATATCCACCCCCACCGCGGAGAGGGTGACTCGGGGGCGGCTGCCGTTGCGTATGGCGATAAAGCCGCGCCCCTCGAGCATCGCCAGCGCCTGCCGCACGACATACAGGGAAACGCCGTACCGGGCGGCAAGTTCCTTGGACGAGGGTAAAAAGTCCCCCTCTTGCCAGCGGCCGAGCGAGATCTCGTTCGTGAGGTCTCTCGCTATTTCGGCGTAAAGGTATACCTTGCCCTTCGCGGCGTTCCAGAGAAAGCCTTCCTGCGGCGGGCGGAGCGAGGGGTCGACCCGGCTCAGGGTGTCGACGTAGCCCGTCACCTGTAGTTTGACCGCGCGAAACATCAGGCGCAGCCGCGCGTCAGCCTCGCCGTAATCGCGCCGCAGCAGCGGCTCCATCGTCCAGCTGAAACGGCGCTCGCCGCATTCTTCTTTGGCGGCGTCAAAGGGATGCTTGTAGCCCTCGATGGCGGGCACCTGGGAATAGAGTTCCAGGCTCGCGTAGAGGTCGTTGAAGAGAGGGTTGCCGGATCTTTTGAGGAGCGCGTGAAAGACCGCCGAGGAGGAGCGCCAGGACTCTCTCCCCGGCAGACGGTCCGCCTTCTTCACCAAAGAGACGAAGGAAAAGAAATCCTCGTCGCCGCACTGCCGCGCGCAGAATAAAAAAAGCGGCGGCATGAGAAGCTCGAGCGCGTCGTAAACCTCCGCGATCGAACCCCGGCGCGCCAGCGCCTCCGCCAATAGCCTCCGCCGGCTCTCGCCGTCTGAACCCTCGCGGTAGACGACGGTCGCGCGGCGCCTTTCCTCGGTGCGGATGTAGCCGTCGGCCCGCAGCGCGTTCATTACGTCTCTCGCGGTGCGTATCCCCACGTTATATATCCGGCACAGCGCCGGCGCCGACGGCAGCAAGGCCCCGTAGGCATATCTGCCGGTCTTGATCTGTGCAAGAATACTGTTGTAAAGGTATTTGAACATGCTAACATTTTCCATGATTTTCCACCTTAAATATTCTATCACAGAAGTTTTTGTTAAGCTATATGGATACGTATACAGATAGCCCCTTTGCAAGTTGTTTGACCATATTTATAATCACTATGAATGCAATAATTTAGACTGCCTGTTTTTGTATACTATATTTTTTAAAATCCCGAGGTAGCCGTGGTGCCAATGGTGTCGAGAAAAATATTTCAATATAAAACTACGATCCTCTTTTCGCTGGGAGCCTTTGTTTTTCTGCTCGCGCTGTCCGGCGTGATAATCTGGAACGCCATCGAGCTGCGCAGGGCGGTGAATAATCTGACCGCGGCCTATCTGGACGACGTTTCCGCAGAGGAGGCGAAGTCTGTCGACGGCAAGCTCTTCGGGATGTTCAAATCCCTGCAGATCGTCGCCGATTCAATACCGCACGTTGAGGATTCGGAGATGAGCCGGTTTTTAACCAAAAAGTCCGCGGTTCTCGATTTCGCTGATATGGCCGTCGTCGGCGAAGACGGCCTCGCCCGTTTCGCCTCCGGCGATTCGCGCCGCGTAAAGGACTTTCCGCCCTTTGCCGCCGCTCTGAAGGGAGAGTTCGGCGCCGGCACGGATGGCAGGCGCATCCTCTATATGGTCCCCATACCGGATGGCGGCCGCGGCCAGCGCGTGCTCGTCGGCGTAAAGTCGAAGAGGGATATGCAGGACCTCATCACCGGAGACTTTTTTGACGGACAGGGCAGCAGCACCGTCATCAATCAAAAGGGAGAGCAGATCATACCGCCGTTAAAGAAAAAACACACGCCGCTTATAAAGGAGACGGAATACCTGGCGACGGAAGACTGGGCGGTCAAGATGCAGGACGATCTCAAGAAAAACAAGCCGGGGCGGTTCATCCTCCCCACGCTGAGCGGCAGGGATATTTTCGTCGACTACCGGCCGCTGGCGGTGAACGGCTGGTTTATCGTCATGACGGTGCCGACGGACATCTTCACTTCGCACTCCGACGTTTTCATCTCCCGCACCTTTTACAGCACGCTGGTGATGGCGGCGGTCTTTCTCCTGATCATGGTGCTGATCATCTCTATCCAGAACCGTTACCGCGTCGCGGTGGAAAACGTCTCCTTCTATGACCCCGTGACGGGCGGCATCAGCAATATCTGCTTCCTGATGAAGACGCAGGAGTTTATCAATCAGGGGAATGGCGAAAACTTCGCCGTGGTATCGATGAACATCAGAAACATCGGCCTGATCAACGAATGCGAGGGCAGACAGCAGGGGGACAAGCTCCTGCGCCTGGCTTACGGCGTCTTCGCCGCCGAGATGAAGGCTCCCGGAGAGATGGCCGCGCGGGGCAACGCGGGAACTTTTTACCTTCTTATGGAGAAGGCTTCCAAGGACGGTTTTTTGAAAAGGCTCCGGGATATTACGGAAAAGGTCGCGCCGCTTGGCGGTAAAATGGGACCGCTGCGCGTAGACGCCGGCATCTTCTACCCCGCGGACAAAAGCGGCGTCTTCAAGGTCGCCGAAGCGGAAGTCTACGCCGATACGGCGCGTAAAAGCGCCTCGCGCTCTTACCTGAACACCTTTACCTTCTATGACGAGGAGCTTAAGCGCCGGCGGCGCGAGGAGATAAGCATGCTGAACGATATTGAGCGGGCGATCTCCGAGAAAACGCTCAGCGTCTATTTGCAGCCGAAGGTCTGCACGCAGAGCGGCAGGATCGCGGGCGCCGAAGCGCTCGTCCGCTGGAAGCATCCGAAGCTTGGCTTCGTCAGCCCCGCGGTATTCATCCCCCTCTGCGAAAAAAACGGCATCATCTCCCGCCTTGACCTGCTGGTCTTTGAAGAGGTCTGCCGAATCCTCGCCGAATGGAAGGAGGCGGGGGTGCCGCTTCTTCCGGTATCGGTCAACCTTTCGCGTCAGCACATCAAGGACCCCTCGTTTTTTGACAGGTACAAGAGAATCTCGGAAAAGGCCGGCGTCGATCCCGGGCTGATTGAGTTTGAGCTTACCGAATCGATAATGCTGGCCGGCAATGACTATCAAAACGCGCGCGCGGTCATCGACGATATACACCGCGCCGGCTTTACCTGTTCCATGGACGATTTCGGCTCCGGTTATTCCTCGCTCGGGCTGCTCAAGGACCTCAAGATCGACTGCCTCAAGCTGGACAGGACGTTTTTCATCAACCGCTTTGAGACTCCGGAGACCAGCGCGGTCATCGAGAGCATCATTTCCCTCGCCAGGAAGCTCAATATCAGGACCGTGGCGGAGGGCGTGGAGTATAAGGAACAGGCCTGCTTCCTGCGCGCCATCGGCTGTGACCTGATTCAGGGATTTTACTATTTCCGAGCCGTGCCGGTAAAAGAATTCGAGCGCATCGTCCTCGAAGATGTGAAGCGACAGGAAAAGACACCGGACGACGAGGGCCGCCCGTAGGAACGACGATAAACGAGCGCCCGCCTCCTTACGGGGGCGGGCGCTCGTTTGTTTGGCGTATGTTTACGCCGGTCTGTTTTTATTCGTACCAGACGACGCGCGGGAAGGTCACCGAACAGGCGTGCCCGACTTCGAAGCGCGGCTCGCGCCGGCCCTTCTGCACGCGCACCTCCTGGGAGCCGATCTTGACGACGTAGTCGACGGTCTCGCCCAGGTAGGCCATGCGGTTGATGACGCCCCGTACTCCCTCGCCCTCCGGCACAAAGTCGATCTCGGAGGGGCGGCAGGCGAGCGTCGCCTTTGCCGCCGCGGCAAATTCCGGCGGAATCTCGCTCTTCAGCGCGCCGGCCTCGGGCGCGCTCTCGATGAAGGCGCGTCCGTTGTCGAGCTTCACGCTGATGAAGTTGGAGAGGCCGATAAAACTGAAGACAAACTGGTTTTTCGGCTTCGCGTAGATGTTGAGCGGCGAGTCTATCTGCATCATCTTGCCGTCGCGCATGACCATGATGCGGTTGGAGAGCGCCATCGCCTCCGACTGGTCGTGCGTAACGAAGATGATCGAGAAGTCGTACTTGCGCTGCAGGTCCTTTATCTCAAAGCGCATCTCCTCGCGGAGGTGCGGGTCAAGGTTCGAGAGCGGCTCGTCCAGCAGCAGCAGCCCGGGGTTGATCGACAGCGCGCGCGCGAGCGCGATGCGCTGCTTCTCGCCGCCGGAAAGGTCGTTGGGGTAGAGCTGCGCCTGCTTCGTGAGGTTCGTGTTCTCCAGCGCCTGTTTCGTGCGCGATTCGATCTCCGAGCGGGAGAGGTTTTTAATCTTGAGCGGGAAGGCCACGTTGTCGTAGACCGTCATGTGCGGCCAGACGGCGAAGGCCTGGAAAACCATGCCGAAGCCGCGGTTTTCGGGCGGAACGTAGAAGTTCTTCGCCTTGGAGGAGATCAGCTGGCCGCCGACTTCGATCTCGCCCTCGTCAAGGTCCTCAAAACCGGCGACCATGCGCAGCGTCGTCGTCTTTCCGCAGCCGGAGGGGCCGAGGAAGGAGAAGCATTCGCCCTTCTCTATCGACAGGTTGAGCTTATCGACGGCGCGTACCGTGCCAAAGAGTTTCGTTACATCTCTGAGTTCTACATATGCCATCTTTAAGCACCTCCGTTATCGGCGCGGCGTTTCTTTTCAAAGAAGCGCTTGATGAGTATTTCCCCGCCTACGATGAGAAGCAGCGCGATGCCGGCGAGCGCGCAGGCGTAGACCGTCTCGCCGTCTTCATTGAGCGTATAGATGGCGACGCCGATCGTTCTCGTCGTCGGGCCGTAGAGCAGGACGGAGGTCGTCAGCTCGCGGAGCGCGGGGAGGAAGATCAGGAAGAACGCCGCGACCATGCCGGGGCGTATCAGCGGGATGACGATGTCGCGCAGCGACTGCCAGGGGGTGGCGCCGCTCGCGCGGCTCGCCTCGACGAGCGAGTCGTGGACCTGCTCGAGCGCGGCGCTGTTGGACTTCAGCGAGAAGGCCATGTAGCGCGCGATATAGGCGACGAAGATAATCCACGCGGTGTTGTAGATATTGATGCCGAAGCGTCCGCTCCAGGTAAGGATGACGCCTAAGGCGATGACCGTTCCCGGAAGCGAGAAGGGCAGCATGCCGAGAAATTCGAGGAACCACTTGCCGCGCACCTTCAGCTTGACGAGGACGTAGGAGATGATGCCGCCGGCGATCATCGTCACAAAGGCCGCCGAGAGCGAGAGGTAGGCCGAGTTCCAGATCGCGTCCTTCGTAAGTTTCCACTCAAAGAGGACGTAGCGGTAGTTCTCCCACGACATATTCTCCAGCGCAAGCGGCAGGCCGTAGGTGTTGAGGAAGCCGACGAGGAAGATCGTCACCGTCGGCATCACGACCGTGATCAGCAGGTAGACGCAGCAGAAGATGAAGAGCGGCATACGCAGGCCGCGGAGCTTGAGCACCGTGGGGCGCACGCTCTTTCCCGCGATGATCTGGAAGCGTCCCGATTTGATCACCCTGTTCTGCGCGTAGAGGATTACCGCGGCCGAGAGGACGAGAACCACGGAGAGCACCGTCGCGGCGCGGATGGCGGTGAAGCTGCCCGCGCTCTGGTGGATGAGCTCGTAGATCATCGTCGGTATCGTGTATATCCCGACTTCGGTGCCGAGAATGGCCGGCGTTCCGAAGTGCGAAAGGGAGTAGAGGCAGACGAGCAGGGCTCCCGCGACGACGGCGGGCATGATCAGCGGTATCGTGATCTTCCGCGTGATCGTGAAGAGCCCCGCGCCGGAGATGCGCGCCGATTCCTCGAGCGTCGGGTCCATGCGCTCAAGCGCGCCGCTCACCTGGATGAAAACGAAGGGGAAGAGGTACATCGTCTCGATGATGACGATCCCCCAGAACCCATAGATGTTGAAGAGCGCCGAACGCGTCCCCGTGATCGCCATCCACAGCTGGTTTATGTATCCCGCGCGCGGCGAGAGGAGCATCTTCCACGCCAGCGCGCCGATAAAGGCCGGGAGCATGAAGGGGACGGTGAAGAGCACCTTCATCGTCTCTTTGAAGGGGAGGTCCGTCCGCGTCACCAGCCAGGCAAAGAGCGTGCCGACGAACGTGCAGGTGACGGTGACGCAGGCCGCGATCATCAGCGACATCTTGAGCGCCTGGAAGGTCTCCTCCTGCATGATGGTGTCCATGACCGCCTTCATGTTGAGGTGGCCGTCGACGATAAAGGACGTCCAGAAGATGAGGACGACCGGGAGGGCCACGATGACGACGAGAATCAGAACGGCGAGCAGGAATATCAGCTCCGCCATCCCGAATTTTCTGCTGCCGGCGTTACGCATCCTCGATCACTCCTTCCAGGGTCCTTGAATCAAACAGCAGCTGGTTCGCAAGCTTTATTCCGACCTTGTCTCCTTCGTTGAAGATCAGATTGTGATCGACCGCCCGGTGGGTCTCGATCTGCGAACGAAGCTCCATCCCCGCGAAGTCGAGGCGCTGGTCGACGATCGGGCCAAGCAGGTTGACGCGCTTCACGACGGCGGCCGGCATTCCCGGCTCCGGTTCGCGGTAGATGTCGATATCGGAGGGGCGGCAGCCAAGAATGGGGTTCTCCGGGACCGCGCCCTTTATCTCCGCGGAGAGAAGTTCGCCGGTGCCCTTCGCGTACAGTTTGCCGTCGCGCACGTCGACGGGAATCATATTCGATATGCCCATAAAGCGGAAGACGAAGGCGTTCACGGGGTTCTCAAAGACGTCCACCGGCGTGCCTATTTGACAGATATTGCCGTGCTGGTCAAGCACCGCGAGGCGGTCCGATATCGCAAGCGCGATCTCCTGGTCGTGAGTGACGTAGAGAACGGTGACGCCGGTCCTCTTCTGCAGCGCCCTGATCTCGAAGCGCATCTCCTCGCGCAGGTTCGCGTCAAGGTTGGTGAGCGGCTCGTCGAGAAGCATGATCTTCGGCTCGGCGACGAGCGCCCTCGCAAGCGCCACGCGCTGCTGCTGCCCGCCGGAGAGCTGCGAGGGAAGCCTGTTTTCAAGTCCCGTGAGGTTGACGCTGTTGATTGCCTCCTGCGTCCTCCGGTCCGCCTCTTTTTTTTCTACCTTCTGCATCTTGAGCGGATAGATAATGTTCTCTTTGACCGTCATATGGGGCCAGACGGCGTAATCCTGAAAGACGACACCGAGCGACCGTTCGTCGGGGGGGACCATGATCTTGTCCGCCGGCGAGGACTGCGTGACGCCGCCGATCTTGATCGTCCCCGCGTCGGGCGACTCAAAGCCGGCGATCATGCGGAGCATGACCGTCTTGCCGCATCCGGAGGGGCCAAGCAGGGTAAAGCATTCGCCATCGTTTATCGTCAGGTCGAGGTCCTTATAGACGACCTTCTGACCGTAGGCTTTGCGTACATGTTCGATTTTTACCTCAGCCAAATCGAGAAGACTCCTTTCGTCATAAGATAGGGGGAAGGTCTGTCTCCAGGCCTTCCCCGAAAATTAAAGATCACGTTCTTGCGGACGCCGGCAACGCCGCCGCCCGCATGCGCACTTTATTTACCGGGGCGCATAATGTCTTTGAACTTCTTGATTGTCGCTTCCTTCTGGGAGCTCATATTCTGGAAATCAAGCTTGATCGCGTTGACGACCGCTTCGTGCGGCTTGGGCAGGGGGCTGTCCTTGGGCATCGTGACGTCGGCTCTGACAGGCAGCGTGTAGTTGTCGGCGATGATCTGCTGGCCTTCCTTGGAGAGAAGGAAGTCAACGAACTTCTGCGCCGCGGAGAGGTTCTTCGTGCCCTTGATGATCGCTACGGGGCTGGGCAGCACGATCGTCTCTTTCGGGTAAGCCATCGCGAGCGTGGCGCCCTTCTTTATCTTCGCCATCGTGATGTAGTCGACGCCGATGCAGGCTACGAGGTCGCCCATCGCCGTGTCGTCGATGACCTGGCCTGAACCCTTGCCGAGGATGCCGCCGTTTTTCTGAACGTCTTCAAAGTACTTCCAGCCATAGAGCTTCTCTAAGGCCGCGACGCTGCCGTAGGCGGTGCCGGAAAGGGCGGGGTCGGCGATGCCGAAGGCGTCTTTATAGTCTTTGCCGAGCACGTCTTTCCACATCTTGGGGGCCGTCTTGATGAAACGGGTGTTGTAGACTATGCCGAGCGTCCCGTTGCGGGCGGGCGTGAAGTAGCCGTCGGGATCTTCAACCGGGCTCTCGACATACTTGCGGTTGGGCGATTTGTAGGCGTGAAGCACGCCTTCCTTCTTGAGCTGGTAGAAATCGGGAACTTCGCTGTGCCAAAGAACGTCGACGACGAGCTTACCGGACTCGCGCTCGGCGGCGATCTTCGCCATCAGTTTGCCGGCGCCAGCGACATAGGCGTCGAACTCGATACCGGGGTTCTTCTTAAGGAATTCGTCCTTCAAAGCCCCGATAAGGGAATCCTTCATCGATGTGTAGACGGTAAGCTTCTCCGCCGCCATCGCCGCGCTTGATACAAAAATCATTGAAACCAGAAGTGCTGCCGCAAAAAATTTTTTCACGATGTAACCTCCTTGAAATATTGGGGGGGAAAAGCTCTCCCCTCTTTATTAAATTCCGCGCGCCGCTCCCACAGGCCCGGTAATGATGGGAAGGACGCGCAAAAGTTAATTCATTTTCCGCCACCGGCAAAAGAACGTTAGTATCATTGATGAGTACAGCTCGTTACATTATTAACGTTCGCTTTTCAGGAGTAAATTATATACCCTGGGCGGCAAAAGTAAAATAGAAAGATTTTTATTTTTAACATTTACCAGAAAGTTGAATCAAGAAATAATATTTAAATAGCTGCCAACCGCTCAATACGCTTAATAAACATAAAGCGAAAGAGGCTTCCTTAAACTTTCCTTAACGTTCTCTTCCGTTCTGTTTTTCGGCTCTTCCGTTATTATCTAAAAACTCGATTTTTTGAGGCTCTGCTGGCAGGCTTCGACGACATGCTTCGCGAGCACCGCCGTAGTGACGCGCCCGATGCCGCCCGGCACGGGAGTGACCGCCCGCACGCGCTCCGCGGCGGCCCCGTAATCGACGTCGCCGCAAAGGCCGCCCTCCTCGTCAAGATTGATGCCGATGTCTACGATCACCTGTCCCGGAGCGAGATATTCGCTGCCGATCATCTTCGTCTGGCCGATGGCGACAACGAGGATGTCGGCCTCGCGGCAGATCTTCGCGAGATCCTTCGTCTTCGTATGGCAGGTGGTGACGGTCGCGTTGCGCCGCAGCAGCATCATCGCGACGGGCTTGCCGACAACGAAGCTGCGGCCGACGACGACGGCGCGCCGGCCCTCGATCTCGATATGATAGTGGTCGAGCATGTCGATGCAGGCCTCCGCCGTACAGGGGGCGAAGCCAATCTTCTTATCGGAATAAAGCCCCGCCATCGAGTACTCCGTAATGCCGTCGATATCCTTCTCCGGCGCGAGGGCGCGGCAGACGGCGCGGTCGTCGATGTGCGCCGGCAGCGGGCGCAGGATCAACACCCCGTGAACGGAGGCGTCCTCATTTATCGAACGCACCAGTCCGATGATCTCTTCCTGGGAGACCGACGCCGCGAAATGGAACTTCCGCACGTCGACTCCCGCCGCCTCGCAGCACTTCGCGGCGCTGCGCTCGTAGGTGAGGTCGTCGTTGTTCTCCCCCACCCTGATGATCGCCAGCGTCGGCACCGCGCCTTGCGCGCGCAGCTCGCCGCTCCTGTTTTTCAGTTGGAGGTTCAAAGAATCTACCACGGGTTTTCCTTTAAGGATGTCTGTCATCTATAGATTACCATCTTTCATTAAGATAAAAACCGCACGCGAATATGCGCTATATTTTAGCATACGCTCCGCCGGAGGGGCAGAGACGCGGCAAACGCCGCCGCGCCTGTTAATTGCCCCCGAAGAGCGCCTTGTCCACGCTCACGCGGAAATCCTCCCGGTCGAGCACGTCATAGATATTGCAGCGTTCGAGCGTCCGCATCACCTTCGGGTGCACGCCGCAGAGACACACCGCCGTCCCCGCGCGGCGCCGGTCTTTGATGATCTCGATCAGCGTCGTGGCGCCGACAAAATCGATCAGCGGCACGCCGCGCAGCGAGATAATCACCTTGTCGCACTGCGGCAGCTCCTTGAAGCTCTTCACGAGCTTGTCGTCGTTGGAAAAGAAGACGACGCCGGTGACATAGGCGATATAGGCCTCGCCGTGCATCGCCTCCACGTCGTCGTCGCGCCCGCGGAGCTTGCTGTTCAGAATCTTCGAGAAATAGATATTGATCTCCGCCGCCTTGAGGATGAAGACGAGCATCGCGAATTCAATGCCGATCACAATCGCCACCGTCAGGTCGAAGACCACCGTGCAGACCATCGTGATGACGAACTGCATAATGGCGCTCTTGAAGCCGCTGGAAAAGATCTTCCTTATCGCCCGCCACTCGTTCATGCGCCAGGCCGTCACCATCAGCACTCCGGCAAGCGCGGACAGCGGCAGCGCCGACATCACCGGGCTGAGGAAAAACATCGAGGCGAGCAGCCCCACGCCGTGGAAGACCCCCGTAAGCCTCGTCTGGCAGCCGGATTTTATCGCGACGCTCGTGCGCGCGATCGCCGCCGTCGCGGGCACGCCGCCAAGCAGCGGGATGATCATGTTGCCTACGCCCTGCGAGATCAGCTCCTGGTTGGCGTCAAAACGCCCGCCCGTCATCTGCTGCCCGCTCGCGCCGCAGAGCAGGCTCTCGATCATCCCCAGCGCCGCGATCGTAATCGCCGGCGAGAGCATCGACGGCAGCCGGAAAAAATCAATCCCTCCGAGCGAAAGGCGCGCCTCCGAGACGAGAGAGCGCGGAATGGCGCCGACGGTCGGGACGTCAAAGCCGCAGACGGCGCTTACAAGCGTCGCTACGGCGATCGCCGCAAGCGACGACGGTATCTTCTCCGCCAGGCGCTTCGGCCACGCGGCCATCACGCCGATCACGACCAGCGCGATGAAGAGCGCCGCGTAGTTTATCTGAAAGCCGAGCGAGTAATAAGAGATCAGGCGCTCCAGCGCCGTCTCCCCCGCGGAGACCGTACCGAACATGTTGTCTATCTGCCCCAGCGCGATGATCACCGCGATCCCCGAAGTAAAGCCCGTGATTACCGGCGAGGGGATCAGGGAGATGAACTTTCCCAGTTTGAAGATACCAAGCAGCAGCAGGATGATCCCGGCCATAAAGCTGACGATGAAGAGCCCGTCGGCGCCGTAGCGCGCGACGACGATGGCGAGCACCGCGGACATCGCGCCGGTCGGCCCCGATATCTGAAACGACGCCCCCGAGAAAAGGCTCATGACAATTCCGCCGATGATCGCGGTGATAAGCCCCGCCGCGGCGTCCGCGCCGCTTCCTACGCCAAAGGCGAGCGCCAGCGGCAGCGCTACGGCGGCGACCGTCATTCCCGCGCTGAAGTCCTTAGTCAGTTTCTCGGCGTTGTAGCCGCGGAACTCATTTCGAAGTATCTGAACGTAATTCTCAAACATGAAAAACTGTCTCCCCCGCAAAAAGCTTTTTCTAAAAACATATCTGCCTATAATACGAAAAAATATTTAATTTATCAACATTTTATGAAATTAAAGAAAAAAAGAACAAGAGCGGGCCTGCGCAAAGCAAACAGTAAAATCGCACTTGCATCGCCCCCGGCGTTCGGGAGTATAATTTAATCGATAAATAATTGCGCAGGAGGTATACCTATGGCACATAACCATACGCATGGGTCGCCCTATTCGCGTCTGGCCGAGAGGCTCAACAGATTTCCGCAGGGAGCGCCCGCATCGAAACTGCTTTTTGATATATTGAAAATACTGATGACTGAAAAAGAGGCGGGGCTCATGGCCCAGCTCCCGATAAAGCCATTCAGCGCCCGTCAGGCGGCCGAGATCTGGAAACTGTCGGACTGCGAGGCGCAAAAAGCGCTCGACGAGCTGGCCCGCCGCGCCATCATCGTCGACATCGAGCAGGACGGGAAGCAAATCTACGCCGTGCCGCCGCCGATGGCGGGCTTCTTTGAATTCTCGCTGATGCGCGTGCGCGAAGATATCGACCAGAAGACCCTCAGCGAACTCTTCTACCAGTACATCACCGTCGAAGAGGATTTTATGCGCGACCTGGTACGCGGCGGCGACATCCAGATGGGACGCATCTTCCCCCAGGAGCCGCAGATCCCCGACGAATACGCGCTGCACGTCCTTGATTACGAACGCGCGACGAACGTCATCGACACCGCCTCGGACATCGGCGTCAGCATGTGCTACTGCCGCCACAAGGCGCTGCACGCGGGCGCCGTCTGCGACGCGCCGATGGATATCTGCATGACCTTCAACACGACGGCGGCGACGCTCATCAAGCACGGCCACGCGCGCCGGGTGGAGGCCGCGGAATGCCGCGACCTGCTCGCGCAGGCCTACGACCATAACCTCGTGCAGTTCGGGGAAAACGTCAGGCGGCGCGTCAACTTCATCTGCAACTGCTGCTCCTGCTGCTGCGAGGCGCTGCTCGCGATCAAGCGCTTCGGCGTCGCGCAGACGATCTGTTCCAACTACATCTCCGCGATCGAAACGGAAAAATGCGTCGGCTGCGGCAAATGCCGGAAGATCTGCCCCGTCGACGCGATCGAAATGACGGAGGAAAAGGGCGTGAAAAAGGCCCGCGTCATCCCCGAGCGCTGCATCGGCTGCGGCGTCTGCATCAAGCATTGCCCGACCAAGGCGCTGCGGCTCGAGCCGCGCCCCCACCGGATGATAACGCCGCTTGATACGACGCACAGAATCGTCGCGATGGCGACGGAGCGCGGCAAACTGCAAGAGCTGATCTTCGACAACAAGGTGCTCTTCAGCCACCGGCTGCTCGGCGGCGTGCTCGGCGCGATCCTCAAGCTGCCCGGCCTCCAGCGCTCCTTCGCGCAGGCGCAGCTCAAGTCGCGCTACCTGGAAACGCTGATCTCGCGGGCCGCGGGAAAAGGGGAGCCCTCCGGCAGATAGCGCGGAAGAAAGGCAATATCCGGCAAAGATCAAGACTTTGGCCATTTAGGCGGGGCGGGCGGGAAAATATTAGATACAGGTAGATATATCCGCTGGTTCGCGTTGCGGCCTGGCCTTACAACCTGCGCAATTTTTTACTTCCTGTAAAGAGGACGTGCGATTGAACGCCGCGGGACTGTCGCCGAGCTCTTTGTCCGGTTTATGAAATTCGGCTGTTTCGCCTTTGGTGGCGGACTGAGCATCGCTGCGCAGACGCGCAGCCTCTTTAAGTGAAGAGGAGGAGAGAATCTCCGGCAAGGAATTTTTAGTCATCACCGGCATCCGCGCCGCCGTCGTACCAATCATCGCCATCGGTGCGCGTGGTGCCGGTTGAGCTCTTCTGGAGTTTTGTAAAAATCGGCTTCATCAGCTTCGGCGGGCTCTCCATGCCTCCTTTGATAAACGCGGCGATGATCTCGCACGGATAGATGACCGTTGGCAAAGTCTCAGACATAATCGCGATTGCCGAGATGACACCAGTATCGCAAGCGCGGTGACCGCCAACCTCGGCGCGCTCTATCCGACGCTGACGCTCACCGCCGCCGCGGAACTCTTTTTCGACCGTGCCAAGTGAAACCGCCGGCATCCTATTTTTTCGTGAACACATCAAGAAAAAATCCTGCCGAGACCTATGATCACCTGTTTTTAATACAGATCTTTCTCCGCCGCAGAGTTCGGTCTTATGACCGCTAGGTCCTCAGTCGTTGGCAATTTGAGCTAATTTTTCCCATACCGGTGGCATGGCCTGCGCCACCTCTTTGTAAATTGCGAATAGTTGGTCGTATTTGTCGTGATTATCCGGATCGGGCCTGTATGTCCGCTTCATGCGTATACATCTTCCGGCGGCCTCCAGCTCGTCGGCAAAGGCTCCGACGCCGACGCCAGCCAGCAGAGCGCCGCCAAAGGAAGATTCGGCGTTCGCAGGCAGTTTGACCTCCAGGCCGAATACGTCGCAGACGATCTGGTTCCAAAGCGGGCTTTTAGCGCCCCCGCCGATCACGACGATATCCTCCATCTTATCGGTGAAGTCTCTCAAAACCTGCAGGCAGTCATAGAGACTGAAAGCCACACCCTCGAGCAGCGCACGCGCAAAGTGCCCCTTATTATGCACCATGCTGATGCCGAAGAAATCCCCGCGCGCGTTGGGATTAAAGTAAGGGCAGCGCTCACCGAGGAGATAGGGGTGGAAGATCAGCCCGCGCGCTCCAAGCTCCGCGCCTGCGGCCTGTTCGTCCATGAGAAGGTAGACATCCCTGCTTTCGCGTTCACAGAGTTCTTTTTCCGCGGGATAGAACGCGTCGCGCATCCAGCGATAGGCGGAGGCGCAGCTGTTTGTCGCCGTAACCGTATACCATTTGCCCTCCACCGAGTAGGGATAGGTAAATGATTTTTCATGTGGGACGGCCTTATCGGTAATCAGGTTGACGTTGCCCGCAGTGGCAAGCTTGACGACGATCTGACCGGCCGTTACGGCTCCGGCACTGAAATCTTCGGCAGCCGTATCGGAGCAGCCGGCGATGACGGGCAACCCTTCAGGCAGTCCGGTAAGCGCGGCGATCCCGGCGCGCACCCCGCCGACAACTTCTTTGGAGCGGCGCACATCGGGCAACACCACCAGCGGCAGGTCGATCATCCGGCATATCTCGGGGGACCAGCAGTTCTTTCTCGCGTCGAAGAGAAGGCTTCCTTGAGCGTCGACCACGTCGGTGCAGAAATCTCCCGTTATATATGAACGGATGTAGTCTTTGGTAAACATCAGACGGTCGATTTTCGCGTAATTTTCCGGCTCGCGCTCTTTGAGCCACATCAGCTGCGGCAGGGTCCAGGTGGGCGTCGGCATCTGCATGCCTATGCGGAATATATCGTCGCCGTAATTTTCATTCAGGCGGCGACACTGGTCGCCGCTCCGCTGATCGTTCCACATGATGCAGGGACGGATCACGCACGAATCTTTATCCAGTAGCACTGCGTTGTGCGTCGAGGCCGTCACTGCGAGAGCGAGCACGCCGCCGAAGCCGTCCTTCATCTGCTCCCCACAAGAGCGCACCGTTTTCACAAAGGCATCGAGCCACATCGCCGGATCCTGCTCAGACCATCCCGGCTTCAGGTGCTGCGACGGATATTCTTTGAAGGCTGAGGCACAGATATTGCCGTCGAGATCGATAACCATCGCCTTGCAGCCGCCGGTGCCAAAGTCCACGCCAAAAAGCTTTTCCATTATAAGGGTCCCTCCATTTATAGGCGCACTGCTCTGTCATGCGCGCCGGAGGCGCGAAGCTGTACGCTAATATTTTTTTACTACGAGCGCCTTTTCCAGCGCCTCAAAATTCTGGATCGCGCTCTCTCCCAACTTCAGCGAAACACCGGTATATAGAGTGTCGATGATCGTGAGCTCCGCCATCCTCGACGCTATCGCGTAGGTCCTATACATCGTCTCCTGCGAGCGAGTATAGAGGCGAATGTCGGCCAACTTCGAAACCGGGGATATTCCGTTGCTCGTAAGCGATATGACCGTCGCCCCGTTTTCCTTCACAAACCTGATCGCGTCGGCCACATCACGGGAGCTACCGGAATGGGAAATCGCCATCACGACGTCCTCCTTGCCTAAGGAGGCCATCGCGATCATCTGCATATGGTCGTCAGTGTAGGCATTCACGTTGAGGCCGATCCGCAAAAACTTATGCTGCGCGTCCATCGCGATCGCGCCGGAGTTACCATTACCAATGATTACTATACGCCGCGCGCGGCACAACACCTCCACACACCTCGCCACCTCAGAGGCGTCGAGCGCCCTTTGCGTCATCGTCAGTGTTTGGATGGCGCTGGAGAATATCTTGTCGATGATCACCTCCGCTGAAGAATCGGCGTTCAAGTCCTCGTGGATCTTCTCCTGCGGCGATACCAGCTCGCGCGCGACCCCTACCTTTAAGGCCTGAAACCCAGAGTACCCCAGTTTCGTGCATACCCTGGTAACTGTGGCTTCGCTGGTCCCCGCCATCTCCGCCAGTTCGGTGATCGAGGCGTAGATTAGTTTTTCCTGATTGTCCGCCATGTACTCGACCGTCTTCCGCTCTTTTTTGGAAAGGGAATCCAGCTTTTCCTGTACTCGGCTGTAAAAAGCGCCGCTTGTAGATTTTTCTCTCATGTCCGTTAGCTCCATTTTCTATTCTATGTATTTATTGTCCGTTGTCCCAATTTTACATATTTGAAGATTCAGGAGCAAACTAAATTTACCTTGATGCGTCATTAAAATTACAAAAGATCCTCCACATGCCCCAGCTGCCCTGGAACGGTGAGCATTTTCAGCGCCTTTTCCACATAACGGCGACGGTAGGCCTTTTCGTCCGCCAGGCTGAGGTTGGGGTTGCCCACGGGACAGGTGATGGCAAATCCACGCATGATACGTGAAGCGCCTACGGAAGCGGCGATATCGACTACGGCGCAGATCTGCGTCACTGGAATACCTACCCGTTCAATCTCTTTGACAATCGTTGACCCGCAACGAGTGCTCGTGCCTCAGGTGGAGGTGAGGATGGCGGCGTTGACGCCCTTCCTCAGCAACTCGGCGGCGATTTGCCGCCCAATATCCTGCGAGGCGGCTACCGAGGCACAGTTTCCTGTAGCTACATAGACCTCAGGATCCAGCGTTCCGAGTTTTCCCGCCGAGACCTCTTCGCGCAGTACGTCCACAGGGAAGAGGCGGCATGGATCTTCAAGCACCCAGGTACCGTCATAGCCACTGTGGATGACAAAATGCGGCTCCGCCACGAGTCTGTCCCAGTCGTAATGGCCCCAAGTAGTGCTGCCGTTGGGTTTCAGTTTGTCGGGATTTTGTTCGGGGATGAGACCTCCATCCGAGACAAGGGCCAATTTGACCCTGCTCAGATCGGCTGCCGGCAGCGCGGGCTCCACGTTATCGAAATTCGGAGGCAACAACTCGCTGACAAAGGGCTCTCCTTTGATCTTTTTCATCAGCATATCTATGGCGCGCACAGCGGCATTGTCCGGCTGTTCCTCATTGAGGATCACATCGCGGATCATATATCCCTCGGCGGCGGCGCTGCCGATATGCTCTCCCGTCAGCAGCCGCAGTCCAATGCCCGCCATCGCGGGGGCCACTTTTCGCAGCTGCGAGGACATTATGCCGGTCCGCACGATGTAGGTATCCTTGCGGTAAAGCTCGACAGCGGGGTTCTCAGGAAACATACCGGTGACCGTAGGGATATGAAGCTCGCGCCCCACCGTTGAAGCCATACATCCGCAGCTGATGCCGTAACGCCCGGCGTTAAAGGCAGGCCCCGCGATAAACAGGTCAGGCTTCAACGCACGTACCAGCTTCAGCCCCTCGGCCGCACCGCGCTCCGTATCTTCCGCAAAATAGTTATCGCCGCAGATGATCGTACCCACCACCTCACAGCGCTCCCGCAAAAGTTCATGGAAGAGCCTCGCTGGACCGACGGCCTCATGTTTGACGCTGAAGCCAACGTGGGCCATCTCTTCGCCGCCGATCTGTCCGAAGAATTGATTTATATAGCAGACTACCCGCCATTTTTTTGGTTCCATATCGCAACTTCCCTTCTAGTAATCCACAGCCATTCCATAGGAAAAACCTACCTGGCTCATCAGCCCCACCTGTTTCATATAGGTTGAGCGGACTCTCCCCTTCGCGGGGTCCCCAGTCGCTATCTTATGACCGCCGATGACACCGTCATCGCCGCTCAGGTAAAGGGCCTCTTCAGGGCCGCCCAGCAAAGTCTCGACCGGAGGCAGTGAGAAGTTGTGATAATAGGTGCCGGAACATACGATCGAATTGACGTTATGGTCGCTGATCATACATTCAACACCGAGATTGCTCTTCCCGTTGAGTATCTGAATGATGGGAACGGCCTTAATGCCAAGTTTTTCCGCTTCGCTCGCGATCGCCCCCACGCACAGCGTCGAGGCGCCGCCGACCCCTTTGGTGATGATGGCGCCGTCGGCGTGAAATACCTCCTTGAGCAAGCTGGCCGCCATCTTTGAGACCAGGTTGCGGTGTTTGGCCTCCACTGAAGTGACGGTGATCACCACGCCCGCGAAATTCAGCTCTTTGCCGTGACGCCGCATCAGCTCTATGATGACGGGATGGTTCTGTATCTCATAGGTCGTGACGCAGCGAAAACCGCCGCATGGCGAGATCGCCCCATCGAGCACCTCAGTAGGCTGCATGATCAGCGGCAGCGTATCAGAGACGACGTTGCCATAAAGCATCGGTTCTCGGTAATTTTGCGTATCGTATTGCTTTGAATAGATCTGATAAACATAGACGATATTAGGCAGCCCCGGATGACGCTCGCTGTTGTCGAAGGTCTCGTTCTTGTCGGCGGCCTGTTCCCGCGTCGCTTTCGCGAGCATCACGCTGGTTCTAAAACCAACGCGGCGCAGCGCCTCGCGGTACTCGCGAAAATCAGCGTTTGGCGGCGTCAGCGGTTCAATGACGAGCATGGGCATTTTCGCGTATGGATTTATCTCCGCGCATTCGCCGCTCATATCAAACGATCCCCATTTTCTCGACCAGTATGTGTCGTTCTGGCAGAGGACGATGCCCATCCCATCGACGGCGCGCGTCACGCCGCTGCCCGCTATCTCATAATCGTCCGTCAGTACGCCCGGCCAGTCGATATTATCAGACATCTTGCAGCGGGGCTGTACAACATCCACAACATTGATGATACGCGTAGATTCGCCGGGACGGGCAATGTCGATCTTCAGTGTGTCAAAACAGGGTTCGCCCGCGGCGAACGCCAAGATATCCTCTTTACTGACGTAGAGCACGCCATCGCGCAGACAGGTAGACTCGCCAAATTGCAGGTCTTTAATACGAACCGTCTCAACCGTTAATTTCATCTGTATGAATCTCCTTTTATATTAAGCACCCATCAACAGATTAGGCGCGAAGGTGACTATCGGCGGGAAGAACCACATCAGCAACATTACGGTGAGGATGATGAGGACGACGGGAATCGTATAGCTGATCGCCTGCCGGAAGGTCGCGCCCGCAATATTCATCGACAGGAAGAGATATAGTCCCACCGGTGGCGTCAGTGCGCCCACGACCGTGGAGATTGAGAAGAGCACGCCGAAGAGTAGCGGATCCACACCTAAATGCATTACGATCGGATATACCGTGGGCAGGATAACGGCCGTGGCCGCAAGCGTCTCCATGAAACAGCCGATTATTAGCATCATGACTATGATGATAAACACCAAGACCGCCGGGTTGTGCGTAATCGAAAGCAGGAATTTTTCGACCATCGGAGTGACGTTCTCACGCGCGAATATATAGGAGTAGATGTTCGAAATACCCATGATCATCATCAGCATCGCCGACGACGAGGAGGCCCTTTTGAATATCCCCAGCATATCCTTCAGCTTAAGCGTGCGGTAGATGAAGAAACCGCAGATCAGCGCGTAGATACAGGCCACTATGCTGGATTCCGTCGCCGTGAAGAAACCGGTGACCACTCCCGCGAGGATGATAATCGGCGTGATCAACGCGAAGAAGGACTTTAAAAAGGCACGCCACACAGAACCGAGGCTAAAACACCCGCTGCCCTGGTCGACATTGTACTTCGTCGCATACCAGTAACACATCACCATCAGGCAGACGCCGATCAAGATGCCGGGCATCAGACCACCGATAAAGAGCCTGCCCACGGAAAATCCCGTCAGCGAGGCATAGACGATCATATTGGTGCTCGGCGGGATTATCGGCGCCAACGCTCCGGAGCCCGCGATCATCGAGGCGATGAACCCCCTGTCGTATCCCTCTTTATTAAGCTCAGGCACCGTCAGAGTACTGATCGCACTCATTGTCGCCGCGCCCGATCCGGAGATGCCGGCGAAGATCATATTCGCCAATACAGAGACCATCCCCATGCCGCCGCGTATCTGCGCAACGCAGGCCCGGCAGAAATCTAGGATGCGTGTGGAGAGGTTGGCGGCTCCCATGATCTCCCCCGCCAGGATGAAGAGCGGCCCGGCCATCAACGAAAATGAATTCATGCCGCGAATGGCCTGCTGCACAGCCATAAAGGCGGGAATCTCGCTGCCGAACATGATCGCCAAAAGCCCGGAGAGGCCGATCGCAAAACATACCGGCACGCCCAGTACTAGAAAAATCAGCAGTGTTATCAGCGCAATGGCAATCATCTATCTTTCTCCTTCCCTGTATTGTCTTGCCAGCTTGGGAACAGCGCTGGCGTAAGAGCAGAGCATCATGACTATTCCTGAAGGAACCGCCGCGTATATGTAGGCGTAGGGAATGTGAATTGCGGCGCCCAATGAATTAAAACTCTTCGAGACCAGAACAATCGATCCCGGGAAAAACATAATCAGGAAGACAACGCAGATCAGCCTGCCGATGATAAACAGCATCGCGCGCGCCTTGTTGTTTTTCATAAAGCTGATGACGATATCCACCGATACATGGGCGTCAGCCCTCACGGTCAGGGCAGAACCGATAAAAGTCAGGTAGATGCCGCAAAAGCGCATGGCCTCTTCGGTCCACGGCGGCGACGAGTGAAGGATAAAACGGCCAAAAACCTGAAGGCTGCCGAAAACCAAAATCAGGGTGAACATCAGCGCACAGAACCAAACCTGGATATTCTCGATTATTCTGTCTATTTTTATCAATGTTTTCATCTTTATTGACCTCATGCTCTGGTAAGGGCCCCCCGCGCGGCAAACGCGCGCGGAGGCATCCCGTCTTGATCGATAAGTTAAATCTTCTGCTACAACATAAGAGGCAGTTAGCTGTTCAGCGACAGCATCTTCTTGATAAGGCCGCCCAGCTTGTAATTTTTCTCGTACTTGTCGTATATCGGCTGACAGGCGTTCTTCATCCTGTCGCGTTCCTTCTGCGGTATATCGTTGATCTTCACTCCGGCCGCCGCCATCGCCTTTTCCGCGGCGATATCAGAGGCCTGGCGCTTCTGCAGCTGCTTCTTCTGGCTCTCAAGCGCGCTCTTCTGGATTATATCCTGCAGGTCTTTGGGGATGGAGTCCCATTTGTCTTTATTGATAAATACGCAGTATATGGCGCCCAGGTGACCGATCTTGGAGAGGTATTTGGCCTGCTCCTGCAGATTCTGATTTACCAGTCCCGTGACGTCGGCTTCGACGGCGTCAGCCACACCCTGCTGCAGAAGCGTATAGGCCTCGCTCCACGCGGAGGTGACGGTGTTCGCTCCGAGACAGTTCCAGATATCTACGTAGAGCGGCGTTTCGGCGGTACGCATCTTAACTCCCTTGATATCCTCAAGGCGGGTTATCGGCTTCGTCTTGAGCAGAGGCTGGCGGATGCCGTTGGAATAGGTCATCAGCAGGCGGACATTAGAATTCTTGAGCATCTTCGGCACCTCCTGCGCAACGATGCCGTCTATGAGCTTGGCCTGAGTGGCAAGGTCCTTGGTAAGGAATGGCATATTGAACACGGCGAGCTGGGGGATATTCAGCGCCGCCGCCCAGTCGGCGGTGTCGCAGCAAGTCATGTCCAGAGTTCCCATCGTCACCTGCTCCATCATTTCGCGCGCGGAACCAAGCTGGCTAGAGGGATAGATATTGACCTTGACCTGACCGTTGGAGCGTTTCTCCACCATTGCTTTGAACTCTTCCGGGGCGATAGCCAACGCATGGCCAGGGTTCTGGATATGTCCGAACTCAAGGGTGACCTTCGCTTTCGCTTCGCTGACGGAGGCCAGCATACCGACAAGTAACAGAACTGACAGGACGAGAGACAGCTTCTTCATAAAAAATTCCTCCTTATTTATTTGCTACTGCTTTTGCTTTGTACTTTTTACCCAAAGCGTCGGCGGCCACGATAGCCGCGTATACTCGTTCAGCGTCCACTAGAAAAGGCTCCTGATGGACAAGGGGACCGTTCACAGTTTTATTCGCGATCGCCGTGATCTTTTCCGGCGTTGCTTCGACGCCAAGATCCTCCAGCGTTACGGGCAGGCCGATGTCGACCATAAAGTCCATGACCTTATCCACGACAGCGGTAGCACTGTTTTCCAACACAAGCTGACATACGATGCCAAAGGCCACCTTTTCGCCATGCAGATATTTGTGGGTCTCCGGCAAAGCCGTGAGTCCGGAATGAATGCCGTGGGCGGTGGCAAGGCCGGTGTTGAGAAAGCCGAGACCACTGAGCAGCGTGTTCGCCTCAATGACATTTTCCAGTGCTTCGGTAACAACGCCGAGCTCAAGCGCCGCCAGCGCGTTGCGTCCGTCAGCGAAGAGAATATCCCAGCTCGCCTTGGCAATAGCCATGCCCGCCTTGCTGCGGCGATAGCCGGCACCGATATAGTTGGGAGAATCCGAGGCGTCGACGGCTTGGGCTTCAAGCCAAGTAGCCAGCGCGTCCCCCATGCCGGCGATGAAAAGGCGGCGGGGTGATTTAGCAATTATTTCACTGTCCACAAGCACAAGGTCCGCGTTCTTTTTCACCTTGCGCGACCCGATGTATTCCCCGCTAGGGGTATAAAGGACCGCGATCTCGCTAACAGGAGCATCCGTTGAGGCGGAAGAGGGCACGATGATCAGCGGTATATTCATGGCGTCGGCGCATAATTTCGCCGTATCCAAAGTCTTTCCACCGCCTACGCCGACAAAGACACAGCCATTTTGCTCCCTGGCGATGGCACCTATCCTACCGATCTCTTCGTCGCAGCACTCTCCCTGGAACTTTATCGAGGTGAATCCGCAACCGTCATAGGCTTTCTCCAGTTGCACGCTCAGCTTCGGGTACAGGAAGCCGTCGATCAGAACGCAGGCCTTTCCGTAAGGAGTAGTATACTGAGGCATCCGGCTGAACTCGCCGGGACCCTGCACATAACGCAAAGGACTTCCAAAGGCTCTTGTGGTGGAACTTAACATAATCTTCGAGTAGGCCGCATAGGCAAACTCTTGCCCCCTTCATTCATTTTAATGATTAGATGGATATTTCCTAATTACAATAACATTTTTAAAAATAATTTTCTATATTAGAAAAATATTTTAGCATACAAATAATGTTATAAGCATTTAAAATACATACTTATAGCTAGTTTTATCTACATAAAACTCCCTTAACACAAAAAATTTTTAAAAAACGCTAAACACTCACTAATTTAATTATATTATATATGAAAATTATTTTCAATATATTTTTGCGATATATTCACACACTTACTCGTCGCCGGATACCACAAGGGAACTTGACGAATTGGCGAAGGCCCATGGCTGCACGCTCTGCGGCAGCGGCTATCCCGACCCCTATTGGGACACGATGGTCACCAATCTCGCCGGATCTTCGGCAAAGATAACAAAGATACACGGCTCCAGCAGCTACAATGTGGAGGACTACGGCATCACGCTCGCGAAGAGTCACGGCGCCGGGTTGACGATCGCGGAGTTTGAGAGGGAGATCTGCAACTACAACAGCCTCTCGTCGGACAAGATAAAGGCGCTTGTGGAAAAGGGCGACTACATCCCCTTCTACATGTGGAACCAGAACGGCTGGCTCTGCGAAAAGCTCGGACCCACGATCACCTCGCAAACACAGAGGTGCGTGCCCTGCACCTATAAAGAAGATCTCAATTCCTCGACGCCCGGCATGACGATAAAGGCCGAAGACGCCACGGGGATGTCGGCGATCGTGACGACGGAGGGGTCACGCTAGAGACTGAGTGCGTCGGCAAGGTCTACGCCCCTGGCGAGTTCAACCGGAACGAGTGGGCGCTCTGCGGAGAACCGGAGACCACAGTGATCGTCAACCGTCCTGCTACGGTAGAGCTTACCTGCGCGACGATCGTCAACCACCTGCCGCAGCTGATAGACGCCAGGCCGGGATATGTGACGGCGAACAACCTGCCTGACAACGCATATATGCGTGAAACCGATAAATTTCTATGTCAAGAGCAAATAAGCAAAAGGGCGCGGCATAGCAAAAGACGGGCAAGAGCGCAGGCTCCTGTCCGTCTTTCATTTTTTAGGCGAAAAGCTTTACCAGTACGTTTATCACTACCACATTGACGATGTCGATGAAGAAAGCGCCCACCGCCGCCACCGCGAAGAAGGCGTCGGTGGCCATGCCGTATTTCGCGCAGACGGCTTCCATGTTGGCGATCGCGTTGGGAGTCGCGCCCAGACCGAAGCCGGCGTGCCCGGAGGCGATGACGGCCGCCTGATAGTCGCCGCCGGTGAGCGGGAACGTCACGTAAAAGGCGAAGACCGCCATCAGCAGCGTCTGGAAAAGCAGAATCGCAAGCAGCGGCGCGGCGAGGTCTTTAAGCTGCGAGAGATCCACCGACATCAGCGCGAAGGCGAGGAAGAAGGAGAGACAGGCCCCGCTGATATGCTTGACGATGCGCGGGTTGACGCGCAGGAAATTCACGCGGTCGCCAAGGTTGCGCAACAGCACTCCGGCGGTGAGGGCGATGGCGTAAGCGGGGATGAAGATGTTTCTTTCGCCCAGTGCGCCGCCGAGCCACATGCCGACACTCACCGCGAAGGTGATCTGAAAGATGGTCATCAGAATGGAGTGCGTATTTATCTCTTCGCCCCTGTCGCCGAAGCTGAATACGTCGGGGATCATATTTTTCCGGTAGCCGGTCTCAAGGTTCACCTCGCGCGCCAGCGAGCGCCCTTTGATGAGCCGTTCCGCCAACGGCCCGCCAAGCAGCGAGCCCGCGACCACGCCGAAGGTCGCGCAGGCAATCGCCGTCGCCTGTACGCCGGCGAGTCCGAAAACCTTGCCAATCTCATCGGCGAAAACGAGCCCCGTGCCGTGGCCGCCGGTCATGGTAGCGGAGCCGGCGAGTACCGCCAGCGCCGGCGGCAGTCCCGTAAATCCGCCGATCGCGAGCGCGGCGGCGTTCTGGAGCAACGCGAGCACGGCGGCAGCCAGCAGCAGCTTAAAGGCGATACGGCCTCCCCTTTTCATCAGCCCGACGCTGGCCCCAAGGCCGATCGTCGTGAAGAAGGCGATCATAAAGGGTTCAAGCAGCGTCAGGTCAAATTCAAAGGCCACCCGCGAACCGAGCGCGAGCCGCAGGACGGCAAAGAGCAGGCCGCCCGCCACCGCGGGCGGGATGTTGTAGCGGATGAGGAATTTTACGCGGCGGCAGAGGTTTACTCCGAGCCAGTAAAGGACGGAGGCGAAGGCCATCGTCTGCACGAAATCCATCTTTATCATAAAAATATCAGCCATTTTCATAACCTCCTTACAGCATAGCGACGAAGCTCTGGATCACGATCGCGTTGACAATGTCGATGAAGAAGGCCCCGACGATGGAGACGACGAAGAACGCCCGCGGCGCGGGACCGTAGTTGCTGGTGATGGCGTCCATATTGGCGATCGCGTTGGGCGTCGCGCCCAGGCCGAAGCCGCAGTGGCCGCCCGCGATGACGGCCGCTGTATAGTCGCGCCGCATAATGTTGAAGGTCACGAAGTAGGCGTAGCCGCCCATCAGAATGGTTTCGCCAAGAAGGATCACCGCCATCGGCCCCGCGAGGTCGGCGAGCTGCCACAGCTTGAGCGACATCAGCGAAAGCGCGAGGAAGAGCGACAGGGCGACCGCGCCGATGGTATCGGCAAGCCGCAGGTGCACCTTGTACAGGCCGCTCATGTCGCTGAGGTTTCTGATGAAGATGCCGACGAAGAGCGCGCAGAGATAGGTCGGCAGCTGGATGCCCACTTTGACCAGCCCCTCGTAGATAAAGGCGCCGACGCTCATGGCGATCGTGATCTGCATCAGGGTCGTCATCAGTACGGAGGCGGAAACGGGGCCGTCCGAAGCGGGGTCGAGGCTCTCGTCGACGGTGTCGTACGTCATTTCGTCCGCGTTGAGGTGTGATTTTGCGAGGCGGTTGCGCTCGATGAGGCGTCGCGCCACCGGGCCGCCGAGTATCGACCCCATGACGAGGCCGAAGGTCGCGGCGGCCATCGCCAGCTCCATGCCGCCGGAAAGGCCGTATTGTTTTTCAAAAAGGTTCGCGTAGACCGCGCCGGTGCCGTGACCGCCCGACATGGTGATCGAGCCGGCCAGCATCCCCAGCAGCGGATGTATCCCCGTGACGTAGGAAAGCGCCACCGCCAGCACGTCTTGGAGAAGCACCAGCACGGAGGCGACGACGAGAAAGATAAAGACCTGCGGGCCGCCCTGCCGGAGCATCTTAAAGCTCGCGGCCAGTCCGATGCTCGTAAAAAAGGTTATCATCAGGGGGTCTTTGACAAGCATGTCGAAGTTGAAAGAAAAGCTGTCCTTGAGCGCCCAGCTCGCGAGCGCAAAGATCACGCCGCCGATCACCGGGGCCGGGATGTTGTACTTGCCCAGGAACGATACCCGCTTCCGAAGAAACATCCCCAGCCAGAGAATGGCGGTCGCGAACGCCACCGTCTCGACAAGATTAAAGTTGAGCTCTGTCATTCCTTACACATCTCCCGTCCTAGAGAAGCGGCGCCAATGACCGCGGCGGCGCCTCCAAGTTTTGATATTTTCAAATCAAAAACAGGTCTGAACGGAACGGGCAGATATTTCTCGACCCTGCCGCGGAGCTCGTCTGCGAGCCCCTCCGCCAGACTCATACCGCCGCTGATAATAACCGCCTCGGGGTCCAAAGTCACAAACAGCGAGGAGACGCCGCGCGCGAGCGCCTCGAGAGCCGGCTCAAGAAGCCCGGCCGCCGTTTGATCGGCATGGCGCATCTCCCAGATTTCGCGAAAGCCGCCCGGCAGGCCGAGGGCCGCGGCGCGGCGTTCTATCCAGTCGGCGGAGGCCGATTCTTCAAGGTGCCCCCGGCCGCCGCAGCCGCAGCCGCGAAGCGAGGGGTCGCCGCTGACCGCGATATGCCCGCATTCCCCCGCCATTCCGCGCGCGCCGGAAAGAAGCCTGCCGTTCGCCACGAGGCCGGCGCCGATGCCGGTCCCCAGCGTGAGCACCGCGTAGTCGGCCATCCCGCGGGCGGCCCCGGCGGCCCCCTCTCCAAGCGCCGCGCAGTTGGCGTCGTTTTCCATACGGATGTCGGCCTTTACGCCGCGCGCCTGAAGGTTCGCCGAAATCATTTTGCCAAGAGAGACCCCGTCGCAGCCGGTGAAATTCGTGAGCCTGAGGATACGGCTCCGTTCCCGGTTGACAAAGCCGGGGATGCCTATCCCCACGAAGCACTCGTCGCCGGGGGCTGCCCACAGCAAGATCAGCTCCTCAAGGGTGCGGATTACGCTTAGGATGTCTCTTTTTTCCGGAGTGGAGACGGTCACCGGCGAGGCTATCCGCGGCGGCTCTTCCGAAAAATCCACCGCCCCCGCCGATACCGTATGGCCCCCGAGGTCGATTCCGATCCTTTTCATCAATAAGCGGCAAGCGTCCCCGCCGCGCACTCCATCACGGAGTAGAGGAAGCGGCGCAGTTCGAGGACCTCCTCCGTCTCAAAACGCAGGGTCCGGGCCGCCGTTCTCACCGCCCCCGGCACCAGCGAGGCGGCGTCGGTCTGCAGGGTGTTCATCAGCGTCACCTCCAGCAGATAGGGCGACGCGGCCGTGAAGGGGGTGAATTCGCCCTTTTTCAGGCGTTCCATCGCCCTCCGCACGCCGGAGTAAAGCAGCTCCGCGCTGCTTTCCGGCGTCAGGCAGAGCGCGGCGGCGCGTCCCAGCCCCTCTTTTACGGAGCAGGTCACCAGCCGCGGCCCCAGCAGGCTTTCGGCCTCCATGCAGAGCGCGTCGTCGCCGCTTGCCATAATGACCGGCACTCCCAGCGCGCCGCAGAGGAGCGCGTTGACGCCCGTCTCCCCCATCTTCCGGCCGTTTACGGCGAGGCCGTATATCGTATGCTGGTCAAAGGTGTGATCGAGCACCGCCTTCTCGGTGCCCGCCATCGCGTGATATCCTAAAAATATCGCGGCGTCGCAGCCGCGCGCGCCCTCTGCCATGCCGAGCAGCTTCGGCGCGCCCGTGATCAGCCGCACCTCGCCGCCGAACTTCGCGATATCCAGATTCGTCATCGTACAGTGCGAGTCGTTGACCACCACGCATTCGGCCCCGGAGTCGAGAGCGGCCTTCACGGCGGCGGAAACGTCGGCGGCCTGCATCGCCCTCCCAAAGCCGTACTGAGGCTTTGAACAGTCCACCTGCGCGGCGCTGACGACGCCCGTGGAGCCCTCCATATCGGAACTTATGTAAATTTTCATCAAACAGCCCTCCATTTATCAAGGAAGCCGGCGTCGGCCAAAAGCGGCCTGCCGACGCCGATAAGGTCGCAGCATTTATCCGCGAGCAGCCGTTCCGCAACGCCTACGCCGCGGATACCGCCGGTGCATTCCACCGGGATTTTCCCGCCGACAGCCTCGCGGACCGCCGCGGCGTAGGGGGCGAAATAGGCGCCGTCCGTCCGCGCCGCCCCGTAGCCGCAGAGGTTGCCGGAGACGCTCAGCAGATCGACGCCAAGCGCCGCGAGCTCGCGGGCTGCGGCCCGCGTATCCCAGGCGGACAGGCCGCGCGGCCTTTCGTCCGGCAGAACGTCCGCCGCTCCGAGCCTCACGGATACCAGCGCGTCGGGCAGGGTCCGGCGCACGGCGTCGGTGATCTCATAGAGAAAACGCGCGCGTCTATACCCCGTGCCGCCGTAGGCGTCGTCGCGCAGGTTCGTCAGGGGGCTCAGGAACTGCCCCGCCAGGTAGCCGTGCGCGGCGTGTATCATGACGCCGCCGTAGCCCGCCGTCTTCACCAGGCGTTCGGCGGCGGCGGCAAAATCTTCCACAATCCTTTTGATCTCCGTGAGAGACAGTTTCTCCGGCTCCCGCGATAGCCCCTCCCAGACCGGCCCCACTTTCACGCCGGACGGCGAAAGGCAGCGGAATCCCTCCGTCTCAAATACCGCGGCGCTTGCGAGGTTGGCTCCGCCGTGGTTTATCTGGGCGACGGCGGTCTTACCGCCCTCCTTGATCAGCGCTGCGATCTTCGCGTGCGCGGCGGCCGCTTCATCGCGGTCGGCAAGGAATTGCTCCGGCCGGACGCGGCCGGTAGGGTTCACCGCGTGGTGCTCCACATTGACAAGGGAAACGCCGGAGGCGGCGATTTTCCCGTATACCTCAAGCGACCGCTCCGTGGGCAGCCCCGCGCGGTCTCCCGAAGAGGAGGCCAGCGGAGCCGCGCAGAGGCGGTTTGCCAGCCGCCTTCCCCGCAGTTCAAAAGCGTCGAAGAGCATCCGTCATCACCTCGTTATGATTCACAAAACGTCAGGCCGCCGCGTTCCGCCAAAAACGCCGGTCACGCCGGCGGCGCCTTGCTAAACGTTGAAGCGTATTTCGATCATGTCCCCGTCTTTGACGAGGTATTCCTTTCCTTCGAGGCGAAGCACCCCCGCCTTGCGGCACTCGTCAAAGGAGTGGGCGTATTTCATATAATCGTCGTAAGCCACGACCTGCGCGCGAATAAAGCCGCGCGCGAGGTCCGAATGTATCGTTCCCGCCGCGTCGACGGCGGTCTCGCCGTTGTGGAGCGTCCAGGCGCGCACCTCGTCGGGGCCGGAGGTGAAGAAGCTGATGAGGCCGAGCACGCGGTACGCCTCCTCAATAAGGCGCTCGCGCCCCGGTTCGGTGATGTTGAGTCCCTCGGTAAATTCGGCGGCCTCTTCGGGAGTGAGGTCCATAATGTCCATTTCCAGGCTGCCGTAGAGGGTGCAGAGCTTTACCCCGTTCGCCTCGGCCCTTTTTTTCAGTTCGTCCCACTTCGGGATTTTCGCCTCTTCGTTCTGGCTCTCGTCGAGGTTCAGCAGGATTATCTGCGGCTTCGAGGTGACGAAGGCAAATCCGCGCAGCTGCCGTCTTTCTTCCGGCCGCAGCTCGATGCTGGAAAGCGGGCGCTCCTCCATAAGGCAGTCGTAGCATTTTTCCAGCAGCGCCTTTTCTTTGTCCTCGTCGGGCGTCAGCTTTTTTTTCGCGCGGAGCTTGCCGAGGCGGTTATCGATGACGGCGAGGTCGCGGAAGATGAGTTCGTTATCCAGAATGTCCCAATCGCGCACCGGGTCCACCGAGCCCTCGGGGTGCTCCACCGAAGGGTTGGCGAAGCAGCGAATCACCTGGATGAGGGCATCCGCGTCGGCGACGAAGGAGAGGAAGGCGTTGCCCAGCCCCTCGCCCTTGCCGGCGCCGCGCGACAGCCCCGCGAGGTCGACAAATTCCACCTGCGCGGGGGTCTCTTTGCGCGGCGCGTTGATCTTTACCAGTTCGTCAAAACGTTTGTCCGGTACGGAGACGACCGCCTTGTTGGGATCGGTCTTTCCTCCCGCGTAGGGCTTTACCTCCGCGCCCGCTCTCGTTATCACGTTAAATACTGTCGACTTCCCGCTCAGGGGCAGCCCGACGATTCCGCAGTGCAGCATCTATATCAACTCCATATTTTTATACATCTCTGTAAGAGTTTACTATAATTGAGGAGCCGGGGCAATTAACCGAAATAATTTTATTGGCTGAGTGGCTCGCCGGCGCCGGCAAAAAAACAGCGCCTCCGTAAGAAACAGAAGCGCCGGTAATATATACGGGATGCGCCGAGCGGCGCTATTTGACGGAGATGCCCTGATAGTTCGTCTCTTTGATTTTGATAAGGCCGGACGACATCTTTTCTTCCAGTTCGTCGACGCGCTTGCGGACGTCGATGGGGATGTTTATCTTTGCCTCGCGCGTCCACGTCGAGATATCGATACATTCCTCGTGCAGGCCAAGGGAAAAGCGGTCTTTGGGAAGCTGGCCCTGCACGAAACTTTCTATGACCTTATAGATCACATGGCCGCTGCGTTTGACGACGCTGGTCAGCACCATCTCGGGAAAGTCGCTTTCCAGCTCCGTGTCGACGCCTATCGTCCAGTACCCGCCCTCTTTGGCCCGTTCTATCGCGCCGACGCCGGCCGCGCCGCTAACGCAGAAGATGACATCCGCGCCGGCCCTTTTGAGCTGCATCGCCGCGCGGGCCGCCTTCGCGCGGTCGGAAAAATCGTGCGTATATTCGTAAAGCACTTCGACGCCGGGGTCGATATACCACGAGCCGGCGATAAAGCCGCGTTTGAAGCGCTCGACCGGCGGAACCGCTTCCCCAAGGATGATGCCGATTTTCTTATCCGCGTTGATACGCGCCGTATCGTCTCTCACCGTCATCATCGCGGCGAGCGCGCCGGCGAGAAATCCCCCCTCCTCCTCGCGGAAGACTATCTCGGTGACGCCCTCCGTATTATTCGTGTCAAAAGTGAGGAACGAGCAGGCGGGATATTCCCTCATGACTTCGGGAAGGTAGCTGATGTAGGCCGCGGAGGTGATGATGACCAGATCCGACGAGGCGGCAGCCTCCCTGAGCAGGGGCAGCAGCTTGTCCTTATCGTCAAGGGCGTTGTAGTATTTGGTAGAGACCTTTTTACTGCCGAAACGGACTTGGGCGTTCCTCATCCCTTCAAGGCAGAGCCAGTTGAAACCGGAGGCGGAGGCGGTGTCGGAACCCTCCAGCATCAGTGCGATCCGCTTCGGCGCCGCGAAGGCGGCGCACTCCATAACCACCAGCAGAATAAGCGCCGCCGGCAGGATAAGTTTTTTCACCATCTGAACACTTCCTCTCGTATCACGCAAAGAATATCTTTTTAACAAATTACCGCTATAATTATACCCTAGACGGAGGGAACTTACGTGGCCCAAACGCGGCAAAGCTTTTGGAAGAAATAAGGCGCGGGCAAAGTCGGCGAAAGCCGCCGCGGCGGATAATTCTTCACGCGTTCGTCCCGGGAACTTGCGGCTCCGCCTTGACAAGCCAGGAGCGCTGGCATTAGTATATACTCAAGTTAGACTAAGTTAACATACTCATGGAGTTGATCCTATAAATGAATCTTATAGAAATGAAGAGCGGGGAACGGGCTGTCATCAAGGTGCTGCCGGAGGGAGAGGCGGCGCAGCGGCTTGAGGCTCTTGGGCTGCGGAGCGGCAAGGAGATAGAAAAGATATCCTGCATGCCCTTCGGCGGGCCGGTAACGGTGATGCTGGAGGGACGCCATTTCGCCGTATCGCACGGCATCGCCGAACATATCGAGATCGAGAAGGCCGGCTCCTGATCGCCTCGGAGGTCGGCGGAGAAGACAGATGAGCTGTAAAGAATGCAGACTGTGTTTTGATAACAATGAATTGACAAAAGATGGCAAACGGATGCGCATCCTTCTGATGGGAAATCCCAACGTCGGAAAGAGCGTATTTTTTTCGCGCCTCACCGGCGTACACGCGCTGTCGTCAAACTACCCGGGGACGACCGTCGGCTTCACGCAGGGGGTCATCAAGCACAAAGAGCTGTGCGCGGACCTGATCGACGTTCCCGGCGCCTATACCCTCGACCCGACGAACGAGGCCGAGGAGATCGCGCGCCGCATCATAGAGGACGGAGCGGACAAGGTCATCCTCGTCATCGACGCGACGGCCCTTGAACGCAACCTCGTGATGGCGCTCCAGGTGCTCGCCTACCATATACCGGTGATCGTCGCGCTCAACATGACCGACGAGGCCCGCCATAAGGGGATACTGCTTGATGTAAAAAGGCTCGAAGAGGAGCTCGGCGTCCCCATCTACCAGACCGTCGCCACGACCGGAAGCGGTATCAGCGACTTGGTGGACAACCTCGACAAAGCGAAAGTCAGCCCGCTCGAGCCGATGACGAAAGAGGAACGCTGGCAGAAGATCGGAGAGATCATCGCCAGCGTGCAGACGGTGACCCACCGCCACCACACGCTGCTCGACCGTATCGAGGACATCTCGGCCCGTCCCGTGATCGGCGGACTGCTGGGCTTCTTCGTGCTCGCGCTGAGCTTCGCGCTTATCCGCTTCGTCGGCGAGGGACTCATCGGCTATATCTTCGATCCGCTTTTTGAAAACTTCTGGCTGCCGCTGCTTGAGAAACTCAGCGGCGTCTTCGGCGACGGCTACCTGCGCGCCCTACTGATCGGGAAGCTCTTTGACGGCGCCATCAACCTTGAGCAGAGCATGGGCGTGCTGTCGACCGGCTTCTACGTCGAATTCGGCATGGTGCTGCCCTATATCATCGCCTTTTACGCCGTCCTCTCCTTTCTTGAAGATTTCGGCTACCTGCCGCGCCTCGCCGTCGTCTTCGACGCGCTGCTCCACCGCTTCGGCATCCACGGCTACGCCATCATCCCCACCCTGCTCGGCTTCGGCTGCAACGTGCCGGGAATACTGGCGACGCGCGTCCTTGAATCGGAGCGCGAACGCTTCATCGCCGCGACCCTCATCTCCGTCGGCGTGCCCTGCGTCTCGATACAGGCGATGCTCGCCTCGACGCTCGGCGGCTTCGGCATGAGATACGTCGGCGCGGTCTATTTGATCCTCTTCGTCGTCTGGCTCATTCTCGGACGGCTCATGCACCTGACGCTCTCCGGCTACAGCCCCGAGCTGATCGTGGAGATACCGCCCTACCGCCTGCCCTCGTTCAAGGCCTGGATGAGCAAGCTCTGGTTCCGCATCAAGGACTTCTTTCTCGAAGCGACGCCGCTCGTGCTGGGCGGCATCCTGCTCGTCAACATCCTGGACACCATAGGGCTTCTGGAATGGCTCGGAAGCATGCTCGCGCCCTTCTTCCAGAGCGTGCTGGGGCTGCCCGCCTCGACCGCCGTCCCGGTGGTGATGGGGCTCTTCCGCAAGGACATCGCGATGGGGCTGCTGATCCCGCTCGAGCTCACGGCGCAGCAGATGCTCGTCGCCGTCATCGTCCTCTCCATGACCTTCCCCTGCATCGCGACCTTCGTCGTCATGTGGAAGGAGCTCGGCGTCAGACGGATGCTCGCAAGCAGCGCGATTATGCTCTCCGCCGCGCTGATTACGGGCGCGGCGCTGAACCTCATAATGAAGATATTGTAAGAAAAATAATGCCGCGCCCTTCCCTTTTCCGTTGTGCGGCAATGATCGCCGCCGTCCTCATAACGGCCGTTCCGCCGTCGGCGGCGGGTGTGACCGTCGGCGCGCCGGCCACCGCCGGCATCGGACAGCCCTTCGTCGTGACGGTAGAGGTCACAGGCGAAGAGATCTCCGACGTCCGGCTCTTTTGGCAGGGGCACGAATCGCCGCTCGCCCCGGAAGATACCGGCGGCGGGCAAAGGTATTCCGCGCTCGTCGGCACAGATCTGAAAAACGCCAAACCGGGGGCGAACCCGCTGACCGTCGCCTTCAATTCCGGCGGAAAAAGAGAAAAGATCGCGCATTCGATAACGCTCTCCGCCCGCAAATACCCGATAGAAAAACTTACCGTGGTGCCGGCAAAGGTCACGCCGCCCAAAGAGCTCTCCGAGCGCATCGCGCGCGAGGCAAAGCTCGGACGCGCCGCGATGCAGAGCAACAGCGCCGGACGAGCGCCTGAACTGCCGCTGGCACGCCCCGTGCCCGGAAGTTTCAGCTCCGTGTACGGCAAAAGCCGCTATTTCAACGGTGAATTCCGCGGACGCCACGGCGGCGTCGACATGCGCGCGAGGGAGGGCACGCCGGTCAGAGCGGCGGCCGGCGGCGCGGTCGTCCTCGCCGGAAATAATTTCTGGTTCGCCGGCAACTGCGTCTACCTCGACCACGGCGCGGGGCTCGTCACCTTCTACGGGCACCTGTCAAAGATAAATGTGAAAAAGGGGGACCTCGTAAAGGCAGGGGAGATACTCGGGCTCTCCGGCAAAACCGGCCGCGTCACCGGCCCGCACCTCCACTTCAGCGCCGCCTGGCGCGGGGAGTTCTTCGACCCCGCGGAGCTGCTGGAAAAGTAACGCGATATTGTCACGACCGCCGCGGCAGGGCTGGCCGCAATCCTTTCGCCTCCCCGCCTGGCGGACGCCGTCCTAAAATTTTTTCAGTTTTTTTATCTTGGGGATAGATATATAGAGATGCGCCACCGCCGCGGCGTTCAGGAGCAGGATGGCGCAGAGGCCGGCTTGATATCCGGCGGGAGAGAACCGCCCACCGGCGGTCGGATAAAAATCCAGAAGCACGCCGAAGAGCCACTGAACGATGAACGCGGCGAGAAAAATGACGAAATTCAACAGCGCGAAGACGCGCCCCGACTCCTCCGCCTCAAAGAGACGCCCGATAATGGGAAAGGCGATCATCGTCATCGTGGAGAAAAACATCACCGCGGCCCACAGCGGCGCGGTACGCGGGCCGCCGCAGAGGGCGACTGCCGCGAGGCAGATGGTAAAGATAACCCCCGAACAGAGATACAGCTTTTCCCAGGAGAGCCAGTTCAGACGCGCGAAGAGATCCGCGAGCACGCCGTTCAGGAGATATCCCGCGGCGATGCCGGCGGAGCTCAGCAGCAGCATCAGGCCGACGGAACGCTCGCCGAACATGGCGACGTCCCTGAGCCAAGGGCCAAGCCACAGATAGGAGAAAGAAAAGAGCACCGCCTCCGTGGCCGTCACCACGGGCGCGACATAGACGAACCGCCTGTCTTTGGCAAGTTTCAGCATCCCCGCGAATATTTTCAGGAACGATTCTCCGCCGCGCGTCTTTTGCCGCAGCGCGTCGTCCGGCACGACGGCCGCCAGAACCAAGACCGAGACAAGGACGGCCCCCGCGCAAAACATGACAAAGGCGCGCCAGGAAAGGTATTCCAGCGCGATGGCGACGGGACGGGTCGCCGCCACAAAGCCCAGGCCGCCGATCAGGCTCTGAATGCTGAAGACCAGAGGCAGCCGCTTGCGCGGCAGCCAGTACGTAAACGATTTGAAGGAAGCCATCAGCGAACCGGAGAATCCCACGCCCGCGAGCGCCCTCGACGCCGCCAGGGACAGACGGTCCTGCGCCGCGGCGAAGAGCAAAACGCCGGCGAAGGCGATCATGAGCATTCCCGCGAGCGTCTTCTTCGCGCCGCAGCGGTCCAGGAAGACTCCCAGCGGAAGCTGCGCCAGCCCGAAGGCGATCAGGTTCACGGAAGAGACGAGCCCCAAATCCGCGGGCGAAAGGTCGAAGGTCTCGACCATTACCGGGGCGAGGAGCGAATTTATACTCCCCATGAACATTCCCAGAAAAAAGGCGAAGCCGAAGGGCACCAGCAAACGAAAAAATAGGGGCGACAGCAGCCGCTCTTCCATATCCGCCGCAACCGTCATTACCGCGAACCTCCTCTGATTTTTATCATTCGGCGGCGATACGCCTCTTCCGCAAAGGCGCGGCCAGCGAAGCTGCGTGGCGGATATCGACCTCCACGGCAGGCGGCAGAAGCGCCGCCAGCTCCGCGCGCAGCGCGGACAGAGACAGACCGGCGCCGCCGCAGACGCCGAGCCGCAGCCTTTTTTGCGCGCCGCCGGAAAGCTCGGCCTCGTAGCGCCACAGATCACGATTTTTATAAAGCGCGTCGTCCAGCGCCTCGATGGATAAGCTGCCGCCGTCTATGGCGATGCGGTTCTTCAGCCGTCCCCTCACCGGCCCCAGCCGCGGCAGGGTGCTGCCGCATCCGCACTTTCCGCCGACGAGCGACGATATGTCCCCCGTCCGGTAGCGGAACAGAGGCATCGCCTCGTTGGCGAAGGCGGTGACGACGACCTCCCCTTCTTCGCCGAAGCCGAGCCTCCGGCCGGAGAGGGGGTCGATTATCTCGATGAGCAGCGAGTCATGGCGGATGTGCTGCGCGCTCTCTTCCGAGCACTGCACCGCGCAGCCGAAACAGGTCTCCGTCATGCCGTAGTGCGTATAAACGCGGCACTGCCACGTCTTTCTGATAGCGTCCGGCGCCGGCGCGGGAACGTAGTCCCCGCTCAGCAGCAGGCTTGCGGGGCGCAGCCGCGGATATTTGCGGCAGAGGTGGAGCATCTGCGAGGGCACGCCGACGATGACGTCGCCCTCCCGCACCGCCCGCGCCGCGTCGTCCACGTCGGTGATATTGCCGTAGATGACGGCGGCGGCGCCGCTCTTCTCCACCCCCTCTTTGAGCAGGCTCGCGATGCTGCCGGGGGCGGCGTCGGACATCATAATGAGGCAGCGTTTGCCGGCGCCGATTATCGGCGCCATGCCCAGCTCAAAGAGGCGCGCCGTTCGCCGGAGGTCGCCGTCGGTGAAATGGATGCGCTTCGGCGCTCCCGTGCTGCCGGAGGTGGGCAGCGAGGTGACGCGCGCGATGTCGCGCTCCGCCGCGCAGACAAAGCCCTCCGGCTCCGCCGCGATCTCTTCCGGGCGGGTGAAGGGTATCCGCGCCAGCGCCTCGAGCGAGTCGACGGCGGCGATGTCCACGGAGGAAAAACGCGCGGCATAGAAGTCGCTTTTCGCCGCCGCCCGCCGCATCGCCTCCCTGATTCGCGCGAACTGCCAGCGCAGCATCGCCTTGCGGTCTATCGGCGGAGCAAAGCCCGTAAGCTCGCCTGTCATTATTTCAAGCGCCGAGATCATCTTACCGCGCCTCCGCGATAAAGAGCCCATAGCCGCATCTGACCGCCGCAAGCCCGCCGCGGCCGCCGAGCAGCGCGTCAAGGGCCTCTTTTCCGCGGTCAAATATCAGCTGCCCCCAAAGCTCGCGCATCTCGCGCGTATGGTCCTCGAAGAGCAGCAGGTCAAAGCCGTTTTGCTCAAAGCGGGAGATTATTTTTTCCCGGCGTTCCACGCGTCCCATGATTCCAGAAAAATCCGCCTCCGCCCCGCGCGCGTAAAAATCGGCGGCGGCGAGCCTGCCGCCGGTTTTCAGCAGGCGCCGGCTTTCGCGCAGCGCCGCCTCCGGCTCCGCCACCTTCGAGAGGCTGCAGCCGAAAAATACGCCGTCAAAACATCCGTCGCCGAAGGGCAGCGCCCGAACGTCCGCGCACAGACAGTCGTCCTCCGCGCCCGCCGAAATCCCGACCACGGCGGGATCGTTGTCGATCCCGAGCATCGAAAAATCCGTGCTGGCGTTCACATAGGCGACGAACTCCCCCGCGCCGCAGCCGGCGTCAAGCAGCGCCGCGCCGGGGGCGAAGGCGCAGAGCGCGAGCGCCCGCCGCATAAGTTCCAGCCCGCCGGGGCTGGGGACGCGGCAGGCGTTCATGAGAGGCCGTTCCAGAGCGTAAGGTAGTTTACGCAAAATGGCACGAGGCGGCCCCGCTTCGCAACGTGCAGGCTGCACATGCGCAGCCGCTCCACGTCGAGATTGCCCGCGTCCTGAAAGGCCATCGAAGTGATCGTGAAGCCATGAGAAAAGAGGCGCGCGAGAAAATAGTCCATATCCTCCATATCCTCCGTCTGCGGGGCGCCGCCGCCCGCCGGCCGCCGCCACCGGCGCCCGACAAATTCGCGGTTCTTGTCGGCGGGGGTATCTGCGCCGCAGCAGCAGCAGGCGGCGTCGTCCCGTTTTCGCGTGAGCGGGTAGAGAGTGCCGTCCTGTTTCACGATAAAGTCCCCGTGAAAACCGCAGAGCGGATGGTCGCATTTGGAGGGCTGCAAATTTTCACCGCCGACGAGGCCGCCGCTCTGCTTTTCGATTTCGCACATCAGCTCGTCGAGGGTGAAGCGCGATTCGTCGCGCGGCAGGCACGGGATGCGTCCCAAATGGGCCACGGGCTGGAAGTGAACGCCGCGCACCGCGGGAGACCGCTTCACGCCATAGCGCAGGATGTCTCCAATGGCGGCGCTGTTGACGCCGGGAACGATCGTCGGCACAAGCGTCACACCGAGGTTGTATTTCGCGCAGTTGGCGATCGCCCGCTCTTTAACGGCAAAGAGCGGCGCGCCGCGCAGCGTTTTGTATATCTCGTCGTCCGTGCCGTCAAACTGCATGAAGACGAAAGAGAGGCCGGCGGCGGCGAGCTTTTTCACCAGCCCTTCGTCCTCCGCGAGCCTGATCCCGTTGCTGTTGAGCTGCACATATTTGCAGCCAAGCTCCTTGGCGGCGGCGACCAGCTCCGGCAGGTCGCCGCGCAGCGTCGGCTCGCCGCCGCTCAGTTGGACGAGGGTCTTGCCGGGAACGACGAAGCCGGCCATCTCGCGGCGCAGCTCCGCCAGCGGAATATCCGGCCCGTTTTTCTTATCGGCGAAACAGTAGCGGCAATGAAGGTTGCAACGCTCCGTCACCTCAAGTACGACGCAGCAGGTATCGTTTAGGTGTTCGGCGCAGAGCCCGCCCTCGGCGCAGGCCGCGGGACAGCCGCCTGCGTCATCTTTTGTCAGCGGTTCGGCGTCTCCGTACCAGGAAAAGATGTTTTTTTGGTTCTTCCAGATCAGTACGGAAAAATCTCCGTGCTCGGGGCAGCTCTTTTCAAGCCAGGTGGCGCCGTCCCTCACCACCACCCGCGCGGCGAGCCGCCGCCCGCAGAGGGGGCAGACGCTGTATGTCTCTCTGATGACCTTCCGCACGGGGCTCTCTACTTGTCCTCGATCGAGACTTCGACCTGCGCCATCTTCCCCTTCGCCAGGCTCTCGGGAATGAAGACCTGGCCGCAGGAGGGGCAGCGCTGGACCTCCGTGTTAAAGGAATGGTCGAGATAGCTGAAGAACGCCTTGTGCATCTCCAGCTCCACGCCGCATCTGCTACACGTCAATTTTTTGTTTTCTTCCATGCCAAACCTCTTCCAATTCGATCTTCATTCGGTGCGAGTAGGCGTTGTGAACATGGAAGCCCTCGCCCTGCGGGGAATATTCCACCCAGCAGGTCATATGCCCGACCTCGCGGTAGCCCGTGTAACGTCCGCTCGCGGGATCAAGGAGCTTCCGTCCCGTCTTTTCGCAGAAACTTATCACCGCGGTCAGATCGTCTTCGAGAATCTTTTCCCGGTGCAGCTTCGCCTCGGTCTCCGGCGACATTGTCAAGACCATCGCCGGATCTCTTTTTACCTCTTCGTCAAGCAGCTCTTTCATCAAACTCTCCTTTACCAGCTCCCGGTTGCGCCGCCGTCTGCTGTATGTCGGCGGACGCTCCTCCCAGCCGCCGATGTCGAAGATCAGGCTGAGAATGTGGCGCGCCGGCTTTCCCGCCTCGGCGAAGACATCGCGGCAGTTGGTACAGTACACCACGTAGGGGAGGGGCTTTTCCGAGATCCTCTTATCCACGAGCCATCTCGCGTAAGGCGGGTTGGCGATCGATATCTGCCCGCCCCACGAACAGCACTTGGCCTTGTCTCTCTCATATTCCAGCGGGCGTAAAATATATCCCGCCTCCGCCAGCAGCACCCGCGCGTTCTGCTGTGTTTCGGGGAAATTCCGCGCGGCACAGGGGTCGAAGAGAGCGATCTCCCGGCCGTCGCCGGCGGCGGCCTTCACGCCCGCCTCATAGAAGACGTCGCTCAGCATCCGCCCCTTTATCCACGGCATCGCCTCCCGCATCATCTCCCGGCAGGTCGGACAGCCGAAGATGAGCTCCGGCTCTCCCAACTGCCGCCACTTTTCGGTGATCTCACCGCAGACGCCCTCATATATTTTTTCGTCGCCCGACCAGAGCGCGGGCGCGCCGCAGCAGGTCAGATAGATCGCCGTCTCCGGCAAAAGTTCCCGCAAAAGACGGTAGGACTTCGTCACATACCGCGGGTCGGAGGCTCCCATCTGGCAGCCGGGGAAGAAGAGGTAACGGCAGACGCCTCCGCCGGCCTGCCCCCGGCGGCCGTCTTTAGTGTCCGCGGACGGGGCGTAGAAGAAGGCGGCTCTGTCGGAGCGGGCAAACGCCATATCATTGAGCCAGAATTCGTGAAAGGCCCACGGCATCGCGTTCTTCTCGCGCATCGCCCGGTGGCTCTCGCGCATAAACTTTCCGACATCGATCTCTTCCGGGCAGATCTTGCCGCAGAGCCCGCACTGATTACAGGTGGAGATCAGGCGCGTCGCGACCGTGCCGTTGCCGTCGAGTGTGCCGGGGTTGATCGTGATATGCACCTCTTCCTCGATGAGCTTGGGGAATTTCTGGAAATAGGCCATCATATCGCAGCCGCGGACACACGAGTCACAGCGGCACTTGAGACAGCGGGAGGCCTCCTCCGCGGCCTCCGCCTCCGTGTAGCCGCCGGAAAGCGAGGGGACCGCCGGCGCTTTGGGAACGACGCCTGCCAAGTCGAGTTTGATCTTGGTCGGCACATGCGGCTTTTGGTTTTTCGCGTTGCCGGTTTTGATATAGCCCTCGATCAGCGCCGCGGCCCTGAGGCCGTGAGCGACGGCCTCCACGGCCGGCACGCCGAGGAGGGAGCCGCCGATGAAGACGCCCGCGGCGGCGGCGGTTACGTCGTCTGCGCCCTCCCGTCCTGCAAGGAGCCCAAACGACGCCCCATCCTTTCCCGTCGCCACATAAACGGCGTCGTGCGCCGCCTTTATATCGTCAAGGCCCTTTACCTCCGTATCAAGCAAAAGGCGGTATTTTTCTTTGGAAAACTGTTCTTCGATGTCTTTCATAAAAATATCGGGAGAAAGTATCTCCCATAGATGGCCGCCGATGCGGTCTTTCTTTTCATACACCGTCACGTCGTATTTTTTATTCGCGAGCCGCAGCGCGCAGGCCAGGCCGCTTGCGCCGCCGCCGACCACCGCGACGCTTTTGCCCTTCGCGGGCATGTTGTAGCTGTTGGGCGCCGTCCTCGCCGCATAGGTCACGGCGGCTTTTTCAAGAAGCTTCAGGTTTACCGCGCCGCCCGCCCCGCCGCGCGGGCAGCCAACGCGGCATCTTTCGTCGCAGACCGCCGCGACGATGCGCGGAAAGGCGACGGCGTTGGCGTAGAGGCGGTACGCCAGATTAAAGGCCCCGCGCTCCACGCGCGGGATAAATTCCCTGATATCAAAATGGAAGGGGCAGGCGGAGACGCAGGGGGCCGCCTCCCGTTCGAGACAGCAGCCGCGGATCTTATTTTTCATTTCATCCATCAGATCACTCCCCCGGCTCCCAATAACCAAACTCTTCCAGCAGTTCCTTCGCGCGAATGTAGGTGGCCTTCATGAGCCCCGGGCATTTGACCGCCTTCTCATACGGGTCGCAGCGCGTGATATCCTCGCAGTTGACGGAGGCGTACTTTGCGCAGAGGTCGTGCCGGAACCACTCCACCATCTCTTTCGTCATTTCCGTGTTTTTCTCGTCAAAAAGGGCGAGCATACAGACCGCGCCGGTGAGCGCGCCGCACGTCAGGCCGCTGTGCATCCCGTTGCAGAGGGCGCGGGCCGCCTTCACGAACTGCTCGTTGCTCTCGCCGCGCAGCCGCAGCCCCATTTCGATAATTATACTCGAACAGCAGAGGCCCTCGACCTTCAGCTGGTACATCAGTTTCAGCTCTTCTTCCACCACGGACCACCACACATCGTCAATATATATGATTATACCGGGCCGCGTATAAATTGACGCAGCCCGGAAGTTGCATGTTTCAGTTTTTATTCGCCGGACGCCCATCCCTCATATCATGGACGCCGGCCGCCATCCGGCGGCGCCTGTTAGAAGAACTTCTCAGAGGTGCTGCCGCCCAGCGAACGGAAGAAGTCCGGCTCGCCCTCGTACTTGACGGGGTTGGCCTTGATATCTTCCAGCTCCTCGTAGAGATCGGAGCCGAGGAAGTATTTCGCGGGGGCTTCCGGCTTCTTGCCGGCGGCGATGGCCTCAAGCCCCGCCTTTACCTTCGCGGGCGTCGCGGGTATCTCGTGGATGCGCACGCCGCAGGCGTTGTTGATGGCGTTCAGGACCGCCACGTGGCCCGAAGACTGGAAAGCCTCTGAGGCTCCCGACGAGCCGAAGGGCCCGACTTCGTCAGGACGCTCGTAGTGCACCACGTTGATGGCGTCGGGGATGTCCTTGATATAGGGCACGCCGCTGGCGGCGATGTTCGTGTGTTTTTTGACGTCTTCGTAAATCTCGCTCAGCGCAAATCCAATGCTGTGCGAAATACCGCCGAAGGCCTGTCCGTTGACCGCCGCGAGGTTGCCGACTTTGCCCACGTCGTCGACGCAGGTGAAGCGCAGCACCGTCGTCTTGCCGGTGGCGGTGTCGACCTCCACCTCCGCGAGGTTGAGGCAGTAGGTGTAAGAGGGGCTCGGATCGCCGATGCCAGTGTTCGGGTCAAGGCGGCAGAGTCCTTCGACGCTCGTGCAGGACCAGTTGCCGATATATTTTGTGGGGATGCCCTCGGCCTTCATCTCTTCATAGGTGCGGAAGGCGCCGTCCGGCTTTCTCATCGCGTTGATCAGCTGTTCGGCCGCCGCCATCGTCGCCTTGCCGCTCATGTAATGCGTGCGGCTCGCGCCCGACATGCCGCTGTCAGGGCAGAGCTTCGTGTCGTTCTGGACGAGCTTGATCATGTCGGGAGTGACTCCGAGAGGCTTCAGCGCCTCCAGCGTCAGCATCAGCGAGCCGATGTCGCCGCCCTGTCCCAGCTCCTGATAGGTGTCGTACTTTGTGAAGGTGCCGTCCGGGTTGAGCTCGATGGCCGCCGAAGCCTTGTCCGTCCCGCCCTCGGTGACGTTGAAGCCGCCCCAGGCAAGCCCGACGCCGCGGTGTTTCTCAGGCGTATCAAAGGCTTTCGCCTCGGCGACGGCCCGGTCGTAGTAGGGCTTCATGATATTCATCATCTCTTCCATCGGATACTGGCGGAAGGGATAGCTGTTTATGTTGGTATCTCCGGGACGCCCGATGTTGCGCCAGCGGAACTCGAAGGGGTCGATCCCCGCCTTTTCGGCGAGCATGTCCATCAGCGCTTCGCTGAGGGTGTAGGCCTGCGGCGAGCCGTAGCTGCGGTAGGCGGTGCCGAAGTTGTGGTTCGTGTTCGCGACGCGGCAGAGGCCCGCGACGTTCGGTATCGCATAGGGGAAGAAGGCGAAGCGCGCCTGCTTCGTGAAGCAGTCGTCGCCGCCCCATGAATATGCGCCGTGGTCGAGGCCGAAGTCAAACTCGGCGGCGACAATCTTGCCGTTTTCGTCGCAAGCAAGACGTCCGTTCGAGTGGCAGGGGCAGCGTTTGCCCGAGAAGTGCTGGTGTTCCTCGTAGCTCATCGAAAGCGCTACCGGCGCCTGCATGACGACGGCCGCCGCGCCCGCGAGGCAGAGGTCGCCGGCGTTAGTCGACCAGCCGAAGCTCGCGCCGGTGGGGTTCATCATCACGCGCAGCTTGGAGGTCGGCACGCCGAGGCAGGTGCCGATGCGGCTGATGGACGAGTAAACGCCCTGCGATTTGCACTGGAAGGTGAGGAAACCGTCCTCGTCAAAATAGGCCTGCACGGAGTCGCCTTCGATTGAAAGGTGCGGCTCGCGCGACGAGTAGAAGCTGCCCTCTACGCTGTAGCTAGCCTCGTCGATGATCGCGGCTACCTTTGACGGTTCTTCGAGCCCCGCGCCCTTGAGCACGGGCTGCTTGCAGAAGATATTCGGCGTGTCCTCATGGATACGCATCGCGTCGGGCATCGCCGCGTCGAGGAAGTTAAGGTATTCGGGGAGCTTTTCTATCTCGACCTTGACCTTCGCCGCCGCCGCGCGCGCGTGCTCCTTCGTGTCGGCGACGGCCAGCGCCACGACGTCGCCGTAACGGTAGATCTTGTCCTCGGCTAAGACCTTGCGGCTCGGAATCCTGACCGTGCTGCGTTCGTGGAAGTTGGCCTCGGCCATGACGTTGCTGCCGCCCGCCGCCTTGAGGTCTTGGGCGGTGACGATTCTGGCGACGCCGGGCATCTTCTCGGCCTCTTCCGTATCTATCTTCAGTATCTTCGCGTGGTGCGCAAGCCGTGGCTGAACCATCGCCACATGATAGGTGTCGCTCGGCATCTTGAGTTCCTGATCGTCGCCGTAGTCGGCGAGTCCGCAGACCTTCGCGAGCGAGGTCGGGCGCACGAGCGGCTTGCCATAGTATTCCTTATCTTCGGGGAGTTTTACCTTGATATCGTCGACGGTCGCCTCGCCGCGAATGACCCGGGCGGCATCCATAACGGCGTCTACTATCTGTTTGTAACCGGTGCAGCGGCAGACGTTCTTGTGCTTGTGGAACCAGTCACGCACCTCTTCGCGCGTCGGGTTGTTATTTTTCAAAAGCAGCGCGTATGTGGAGACGATAAATCCCGGCGTGCAGAAACCGCACTGCACCGCGCCGTTGTTCATGAAGGCGACCTGTACCGGATGCAGGTTGGCCGGCGTACCGATGCCCTCGACGGTGACGACTTCGCTGTATTCCTCGATACGGGCCATCTTGCGCGCGCAGGAGCGCACCAGCTCTCCGTTCAAAAGTACCGTACATGATCCGCAGACGCCGATACCGCAGCCGACTTTAACGCTTGTGAGCCCAAGCCGTCTCAAGACATCGGCCAAAGAATCCTTAACCGGATCGCAGGCAAACATCCGGTTAGCGCCGTTGATATTCAGCCACATCTTCTTCAGTGCCATAACAAAATCCCTTCCTCTCCTCGTGTTGGATATAAAAAAGCAGAATCGCAGGCTCTGCTTAGTTATCGATTAATCGCCCGCCTGGAGCGTCTCTTTGTGCACAGACAGGTCCAGCCCCACTTCCTCGTCTTTGCCGGACAACCTCAGCGGCGTGATCAAACTTACAATTTTCAGGATGATAAAAGTACAGATTGAGGCGTAAAGAACAACAGAGCCGACTGCCAGGCCCTGTTTTGCTGCTTGAAAAATGTTGCCGTACAAAGCTCCCGCGTATGGAGCGCGAAGAGGGTCGGCGATAACGCCCGCGGCCAGCAGCCCAAAGGCGCCGCCGACGCCGTGAAGGGACCAGACGTCAAGCGTGTCGTCAAGCTTCCGGTCTTTTCTGAACTGGACGGCGACGGCGCAGAGCATCGCTCCGCAAAAGCCGACCGGCATCGCCCAGAGAGGCCGTATATAACCGGCCAGCGGCGTAATCGCCACCAGGCCGGCAATGCCCCCGACCATCGTATCTAAAAGAGTGATATTTCCTGTTTGCCGGCTTATTATAAGCCATCCGAAGCATCCCGCGCAACCGGCAAGCAGCGTATTGGCGACCGCCAGGGCGGCGATGCCGTCCGCCGCCGGCGCGGAAGCGCCGTTAAAGGCAAACCAGCCCGCCCATAAAATCCCCGCGCCGGTCGCGACATAGGCCATATTACACGGCGTATCGGCGGCCCTCCTGCGGGGGCCGAGCACGGCGGCCGCGACCATCGCCGACACCCCCGCGGCTAAGTGAATCGCCAGCCCTCCCGCAAAATCGAGAACGCCGAGCGAAGCGAGCCAGCCGCCGCCCCAGATCCAGTGGCCCACCGGGCAATAGACGCAGAGCAGCCATAAACCGATAAACCAGACATAGGCCTTGAAAGACATTCTCTCGGCGACCGCGCCGGCGATCAGCGCGGGAGTGATGATCGCGTAGACAAGCTGCAAGGCAAAAAAGAGGATAAACGGCAAACCCGGGGCAAATACCGGACTGGCCTCCAGATCGACGGAACGCATCATAATATAGGAAAGATCACCGATCAGGCCGCCCGCGCTCCCGCCAAAGGTCAGGCTAAAACCGGCGGCCGCCCACAGAACGCCGACCACGCCGATCGATATAAAGACCTGCGCCATAATGCCGACCGCGTTTTTTCTCCTGACCAGGCCGCCGTAAAAAATCGCCAGCCCGGGAGTCATAAAGAAAATAAAAATAATACATGTGATTATAAAAACCATACTGCCCTGATCCATACGACGTCGCCCCGCATCCGCTTATATTAAACAAAAGACACCGGCCCCTGAAACGTCATTGAAGAGGCGGCCCTCTGCCTTTTTACGCAAACAAATATCTCCCGATATGATTTCCGCTCCACAAGCGCCGCATGTGGAGCGGAAATCATCGTATGGCCGTACTTTATTTCATCTTGATATTTAAACGCTTATCTCCAGTACGCCTCGTTGAAGAAGCAGAACTCGACGCCGAGTCCCTTTTCCACCGCGCGGTCGTAGAGGGTTTTGCCCCAAGCGATATCGTGCAGCGGCATGCCGCCCGTCACGAACATGATGATCTCGTCGTCGCTGGCGCGTCCCTTGTCGAGCCCGTTCACCACGTCGCCGAGGTTGCGGATGTTCTTCTGGTCGAACTTGCCGGCCTGGATGGCGAGAAGCAGATGGTACGACGGGGCGACGACGGATACGGCCTCGAGTCCCTTGGGGTGCTCCGCGCCGTCGGCGAGGAAGGCCTGGTGCATCTTCCAGTTATCGGCGAAGACGGTGTTCTCCGAGTAAGCCTCGGGATCAAAGTCGGCGTCGCCGGTGAAGATCACGAGCGTGCCCTTCTTGAGCCACTCTTTTTCAATGCGCGGGAAGACGTTGCCGCCGGTCGCGATCGAGACGACGTCCGCGGGACGGACGGCTTCTTCGATATTCGTCGTGACGCTCACCTTGATGCCAAGGGCTTCACTTTCTTCCTTCGCCCACTGCTTGCCCTTTTCAAGGTTGATGTCGTAGAGGACCGCCTCTTCGATCGTGGGGACCGCCGTCTTGATCGCGAGGAGCGCGCCGCGGTTGATGACGCCGCCGCCGATCACGCCTACGACCTTTGATCCTTTGCGGGCGAGGTGGCGGGAGATGACGCCGGGAACGGCGCCGGTGCGCATGGCCGAGATCTGGTTGCCGCTCATGATCGTAAAGGGAGCGCCGGTGTCGGCGTCATTGAGGATCGTGGTCAGAATCGAACGGGGATAGCCGCGCGCGGGGTTCGCCGGATTTGATCCGTACCACTTCTCGCCGCAGATCTTATACTTGCCGCCGAGATAGCCGATCATCGACATGAAGCGGCGGTCGGGACCCGTCACCGGCATTCCGGGGAAGCGCTCTTCGTCGGGGAAGTAGATCATCTGTCCGTGTTCGTTCTGCAGCGGCCCGCCCATCAGATAGTCGCCCTTGCCGATGAGGCTGAAAACCCCTTCGATGACGTCGATGCAGTCGGCCATATTGGTGACGCCGACTTTGAGAAGATCGTCCTGTGAAAGGAGCAATGTCTTTACTGCCTGCCCTGCCATAATAAATTACCTCCCAATTTTTCTGCGGGTCATTTGAGCCGCAGAATTTTAAATACATCTACACAGACAGAAAAAATAATTTTCTGCGATAGTTTTTTAAGAAATTAATTTATCTGTCCCTGTATGTATCTGCATTATAGGCGCTTTATATCATTTGTAAAATAAATGCTTTTAATGATATAGATTATTTTTTTTAATCAATGGCACTGACTTTGCCTCTGACATTTCCGCGCCCGCCGCCATATACCAACCGCTATTTTCAGAACTTTGCTTTGTGTTTTCTATTGAGGCACAGACTTTACGTTATTTACGCTATTGCCGTGTCGAGCAGATATTCGCCTCTCGCGTAACGGTCCCAATGGAACTTTTCAATCGGCAGCGCGGTCTTGCCGAAGAGAATCTGCTCCGCCACCATCTCTCCCGCGACCGGGCCGAACATAAAGCCGCGCGAGCCGGAGACGTTCATCCAGAACCCCTTCATCTCCTGGGCCTCGCCGATCACCGGCTGCATGTCCGGCGTGATGTCATACATGCCGGACCACTGCCTGACGACCCTGATGCCCTTGGTACGCGGCAGGACGTGGTTCATGATCCCCGTCATATGCTCCAGGAAGTCCCAGCTGTCGCCCATCTCATAGTCATTGAAGGGCGCCGCCTCCGCGCGGTAGCGGTGCGGGCCGCAGCCGGCGATGATCGAACCGTGCGGACGCTGCTGCATATAGAAATCGGGATCGTAGCTCATGAGGAAGGTCGGGCAGACGTTGAAGTCCACCGGCTCCGTCGCGAAGATCTCATGGCGTTCGCCGTGCACGGGAATGCTGAGCCCCGCCATGGCGGCCACCTTGCCGGACCAGGCGCCGGCGGCGTTGATCACGATATCCGTATCGATATAGCCCTTACTCGTGCAGACGCCCTTCACCGCGCCGGCGGCCATTTTAAAGCCGGTGACCTCCGTGAATTTCTCGATCACGACCCCTTCGCGCTTCGCGGCCTCCTGATGCGCGAAGTTCGTCAGCATCGGGTCGGCGTGTCCGTCGCGTTTGTACCAGTAGAAGCCCTTGACGTCGTCGACGTTGATTCCGGGGCAGAGCTCGCGCGCGTCGTCATGCGTCAGCATCCGGGAGGGGACGCCGAGGGAATTCTGAAGCGCGATGCATTTCTTGAAGTTCTCAAGCTGTGCGTCCGAATAGGCCATAAAGAGGTAGCCGTTCTGGTAAAGGCCGATATCCATGCCGAGCTCTTCTTCCAGATGCTCGTATTTCTCGATACAGGCTTTGCCGAGTATGATATTCAGCTCGCCGCCCCAGGTGGCTCTGAAGGCCGCGGCGCATCTTCCCGTCGCGCCGGAGGCGACGGTATTCTTTTCCAGCAGGACGACGTCCTTCATCCCCAGCTTCTTGAGATAATAGGCGGTCGCCATCCCCATCATTCCGCCGCCGATGACTACCGCGTCGGCCGTTCTCTTCCAGGTCATTCGAAGTCCCCTCCTTTAATGTGGGCGGTCAGAGAGCTCTTTATCGGTTTCACGGGCGGGCGGATTGTTCCGGCCGGAATTTCCGCGACCGGCACTCCCGTCATCCGGGAAATCTCGCGCAGGATAATGTCCCGGCATCCCCGGCCCTGGCAGGGCCCCATCCCCACGCGCAGAAGGCGCTTCAGTTCGTCAAACGTATCGTAGCCGCGCGGTATCCATTCGCGTAATTCCTTCAGCGTTATCTCCTCGCAGCGGCAAACTACGATATCTTCTTCCATTTTTTCAAAATCTACCTTCGAGTGATCGTGACCACAGCAGCAAGACATTTACTTCACCACCCTGACCGCACGTACCTGGCCGACATATTCCCTGTCCACGGATACATGCAAAACTTTTGTTGAGTCTTTTAAAGGTTCGACGACATTCTCCACGATACCTTCGGCGACGACCTCTCCCACCCGGTTGAGGCAGGAGACCCTGTCCCCCTTCGCGGGAACGGGAAGCATCTCGTGCGGCATCTTAATCAGAGCCTTTCCCGGCGCGAAGGTGAGGTCGATCACGAAGCAGGCAAGCCCGGGACACTTGGCGACGCAGAGGCCGCAGCCCGTACACTTGCTGTAGTCGATCTCGGGATTGTCGTTGATGTCGGCGAAGGGCTTCACCGCTCCCGTCGGGCAGCTGGTCCCGCAGGGGTTGCACGGAATGCGCTGCGGACACTCGATGACGACGAACCCGCCCTTTTTGTTCTCCCATAATTCCTGCGGAGGAAGTACGGCCCCCTTGCACTCGCAGGTAAGGACGCCGCTGTTAAAGAGTTTTTCATTCTCCATTAGTTATCACCCCAGTCTGCAACTTGAGCCAACGCAAGGCCGCTGCGAATCTTTTCGCCGGCTTCGCCCCTGCGCAGAGAATTGAGACGCTCCTGATACTCGCCGAATTTATCCTGATCGACCGCAAAGCCCAGCGCCTCCGCGGCGGCCAGTCCCGCGATGCGCCCCTCAACCATCGCGGCGCTCGCCTCTTCAATTCCGGCCGCGTCGCCCGCGATCCAAATGTCGGGGTGGCTGGTGCGCAGCTTGGGATCGCGCATCGGCACGTGGCCGCAAAGCTGCGGGATAAACTTCATATCGCAGCCCGCCTGCCAGAGCATCTCGTTCGTCGGCGTAAGCCCGACGGCGAGGCAGATCACGTCGCATTCCACATGGGAAAGCTCGCCGGTGTCAATATTCTGAATCACCGCGCCGTCGACGATCTCCGTCCCCAGCGCCGCTTTGATCGTGTGCCTCAGAAGGATGGGAACCCCAAGGCGGCGAATCTTCGCGGCGTGCACCCAGTAGCCGCCGATCTTCGGCAGCGCTTCAAGCACGGCGGCGATCTCCACGCCCGCCTGCATCAGCTGATAGCTGACGATGAGGCCGATATTTCCCGCGCCGATCATCAAAACCCGCTTGCCGGGAACGACGCCGTAAACGTTCATCAGCGTCTGCACCGCGCCCGCGCCGTAAACGCCGGGGATATCGTTGTTAGGGAAGGGGATGATGCGCTCCTGCGCGCCGGTGGCCATGACCATCTTCTTGGGCTTAATCTTGAGGTACTCCTCTTCGCCCTTCATCACGGTGACGATGCCGTCGTTTTTGTAATAACCGACCGCGGCCGTGTTCGTATAAGCCTCGACCCTGTCGCCGCATTCCCTGATTTCATTTAAAATAATGTCCGCAATCTTATAGCCGCGCGTTCCGGCGTGTTCGTCCTTGCTGCCGAAAAACTTATGCGTCTGTTTGACGAGCTGCCCTCCGAGATGAAGGTCGCTTTCGAGGACCGTGACCTTCGCTCCGCAAGAGGCCGCCTCCGCCGCCGCGCACAGTCCGGCCGCGCCGCCGCCTACAACAAGAAGATCCGTGGTTTTTATTTCAGCCATCACCTAAGCCTCCTCTTTCATCGGGATCGCGCCCTTGCCCTTCTGGGTCTCGACCTTCATTCCCTCTCTGAGAGGAGTGACGCATGTCCTGACATTAGGAACACCGTCTACCACCATAAAACAGGAACTGCACTTGCCGATCGCGCAGAAGAATCCGCGCGGGCGTTCCATTTCAGGCGTTACTCTGTAAATGTAGACCTCGTTCGCATGCAGAGCCATCGCAATCGGTTCGCCCTCAAATCCTTCCAGTTCTTTGCCGTCGAAGCAGAACTTGACCTTCTTCCCGTGCTGGTATTGCAATACGGGATGCTGACTTATTAGCTGCACTTACCTCACTCTCCTTATTTCTTATTTATCTTTCTTTTTCTATTTACTGCTTTATAACTTACCCTCTTTGAGCGGGATGTTATTAATAGAAGACGCTTCCTTCTTTCTTATAGGTCATCATCGTAACGACATAGGCGGTAATGATCGCCGGCACCAGCCCCGCGATGCGGGAATCAATCAGCGCCTGCATCGGAGACAGATGCCAGCAGATCGTGCCGATAAAGCCGATGATCATGGTCCACAGCGCCGCGGTTCCCGTATATTTCTTCCAGAAGATACTAGCGCAGGTCACGACCGCGAAGGGGTTTCCGAGAGCGGCCCAGGCAAAGGCAACGATGTTATAGACCATTTTCGATGGCAGGATGAAAGCCAGCACCAGCGCGCAGCCGCCGACCACGAGCATCGTGCAGCGTGAAATGAAGAGCGATTTTTTATAAGAAATCTGCTTACCTTTCAAAAATACCGGTTTGAGGATATTTTCCGTAAATTCAGAAGCGGTGACGAGAAGCATAGAATCCGCCGTGGAGATCATCGCCGCGATTGCACTGACGATAAATACGGCCGCGATCAAGGGCGGGAAAAGCCGCATCATGACGATTGGCATTATCTGTTCGGCATCAGTAATGCCGTTGGGGCCATACATGGCAAGCCCGATAACGCCGATCAGCATGGCGCCGAGATAGCCGAAAAAGGTCCAGGTGATAGCGATGTTGCGTCCCACACGCCAGTTATGCTCGTCTTTCATGGCCATAAACTTCGTAGTCAGATGAGGCAGGCCGCCAAGATAGGCAAAGACCCACGCGAAGTTATTGGCAATCATAAAGCCGGCCGCTACCCCCGTGAGTCCGCCGGTCAAACTTAGATGCGTAGGGCTGGCAAGCCGCAGCGCATCGACGATCGAATGCTGCCAGACGTCCGGCGCGTCTGCGATATACCATAATCCATAAATTGGAGCGACGACAAGCGCGCTGATCATGAGGATCGACTGGATACAGTCAGCATAGACCACGCTGTTAAAACCTCCGTAAACCGCGTATGGCAGAATAATCGCAAGGAAAAGAAAGACGCCGATCGTCTCAGGCAAACCGAAAAGGCTGTTAAGCGTCTTGCTGCCGCCGATCAGCTGTGCGTCGATGTAAAAGGCGAAGAGAAAAATGACGATAAAACTGCCAACGACCCTCACCGCCGTTACCGCCTTGCTGCCCTTATGCCTTTTTGCGATCCAATCAACATACGTTTCGGCGTCATACTTCTCCGCCTCTTCACGCATTTTTTTCGCAATGATCGTCCACGCGAGAATATTACCTAATAACAACCCGAGTGCCACCCAGATGGAAATAAGCCCGTACATAAAAGCAAACCCCGGCAGACCAACCAATGTCCAGGCCGATTCGGCGGCCGCCCTTTCAGACAACGCCGCTACCCAACCTGGAACAGAACGGCCTCCCAGGTTAAAGTCCGAACTGCTCTGTGTATTCCGCCCATGAAAAATCCCATACCCCAGAAGCCCTCCGACAAAAACAATCAACACCGTAAGCTTCACCGCAAAGTCTGACATACCAACGCTCTCCCCCTTATTGTTTTATGTCGCTGAGCAAAAAGCGACAAAAAAGTAATAACAAGCCCTTGAAATTTACAAGGCAAAAAAATATTTATAAATTACATAAATAAGATATATGTAATAATTATTTTATTTTCTATAAAAAAGAATCTGTAAAATGTACAAGGTTAATTTAATACATCTTATGAAGATTGTCAATCTATTTTTTAAAAAAGAGAAGAATATTTTTCTTTGTTATGTATATCTGTGTCTTTTTATGATATATTCTTGCACACAAGTTAGGAGTGATACTGATGAACAACGAACTTTCACTACTCCAAAAAATCGCCGGGAGGGCAAAGGATTTGTCTCCCAAGCAGCTGATACTGGCCCATTATTTGGAGAATAATTACACTGGTCTGGCCTACACTACGATGACGGAACTCGCCAGATCCGCCGGCGTCAGCGAGACGACGGTGGTGCGTTTCGTCTCCCGCCTGGGATATAAGGGATTCCCGGAATTCATGACCGCGCTTCGCGCGGAGCTGAGCACGCAGCAAAAGGCCGCGTCTCAGATGAAGGCCTTCGACATCAGCGCGGGACAATATACATTTCCCCAGGACATCTGCAAGGCGATCTTCACCATGGAGATGCAGGTCATGACGGACACCCTTGCCAATATAAACAACGACGATTTTCAACGCGCCGTCGATATGATATACAACGCTCCCAAGGTGCTTCTCGTCGGCTGCGGCGCGAACACCTGCTGCGTAAGGGCGATGCACTTCGCCCTCCAGGTGATAAAGTCGGATATTTACGCGGCGGAAAAGCTGGGGCTCACGGAAGAGTCGCTGATCCGCTCGATAAAAGACAACGCCGTATGCGTGGCTTTCACAACCCCGCGCTACCCCACGGAGACGCAAAAGCTCATTAAGATCGTCAGTGACAACAATATCCCCATCATCGGCGTCTCCAATTCCCTGCTCTCGCCGGTCGTTCCCTATTGCAAAGTATTTTTACAGGTGCCGGAGAAATACATCACCTACATAGACTCCAACGCGCCATACATGGCGCTGATCCACGCCCTGACATTTGGAGTTTGTCTAAGGAATAAAAAAACGGCCAGGAAAAACACCGAAAAATATAACGCCTTTGTCCGCGGAACAGATTACTATGTTAATAAGGACGAAGAGCTTGTAGAGATAGAGGAAAAAATCCTAGACCCGCATAATGGGTAGAAGACGCCGGCGCCAAAAAGAGAAAACCGCCCGTAAGGTATCGCCGAATACCTTACGGGCGGTTTTTATTCGTTTGAGATAATGATGGCACGGCAGCCGATTAAGGCGCAGGGGACCCAGGACTTGCGTATCCCAGGGCTGCGCCTTTTCAAAACAAAGTAGGGGGAGAGCCTACTTTTGACTGGAAGCCGCTTTCCACAGGAGGTAAATATTGAACCCCCACACCGCGCTCAGCAGGACTAGCGCGTTAATTTTCCACATTTACCGCCACCTCCTCTTCTTCCTCGCCGCAAACGTTATCGTTGAAATGCTGCTGGACCCGCGCCCCTCGACTCATGAGCTTGGCGACAAAACCATTGGTTGCGAAGGCCACGACGAACATAAAGGCCCACTGGTAAAGCAATGTCCCGAATGAGTAGGTGTACTTTGAGACCGGCAGCCACCGCATCCATTCCCCGGGATAGCTCTGAATCGTTGAATAGGCCCACATGCCCATAATCGCGACAAAAAGGAATGGCACGAGATAGATGTTCTTAAAGATATAGGGCACATTCAAATCCGAGCATGGCCCGATGTTCTCGTCCCATATTTTCCCCAGCCCAATCTTGATCGCCGCCACCGCCAACAGCAGGCCGCTGATAAGGACGCCGACGCCGTAGACCCAGTCCTGATTGTTGAGGAAGTTGATGTCGAGAGCGGAGGGAATCCCCAACACCAGGAGGACTATTCCCGCGTAGGCGATCGCCTTTTTCCTCTCGACCCCCGCGTCTTGGATGATGCGCGTCGTCATCTCCACCATAGAGATCGACGACGTGTAGGCCGCGATAACAAGGGCGAGGAAGAACATGATGCTCAAATACCTTCCGCCGGTGATTACGGTGAAGAGCTTTGTCAAATGTATGAAGGTCATGCCGGTATTGCCGGAGGCGATAGCCCCCATCGGATCTGGAGAGAGGGCGAATATCGTCGGCACGACGGTCATACCGCAGAGCAGCGCCGCGGAGGTTACCGAGAACGGCACTAGCGTGCAATTGAGGCTGATATCCTCGTCTTTACTCATGTAAATGGCGTAAGAGTGCATCAGGCCAAGCCCCGGAGCGGCTTGCCAGACGCACTGGGTAAAGGCTTCCAGCCACATGGTTGGGTTTTTGAAAGCAGCCCAATCGTCAAGGAAGAGATACTTGATACCCTCTGTGCCGTTGGGCAGGGTAATGGCGCGGATCATCAGCGCCACAATCAATACGAGCCACAAGGGCATAACTACTTTACTAAGCTTCTCTATCCCGCTCGAATCGCCCTTGTAGATGATTCCGACACAGGCGGCCAGGCCGATCAGCCACCAGATAACCATATTGTAGCTGCCGGTAGAAAATTGAATCCACAGAGCGTCGGTGTCGACGCCGGTCGTTATCGTTCCCATCACCGCATAGGCGAGATACCGTATCGTCCACCCGAAGACGACTATATAGTAAGCCGTAAGAAATACCGTTATCCAGGCATAACAGGTGCCAAGCCAGGTAAACTTTTTACCGATCGTTTTAGTGATAGACGCTATCAGGCCAACGCGCGTGGTTTTGCCCAGATAGGCCTCAAACATCAGAATTGGAATGCTCCATGTAAATAACGCGATGATCAAAGCAATCATGAAGGGCATGCCGCCATACATCGCCGCAACACGCGGAAAGCGCCACATAGCGCCCGTCCCGATCGTCATGCCGATTGCGGAAATAATAAACCCCCATCTAGACCCCCACGATTGGGTTTCATTTGTACTCATGCAAATTCACTCCTTCCAATGAATATATGTAATAAAATTTGGGAGGAGGACGCCTCCTCCCAACGCTAAAAATCGAAAGACAGCGCCGTTAGTTGAAAATTTCTGTCGCGTAGATACCGGGAATTTCGTCCTCTCTGCCAATCTTCAAAACGTCTCTTAAGAATTTAATGCTCTTTTTACAGGCTTCAACCTCTTTTTCCTGAGCCACCTCAAGAGTGTCGTCTCCAAGATCCCATTCAACTTCGAAGTTGATTCTGTCGGTAGGGGCATATTTGCGGATCTTGTCTATATATCCCTGGCAGTCCACGTCTCCCTCGCCCAGGGCGACGCCGATAAAGTGGAAGCCGTGGTGATCGCGGACTATCTTATTGTCGCAGAAATGCACGCATACTGTATAGGGAGCCAGCCTGTCCACCGCGTCATCCAGCGATTCGCAGACGTCGAGCGAATTGATGGTATCCAGACAGACCCTGACGAGCGGATGATTGACCTGATTTACCAGCCAGAGGAGTTCGTCAATAAATATCTCCGTGTGGTTTTCAAGGGCGAAGGTGACGCCATATTTCTCAATCACCGGCAGCGCCGCTACGATATCGTCGCGGATCTTTATGAGCTGCCTCATGACGTGCGGGCACATGCTGCTGCCGACGATGGGGCTTTCCCTTCTGATATCGAGGCTGACTTTCGCAATCTCAGCGCCCAGCTTATGGGCTACATAGGCGGCGTTTTCAAAGCTGTCGTTCAGCCTGGGGTCAAACTCTTCGTCAACTGAAAAATTATATTCCAGATAAAGACCGCGCTCCCTTGCCGCCTTCGCCACCTCTTCCAGCCGGGCGTCGTCCTTCGTCTCCAGGTCACAGCCGGTGATATGAAGCCCGTCAAGCCCCCATTCGACGGCCAGATCCATCAGCTGCATCAGATTGATCCGCTTGGGGAAATACTCGCCCTTAAAACCCCAATTCTGTCCAAGGCCGTTGATGTGAAGGGTGTATGTGTGGATACCCAGTTTCATTTTACGCATATTGAACACTCTCCCGTTTATTATTTTTATATAATATTTGTTGCGGTGTCTAAACAAATCATAATGTATATTTTTATTTTTAAACATTGATAAGAACCTTAAACTCCATTAACAGAATCTTAATTCTAGAATAAGATTTTTCTTTATTATATAAATAAGAAAAACAATAACCTTATAAAATATTTTTTATTCAATAAACAGTGGTGCAAATACGATTCTTAATCTATAATATATTCATCGCAAACACGCCAAGGCAACATCACCGCTAAAGAGGCAGAAAAGGGTGATTCAGGGATGAAAAACAGAATCGTCATCGCGGATGATCACAAGCTATTTCTGGAAGGGATGGAAAAGTTTTTAAGCTCTTCCGACGAAGTAGAGGTCATAGCAAAGGCAAACAACGGACGCGAAGCGGTAGAAAAGATACGAAAGCTGCGCCCGGACCTTGCCGTCATCGATATCACCATGCCTGAAATAAATGGAATCGACGTCACCAAAATCATAAAAAAAGAATTTCCGCGGATAAAGATCCTCATTCTTTCGATGCATCTGGACCGCCGGATGATACTGGAAGTATTGAAAGCCGGCGCCGAAGGATACGCTCTAAAGGAATCCGAGCCGGAAGAACTGACCCTCGCCGTGCAGATCGTCATGTCGGGAGAGATCTACTTAAGCCCCAAGGTGACCTCGCTGCTAATAAAAGACTATATCCAGAAACTCAGCATCACCGACTCGCCAGAAAAGTTAAACGTCCTTTCAGCAAGAGAGCGCGAGGTTTTGTCTTTGATTTCAGAAGGAAGGAATGCAAAGTTTATCGGCGAAAAACTGTGCATCAGCAGAAGCACCGTCGACGTACACAGGAGAAATCTCATGCAGAAGCTGGAGTGCGACAATTTGAACGAACTCACCCGCTTCGCGATGCGGGAAGGGTGGGTGAACATCGATGAATGAGGAAGAACAAAAACTCGTCCTGGACGCCATTTACCAGAGTATCGTCGATCCCATCGCTATTTGCCGTATCGTCGAAAGCAAGGACGGAACACATAAAGACCTCGTTTATGTAAGGGTCAACGACGCCTATGAGAAGATCAACCGGATGAAAAAAGAAAACCTGATCGGCCGCATGTACAGCACCGTGTGGGCGGGCGACAAGGAGGATTGGGGCGGCCTGATGATTAGAGTGGCCGAAACCGGCAGCACGAAAATACAGGCGGTCGGTTCGCCGCGTGAAAAATCCGGTTTTTTTGAAGGAGAAAGCAGCGTTGCGCCTGGATTTTACCAGCTGTTCACCTTTTCGCCCATCCCCGGCTGGGTGGTATTGATCTTCCGCGACATGGAAGAATGGCACAAAGTCGCCCTGACTTTGAAGAAAAAAGAGCGCCTTTTGAGGGAACTGACTTCAAAGCTGGTCTTAGCCGAGGAGAAAACCCGCAGGCAGATCGCGACGACCCTGCATGACAGGATCGGTTATTCTATGGTCTCGATGCTCCATTCGCTCCGCAAGCTTGAAGAGGCGCGCGAAGGGCGGCATCCTAAAAGCGATGTGAAAAACGCGATCGAGGAGATGGAAAAGCTCATCCAGGAGGTTCGCTCGTTTACATTTGACATCAGCCCGCCGTCGCTGTACGAAGTCGGGCTTGAAGCGGCCATCGAGGCAAGGTGCGATCACCTGAAATCTCAGCAGGGGCTGCGCTGTACATTTAAATGCGAAGGGATGGAACCCGATCTTGACGAAAATACAAAAATCATTCTCTATCAGATGGTGCATGAGCTGCTCGTCAATGTCGTAAAGCACGCAAAGGCCACAAATGCCCTCGTAAAAGTACGTTGGGGCGGCAAAAAGGTGCAAATCGTTGTGGAGGACGACGGCGTGGGGTTCATTAAGAATAAGCGCCCCCCAGGTTCGGGAATCGGGCTTTTCAGCATTAAAGAGCGGCTGCATTCTTTCGGCGGCAATATGAATATCGTTTCCGACCTGGGCGGCGGAACGACAGTCAGTCTGGTCGTCCCCCTTCCGCCAGAGCCGAAGGCGTCTTCGACAGAAGTTTAGCCGCCATGGAAAAAGCGGCTATTGGGCCATCCCCGCAATTTCAATCATCCTGCCGGAAAAGTGAAGCAGAGGACGCCTATATTCATCTTTTTCATCTCCACGGGAATCGCTCCCGCCGTGGTCGCCGCGGGAAGCATTAGCGTTGCCCATATACCCCATCGCCTCGGCGGCGGCGTCGATCACTTGCCGGGGCTTACGCGCCGTAGCAGCCGCGTTATCCAGATATATCGCAGGCGGGCCGCACGCTTTTTAAGTTCAGGAGCGCTCAGGGGCAGCACCGATCGCGCCGCTGCTGCGCCCGTCAGCACAGGAAAGCGCCGGTACAAAGAGCGCCCTGCGCAGGTAGCCAAATGTGCATAGCCCGCCTGTAAGGCATACCGCCGAAGCGCCGGTACGGTATTTTAAAGCTTGAGAGACGACTTTTTTTACAATGGAATCAATTACGGCATAGGTGAGATTCTCTTTGGGCTCGCCTATGCCGATTAGTCAGGTCACCTCATGTTGAGGCATTCGTCCAAAACGACCGTCTTTATGCAGGTCGACCCTATATCGATGCCGATAAACCTGTCCATATCACAAGCTCCCCAATTAATTAATCAGCCTCCGCCGCAAACCCGGCGGCAAAAGCGACGTTATCCAAAAGCGACGAAAGCTGAAGGCGCGAAGAATAGCCCTTTGAGAGTCTGTCCAACGCGGCGTTGGCCGCCGGGTGAAAGTACCCGCCGCGGCTTTCGGCCTCTTTCGCTTCGCAGACGGCGAGCTTCAGCGTCTCCGCGGCGTGAAGCCGCCTCTTTGCCGCTATCGGGCGCAGGATCGCCAGCGGCGCGGACCTTTCGCCGCGCCAGAGGCCGTCAAGCGCCACCGGTTTTCCGTTGAAAATGTATCCCGTGCAGAAGCCGCTCCCGCAGCCCAGGACGGAAACGCCGTTTTGGCGCAGCCACCCGACCGTAGCCTCTATATTCAGCATATCTTTCGGCGAAGTGCATATCAGCGCGACGCCGGAATTTTTTATCATCCGAAGGTCGGCGCAGGGTGCGCGGCCGCCCTCGCCCTCTATACCTCCAATACCGCAGGAGACGGCGCACGCCACGCCCATCCGGCGGCAGACCTCCATCGTGGCGGAGGCCGTAAGCGCGCCGGAAAGTTTTTCGCAGAGCGCGCGGTCAAGACTGTCGGATGAAAATTTAAATTTTGGCGCGCCGGCGCGGAAGCGGAGAAATTCCTCTATCGAACCGACGGCGATATCGCCCTTCTCCACCCAGCATATACACATGCCGTCCACGCCTGAGGCCTTCCATTCCCTCATAAGCTCGTCGTTTCCCACGGAGGGCAGGCCAAAGGTAAGCAGGCAGCTCTCCGTCAGAAAACCCGGGAATTTTTTATTTGTATTCATTTTCAGAGCTCCGCGCCCGAACGGCGCGTATTATTGCGTTTCTTCGGTACAGCCATACGCATCACCTTTAGTAAGTATAGCAGTTGCGTAAAATATCGTATTTATTCACAGTAATAAGAAATTTTTCCCTACTTTTTCTTTATTTTTTATGCTTTAGAATAAATAATCTTCGATATCAAGATACTGTTTTATAATATTATCCAATAAATTTGCGATATAAACTTCGAGGCCAATTTATTCCAAAGGGCCCCCGGGAGATGCTCCCGAGGGCCCTTTCTTCTTCAAAGCGCGGTTTTCGCGGCGATATCCGCTTTTATGGCGAAGATTCTCGGCCGTTTACAGTATCCGGCTGGGGACCAGCGGGTTTACCGCGACTTCCGCGCTGCCGAGTATATAGGCGAGCAGGGCGAAAGCGGCGATAAAAATCAACGTGCCGATTAACACCTTGCCATCAAACCTCGATGATTGACTTTTGTAAGCCGTACTTCTTCCAATTACCACACTTTTGTTGCTCATAGAACTTCCTCCAGTACCGTGACTATTATGTGAATTTAAGAACAAATTCACCATATTTCTAGTATAGTACTTTTTATTCGCGGTGACCGTAGAAAAATTATTTTTTACTATGTAATAAAATGAACAATATTTTTATTGCTTAAAGTTCATTGTGTTTCGCCGAGTGCCAACCGCCACGGCCAGCCTTCGCTGCTATGACGGCTAGAGCTCCGCGCAAGTTTCAAAGATCATCTTCCACAGTTTTTTCTCGTCAACGGCAAGGACGATGCGGGCCTTTTGCGCTCCCTGGGGAGCGCCGCCTTTGAATGCCAGCGTCTGTCCGTAAGAGAGAGAATAGTTGTCGTTTACGTCGACCGGCAGGAAGGCCTCTTCGGTAATTATCGCGGGATCGATGATGACGGCGGAGACGATCGTGTCCCAAATGTAGGTGACGTAATCGGGCTCCGACTTGAATTTACCGTAACGGAAATTGCGGCGCAGCATTTCGGCGAACACCGGATTTTTTATATTCCTCTCGGTCTCCGCGTATCTTTGGGCCGAAAGTTTCACCTTTTCGCAGACGTCGAGCGGCACGATTATCTGCTCTTTAAAGGGGCTCCGCAGGGCGATCTTCGCCGCTTCGGGGTCAAACCAGCAGTTGAATTCCGCGGCGGGGGTCACGTTGCCCTCCTGAAAAAAGGCGCCGCCCATATAAACCACCCGTTTTACAAGCGGGACGATCTCCGGGGCGCGGCGCACGGCCTCGGCCAAGTTGGTGCAGGGGCCGATCGCCGCGATCGTCACTTCGCCCGGATATTTTTTGACCTGCTCGATGATGAAGTCGACGGCGTGCTCTTTAACCGGCGCCGACGCCGGCTCCGCCTGATAGATATCTTTATAGACCGCCTTCCACGATTCGGGCCTGGCATACCCGCCGGCCCCCTGCCAGTCGTCGCGGCCAAAGCCGAAGAGGCCGCGCTCTTTTTTCATATTGGCGACGCGCCCCCCGCGCAGCGGATGGTTCATACCCACCGCGACAGGGATTGACGACGCCATACCGGCGCCCTCCAGCTGGCGCAGTGCGAAAGCCGTTCCCTCCTCGGCCCAGGTGTTGCCGATCACGATGCTGACGCCGAGCAGGCTGATCCGGGAAGATTTCGCCAGCATGAGCATCGCCATGCCGTCGTCGTAAAGTTCCACCATATCCGCGTCAAGCAGTACCTTTTCGCGCGGAGCCTCCTCCGCGCCCGCCGCCGCGCATGATATAAAAAGCAGCGCCATACAGGCCAGACAAAAAAGGCCTCCGTTTTCGCCTAACATGCTACCAACCCTTTTCGATGATTTTAACGAGATGCGCAAAGGCATGCCGCCGCGCATATTTTACCATCAGCCAAAGGGAAGAGCCTATTTTTCCTGCCGCGCACGTCAAGCGCCGCAAGCCCGTTAAGGGGCACGCAGAACGGCCCGCGATGGCCGAGGGCGGCGTTTTTACTGCCGTGCGTTTATTTTATCTTATTAATGTTTTATAATATATCCATTGAATATTTCGATTTATAGCGTGCGAACTGCCACGACAAAAGTTGCCTTTACCTGAAAAGAGGGCGGAACAGATGGAACTGAAAAACATCAACACCTTCCTGCGCGTAGCCGAGCTCAGCAGCTTCACAAAAGCGGCGGCCGAACTTGGGTATTCGCAGTCTACCGTGACAATTCAAATACAACAGCTGGAAAATGAGCTGGGATTCATGCTCTTCGACCGTATCGGGCGCAGCGTCTCCCTCACCCCCAAGGGAGAGGAGTTCATCGCCTATGCCAACGAATTTCTCCGTCTGGAGGCCAGGACGCTGGCGCTGCGGGAAACGGCGGGCTCCGTCTCCGGCACGCTGCGCCTCGGCGTGCTGGAATCTCTCTTCGTCTGGAAGATCGCCGACCTCCTGCCGCAATACCACAGTAAGTATCCGGGGGTGACGATCGAAATAAAGTCCGCGACCGGCGCGGCCCTCTACCGGATGCTGCGGCAGAACGAGCTTGACATCATCTATCTGCTGGACAACGTCGTCTATCACAAGGACTGCGTGCGCGCCTGCACCTCTCCCGTAAGTCTGAAATTCGTCGCCAGCCCGAAAAATGAGCTGTGCCGCCGCAAAAACATCCCTCTTGCGGAGATCGCGAAGGAGCCCTTGATACTCACGGAGCGCGACGCCATTTACCGAAGAGAGCTAGATAACGAGGCGGCCCGCAACGGCATCGAGCTGGTCCCTTTTCTGGAGATCGATAACCTGGAGGTCGTCCTCCGCCTTTTGAAAAAACAAATGGGAATCTCGTTCATCCCTGACTATGTCCTTCACGAAAGCGTCGAAGCCGGAGAACTGGCGGTGCTTGACGTCGATTATCACATCATCAACCTTTGGAGCCAGCTCGTCTATCATAAAAATAAATTCCTCACGCCGCAGATGCTGGCCTTCATCAGGATGGTACGAGAATCGTCTCCCTCGATATCATAACGCCGCGAAGAATTTAGATGGGGCTTATATATTGACACACAGGACGCCCTGTCCAGTTTTTATCCATACGCGATTTTATTGGCAATAATCCTCAGGTTTAATAAATTGCACTAAATAATGCAATGCGCCCCCACCGATTCTTTTCTTGCGAGCGCGGCCTTTGCCACCGCTTCGGCGCTGGCGGTCAGGCCGGGCATTTCGAGGGCCAGCAGGCGCTCCAGCGGGGTCGCCGCTTTTATCGCCTCTTTTTTGATTTCTTCTATATATAGAAGGAAATCCGCTATCTCCGCCGCGCGGCGGAGAGGGCCGACCGCCTGCCAGGCTTTTTTCTGGAGCTCTGCGCGAATTTCGGACACGGGGCGGCCGTCGGGAGAGAGGTTCTTTATTTCGTCTATCGCGGTAAAGTCTTTGGGGGTCTCATGCGGGTGCTTCGCCGCGGCACGGCCCGCCCGCAGCCCGAAGGTGACGACATGCGCCAGCGCGTTGCCGCCCATGCGGTTCGCGCCGTCTATGCCGCCCGTCACTTCGCCGCAGGCGTAGAGGCCGGTCACGGCGGTTTCGCCGCTGGCGCCTATTTCCACGCCGCCGCAGAAGTAGTGTTCGAGCGGCGCGATACGCAGCGGCTCTTTACGCCCGATAAAATATTCTTTCGGCAGCGTCAGGGCGTAGAGGAATTTTTTATCCCCCCAAAGCTCTTCGGGCGTCTCCTCAATATGGGCGAAGGCCCCGCCCTCGCAGTCTTTTTGCGCGAGCAGCAACGATAGTTTGTCGCGGGCGAAGTAGTTGCATTCTTTGCCGTCTTTTACGCCCCATTCTTTGTAGGCTGCGGGGAGAAATTCTCTGCCAGCGGCGTCGGTGACGCGGACGAAGTCTCCCAGCGTGGCGTCGGCCATCCACCGGGGAAAGCCCTCCTGCGCCCAGCCGACGGGATAGAACTGAACGAATTCCATATCGCGCAGCCGGAGGCCGGCGGCGAGCGCGAGCGCGTAGCCGTCGCCGGTCATGCGCTCCGGGTTGTCCGTATGGCTGTAGAGGCGTCCGGCGCCGCCCGCGGCGAGCACGACGGCGTCCGCTGAGAGCGCCGAACTGTGTCCGCTGCGCCAGTTCGCAAGCGATACGCCGCGGGCGCGCCCTTTTTCAACGAAGATTTCACGTGCGACGGACCACTCGCGGAATTTAACGCCGCAATCTTTCGCGATCCGCACCAGCTGTTCCATCATGCCGCCGCCGCCCATCAGCCCGTTTTTCGCGGTGGCGCGGGCGCTCACGCGTCCTTTCAAGAAGTCGAGCGTCACGCCCCAGGAGGCGATCTCCTCAAGCGACGCGAGGCTCTCTTCGGTGAGAGTCGCAAGCAGCGTCCGGTCGTTCAGCCCGTAGCCCGTCTTTAAAAGTTTCTCATACTGCTCGCGGGGCGATACGCCGCCGCAAGGCACGGAAAACAGTCCGGCCGAGTAGGCCGTGCAGCAGGCGGTGGCCGCCGCCGTTTTGGAGATCACCGTGACCTCCGCGCCGGCCCGCCGCGCGGCGATTGCCGCCGCAAGTCCCGCTCCGCCGCTTCCTATTATCGCTATCTCCGCCATTTTATCCACTCCTTTAGGACGCCGCTGATTATATGCGCCGCCCGCGTCACAGGCGCCTCCCGGCCGTAGCTCCAACGTATTGATATACGCCTCCGCCCCGCTCAGGAGTTGCCTGTTTAGCGGCCGGCACATCTAATCAGCGGAAGATACGTCAGTTTTTTATGGCAAAGTACAAAATTAGTGTTCCGTAAGCATTTTTTCGTAGAGCGCCTCGGTGCGGGCCTGTATCCGCGCCATCGAGACGCCCAGCTGCTGGGCATACCACACCGCGCCGCCGGCGCCGACGCCCTCTTTGATAAAGCCTTTTTCGTAGTCGGCGAGGCCGGGGAAGCGCGAGTTGGTGAAGTCCAGCGGCGCCGCGTACCAGCGCACGCCGATCTTGGCGGCGTATTCTTCAAGGCAGCTTGTCGGGTCGATATGGACGTATTTGGTCGTCGCCACCAGGATGTCCCGGGTTACGCCCATGTCGCGCAGCAGCGCGGCCACCGCCATCATCTGGGTGCCGCCCGCAAGGGTGATTTTCACGTCGCCGGGCAGCGCGGCGGCGTAGGCGGCGACGGCGACCTGCATGGGGTCGCCGAGCTCCGCGGCGGCCCTGAGGCCGAAGCCTTTCATGCCGCCGGCTTTTATGCCGAGGCGCTTTGCCGTGTCCCGCCAGATTTGTTCTTTTAATGTCAGCGGGTTCTCCGGCCCCGCCGAGGAGACGGTGCCGGTGTGGCCAAGGGCGCGCAGCACGAGCAGCGCGGTGGTCGTCCCGCCGGGAACGGATTCCGCGAGCACGACCTGTTTCACCCTTTTATCAAGCCCCGCGGCGAGCGCCGCTGATTTTTGCGCGATCTCTTCATAGCGAGGGACCGCCGTCTCAAAGCGCATGTCGCCCCCGGTCTCTTCGCAGATCGTCTCATGCGGCGACGCGGGGGCGATCGAGGTGCCGACCCTTACAGTCGCGGCGTCAAAACCGGCCTCAAGCAGAGCGGCGCGGGTGACGAGCGCGGGCGAGGGGTGTCCGAAGGGGTCGAAGGGCAGGGAGGCCGCGACCTTCGGGCGATCGTAGTAGAGCATGTCGGCGTCCGCCGGCGCGGTGTAGGGCAGAGCGTCAAGGTTTGCCCCGGCGGCGGAGAGGCCGGGAATTTTCGCGAGCGCGGTTTCGCTTATAAACAACAGAAACATTACTTATTTTTACCCCCTGTACGTAGCTTCGTTTAAGCGTTAAAATGCACTATAGACTGTCCCCGCGATGAGTGAGGGTTATCTTTTTATGCGATGGTAATAGTTTATGGCCTTCATCGCCATGGCTTATAGATTATATAATAGATACGGGGGTTTAGGGTCCTTTGATATCTATTGTTTGAGGGGGGAAATTTCGTGGCTTCAAAACTTGCTCCGACACGAGGAAACCTTGTCCGGCTCACACGCGATATGGCGATGGCCCAATCAGGTCACGACCTTCTCGACCAGAAGCGCCAGGTGCTGATGATGGAGCTGGTCCGCTACATAGACTCGGCGAAGAAGCTCCAGGAGGACGTTGCCAAGATATTTAAAGAGGCGTATGAAGCGCTGCAGAAGGCGAATATCTCTCTTGGCATCGACACCGTGGGAGACATTTCCGAATCCGTCCCCATCACCTCAAATATCACCGTGCGCCTGCGCTCGGTGATGGGCGTGGAGATCCCCGACGTGGACCCGCTGAGCGCGGAGACCATCCCCAGTTATTCTTTCCACGGCTCTTCAGGGGCGATGGACGCGGCCTACGCCAAGTTTCGCCGCGTGATGGCGTTGGTGGCGCAGCTTGCCGAGATCGAAACGAGCGTCTACCGGCTGGCGGTACAGATACGTAAGACACACCGGCGGGTCAACGCCCTTGAAAAAGTGGTAATCCCCCAGGACAAGGCGGAGATAAATTTTATCAGCGACGTCCTCGAAGAGGGAGAGCGCGAGGATTTCACGCGTATGAAGCTCGCGCAGAAGAAGATAAAGGAGTAAGGAATTCAGCGGCTCCACAAGGCGTTTATAAATCAGGGAGGGAATTTTGCAATGAGTACTCTGCATGAAGTTCTGGCAGTTTTGCTGGGGGCAGAATCTGAGGCCAAGAGAATCGTCGACGATTCAAAAAACGAGGCCGAGTCTCTGCTTCGCACCGCGCAGGAAAAGTTTGCCGCGGAGCGCGCAAACCAGATGGCTTCCGCTCGGGAGCAGGCAAAGGGCATAATGGAGACGGCGCTCAACTCCGCGAAGACCGAGGCGGCGCAGATCGCCAGCCTTGGCAAAGAGGAACGGGCGCGTATGCAGAAGCGTTTTGAGGAAAACGTAGACCCCGTGATCAACTCTATCGTCTCCGAGACTGCCGAGAGCTTTATTTCCAAGAAGAGAGGCTGAATTTAGTGTCATCTTCACACGGCTCTGCAACCGCTTTGGGGGTCAAGGCCCACGTCCTCTACAGTCAGCTTCTGAAAGCTGACGAATACTGGTCGCTGCTCGGCCTCAACTCCACCGCGGAAATCGCCGCCTTCCTAAAACAGACGGTGGGTTATAGAGACCAGCTGGAGACGCTGCTTCCGGCAAAGGTGCACCGTATCGATCTTGAGAATGCGGTCCGTTCCTCCGTGCTCGCGGAGGCTGACTCGTTTCTCTTTTATCTGCTGGGTATCTGGCGCAAATTTTTTCTCGACTGGCTCAGCTGGTTTGAGTCGGAGCAGTTGAAGAGCATATTCCGCTGGATCCACTCCAAGAGGCTGGACCGCGACCTGATGCGGCAGCATCTCTTTCGCGTCCCCGGGTCGAAGCTGCCCTATGAGGCGCTGCTGAACTGCCGGGACTACAAAGAGGTGCTCGAGACCCTGCGCGACACAAAGTATTACAAGGTGCTGCGGGAGCCGGTGCGGCGTCTGATAAACGGCGAAGGCTCGCTCTTTTCCCTTGAGCTCGCCATTGACAACATGGTGGAGATGGATCTTTACAACGACATAAAGAAGCTCCCCGAGGATGAGCGGAAGGTGCTTGAGCCGCTCTTCGGCTCGCGCGTGGACCTCTTGAACCTCTACCATTTTCACCGGTGCATGTGGTATTACAATATGACCATCGAAGAGACGATCAGCCGTATGCTTCCGGTGAAGTACAGGGTAAAGGCGCATCACCTGCGCGAGATGGCAAAAGGAGTCAATTGGGAGGAGCGCATCGCGCTGATGGAGGAATACTTCCCCACCTACGGAAAGATATTCCGCGACGCGCTTGAACAGGACGACAAGGAGCTTGCCCTTGAAATGTCCATTAAACGGTTTAATTACCTGAAGGCCCTTTCGATATTGAGAAACGGCGTGCCCGGCTTCCACACGGCGATCGCCTATTTTATATTGAAGGACCACGAGGTCACAGACGTTATACGAATGATAGAGGACGTGCGCTATGATTATGACCGCCGTTCCGCGGCCCAGTACCTTGTCCGGCCGATAATCAATGGGGGTGAACCCGCATGGCAGTAATGAAAATGGTCGCTCTGACCATGATCGGACCGCAGTCCGAGATGGAGCCGGTCGCCCGTCAGATGGTTCTGACTGGCGGTTTCCAGCCTCTGCCGCTTGATATACTCATCAACGACAGGTCGCTGCGTTCCAAACTTACGACCGAGACCGAGAACCCGTACGACGAGCTTGTCGCCAAGATCTCAACGATATGGAAGGTCGCGGGAGAGGTCGTGCCGGACCCTCAGCCGGTCACGATCACGAAGGATTTCACGCTTTCCCGCGCGCGGATGCTCGTGGAACAGGCTTCCAGGAGGCTGCAGGTCTGGGAACAGCGCCGCCGCGTGCTCATCGAGGAAGAGGAGCTGCTGCACGCCACCAAGCTCTTCGTCGAAGCGCTTTCGGGGACGGAATTCGGTCCGCGTGAGCTTGCCGAGGGACGTTTCGCGAAGACCTTTTTCGGCTACCTCTCAAACGAAAATTTCCAGCGCCTGACGGAGAGCGGCGAGGAGTCGCCGATCGCGATCAACGAGCTCACAGTCTCCGGCGGCAACACCTGGGCCCTGATCATAACGGTGCCGGGATACGAAGAGTCCACAAAGAAGCTGCTGGAAGCGGTATATTTCAAAGAATTTTCCCTTAAGGACATCGCCGGACAGTTGGACGGAGACGATCCGCTAGCGCTCGTGGAAAAACGCATCGCCAACCGCCAGAGGGCGATCCGCGGTCTCGCCAAGGCGGCCAAGGATATGCTCCGCGAACACCGGGCGGACTACGAGCTGCTCTTTTCGCAGCTTTACACGATGCAGCGGGTTTATGACATCTGCAAGGGACGCGGCGAAGTCAGCGGCATGTTCGTCCTCTCCGGCTGGATACCGGCGGACACCTACTCCGAGATCAGCAAGACCATCGCGGAAGAGGCTCCGATGACGACGCTGATGGTCGAGGAGACGCAGGATATCTCCTACACCGGCATCCGTATCCCGACGAAGCTCAAGAACAACGCGTTCTTCCGCTCCTTCCAGGATATCGTCGCGATGTACAGCCTGCCCTCATACGGAGAGATAGACCCGTCGCCGATCGTCGCCATCTCTTTCATACTCTTCTTCGGTTTCATGTTCGGAGACATCGGGCACGGCCTGATGATCTTCCTCGGCTCGATGCTGCTCGTCAAACGCGGCATCATGCGGCGCTCGCTCGGGCAGGTCATGAAGATGGCCTCCATTTCTTCGATGTTCTTCGGGCTCATGTACGGAAGCATCTTCGGCATCGAGGGCATCATTCCGGAGATCTGGCTCAACCCGATGCACGACGTCAACACGCTGCTCGCGGTATCGATCGGCCTCGGCGTGTTCATGATCAGCTTAGGGCTGATATTGAACATGATAAAGCAGTACCGGGCGAAGGACTTCGGACGCCTGCTTTTTGACGGACAGGGACTTGCGGGGCTCGCGCTCTACTGGACCCTCTGCGCCCTGGGCATGATATACATTACCGGGTCGCCGATATCGGAGTTTACGGCGGACCTCATGTGGAGCGGCATGGGGCTGCTCCTCCTGGTGATGGTCTTCCGCGACATCCTCGCGCGTTACCTGCTGCGCCAAAAGGGGGACGGCGAGTCGACGGTGCTCAATCTCTTCGAGATCATGCACAACCTGATGTCCTTCGTCTCGAACACCGCCTCCTTCGTGCGACTGGCGGCCTTCGCGCTGAACCACGTCGGGCTGTCGCTTGCGGTAATCATGCTCTCCGAGATGGTCCGCGCGCTGCCCGGAGGCATCGTCATGAAGGGCATCATCCTGCTCATCGGCAACGTGGTCATCGTATGCCTCGAGGGTTTGATAGTATTCATCCAGACGCTGCGTCTCGAATACTACGAATTCTTTGGGAAATTCTACAAGGGAGGGGGCAGCGCCTTCAAGCCTGTCGGCTGGAAGAGGGATAACGGGAAATACTCCAAGGCCAACGCGGAAGATCTGTAAGTTTACAAAATATCGTTATACGCACCACATAAAGTATTTAATTATAAAATGCAAGACTAAATATTAAAAGAGAATAAGAAAAGGAGCGATTTTTCATGTTTGGATTGGTATTAAGCTGCGGTACGGTGGTAACTCTGATGACAGCCGGATACATACTTCAGCGCAAAGGGTTCCGCGGCGGCAGAAAAATCTATGCGACGGTACTCGGGCTTTCATCCCTCCTCGTCTTCACGGGAGCGGTGCTCGCCCTCTTCTCCGGCACGTCATTCGCCGCGGAGGGCGCCGCGGCGGCCAAAGAGATCTCGGTAGGCGCCGGACTGGGCTTCATCGCGGCGGCGTGCGCGACGGGCATCGCCTGCCTTGGCGCGGGACTTGCCGTCGCCAACGTCGGCGCGGCCGCCCTCGGCCTCGTGGGTGAAAAGCCGGAAATGCTCGGTACGACGCTTATCTACCTCGGTCTCGCCGAAGGTATCGCCATCTACGGCGTCATCATTTCACTGCTTATAATCCAGCGGCTATAGGCGGGCACAAACGTCTATGAAGGCTTACCTTGTGAGCGACAACCACGACTCTCTCGTCGGGATGCGCCTGGCCGGAATCGAGGGCACGCTCGTTCACACTCCCGACGAAACGTACGCAGCGATCGAAAGCGCGCTGAAGATGCGCAACCTCGCCATCCTCGCCATCACGGAAAAGGCGGCGGAGATGGCCGAGGAGATCATTCAGCAGCTGCGCGAACGCGGAGACCTGCCGCTTGTCGTCGAGATACCGGATAGATTTGGCACGAAAAGGGGACCTGATTTTCTGACAAAATATGTCCAGGAAGCCATCGGCGTAAAAATGTAATCAGGGAAGCGCCCTTCGGGGCTCTTTTTGTCCGATCGCCGTTAAGAGACATCCCGCTGCTAGGCGGCTGGCACATATGATCAGTACCCGATACTCACACAAGAGGTGAAATGTGATGAAAGAAGTATCAAACGAGAAGATAAGCAACCTTAGAGATATAATTCTGGACCGCGCCGACAGCGAAAAGAAGGTCAACATGGCCCAGGGACGCCGCGAGGCGGACGACTGGCTCACACATGAGACGGAAAAGCTTCAGCGCGAGGTAAATCTCATTCTGCAGGACGCGCGCAAACGCGCGGAAGATATCCGCCGCCGGCAGATACTCTCCGCGGAGCGTGAAAAGTCAACGGAGACTCTGCGCCTGCAGAACCGGATACTTTCAGACTCCATGGGACGCCTCCAGGACAAGCTGGTACACCTCAGGGAACGCGAGGATTACCCCAATATTCTGACCGGGATGTGCGTCGACGCGGTCGAATCGCTCGGCGTCAAAGTACCGCTTAAGCTGCGGCTTTCGGCGGTCGACATCGCCCTGGCCGACGAGATCATCGCGAAGACTCTCGCCTCCAACCACGAACTTACGCTCACCTTCGATCCCGACCCCGCCCCGATACTTGGCGGCTGTTGGATTTCCACCGCGGACGGGCATCGTCAGGTAAATATGGACTGGCAGAGCATCACGCAGGAGATGGCGGACTCTCTGGCGGAACGCCTCCTGCCGCTGCTGTAGCCACCGCGCCCCGCCGCCGCAACAGCGGGGACACTTTTTTAGATACCGCAGGCCGCAAGCCTGCGGGCGCGTTTACCGTAGACGCCGCGGGCCTGTTCCCGCGCAAGCGGGAACATTTGGAATTACCGTAGGCCGCAAGCCTGCGGATGCGTTTACCGTAGGAGGAATAGCCTTTGGAACTCAAAAATAATTCGCAAAATCCCCATCTGGGAACCGTCGAATTCGTCAACGGCCCCGTCATAAAGGCGAACGGAATGCGCGACTTCGGAATGCGCGAGGTCGTGAAGGTCGGTCCGTACAAATTGATGGGAGAAATAATAAAGATGGACGGCGATAACGCCACCATTCAGGTTTACGAGGATACGGACGGCCTGCGCATCTACGAAGATGTGACCGGCACCGGCGAACCGCTCTCTATCGAGCTCGGCCCCGGGCTGATAGGCAGCTTCTTCGACGGCATCGGACGTCCGCTGGACTCACTGCTTGAAAAAGAGGGGATGTACATCTCGCCGGGGACCTCGGTGAATATGATCGACCGCGACCGTCTTTGGGACGTCACCCCTGTGGCCAAGGTCGGAGACCTCGTCTCCGGCGGGATGGTGCTGGCGACCATCCAGGAGACGCCGCTGCTCGTACATAAGATAATGACCCCGCCAAACTTCGAGGGCGAGATCACCTGGATAATCCCCGGCGGCAAACACCACGCCGGCAGCGACGTCGCGAAGGTGAAGGATGCTTTCGGACGCGAGGTATCGATTCCGATGATCCAGCGCTGGCCCGTCCGCACGCCGCGCCCCTACCGCGAAAGGCTGCTGCCGAACGAGCCCTTCGTGACGGGGCAGCGCGTCATCGACGGACTCTTCCCGCTCGCCAAGGGCGGCACCGCCTGTATCCCGGGAGGATTCGGAACGGGAAAGACCGTCACCCAGCATCAGCTGGCCAAATGGGGCGACGCGCAGGTCGTCATCTACATCGGCTGCGGCGAGCGCGGCAATGAGATGACCGACGTTCTTGAACAGTTTCCCGTGCTCGAAGACCCGCGCTCGGGCCGCCCGCTGATGGAACGCACGATACTGATCGCCAACACTTCGAACATGCCCGTCGCGGCGCGCGAAGCTTCGATCTACACCGGCATTACGATCGCGGAATATTTCCGCGACATGGGCTACGACGTGGCGATCATGGCGGATTCGACCTCGCGCTGGGCGGAGGCGCTGCGCGAACTGTCCGGACGCCTTGAAGAGATACCGGCGGAAGAGGGCTTCCCCGCCTACCTGCCGAGCCGCCTCGCGGAGTTCTACGAGCGCGCGGGACGCGTCGTCACAATCGGCGGCGAAAACGGCAGCGTCAGCGTCATCGGCGCCGTCTCTCCCCCCGGAGGCGACTTCACGGAACCGGTAACGCGCCACACGAAGCGTTTCATCCGCTGCTTCTGGGGGCTCGACAAGAACCTCGCGAACGCGCGTCACTACCCCGCCATCTCCTGGACAGATTCCTACAGCGAATACGCCGAGGAGGTCGACGGCTGGTTCTGCTCAAACGTGGACGCGCGCTGGGGCGAGCTCCGTGAAGAGGTGCGCAACATCCTCGCGGAGGACAATAAGATACAGCAGGTGATCAAGCTTGTCGGAGAGGACGTCCTTCCCGACGACCAGCGGCTCATCGCCTTTACGGCCTTCCTGATAAAGAACGGCTATCTCCAGCAGAACTCCTTCGGCTCCGACTCGTACTCGCCGCCGATCAAGGGGTTTGAGATACTCTCCGTCATCCTGGAATTTCACCACAAGGCGATGGAGCTCGTCCACAGGGACATCCCCATTTCGCTGATAAAGGACGACGAATCGGTCGACTCGATCACCCACCTGAGGGAACTCGCGGCGGAGGACAAAGAGGGCTTCGACCAGCTGCGCAAACGGATCGACGCGCACCTTGAGCGCGTCGCCGCGGAACGCACAAGAAAACTAAGGGGTGGTGAATAGCATGGCGCAGCCCGAATATATCGGAGTAAAAGATATCGAGGGACCCTTTATCCTCGTGGAGAACGTGAGCGGCGTCGGTTACGGAGAGCTTGTGGACATCCGTGACAGCAAGGGCGCGCGACGCCACGGACAGGTAAAATCGCTCAGCGAAAAGGCGACCCTCGTGCAGGTCTTCACGGGAACGGAGGAACTCATTCCCAACACCACGAAGGTACGCTTCCTTGGCAAACCGCTTGAGGTGCACCTCTCGAAATACATGCTCGGCCGTACCTTTAACGGCCTCGGCGAACCGCGCGACGGCTGCGGCGAGATCTACGGAGGCAAGCGCGTAAACATCAACGGACTGCCGCTGAACCCGATGGCCCGCCAGTACCCGCGCAACTTCATCCATACCGGCATCTCGGCGATCGACACGCTGACGACGCTGATCCGCGGGCAGAAGCTGCCGATCTTTTCCGGCAACGGCCTGCCCCACAACCAGCTCGCCGTACAGATCGCGACGCAGGCAAAGGTCGTCGGCTCCGACGAGTTCGCCGTCGTCTTCGCCGGCATCGGCGTCAAGCACGACGACGCGGCCTATTTCATGCAGGAGCTCTCGACGCGCGGCCATTCCAACAACATCGTCACCTTCCTAAACCTTGCCGACGACCCCGTCATCGAGCGTATCGCGACCCCGCGCATGGCGCTCTCGACGGCGGAGTACCTCGCCTATGAACTTGGCATGCACGTCCTCGTCATCATGACGGACATGACGAGCTACTGCGAAGCGCTGCGCGAACTCGGCGTCGCCGCGGGGGAGGTCCCGAGCCGCAAGGGATACCCGGCCTACCTCTACAGCGACTTGGCCTCGCTCTACGAACGCGCGGGCGTCGTGCGCGGACGCGAGGGCAGCGTCACGCAAATTCCGATTCTGACGATGCCCAACGATGACATCACGCACCCGATCCCCGACCTTACCGGATTCATCACCGAGGGACAGATCGTCCTTTCGCGCGAGCTTGACGCGAGAAACATCTATCCGCCGATAGACATCCTCACCAGCCTCTCGCGCCTGATGAAGGACGGCATCGGAAAGGGCTATACCCGCGAAGACCATCCGAGCGTCGCGAGCCAGCTCTTCGCCTCCTACAGCAGAGTACAGGAGGTCCGCTCTCTCGCGGGCGTCGTCGGCGAGGATGAACTTTCAAAAACGGACAAAGCGTTCCTCTCCTTCGGACGTATCTTTGAAGATCGTTTCCTCCGGCAGGGAAAAGAGGAAGACCGCGAGATCGGCTACTCGCTGGACATGGCGTGGGAGATACTTGGCGAGCTGCCCGCCGGAGAACTGACGCGCGTCAGCTTGGCCGACATCAAGGCGCATATCAAGAAAAAAGAACAGTAGCGGCGGCAGACCGCCAGCAGTGACGACCGGCCCGCGGCGCTCAGCCAGCGGGCGTTTTTTTATACTATATCTTTTGTCAGCTTTTTATGATTCTATGTTGATAACTTTCGTTTTGTGATATAATCCTGAAATTATATTCACGATTCAGGTTATGGAGGGACGGCAATGATAAATAACATCGCACTGGCCGGCTGCGGCAATGTCGGCACCGCGCTTCTTGAGATACTTCACGAGAAAAAAACTGAACTAAAAGAGAAATATGGCTTTGAATATAAGGTAGTCCTCATCAGCGACCTCATGAAGGGCATCGTCATGGACCCCGAAGGGCTCGACCTTGAGAAGATACTGGAGGAGCTTCACAACAGGCGCAGTTTTGGGGCGCTCGCGCAGGCGGCGGGGCATTTCGACGAACTGCTCGACCGGTCGGGGGCGACGGTGCTCGCCGAATGCACCCCGACCAACCTAAAAACGGGAGAGCCTGGTCTCTCCCATCTCAGAGCGGCGCTGTCACGCGGCATCAGCGTCACCACGACGAACAAGGGACCGATCGCCGTGGCCTTCGACGAACTGTGCCGCCTCGCGGAGGACTGCGGCGCGAAGCTGAGCTACGAGGGCGTGGTGATGAGCGGAACGCCCCTCATCGACATGATGAAAAACGGCATCGCGGGCTGCAGCGTGCTGGGGCTGGAGGGCATTCTCAACGGCACGACGAACTTTATTCTCACTAAAATGGGAGAGGGCGCAACCTACGCGGACGCCCTCGCCGAAGCGACGGCGCTCGGATACGCGGAGGCGGACCCTTCCGGCGACGTCGAAGGCTGGGACGCGGCGGTCAAGATCGTCATCCTCGCGAAAATCCTCTTCGGCAAAGACATCGACGTAAAAGACGTCACCCGTATCGGCATCACCCAGGTGACGCCGCAGCAGATCGCCGAGGCCCGGCGCAGCGGCTTTACGATAAAGCTCGTCGCCGGCATCAGATTCGACAGCTTCGGAATGCACCCCTACGTAATGCCGAAGGAGATCGCCGCGACGCATCCTCTGTCCGCGATAGACGGCGCGACGAACGCCATCACGGTAAACACCGACAACCTTGGCGAGATCACGCTGATCGGCCCGGGGGCGGGACGCCGGGAAACCGGACAGGCGCTCCTTTCGGATATGATCAGAATGAGCAGGTAAAACTAACGGCGGGCCTCGCGGCCCGCCGTTAGTTTATATTGCCGCACCTTTTCAGCGCCTAAGCTCTCCCGTTTTGAGCTTATCGTCGAAATCCTTGACGAGGAAGCGCAGCTCCTTGGTCAGCAGCAGCAGGCCGATAAGGTTCGGAATCGCCATCAGCCCGTTAAGCGTATCGGAGAGGTCCCAGAGGTTTGCGAGCTGCTCGCTGCCGCCCCACGCGCCAAAGACGATCAGCGCCATCCAGAAGACCTTAAAAGGTTTGATCAGCGAGGTGCCGTTTGTGATATAGACAAGCGCCGTCTCCGCGTACCAGTACCAGCCGAGGATGGTTGAGAGGGCAAAGAGCGCGAGCGCCACGGAGAGGATCATTATGCCGCTGGGGCCGAGCACCGCGCTGAAGGCGGCGAGAGAGAGCTGAGCGCCCGTGAGCTCCGGCTGTCCCGTCAGCACTCCCGTCGCGAGAATGGTGAGGGCGGTAAGGTTGCAGATAATTATCGTATCCATAAAAACTTCAAACAGTCCGTAAAGTCCCTGGCGCACGGGATGGTCCGTACGCGCCGTACAGTGGACCATAGGGGCGGAGCCCAAGCCTGCTTCATTCGAGAACACGCCGCGGGAAATGCCGCGCGTAATCGCGATCTTTACAGACCAGCCGGCAAGCGCTCCCGGCAAGGCCAGCTGATCAAAAAAGGCGCCGTAAAAGGCGTTCGCGATCGCCCCGGGAACGGCGTCCGCGTGGGCGATCACCACGGCAAGCGCTCCCAGGATATAAAAAACGGCCATAAAGGGGACCAAATAGACCGTCACTGTGGCGATCCTCGTAAGGCCGCCCCAGATAACGAGGCCGACGACCGCCGCGATCACCGCGCCCGTAACAATATGCGAGACGCCAAAGCCCATCGCGATGCCCTCCGCCGTCGAGTTTGACTGCACCATATTGCCGATGCCGAAGGAGGCCAAGATCGTGAAGACCGCAAAGGTCATCGCAAGCCACTTCATGCCGAGCGCTTTTTCAAGGATGTACATCGTGCCGCCGCGGTAGCCGCCCTCGCCGTCAGCTTCGCGGTAACGGACGGCGAGCGTCACCTCGCTGAACTTCGTCGTCATGCCGAAGATGGCGGAGAACATCATCCAGACAAGCGCTCCCGGCCCGCCAAGGTGGAGAGCCGTCGCCACGCCGGCGATGTTTCCCGTGCCCACCGTCGCGGCCAGGGCCGTCGCCATCGCGGCGAACGACGAGATCGTCCCCGCCCCTTCGTTCTTTTTCCTGATATTGCCTAAGACCTCGCGGAACATCAGGGTAAAATAGCGCAGCTGCGGAAAGCGCAGGACGATCGTGAGCCAGATCCCCGTTCCTACCAGCAGAGCGAGCATCCACGGCCCCCAGACGATGCCGTTTACAAAACCGTTGAATTTCCAAAACAAATCCATCATAAACACCCCTTCCATAATCGTATTTTATACGGTTGCTAGAAAGGGTAACATTAATTTATTAATATGTAAAGCAAAATTAACGCTGGCTATTGTATGTTTTTAAATATAATCAGCCCATCGCTTTTCTTTATTCAGTAATTGTAAAACAATTTATTTATTGGTCATTTCGTCTCGCAAAGAGAAACAGCGCCAGCGGGAGCGCGACCAGACTGACTATCGCCCATTCGCCCGCGTCGCATCCGGAGGCGGGCGCGGCAGGATGGTCGAGGCCGCCGCGCGGGACGGGAGAAAGATCGGCAGACAAAACCGAAAGGCTAAAAGCCTCCGGCCACAGGGGAGGAACGGCGGACGCCGCGGCGGCGTCCGTCACTACCGCCAGCACCGGAAACAGCGCCTTTCGCGCACCGTCTTTGCCAGCGCCGCCCGCCGGGCCGTTTCCGCGGCGGAGCGCGCGGACCAACAGCAGCGAGACGCCTCGCCGCTTGCCGGACACCGTGAGAACGCCTTCCTCTTCATACACGGCGACATATCCCGCGGGCGCAGCGTCGGCCGAAACGACGGAATAAAGGACGCCCGCACCCTCCGTGAATCCGGCGCGAGCCTTAGAATCAACCGATAATTTGCGGCTCTCTCCCTCCGCCAGCACAAGCGGCCGCGGAGACAACGAGGCCGCCGCCGTCATTGCGGTCCCCGCAAGCCGGTCCTTGGGAAGCGCGGCGCAGTCTCTCGCTGAGATGGTGCCATAGGCAACCGCGTCGTAACCGCTGGGATATACCGAATCGCACACGTCGGCGTCGGAAAATTTTTTGCCGACAAGCCCGCCGGCAAAGGCCTTGCCGGTATTGACCGCCCCGCTGTTTGCCGAATCCGCGAGCCGGCTCTTGCCCATCTCGCCGATCAGCCCGCCAACCCGCGTCGCGGTCAGCCCCTCGCCGGAGATGGGGGCGCTGTTTGAACAATGAGAAAAAACATTTTCCGGCAAGTTCGGCCCGGAATTGCTCAATCCGGCGACGCCGCCCGCACTGACATATTCAGAGGCCCTAGCGGCGTCAACGGCTCCGAGGTTGGCGCAGTCCGCCAGGGAGGCGCCGTTACAGGCGTTGCCGGCTACCCCTCCCAAGATGACAGGAGCGCCGCGATGTCCGTTACCTCCCACCTTTCCCAAGTTCCTGGCGTTGCGGATTGCGGTGCCGCGGGCAAACCCCACGACGCCGCCGCCGACATTGGACGAATAAACATCACCCTCGTTCTCAACGCCGAAGAGCACGCCGCCCTCGCCGACGCCCACGACACCGCCCGCGATGTTCTGAAAGAGGCCGGCGTCGGCGGCAGAGATCGGGCCCTCGTTGCGGGAAGAGAGGACGTACCCATTCAACCGCCCCACAAGCCCCGCGGCAACGCTGGAGGCCGAGGAGCCGGAGCTCTTCACAGCGCCGTCATTGACGCAGTTGATCATGTAACCTTCAAGGTGGGCCGCCGCGCCGCCGGCGATCGCGTAATCCTCCCCGCCGAAACTGCGCGGCCCTCCCCTGCCGGAAACGGAGACGGAGACCGAACTTTTACAATTGAAGATCACCGTATCGGCAGCGGCGTAGGCCACAATGCCGCCGGCCAGCAGGTTGCCCCGCCGCCTGGTATTATCGACAGTTCCCTCCACGGCAAGGTTCGCAATCTGAGCCCGCCGTCCGGAAAGGATGAGAAATAGCGCCGCGCCGGAATATTCCGTCGTGCCTACCGGTATGGCGGCGGCGCTGCGCGACGTGATCCGCAGGCCGCTTATCTTATGCCCCGCGCCGTTGAATTTTCCGCTGAAGGGGGCGTCGGCCGTTCCGATCGGAACCCATTCGGCGCCTTGCAGGTCAATATCGGCGGTAAGCCTGACGCTTGCGCCCTCGTAGCCGTCGCCCGCGTTTACGCTGTCCCTAAAAGCGGCCAACCGCTCCGCGCTGTCGATTTCTGTCACGCGGGCGCTCTCGGCGGCGGGACAAAAGACCGCCAGGAGCAGGAGAGCGATAATATATAGTTTGAAATATCTTTTCATAACGCACCTCTTCATTGAATAATTATCATAAAGAGGATAGTTCATATACGCAGACGGGGGCAGCGAAAAAACAGCCACCCGCCTCTGCG